>NZ_JAQJVM010000004.1:0-474447 GCF_027983475.1 Pseudomonas cerasi
CGATCAATCCAGACCCGACCTACTTCCTCGCTGACTCTTCACTCCAAAACCTTGCAAACTATTGATCCACAAGGCTTTTTCGTTTCCGTCTGCGCCGGAAGTGGGGCGAATTATAGACACCTCACAGAGGGCGTCAACCGTTATTTTGAACTTTCTTCGGAAACCAGCGTAACGCGTCCGAAAGCCTTCTTGCCGGCCTGACAAACATGGGTAGCCCCCAGCTTGAATACAAAGCTGCGATCCACGACCTCACCATCTATACGTACACCACCGGAAGCCAGCAGATCACGAGCGACTGCTGCGTTCTTTACCAGGCCTGCTTTATTAAGGACCGCAGAGATCGGCATGTCCTCGGCAGCAGCCACCGATATCTCAGGCAGATCATCCGGCAGCTCGCCTTCCTTCATACGGTTGCCCGCAGAACGATGCGCATTGGCCGCAGCTTCCTCGCCATGAAAACGAGCGACCAGCTCTTCGGCCAGCTTGATCTTGATATCGCGAGGGTTTGCACCCGCTTCGCAATCAGCCTTCAAGCTATTGATCTCTTCCATCGAGCGGAAGCTCAGCAGCTCAAAGTAGCGCCACATCAGGGAATCAGGAATCGACACGAGCTTGCTGTACATAATGCCCGGTGCTTCTTGAATGCCGACGTAGTTGCCCAGCGACTTGGACATCTTCTTCACGCCATCCAAGCCTTCCAACAGCGGCATGGTCAGGATGCATTGCGGCTCCTGCCCATAAGCGCGCTGAAGCTCGCGCCCCATCAGCAGATTGAATTTCTGATCGGTGCCACCCAACTCTACGTCGGCCTTCAAGGCCACGGAGTCATAGCCCTGCACCAGCGGGTATAGGAATTCGTGAATGGCTATGGACTGATTGCTTTTATAGCGCTTGTCGAAATCGTCGCGCTCAAGCATCCGTGCGACCGTGTACTGCGAAGACAAGCGAATGAAGTCAGCCGGACTCAGCTGGTCCATCCAGGTCGAGTTGAACGCGACTTCGGTTTTGGCCGGATCGAGAATCTTGAAGACCTGAGACTTGTAGGTTTCGGCATAGTCGAGAACCTGCTCCCGGGTGAGCGGCGGACGCGTAGCGCTTTTACCGCTCGGGTCGCCGATCATGCCGGTGAAATCACCGATCAGGAAGATGATCTGATGCCCCAGATCCTGGAACTGCCGCAGCTTGTTAATAAGCACAGTATGTCCAAGGTGCAGATCGGGTGCCGTCGGATCAAAACCAGCCTTGATACGCAGTGGCTGGCCACGCTTCAGCTTCTCGACCAGCTCGGCCTCGACCAGGAGTTCATCTGCACCGCGCTTTATCAGCGCCAGCTGCTCTTCAACCGACTTCATTTCAGTCCCCAATTCAAAGGGAACCAACCTTACAAGATCAGAGCCCAATTACAAGTTTTGCCCAGCGTTTGCCTGCAAATCAGTCACTGATACGCGGGAAGGGTTGCTTCGAGCAGGTTTTGGTTATATTTTATACAGTTATTTCATCTTCATCATGTCATTCATCTTTTCCATTTCACCTTTTTCAAAGTCAAATTACCTATGAAAGACACACCGCCTAAAGCGCCCCCGCTTTATCCGAAGAGTCACCTGCTCGCTGCAAGCGGCATTGCCGCATTGTTGAGCCTGGCTCTCCTGGTTTTTCCATCCAGCGAAGTCGAAGCCAAACGAACGAACATTCCCCTCGATCTGGAAGCACCGGATCAGGACGTACAAGATCAAGACGCTCAACAAGCCACTCAAGCCACACCTGAAACCACCGAATCGCCATTTGCCCAGATCGACACTGCCGACGATCAGGCTCAAGACACCGCCAACGCACAGCCTCAGGCAGAGAAACCCGCGCCAGCCGCTGCGAAGGATTCTGCGCACAAGGAAGTCACCGTCAGCAAAGGCGACACGCTGTCGACCCTGTTTGAAAAGGTCGGATTGCCCGCCGCCACTGTTCACGAAGTACTGGCCAGCGACAAGCAGGCCAAGCAGTTCAGCAAGCTGCAGAACGGACAGACGCTGCAGTTCGAGCTGACGCCGGATGGCCAGCTCAAGCAATTGCACACAAAACTCAGCGAAGTCGAGTCCATCAGCCTGTCGAAGACGGCAACGGGCTACGCGTTCAATCGCGAAATCAGCAAGCCCAACGTGCGTAACGTCTACGTCCACGGGGTGATCAACAGCTCCCTGTCGCAGTCCGCGCAACGTGCCGGCCTGACTCATAGCATGACGATGGACATGGCCAACATCTTCGGCTACGACATCGACTTCGCGCAGGACATCCGCAAGGGTGATGAATTCGATGTGGTATACGAACAGAAAGTGGTCAACGGCAAGAGCGTAGGTACGGGGAATATCCTGTCCGCCCGCTTCACTAACCGGGGCAAGACCTACACCGCCGTTCGTTACACTAATAAGCAAGGTAATACCAATTACTACACGGCTGATGGCAACAGCATGCGCAAGGCCTTCATCCGTACCCCGGTAGACTTCGCCCGCATCAGCTCAATGTTCTCGATGGGCCGCAAGCACCCGATCCTCAACAAGATCCGCGCCCATAAAGGCGTCGATTACGCAGCGCCACGCGGTACGCCGATCAAGGCAACCGGCGATGGCAAGGTGCTGCTCGCCGGCCGCCGTGGCGGATACGGCAATACCGTTATCATTCAGCACGGTGACACCTACCGCACGCTGTACGGCCACATGCAGGGCTTCGCCAAAGGCATACAGACCGGCGGCACTGTCAAGCAAGGTCAGGTTATCGGCTATATTGGAACTACCGGCCTGTCCACAGGCCCGCACTTGCACTATGAGTTTCAGGTCAATGGCGTTCACGTAGATCCACTGGGCCAGAAGCTCCCAATGGCGGACCCGATCGCCAAATCCGAAAAACAGCGGTTCATGCAGCAAAGCCAGCCGTTGATGGCACGCATGGACCAGGAAAAAGCCACCACGCTGGCCTCGAATAAAAGGTAATCCATGGACTTCTTCTATATAGGTGTGATGTCCGGCAGCAGTCTCGATGGGATTGATATCGCCCTTTTGAAGCAGGATGACCGATCAAGGCTTCTGGCCACTCACTACATCCCCATGCCGGAAGACCTGCATGCCGAGCTGCTGGGGCTTTGCTCCAGCGGCGCTGATGAGCTTGCGCGTGCTGCAATTGCAGAGCAAAAGTGGTGCAGGCTGGTCGCACAGGGCGTGCATACCTTGCTGAAAGATCAAAACATGGTGCCCGCTCAGATTCGCGCCATCGGCAGCCACGGCCAGACTATTCGTCATGAGCCCGCGCGCGGCTACAGCATTCAGATCGGCAACCCTGCGCTGCTGGCAGAGCTGACTGAAATTACCGTGGTCAGCGACTTCCGCCGCCGCGATATCGCAGCAGGCGGCCAGGGCGCCCCTCTGGTACCGGCTTTCCACGAAGCGCTGTTCGACGACAACAAGGATCATCGCGCCGTATTGAACATCGGCGGGTTCAGTAACCTGAGCCTGATCGAGTCCGATCGCCCGGTCGAAGGCTTCGACTGCGGACCCGGTAACGTCCTGCTCGATGCGTGGATACAATCACAGCGCCACGAGAGCTACGATAAGGATGGCGCATGGTCGGCGAGCGGCAAGGTAGATTCTGCGCTGCTCAAGAAACTGCTCAGCGATCAGTTTTTCCTGACCAAAGGTCCCAAGAGTACAGGCCGGGAAGTATTCAACCTGGGCTGGGTTCACCACCATTTGTTCCAGTTGCCAACCCTGGCGCCCGAGGATGTGCAGGCCACTCTGCTGGAACTGACGGCGTTGACGATCACCGAATCCCTGCAATCGGCGCAAGCGATTACCCGGGAGCTTCTGGTCTGTGGGGGCGGTGCGCATAACAAGGCGCTGATGAAACGCCTCGCAGAACTGCTGCCCGGCACCGAGGTCAGCAGTACCGAGAAGTTCGGCGTAGACCCTGACTGGGTTGAGGCGATGGCGTTTGCCTGGCTGGCTCATTGTTGCCTCGAAGGCGTTCCGGCCAACCGTCCGACGGTGACCGGCGCCAAAGGCAGACGCGTTCTGGGCGCCATCTACCCCGCCTGACGCGATGCCACAATGCAAAACGCCGCTCAATGAGCGGCGTTTTTGTTTACAGCAAGCTTCAATCAGATCGAAAACGAAGAGCCACAACCACAGGTCGTGGAGGCATTCGGGTTCTTGATCACGAAGCGCGACCCTTCAAGCCCTTCCTGATAATCGACTTCTGCGCCGGCCAGGTACTGAAAGCTCATTGGATCGACAACCAGGCTTACGCCCTCGCGCTCGACGATGGTGTCATCGTCTGCCACATCTTCATCGAAAGTAAAACCGTACTGAAAACCTGAGCAACCGCCACCTGTAACGAATACACGCAGTTTGAGACGATCATTGCCCTCTTCGTCGACCAGGGTTTTCACCTTGTGCGCTGCATTTGGAGTGAACTCCAAAGCGGTAGGCGTGAAGGATTCGACACTCATGTCAGATATCTCCCGGCGTTAGCCGTCGTAATGCGTAATGACGGCATTATCCGCTTCTCCTAGAAAATCGGTCAACTATTTGCTGGACGGCGGCAGTCCTTACGGCATCATGCCCGCATGAGACAACCCGGCGCGCTCATCAAGGCCGAACAGGATGTTCATGTTCTGCACTGCCTGACCGGACGCACCTTTGACCAGGTTATCGATCACCGAAAGCACGACGACCAGATCGCCGCCCTGCGGACGATGCACCGCGATGCGGCACACGTTGGCGCCACGCACACTGCGGGTTTCGGGATGACTGCCTGCTGGCATCACATCCACGAATGGCTCATCGGCGTAGCGCTTCTCGAACAATGCCTGCAGGTCCACCGAGCGATCAGTGACCGTTGCATAGAGCGTTGAGTGAATGCCGCGAATCATCGGCACCAGATGTGGCACGAACGTCAGGCCGATATCCCCACCCGCTGCGCGACGCAGCCCCTGGGTAATTTCAGGCAGGTGACGGTGGCCCTTCACAGCGTAGGCCTTGAAGCTTTCATTGGCTTCCGAGTACAGCGAACCAATGTTCAGACCACGTCCAGCGCCGCTCACGCCGGATTTGCAGTCGGCAATCAGACGAGTGTTATCGGCAATACCGGCTTCAAGCAGCGGCAGGAAACCCAACTGGGTAGCGGTCGGATAGCAACCCGGTACGGCGATGAGTCGCGCGCTCCTGATCTGTTCGCGATTGACTTCCGGCAGCCCGTACACCGCGTCTTCCAACAGTTGCGGAGCACCATGAGGCTGGCCGTACCACTTGGCCCACTCGACCGGGTCCTGCAGACGGAAGTCGGCAGACAGGTCGATCACCTTGGTGCCTGCCGCGAGCAGTTCACCGGCCAGGGCATGAGCGACACCGTGGGGCGTGGCGAAGAACACAACGTCACAGGCACCCAGGGTTTTCACGTCAGGCACGCTGAACGCAAGGCCGTCATAGTGCCCGCGCAGGTTTGGATACATCTCGGCGACTGGCATGCCGGCCTCCGAGCGCGAGGTAATGACCACTACTTCTGCCTGCGGATGCTGTGCCAACAGACGCAGCAGCTCGACCCCGGTGTAACCCGTGCCGCCGACGATACCGACCTTGACCATAACCTGCCCTCAACGAAACAACTGGAAAGCGGTCGATAATAGGAGCCTATCGCCTCTGCGACAACCGACAACGTGACGTATGGGCGCACAAGACACTACTATTCGGCCACCGTGAACCTGGGAATAATCAAAAATGCTCTATCTATGGATAAAGGCGCTTCATGTCATTTCAATGGTCTGCTGGTTTGCAGCCCTGTTCTATCTGCCAAGACTATTCGTCTATCACTCGATGAGTGAGGACACAGTCAGCCGCGAGCGTTTCATCGTCATGGAGCGCAAGCTGTACCGTGGCATCATGACCCCGGCAATGATCGCAACCCTGGTCTTCGGCGGCTGGCTGATCAGCTTCGACCCCAGCGGTTATTTCAGTCAGGGCTGGATGCACGCCAAGCTCGCACTGGTTGTCCTGCTGATCGGCTATCACCACGTCTGCGGCGCACAGATGAAACGCTTTGCCCGTGGTGAAAATGGCCGCAGCCATGTGTTTTATCGCTGGTTCAATGAAATCCCGGTACTGATTCTGATCGCCATCGTCATTCTGGTTATCGTCAAACCCTTCTGATTCCAGGAGTCACCCGGCCTCATCAGTAACGCGACAGGGCGCCCTGTCTCAGACAGGCGCCCGGCATTGTTTTCCATTTAAAGACAAGGAAGCCCCGTATGGCCGATTCACACTTCAAGATCGTATTTGAAGGGCAGGTGCGTGAAGGCGTCGAGCTCGACACCGCAAAGGCCAACCTGGCGGGGCTGTTCAAAAGCGAACCGTCTGCAGTGCAGAAACTGTTCAGTGGTCAACCCGTTGCGCTCAAGCGCGGGCTTGCTTACGAGGACGCGGAACGCTACCTGAAGGCGCTGAACGATGCGGGCGTCGAAGCGCGTATCGAACCCGACATTGAAATCAGCCTGAGTCTGGATGAAGTGGTCAGCCAGCCCTCCCCCAAATCCGCACATCTGGACATATCACCCTACGCACCGCCCAAGGCACAGGTTGGCGCTGATCAGCCCGGCCATTCGACGCTGAAGGTGCTGAGTATCAACGGGCGTATAGGGCGCTTGCGCTATCTGGCGTGGAGCATGGTCTTGAGCGCCGCGACGCTGGTGCTGGTAGGTGTGTGCCTGCTGGTCATGAACGGTTCGCTGGTCGCCGGTGGCCTGCTGATGGCGGTGGTGCTCGTCGTGTTCGCGGTCATCGGCGCACAGATCGGCGTTCAGCGGCTGCACGATCTGGGTTGGTCAGGCTGGCTTCTGCTGCTGACCATGGTGCCGTTCGTAGGCAGCGTCTTCCCGTTCCTGATGATCCTGCTGCCCGGAACAAAAGGTCCCAACGCTTTCGGCCCACCGCCGCCACCGAACTCCAGAGGTGTGAAGACCCTGGCGATTCTGTGGGTGTTACTCATCCCCATAGTCGTGATGGTGCTCACCGCTGGCGGCGCAGGCATGCTGCGCGATGAGCTGGAATTGCAGACCGATGAATACGAGCAATCCCTCCCCTATGACGACGAAGAAAGCCGTGACAGTGCCTTGACCGCGCCAGCGGATGTCAACATAGAGCCCGAAGAACAAAGCGACAAGTAATAGACTGCCCCACGGTTCGGCAGACTGCCGGTCGCAACACGCTCAATGGAGAACTGCATGACCCGTTACGCCCTGATCACCGGCGCGTCCAGCGGCATAGGCCTGGCGATGGCCGAAGCGCTGGCACGTCGCGGTCGCAACCTGATCCTGGTCGCCCGCCAGCGCGACCTGCTGGAAACAATTGCACTGGAGTTGACTCAGCGTTTTGGCGTGGAAGTGCTGTTTCGAGCATGCGATCTGGGCGAGCCACTGAGGCTCTCGGGCTTTCTGCTGGAGCTGGAAGACGGTGCCCACCAGATCGATCTGCTGGTCAACGCTGCCGGCATCGGCACATGCGGACCTTTTCTGGCTCAGGACTGGAGTGCCGAGCAGGACCTGATCGATCTGAACATCCTGGCCCTGACGCGCCTGTGCCACACGGTCGGCAACCTGATGGCCATTCAGGGCGGCGGCCAGATACTCAACATCGCCTCGGTGGCGGCGTTTCAGCCTGGGCCATGGATGAGCACTTACTACGCGAGCAAGGCGTATGTGCTGCATTTTTCCGAAGGGCTGCGCGAGGAAGTGAAGAAGGCCGGGGTGAAGGTATCGGTGCTGTGCCCCGGTCCGACCAGGACGGCTTTTTTTCGCACCGCACAGTTGCAGGTCAATGTGGATAACCTGATGAGCCCGGAAGAAGTGGCGCTGTATACCGTTCGCGCGCTGGCAAAAAACCGTGCGGTGATCACGCCCGGCTTCGGTAACCGGTTGTGGACGCTCGGCCCGCGCCTGGTTTCACGCTGGCTGGCTCGCCAGATCAGCGGCTATATCAACAAGAAATACTGCCCGCGCTGAGCGACAAACGGCTGGGCGAGCCGCGTCCCGCTCAGTACACTCGGACGCGCTGAAGCACAGCGACACCCTGTGACGACCATCAACCGACAAGGAGCAAACGGCTGTGGACACTTTGTTTACCAAGATCATCAATCGGGAAATCCCGGCGAAGATCATCTATGAGGATGATCAGGTACTGGCCTTTCACGACATCGCCCCAAAGGCACCCGTGCATTTTCTGGTTATCCCGAAAAAGCCTATCCGCACCCTGAACGATCTGACCGAGGAAGACAAAGGCCTGGCCGGGCATATTCTGTTCACGGCGCAGCGTCTGGCCCTCGAACTGGGCTGCGAAGAAGGCTTCCGCGTGGTGATGAACTGCAATGAGCTGGGCGGGCAGACCGTCTACCACATTCACATGCACGTACTCGGTCAGCGTCAGATGAACTGGCCACCGGGCTGAGCCAGCGTTTTCGGGCTTTCCGGCCGACCAGCGCGTGGGATCAGCGCTGGTCGGACCACACAAGCCCTGCCCGCTCCGGCCGATTGGGGTAAACTGCCCGCATGATCTTCCGGAGGTGCCCATGGCTACCGAACGTCAATACTCCCCCCTCGACCGTCTGTTACTGCAAGCCGACAGCGCGATGCGCACCTTGCTGCCGTCCAGCGCGCACTCGCAGCGCCCTTCCCCTGCCGTCGTTCAGCCCGAACACAAGATGAGCGAAGTCGATACGCGCCACGTCGCGGGTCTGATGCGCATCAACCATACCGGCGAAGTCTGCGCCCAGGCGCTTTATCAGGGCCAGGCGCTGACGGCAAAGCTGCCCAAGGTGCGCAAGGCGATGGAGCATGCGGCTGAAGAAGAAATCGATCATCTGGTCTGGTGCGAACAGCGCATCCATCAGCTTGGCAGCCATACCAGTGTGCTGAACCCGCTGTTCTACAGCCTGTCCTTCGGGATGGGCGCAATAGCCGGTGTTATCAGCGACCGGGTCAGCCTGGGTTTTGTCGCGGCGACTGAAGATCAGGTCTGCAAGCACCTGGCTGAACATCTGGAGCAACTGCCGACCGAGGACGGAAAGTCCCGGGCTATTCTGCAACAGATGCTCAGCGATGAAGAACACCACGCTGAATCCGCACTGGAAGCAGGCGGTTTTCGTTTCCCGGCACCGGTCAAGTTCGGCATGAGTGTGCTGGCCAAGGTCATGACCAAGTCGACTTATCGCATCTGACGAGGCGTATACAACGCCCATAAAAAAGGCGCCTGAATCAGGCGCCTTTTTAATGTCCGGAATCCGGGCTTATACGGCGACGTTGCGGCCGTAGAAGATTTCCAGCATTTCGTGTTTGACCTTGGCGGTCACTTGCTCGCGCTGCTCGGGAGACAAGTTGCTGGTGGCGTCGCCAAACAGGTAGTTGTCCAGTTCGAACTGCTTGAGCAGCATCTTGGTGTGAAACAGGTTTTCCTGATACACGTTCACGTCGGTCATCTGGTAACCGTTGCGCGTGTCTTCGGAGAGGTAGTTCTGGATCGAGTTGATCTCGTGGTCGATGAAGTGCTTCTTGCCTTCCACGTCACGGGTAAAGCCGCGCACGCGATAGTCGACCGTCACGATATCCGACTCGAATTTATGGATCAGGTAGTTCAACGCCTTGAGCGGTGAAATAACGCCACAGGTCGACACATCGATATCCACGCGGAACGTGGCAATACCGTCAACCGGGTGGATTTCCGGGTAGGTGTGGACCGTGATATGGCTCTTGTCCAGGTGCGCCAGGATGGTTTCCGGCAGTGGACCTGGCGACTCTTCGATCTGGCTTTCGGTAGGCGTCACCGGCTGCTCAGAGATCAGAATGGTCACACTGGCACCTTGTGGATCGTAATCCTGACGCGCAATGTTCAGGATGTTGGCACCAATGATATCGACAACATCAGTCAGAATCCGCGTCAGGCGTTCTGCGTCGTACACACTGTTGATGTACTCGACATACGCCTGCTGGTCCTGCGGGGTTTCCGCATAGCAGATGTCATAAATGTTGAAGCTCAAGGTCTTTGTCAGGTTATTGAACCCGTGGAGCTTGAGTTTGCTTTTCACCGTTAAAAACTCTCTATATGGGTGCGGCGCCAGCCGCGTGATCAAGCATGCCCGTCAGGTGAGCCCGGCTCATCTGCGTAGGACGGTTAACACCTCTTCGCGTTGGCGATTTTGGTTGTCTGTTCGGACCGGCAGCAGAAAACCAATACATGCTGCGCCCGTAAAAAGTGGCGCATTATGCAGACGTCCGAAGCCGTCTGCCAGAGTGTGCGCCGTTTTTATGATCGTTGGATGTCTGGCGTTCAGCCCAGTTCGACAATTTCATAATCGTGAGTGATCTTCACACCCGCGTTGCCGAGCATGATCGAGGCAGAGCAATACTTCTCTGCGGACAGTTCGATCGCGCGCTTGACCTGCGCTTCTTTCAACCCGCGCCCTTTGACGACAAAGTGCAGGTGGATTTTGGTGAACACTTTCGGGTCTTCATCCGCACGCTCGGCATCCAGAAACGCCTCGCAGCTTTCGACGGGTTGGCGCGACTTCTTCAAAATGCTCACAACATCGAAGTTGCTGCAGCCACCCAGACCGATCAAGACCATTTCCATCGGGCGTACACCCAGGTTGCGACCGCCGCTTTCCGGCGGACCATCCATTACCACCACATGACCGCTGCCGGATTCGCCGAGGAACATGGCTTCGCCAGCCCATTGGATGCGTGCCTTCATCGCCAAGACTCCACTGTAAAAAAAGGGGTCGCCAGCTTAGCACAGGGCCAAAAGCTGCCCGGAAGAAATGCTTTTTGTAGGAAACGCGTAGGAATGTTCGCAAATAGCTTCCTACACGTCTGGAAAAGCTGGCGAGAATAAAGGCGCAGCCGATACCTATAGGTATGCCATTTGGCCATACACCTTATTTCGGAAGTCTCGCATGGTCGCAATAACTTTTACGCCCAAAGCAAACAGTCTGGACAAGCTGCTGCCCCATGCAGAACGCCGCCGCTGCCCCGCGAAAACCAACATCATCAATGCCGGTGAGCGCTCCGAGTCGTTGTTTCTGATCCTCAAGGGTTCAGTCACGGTTCTGATCGAGGATGACGAGCGCCGGGAGATGATCGTCGCCTACCTCAACAGCGGGGATTTCTTCGGCGAACTGGGCCTGTTCGAGCAACCCGGCAAGGAATCCGTACGCAGCGCCTGGGTGCGGGCCAAGACAGAGTGCGAAGTGGCCGAGATTTCATATGACACGTTCCGCGAGCTGACCAGGCAAGAGCCGGAAATTCTGTATGCGCTCGGCAGCCAGATGGCCGAGCGCCTACGCAACACAACGCGCAAGGTGGGTGATCTGGCGTTTCTCGATGTCACCGGGCGAGTGGCTCGCACGTTGCTCGAGCTGTGCAAGCAGCCGGATGCAATGACTCACCCGGACGGCATGCAAATCAAGATTACCCGACAGGAAATCGGACGCATCGTCGGCTGTTCGAGGGAAATGGTCGGACGTGTGCTCAAGGCCCTTGAAGAACAGCGCTTGGTCAACGTCAAAGGAAAGACCATGGTGGTCTACGGGACACGCTGAGCCCTTGCTATTCAGAGCCCGGCGAGCAGTTTCCGGTAAGCCTGCGCCAGACGCTCCAGGACATCAGCGCCCGGAAACGCTTCGTACAAGGCGATGTGGCTTTCGGCCTGAACACGCGGCTCGAGCTCGCACAGCTCATTGAAGCGGTTTACCGCAGCGGCCATCTGGACGCGCTCGTTATCCAGCAACAGCGCACCATGCGCCAGCACTACAGGACGCGTTCCGCCCTGGCTCTGACGCCAGCGCTGAGCCGTTCCAACCATCTTGCGACCATCGAGATTGACGTTGAAGCGGCCATCGCAGAATGCGCCTGCCACCTCACCCAGTGAAGCCTTGCCGCCAAGCTCGGTCAACAGATCGAGAATCGGCTGACACAATCGCAGGTAGGCGGTTTCTATGCGGTCACGATCGACATCAGTGTGCGGCTGCGCATAGACCAGCGCGATGTTCAGCGTGGCAGAGGACTGTGGCACTGGCTCGCCGCCGGTTTCACGCAAGAGGACGGGCCATGCATTGTCCGACAGGGTCTCGCTGGCCTCGGCAAAACCCGGTAACCGGCTCATCCGCCGTGGCATGACCAGCGCTCGATCATTGGGCCGCCAGAACAGCAGCCCGTGATCTGCCGCCCCGGAGCATACCGAGGCGAGAAGATCCTGCTCGGCCTGCAGGCCTTGTTCGACACAAATGTCGATGATCGCGTCTTGCATGCCGGACCTCGGGAGGGTGTTCAGCTCAATGCGCTCAGTCGATGGACGAAGCGCTTACCGCGATTTTGCGCTCAGGGAAGAACAACCGCTGCAGCTCGGCGCCAGGGTGTTCGGCACGCATGAAGGCCTCCCCCACCAGAAACGAATAGACATCGCTGATTTCCATCAGCTCGACATCCGCACGATTGAGAATGCCGCTTTCGGTGACGACCAGGCGATCACGCGGAATACGCGGCAGCAAGTCCAGCGTGGTTTCCAGGCTCACTTCAAACGTGTGAAGGTTGCGATTGTTGATGCCCACCAGCGGTGTATCGAGCGTCTTGAGTGCACGGTCCAGCTCGTTGCCGTCGTGCACCTCGACCAGCACATCCAGCTCCAAGCTTTTGGCAACGGCAGCCAGTTCAGACAGTTGCGCGTCATCCAGTGCCGACACGATCAGCAGAATGCAGTCAGCGCCCAAAGCACGTGCTTCGACCACCTGATAAGGGTCGATCATGAAATCCTTGCGGATCACCGGCAGGTTGCACGCTGCACGGGCCTCCTGCAAATAGGCATCGGCACCCTGAAAGAAGTCCACGTCGGTGAGCACTGACAGACAGGTCGCGCCACCGGCCTGATAACTTCTGGCGATCTCGCCCGGCAGGAAGTGTTCGCGGATGACGCCCTTGCTTGGCGAGGCCTTCTTGATCTCGGCGATAACGGCAGGCTGCTTTGCCTTGGCCTGAGTGATCAATGCCTTGGCAAAGCCACGTGGCGCGTCGGCCCGGGCTGCCTGTTGTTCAAGCTCGGCCAGGCTCACAATCGCACGACGAGCCGCGACTTCCTCGGCCTTTCGGGCGAGGATCTTTTCCAGTACGGTTGGCACACTCATGCTTCGTTCTCCTGCTTGAATACCGCCGTGAAGGCACCCAGCTCTTCCAGTTTTTCCCGCGCCAGGCCAGTGTGCAGCGCATCGTGTGCCAGGGCCACGCCCTCTTTCAGGCTGGTGGCGTGATCTGCAGCATAAAGCGCGGCGCCGGCATTGAGCACGATCATTTCCGCAGCTTTCTGACCGTTCTCGGTCTTGCGACGTCCCAGCGCATCGCGAATCAGCTCCAGCGAAGCCGCCGGGCTTTCCACGGCAAGGCCGTACAGGCTCTGGCTTTTGATGCCGAGGTCTTCGGGCTGTACCCAGTATTCAGTGACTTCGCCGTTTTTCAGCTCGGCCACGAAGGTCGGTGCCGCCAGACTGAATTCATCCAGGCCGTCCTGCGAATGGACCACCAGCACATGCTTGCTGCCCAGACGCAGCAGCACCTCGGCCAGCGGGCGGCACAGCGCCTGGTTGAACACGCCGACGATCTGATGACGAACACCCGCCGGATTGGTCAGCGGGCCAAGCATATTGAACAGTGTGCGCAGGCCCAGCTCGCGGCGCGGCCCGGCCGTGTGCTTCATGGCCGTGTGATGAGACTGGGCGAACATGAAGCCGATACCCACGCTGTCGATGCAACGCGCCACCTGAACAGGCGTGAGGTTCAGATAAACCCCGGCAGCCTCGAGCAGATCGGCACTGCCGCTTTTGCCCGAGACAGCACGATTACCGTGCTTGGCCACTGTGCAACCGGCGGCTGCGATGACGAAGGCTGAAGCCGTCGACACGTTGAAGATGTTCGCGCCGTCGCCGCCCGTCCCCACGATGTCTACCACGCCGTCCAGGGTTTTCAGTTCGACCTTGCCGGCCAGCTCGCGCATCACCGAAACCGCACCAACGATTTCATCGATGGTTTCGCTCTTCATGCGCATGCCCATCAGAAACGCACCGATCTGCGCTTCAGTGCATTGGCCGGTCATGATTTCGCGCATGACATCGCTCATCTCTTCAGTGGTCAGGTCCAGTTGGTTGACCACGCGATTCAGCGCGCTTTTGATATTCATGGGGGTACTCATAAAAAATCCTTAGCCCTGACGATGGCCGCCACTCTGCTTGAGAAAATTGGCGAACAGCTCGTGGCCCTGCTCGGTCAGGATCGACTCGGGGTGAAACTGCACCCCTTCGATGTTCAGTGTCTTGTGACGCAGGCCCATGATCTCATCGACCGAACCGTCTTCCAGCGCGGTCCAGGCCGTCACTTCCAGGCAGTCGGGGAGCGTATCCTGCTTGACCACCAGCGAGTGGTAGCGGGTGACCACCAGCGGATGATTCAAACCATCGAACACCCCGCCATCTTCGTGAATGACCGGGCTGGTTTTGCCATGCATGACCTGACGCGCACGAACCACGTCGCCGCCAAAGGCCTGACCGATGGACTGATGCCCCAGGCACACGCCCAGAATCGGCAGCTTGCCCGCGAAGTGCTTGATCACATCCAGCGAGACGCCGGCTTCATTGGGCGTGCACGGGCCAGGCGAGACCACGATGTGCTCCGGGTTCAGGGCTTCGATCTCGGCGATGCTCAGTTCGTCATTGCGAATGACTTTGACGTCTGCCCCCAGCTCACCAAAGTACTGCACGACGTTGTAGGTAAACGAATCGTAGTTATCGATCATCAGCAGCATTTTGCTATCAACCTTTTGATTTACTGACTTGATTCAGGCCTTCCGGATTCTGCTTCACTCATGCATCCCCTCGTCAGCCATAAGGCCGGGGGACGGAGAAAAACATCACAAAATCGAAGGCATACAGGTACGGGACCGGCAGGGCCGGCAAGGAAATAGTCAGGCGCGCCAACGCCAACGGGCGTGAGCCTTGATAACGCGCATCAAAAGCTTGCTGACTGTCGTCACGGAAGGGGTCTCATCGGTACGTTTCAGGACATTAGCGTACCGAATCGGCCGGTGCAATATGAATGTACCGGGCTGCGCCGATTGAAAAGCGGTTAAAGGCTGAAAAGAGGGCCGCGCCTCCTTGCGGAGGCGGGATTGAGGCAGGGGCACGATGGCCGAGGGTGGGGAGCCGAGAGGAACATCAGTGCGCAATCTCGCGCACGTAGGCTTGGCAGGCCTTCAAAGCGATCAATCCCTGATCGCCGTAGTCGGTGATGGCGACAATTCGTCCAGCAGCCGCTGGGTCAAGTTCGCCTCGCGAGCTTCCATGAACCACGCCGCCGGTATCGGTGCCGGCTGGCATGCCATCACGGTTGGCGGGGCTGTTGGCGAGGAGGACTGACAACCGCAAATCAGCGGTAGCCAGGCGATCACGCAAACGAGCCTGAGCAGTCTGTGCATCGCTCAACTCCTTGTGGATGGTTGTATCGTTGGTGTGCAAACGGACTTCCAGCGCCCGTCGTTGTGCCTGCTCGGCGTTCTGCCAGTCGACGAGCGCGAGCGCCGCCTGCTCGCGCTCGCGCTGCCACGTCAGCTGTTGCGCGGACAGTTGCAGGCCATAGCGTGCCGCCTGCCATTTCCAGGCGGCCCATGTACCCAGCCCTGACCCCAGCACGAATGCGAGGATCAGGAATCGCATATCCAGCACTTTCACGGCAGCACCTCCAATGCCCGCTGGTAAAGCGTCTGCCGATCCGCCAGGCCGTTGGTACCTCCGTTGATGCGGCGGGTGATCATCAGAAAATCACCCTTGTCTGCCAGCGCATTGAGGTTGGCCCGGTCCCAGAACCATGCCGCCGACATGGCGGCGTGGTCGGGTTGTTCGAGCAGTTGTGGCTGGGCAAGCAAGTCCAGCCCCAGCGCCTCCCCGCACGCCTCATAGTTGGCCCGCCCCGTCACCTGAATCAGCCCACGGCCCCGATACAACTGACCGTCGCCATCTGCCTCTGGCGTATTGCCCAAACGCAGCGCCAACTGGCCCGTGTCGTACTTGGCCAGATAGCTGTCGCTACCCAGCTCGCGCACATAACGAAGCTGCCCGGATTCATGCCCGATCTGAGCGATGAACGCGGCGATACGCAGCCGAGTGTCGATGGCGTAACGGGCCATGGCGGTGTTGAGAGCAGGAACGAAAACGCCGGCTTTAGGGCCGGCGTTGGGGAGGATTTGCAGTAGTTGTTGCTGGTTGATAGGCATGGTTACTCCTGCCTTGCTTATGACGCTCGTCAGTGTCCCCAATCGACGTAGCTCTCGTGACTCAAAAGCGACGCGCATTAGGGGTAACAAACGCCCCATCATTGCGAGGCGTCGTTACCTAAGTCGTTAACAGCAGTCATGTCAGCAGGTCGCGGCGATATCGAAAGCATAAACAGTAACGCCAGCTTCAGAGCCGGCGTCGGGTGCAATTCGTTTTCGCCCTCGCCCTGCCAAATGGCCAACTACTCAGAAGGTGGCACATACACAAAAGGCTGCGCAGGCGCCACTGGCCAGTCGAACTTCCTTGGATAACCTGGCAATGTATCAATCAGGGAAAGCCGCACGCGATAAAGACGGAACGCGTACAGCTCAGCGTTGATTGCTGGCACGGATTTCAATTGCTCTTCGGTCGCCAGATTCATTGCTATGGCATCCTGAAGAATATCCAGTTCGTCCAGCAACGAGTGGATTCGATAGGTAGCGTTACTTGACAAGTTATTTCGCTGACTCGTCACCTGCTGCAAGACCGCCTCCTCGGTCGGCTCGAGAACCGGGCCGAACTCACCGGCGAGGGCACGGTTAAACAGATCGACTCCATGAGCAGCGGAGTCGTTAGGAGACGCACTAAAAGGCACCTCGCCGTAAGTGTCTTTAAACTCTGCAAACAACACCCATAGATTAATGTATGTGTGTGTCATATCGGACCAACGTGGATCACGAGCGCTTATTACTGTGTACATAGGAATACCTTTGATTTTCTAGTGAGAGAGTGTGGGTTTATGAATGATTGACGCTTGCGGGCGTCGGCGAACCTCCTGTTTCGTTTGATGACAGGAACTAAAACACCGGCGGTGGGGCCGGCGTCAGGGAGCATGTTCAGTCGTTGTTGCTGGTTGACAGGAATTGATACTTCTCTGGGCTTGCGGGACGAGCCCAGCCCATGAGTCGATAAGGCTCTCCTGTTCAAAAGCGGGATTAAATGGCGAATAAAACAACGCCCCCTCAGAGCGGGGCGTCAGGACTTGGGCAGTTCGTCTGCACTTACGCCTCTAACCGGTGCCAGCTGTTCAGTAGCCTTTACATATACAAATGGCGACGCTGGCGGAACGGGCCACACGAACGATTCTGGGAAGCCTGGCTGTGCATCGAGTTGGGCGAGTTGCACCCGGTAGAGCCAATACGCGTTGAGCTCTGCTTGTAGCGCAGGCATGGTTTTCAGTTGGGCTTCAATGGCACTTTGCACGGTGCCAAGCCTGCTGATCAACGAATCGATTTTCGCAGTGGCCATGGCCGAGTATCCGTTGCGCTGATTTATAGCGTCGCCCGTGTCCACTTCGGTGATCGGCTCGAGAATCACGCCAAACTCGCCGTTAAAGGCTCGATTGAAAAGCTCTCTGGCTTGCGGTTTCAGGGAGTTGGCAGCAACAGTCACGGCCTCCTCACCCTTGGTATCTTTGGTCTTTTCAAAGACGACCAAAAGCACGATAGCTGTATGCGCTTGATCGACCCAACGAGGGTTGCGAATGCTGTTCATGAACCACGGCAGCTCGTCTTCACTCACGCCTGTAGGAGGTGCCGGCACAACCGGTGGCTCCACGTAAACAAATGGCGTTGCTGGCGGAACGGGCCATACGAAGGAAATAGGAAAGCCCGTAAGCTGTTCGAGATTGGAGAGCTGGGCTCGGTACAGCGAGTAAGCATCAAGCTCGGCTTGCAGCGCAGGCTGGGATTTGATTTGAGCGTCCGTGGCCGACCCCGATGCGATGGCGTTTTGCACGATGGCCAGTTGAAAATCCAGCTCGTTGATTTTTTTGGTCGCACTGTCTAGGTAGACGCTGCGCTCCGAGTTGACGTTCATCAGAATCATCAGCTCGCTTGGCTCAAGAATCTCACCAAACTCACCGGCGATTGCCCGGTTGAAAAATGCTACGTATTGCGGATCCGGATGATTGGCAGAGACCGATATAGCGTCCTGACGATCCATATAGCCGGGTTCAGTAATAATCACCCAGAGCGTCATGGAAGTATGGGCCAGGTCAGCCCATTGCGGGTTACGGGAGACGGGTACTATGTTCATGATTAATCCTTCATATTATGTATTAAGAGAGTGCTGTTATTACGGGATGGGGATTTATGTGCACACCAGACGCCTCCGCCGATAACGCCTGAATTAACGATGCGGAAGGTCAGTGCTGTGTGTCGTTATGAATCACGTTTTATTAACGACTCAGCACCTTTTGTCTGCAGAGTCCGTGAGTATTTGGCACGTGCCTAAAAACGCACGCAACGGTCTCGAAAAGCGGGCAAAAAAAAACCGCTCTCGCGGTCATGTTTACAGGGCAGTTGTATCGGAGGGTGGTGAAGGCCATTTGACTTGGAGGGGGTAATCCGGGGTTTGCTCGATTCGGTTCAGCTCTACGCTATAGCGTTTCCATTCGAGCAAACTTGCCTTCTCCGCCTCGGTGGCATCTCCCAGTTCTTCGGCGTACTGCAACGGGGCGATACGTGTAGCTGCTTCCTGCAAACGCTGGTCACGAACCAGCAGAGCGGCGGAAGCCAGAGCGGTCTTCTGCGCTTCGGTATCAAGAACCCATTCACCCTCTCGCCAAACGTAATACTTGCCGGGCCATTGTTTGGCGGTAAGCCGTTCAGGCGGCAGACCGAGGCTGCTCCACTCCTCTACCGAGCCGTCGTTTATTCGATACATCAAGCCACGGCGATCTATGACCTGCTGCAGCTCACCGTTTATCAGTGTCCAGGCAAATCCTGTTTTCGGTTCGCTGAGCAATTCGGTCATGCTTACAGCATTGCTGGGCGTTTGCTCGCCCAGTCCAGGAACAACCGGTAATTCAACAGGCCCTATCAAGGCCCCAGAGTCATCTATCAAGTAAGTAGGCATAACGTCCTCAGATCAGTTTGATACGGCCGGGATAGGCCATGTTGCGGCTACGGAAACGAATCCAGTTATTCATCGGTTGCTGGTCTCTCATTACAGTCGCCACAACGCCGTTGTCTGTTGTTTCTGCCAGGTAGGCCGAACCGCCAGCCGGGACCAGTGCACCTGGCGGCAACAAGCCACCCGGCCCTGTAGAGTTCAAGCGCCCATCTGCCTGCGCATGACCGCTGCCCAGCAGGTAGGTGCCAGTCTCTACATCTGACCCGCTCCACTCCTGAGCCACCGTCCTGAGCCAAGTGCCGTCCTGCCAAGAACCGGCGACACGCGACGTATCGACGCCCCGAGACTCATCCAGTACCCGCAGGAACTCGCCTCGGCCTTCAGGCCCTCGGAAGGTCAGAGCGCCGTCGCCACTGGTCCACCCACCTTCCTTGCCGGTACGAGCCGCTTCGGTGTAAAGCATCCCGGACTTTTGCGCATGATCCCAAAGCCACGGCCAGTCGGCACGATTGAGAAGCCCACCGTTCAACGCTCCATATCCTCCTGGGCTGAACAATGTCGTTGTCTCGAAAACAGGCCGTCCCAAAGGAGTGCTGTCATATCGCCCTATTGGCCACCAGCTTCCGGCACCATCGCTGCGCAGATGCCACCAGTCGCCAGCCCCCATAAGAACCAGAAAGGAATAACCCGCAGCATTTAAATGGGTATGGAACCTGATCTTTTCCCCGGCACTTGCATTCACGGTCAGCCGGTTGCCACTGCTGTCTATCCTGCGAACAATGACGTCCTTGACGCCTAGTGCCGCGTTTGAGGCGGGCAGTGTGAACGCACGATTGCCGCCAGTAGCATCCAGTAGCAGCAACTCCATCTGGTCTCTTGTAAAAACTGTATCGGTATTGAAAGAGAACACTTTTTGAGAGTCGACCTCCTTTACCTCTGTCATTTTGCCGCGCTTGGTGATGTAGATCGCATCAGGGTTAAAAACAAGCTCTACCCACTCCGCCGCATTGAGCTTCAACGTATTGCTGCCGGCACCGAATAGAGAGATCATCTCAGCACCATTGGCCTTGATAGTTGCTGCTGCTGGCGATGCGTTATGAAAGGTTATCGACTTACCCACCACTACGTTCGCCTTGGGGGGCAACGTCAGCGTGATACCACCGGCATTGATTCTGTGCCAATGCCCCGCCGCTCCGGGTAGAAGAGTTTCAGAAGCGGTGTAGCCAAATCCTGCACCTTTATAGGCCTGCCTGACCTGCAAACCTATCTGCGTGACAGCCGACGCAAGTTGGTCTGTTCTAGTTTCATCAGGCTGCTCACCACCGGCTGCCATCGCATTCAAAATTTCCTGCGTGATCGAGTTACCCCATTGCGCAGGAATAAGCGAACCGGGCATGCCGGTCGCCGGGTTTTCATCTACAAACTTGCCGCTTGCCAAGCCTACGCCCGGCACACTCTTGGGATAATCCACATTGTGTTCCTCAGTTGAAGTTTACGAATTCGACGCTGTGCGCCGGTGCTGCTCGACGGATCAAACATTCGATGGCGAGCCCGGGATTCACCCCGAACCGCTCTCCCCAGTAGCTGGCCCCAAAGCGTCGGCCCAGGCGCTGGCGCCCACCGGTGTTCAGGGTCCACATGAATTGCGCGTTCCAGGTGCCGAAGTGCGCCCGGCCAAAACGCGAACGCCCCATACGGGGCGCTCGGTGTTCGGTCACGGTGGCATCGGGGTAGCCCTGGCTGATGGCAATGTCGATGTAGAACGCCGCGTTCTGCCCTCCTGTCGCCACAAGCCGCTGACGCACCGACAGACGCCGGTCTGCGAACAAGGGTTTGAGCCCCAGGCACGGATCAGGCAGGTTCATCACCCGCTCCCAGTCCGGGACCAGTTCGCTGACGGTGGCGGGGTCCATCTCGTTGAGCAGGTCGAACGCGCGGCCATCGATGCGTGCAAACTCGCGGGACAGGCCGGTAATGACCTGCTGCAATTCCGGCACCCGCTCCGGATCCCATGCGGGACCGGGTGGCAACAGCGCCTGCAGTTGTCCGGCGTAATGTTCGGCAGTTCTTATGACGACCATTGAATACCCCCGAACGTGAGCAACTGGTTGGCTGCCGCAGTAACGTTGGCCACGGGTGAAACCAGCACATGATCGGTTTCGCCTGTCGCGCGGCTGATGGCCTCGGCGATGTGCGTGAGCAACAGGGTTTCGCCCAGTCCGCCCTCACGGTTGTGCAGGTCCAGCAGTTGCGCTTCGACCGCCGCCCGCACGGCGGAGGTATCCGGTGTGAGTCGGATGGTGTAGACCACCGGTTTCTGCACCGGCGCCAGCACATACACGTCTGCGGTGACCGGACGCAGCGGCTCGATATACGCAGCGACCGCAGCCAGCTGCTCGGCGTCAGGAATGGGATCGGCCTGGTCGTCACGCATGAAGAACACCGCCACCGTCCCCGGCCCCATGAACCGGCGCACACACCAGGCGCGTGTCACGCCCGGCACTTCCAGCGCCCAGGTCACGTAATCATCCTGATCGCCGCCATGCGGGATGACCCGGTAGGAGCGCACGACACGCGCACGCAACGACTCGATACTTTCCTGCGAGATGCCGCCGGAAAGTCCGTCGGCAATGACGGTGAAGGTGCTGTCGATGCCTTCGACCGGTTGCACGGCAGTCATCACCAGACCGGCATCCGCATTACCCAGAACACCGGCATCCACCGCTTCGACCGTGGTGGTGTTATTGCCCGCAACCGTGGTGACGCCTTTAGTGACGCGGTAGAAGCGTCCATCACTGAACTGCAGCACAGTGTCCGCATCCAGCACCGCGCCGGCTGCAGCGGTAAAGCGCACCGTGCCGGTAGCGGCCTGTGCCACCTTGCGCGGTTGCCTCAGGCGCAGGATGGCCTGCCGCTCGAGGGTTTCCTCGTCAGCGGTGTCCGGCAGAATCTGGTCGGCGATCCAGTCCTGATAGCCGTACAGACCGTAGGCCGCGCCGCTGTGCGCACGGGACAATACCCGCGCATCGGACTGACGCAGCGCTTCGTCGGCGAGGTCGACCTGGGTTCGGTTGATCAGCGCCGGTAACGTAGGTGTTTCAAACGGCATAAATCACCTGCCACTGTTCAGAAGGGTTGAAACGCACGAGCTGACCGTCCGAGACGACCAGCTCGACGCCCAGGTTCAGGCGGTTGCTCTGAACCTGTTCGGTAAGGATGTTGATGTGCTTGACCTGGCCATCTTCGATCAGCCAGTCGAGCGCTTCGCGGGCATAGAACTCGGCGTCGCGCTGGGTCTGGGCAGTCAGCCTGACCCGGCGCAGCAGCCACAGCCTGGAGCCAATGCGGTCATTGGCCTGTGCCGGGTAGGTGTCGCCCCACCAGCCATAGCGCTCGGCATCGTCGAACGGGTCGTCCGCTTCGGCACGCCGCCAGGTGAACAGGCTGATGACCACCGAGCGCAGCAAGGACGCCTGCAGAGAGCCTTCGATAATCATCCAGCACCTCCAACGGGCGGCCCGCTCTGGCCATTACCGCCCTGCACGTTACCGTGCAGATGGCTGATCTGGCTGATGCCAGCGGCAAGCTGGTCTCCCTGGGAAACGATCTTTCCGGTCTGGGTGATCTGCGGTGTGTCGAAGTTCACGGCCACCGTTGCCTTGATGTTCAGGGTGTCGGTTTCAATGTCGATGACCTTGCCGCGCTTGAGGTGAATCTTGTCGCCCTCGTCGGTATAGATCGCCACTTCGCCCGACTCCAGGCCCTTGAGGCGATAGCGCCGGTCGGCCACCACCAGCAGCAGACCGTGCGACCGGTCGCCACCAATGAAGGCGGCAATGCCCTCGGCGCCAGCCAGCGGGTTGCTGGTGAAGCCATAGGGTTCGAAGTGCTCCATGTCGTCCTTGACCTCTCCGGCGGTGAGGCGCATTTGCAGCGCCTGCATTTTGCTGCTGGCCCTGGCGAGCACCACCGTGCCGCGCACCAGCATGCGATTGAGTAAGCTCATGAGGTTGTTTCCTCGTCGATGGGCAGCAGCCAGGAGTAAGCGTCCTGATTGACCTGCACCTTGCTGCGCTTGTTGGGGTCACCTGGCTCGGCCTGGAAACCTTCAGGCGGACCGACCACCAGTGTGGTGATCGTGCCTTGGTCGCTCAGCGAGTAGGTCACGGCTGAAATCAGCATGTTGCGGCTTGTGAAACCGATGACCGGATCAATCACCCGGACCATGGTGTTGTGCCGCCAGAGCGCCCCATTGGACTGCCGCCAGCCCTGGACCTTGTAGGTGGTGAGCAGCGCCTTGCCGGCCCGCTGACCACGCTCCCAATTGGCGCGACTCAGGGCAAGTTTCGGTGTGATCGGCGCATCCTCATGAACGACCAGTACGCGAAGACGCTTTTTATGCGCAGGGTCGTCATGCCGGTTATCCGTGACTTCTGCCGAGACTTCCGACGACTCCTTGCCGAACGTCTGGTCATTACCGGTCTGTTGACCAATAACCCGGTACTCGGAAAAAAGCCCGGAAAAGTCCCGCGTGATGACGGCGCTCAACACATTCTTGCCGAGTTCGAGCGCGTCTGCGCTCTGCCCACGACTACCCGGCCTGGCCAGCACCACATTGCCGTATTCGTCATCGGTGGAAAAAATCCGGAACAGGGTCAGCAGCCGGTCAATGGACTTGAACACGGTTTCGGCAGGCTCGATGGTGTGATCGGCCATCTTCGAGGTCTCCGGTATTTCGCTGATCACCGACAAACCATAAGGAGCAGCCAGCGCTTCAACAATCTTCAACACCCCCACCTCCTTCCACTGGCTCGGCCTGTTGATGGCCGAGCAGTCGATGAGGTCGGCGGTTTTCGAGCGTCCGGAAATCTTTAGCGTGATTTGCTTGCCGTCATAGCTGATCGGCGCGGCAAACACCCAGCCGGTCAGAATCAACTCGCCGCCGATACGTACTTCGCACGCTGCGCCGGGCGTGATCGGATGCGAGATTTCAGTGCCCGGCCACTGCCAGGTAATGCTCACGTCAAAGCTGCGCGCCTGACGCTCGATCCCGGCAGAGATTTCCACCGACTTCCAGCCGGCATAGTCGTGCTCGTCAACCGTCAGGGTGACAACGTTAGGGTCGATCATGGGTCACTCCTGTGCGATCTTCAGCGTGCCTGGCGGTACGAAACCCGGGTGGGCCAGCCGATTGCGCTGCACCATTTCCTGCGCCCGGCTGGCGTCACCGAATCGGCGATAGGCCAGCACCAGCGCGGGCAAAGGCTCGGAGACCTTCATGTCCACCAGACGTACACCGGAGGCCGCCACCGCGTTGAGGTGCCTGATCAACGCCTGACGCAACGTGTTGAGCGCCAGGTAATGTTCGGGATCGGCTTTCAACGACGCTTCCCAGATCGCCGAACTCAGCGTGTCACGCAGTTCGATGACGTCATCGGCAACCGGCACATCGACGCGCTGCAGCGCTTGCGTCACTTGCTGATCCAGCGACGGCACCACGGTGAGCGGCGTGACGGTCGTCGCAACCGGCATGCTCGCGACGATTTTCGCCACCTTGACCAACAAGGCATCCTGAACCAGATTGGCCGCGGCCTGAGCCGTCACGCCGGTATCCAGCCCGCTGCCCTGGCTAACCAGATTGATGCCGGACACCGCTTCCGCCTGTTGCGTGGCCTCGGAAATCACGGAGCGATAATCGACCGTTTCAACAGAGGACACGCCGCCATTGCTGCCGGACCTTGCTGCCGTGCTGCTCGCAGCGGTGCCGTTACTGCCACTCGCGGAACCGCTGCCTGAACCGCCCCCTGTCGAGCTGCCGGAACCTGACCCGGCATTCGTTCCGGTACTCGCCCCGCCAATACTGCTGGTGCCGTTCGCTCTTCTGGCTCGACGGCTGTCGCCGTCGAAACTGGCGAAGAACGTGGTAAACAGCGTGCTGACCGTCAACGGCGCATTGACCAGCGAATGCACCAGCGCGGTGACATCCGAATAGATCGTCATGAACGGTGTGAACTGCCGCTGAATGGTCGCGAATACGCCCGACAAGGCACTGCGCAGCGCCTGAATGTTGATACGTACCGCGTCCACTGTGGCCATCACCGAGCGGTAGCGCCTGAGCGCCGAATCCAGCAGGCTCTCGGACGCGCCCAGCAACTGCCGTCGCGTATTGAGCGTCGACACGGGAAACTTGAGCGGGTTGGCCGGATAGAATTTCAGGTCCAGTCGGACGAGTCCGCCTTCGTTCAGGTTGTGTGTGACGCCGCACTCGCCAACCTGGACCTGCACACGACCCAGCCACGGATGCACCAGCTCGCCGGCACCTTCCTGCTCCAGTGCCTGTAGCAGTCTGTCTCGCTGTTCGAAACAGTCGGGACCGACAATGAACCCCGTCAGCGTATGCACTTTCGACTGTTTGCCCAGCGACTCGAAATAAGGCTCGTCGCGTTGTGGAAACTCATGCAACTGCCCCTTGCGACCTGCCGGAACGACGGCTTTTTCAATGAAAAAACCGACGCCACGGAAAGACGCCGGCAGCAGGCTGTCACGCCATGTACTCATGATCCGGCTCCTGCGCCGAGGGTTCGATAACCGACGTTTGGCGATATCGTCAAACCCGGCTGGTTGGTTTGCACTTGTACGGCGCGCATGCCCAACGGCGCGTTTTCAAAGCGAATGTTGAGCTCGCCTTCAAGTCGCGGGCCGGCCCCGGCTGCGCCCTGTTGCAACAACAGGCTGCCGGGCGCCAGCGGGGTGGGTACGCCGAGCAATTGGCTGGTCGACGGCACGCCAGTGGCCTGATTGAGCAACTGCTGATTCATGCGAACGTTCTCGACGGCACCGGCCGCCAGAAACGCACCGGTCCCGCCGCCCGGCCCTGCGTTGCGTATCCGCTGTTCTTCCGCGAACCGATTGGCCGTCTCGGTCGCCCTCTGCAGGACGGTCTTATCAGTGTCGCCACCAAACCGGCTCATGATCGGTTCGATGAATGGCTTGATGCCCGCCCACAGACCTGCGAACCAGGTTTTGATCGGCTGCCAGTTCTCGATGACCATGCCCAGCGGCGAAAAACTGAACAGCGTTGCCAGCACATCGGTAAACGGTTGCGCCTCGGCCTTGATGGTTTCCCACAGGCCGGCCAGGTACTCGGACAGCGGCTGCCAGTTGGCCACAACCATGCCCAATGGCGACCACGCAAACAGCGTCTGCAGAAAATCAAAAAACGGCGTGGCCAGCGCCTTGATCACGTCCCACAGCGCAGCAAAGAATTCGGTCAGTGGCTGCCAGTTGGCTGCGATCATGCCCAGCGGCGTCCAGGCGAAGACCGCCTTGAGTACGTCCCACAGCGCCATCACCGGTCCGCGAATCGCCTCCCAGACCGCCTGGAAATAAGGTGCGACGGTCGACCAGTTGGCGATCAGAAAACCTGCCGCCAGCGCGAGGCCGCGCACGATCAGGCCCAACGGTGACATGCCCATGACCGCAGCCAGCAGCTTGGCGGCACTCGTCGCAGCGAGAACGGCGACTTGCAGCACGCCGAAAGCAATCGCGGCGCCCACGACGCCCTTGATCACCTCTGGATGTTCGGCCGCCAGCGCGGCGACCTGAGAAATCATCGGCCCGATCACGGCCATTGCTTCGTTCATCGCCGGCAGGAACATACTGCCGATATTGATGCCCAGACGATCGACACGGTTGGTCATCTCTTTGATGGCAGTGGCCGTGGTCTGGGAGTTGTCTGCGAACTCCTTCTCGATGGAGCCGCTGTTTTGCACGCCCTCCCCGACCTTGGCCAGGTTGGACCTGAGCACATCGAGGTGGGCCAGCAGCGGCGTGATCGCGCCCAGCGATTCGGCACCGAACAGCTGCGTGATGACGTCCGACTGTTTGCCGGGATCAACACTGGAAACCGCCGTCAGAACCTTTTCAATGGTCCCGGACGGGTCGCTCTGCATGCCCTGGGTCAGCTGATTGACGTCGAGCTGCAACGCTTCGAACGCCCCGGCTTTCGCCGCGCCACCTTCGGTCAACGACTGCATGAAACGCTTCATGCCGCTGGCGGCCACATCGGCCGGCACATCGACGCTGGCCAGGGTTGCGCCCATGGCCGCCAGTTGCCCGGAGGCCATCCCCGCAACCGGCCCGAGCGGGCCCATTGCAGTGACCATGGTGGCGATTTTCTTTTCCAGGTTGTTGCCGCCGAGCACGTTGATCTTCTCGGACAACGCCGCGACCTGCGGCTGAGTCATCTGAAACGATGACCGCCACGAAGCCATCATGTCGCCCGACTCGGCCGCTGTCTGATCGAATGCGACGCCCATTTTCACGGCGTCGCTGGCAAACCCGGTCAGTTCTTCGCGCGGTACATTGGCCTTGGCGCCCGCGGCGACAATCGCCGCGATACCGTTGGCGCTTTCCGGCAGTCGTTCACTGAGGTCCAGAATGTCGGAACTCATCTGCTGGAACTGTTGCGGTGTTTCAAAGGTGACCGACCGTTTCACGCCGGCCATGCTGGTCTCGAAACCGATCGCTGCCTTTACCCCGGCAATCAAGGGCTCTGCCAAAGCATTGCCCTTGATCATCTCGCCCACCTCGACGCCCCCAAGACCAGAGCCTTTAAGCCTGTCCTCGAAGCCTTCAACGTTGTTGCGGATAGTTGCCAGCGTTGGAGACAGCTTGTCGACGCCGGTAATCAGCGTCTTGATAGTGTCTGCCATCACTCCCCCTGCAGGATCTGGTTGATGCGTTGCGTCTGCAAGATCGACTCGGTGATGACGTCCAGCTCCCTGGACATCATCAGTGCGGGATCGGTCTTCCAGAAATACGCGAGGTCGTAAACGACGGCGATCAGTCCTTCGAGGTCGCTGATGCCGCTGCCATGAAAAAACTCGCAACCTTCCAGCTCAGCGTATTGATGTCGCACAGGTCCATCTGATTGACCGACGAGGGCGGGATGCCGGCGCAGACGGCGATGTACTTCGCCGCCACGTCCAGATCCAGGGAAACTTCCTCGTTCTTGTCGATCCTGTACGGCAGAGCCTTGATGGCCCGCGCTTCCTGCGCCGTAGGGCGCCGGAAGGTCAGTTGCGAAAGGGTTTCGCCGTGCGCTTCGATCGGGCTGGCCAGGTCGATGACTTCACTCATTGCCAGCTCCCCTGATTGCCGTCGAATTGCAGCTCGATGGTGCCGTCGTCAGCTTTGCTGCTCGGCGTATCCACCAGGTAGGCGCCGGACAGGACGTAGGTCTTGCCGTTCTTGAATTCACAGGTGATGGTCATGTCCACACCGGTAGTGAGCAGCTTGAGCGGCAGATCCGCGGTATGCACGGCGGTGAATTTCAACCAGGCAGCCTTTTCGGTTTCCTTGTAGTAACCAGGCACGACCGTCTCGCGCTTGATGTTCATCAGAGGCGCTTCGCCGCCGCCGCTGATGGTCAATTGGGTGCCATCCACTTTGATGTAGCAGGTACCCGCAACTTTCTGACCCATGTTGTTTATCTCCAGAATGAAAAAACCCGCACGAGGCGGGCTTGAAAGGGTTGGTTAGGCTTATGCCGCTTCGTCGTACTGCAAGCGGAACTGGTTGAGCAGCGCGAACACGCGCAGGCCGTTGATGTAGTCAGGCGGGAACATCACGTTCACGCGGCTTGGGTCATTGCCGTCACGCTCGACAATCAGGTGCTGGGCGAACGTTTCGGCGTTCTCCACATGACCCTCTTCTTCAAGACGTGCGTATTGCGCAATCAACTCGCCACGGATGGTGCTCGGCGTGATGATCGGCTGGCCGGCACCGAAGCGCGTGCCATCGTTGGCCAGCTTGTGGCGGCCGTACTTGCTGGTGATGATGCCTTGCAGACGACGGATGATGAACGCCGACTGGTGCATGGTTTCACTGTCCAGGTACGAGTTGTCCGCCTGGCCGTAAGCGTTCTTCTGGTAGGTGGTGATCGAACGCTGAATGCGCACGTAACCGCCTTCGTAGTACGCCGTGGCGATGCCGTAACGCAACAGCGACTCACGCTCGGTCAGGGTGAAACGCTGACTGGCCGGCGCCGGATCAATGCCAGGCATGGTGCCGCTCTGGGTCGGACGGCTGGCGTCGGCAGAGATGAACACCGCCGTGCGTGCAACCAGGGCAGCGGCTTGCAGCCAGACAGGTTGCGGCACACCGTTTTCGACACCCTGCAGGGTGATGTGCTGATCGTTGCGCAGTTGACCTGCGGCCACCAGCGTACCGACCGTGCCGCGCTTGGCGCTGTAAACGTGACCGTACAACTGACGCGCCCAGCTCCAGCGACCGGTGCTGTCGTCCATTGCCGCTTTCCAGGCATCCAGCGTGGCGGTGTCGGTCCAGGGCATGCAGATGAACTCGAACGGCTCATCGCCCAGCGCAGCCAGTGCCTTGAGCTGATCAGGCGTACCTACGCCACCGGTCATGGCGGTGACTGCCGCCGTCAGGCCGGCAGGAATGACTTCGCCATTGGTCTTGCCCTGGCGATTGAATTCCAGCTGGATGTCATTGCCGCTTGCCCCGCTCCATTTGCAGGAAAGGGTCAGCACACCCGCTTCGACAGCCGCGGTGATCGGCAGATCAGGTGTGGCGTTGATTTTCACCGACAGTGCCGTGGCCGCCTGGGCAGCGGTTGCGCCGTTAACGACAGTGGCCTGCACTCGCATGCCGCCGACATACAGGTTCAGCAGACCGGCTTCGGTCGCCGCCCCGCTGAGGGTGACTTTCGCACCGGCCTTGGCGCCTTCGGTATTGAGCAGCGGCAGGCACCAGACTTCGCCGGTGGGGTCCGCCTTGCGCCAGGTTTCATACATCGAGGCCAGCATGGAGCCCTGACCGCCGATGTTTTTCGCCAGCGCCACGCTTGGCACCAGCACCAGAGAACCCAGCTCAGGGCCGGACACATCGTCGTTGACCTGCGCAACGATCAGTCGACGCATGCTGGCCGACGCGCTGTTGGCGGCCGAGTTGTCCATCTCCGCATAAAACAGCGGAACGCGAACATCGGATGGAATGTTGTTAAAGCTGATAGCCATTGTTTGGCTTCCTCTTGGTTAAGCCGTGAAGGCTTGATGGGTGGTGGTGGATTGCTCGGTTTTAAGGGTGATGTCGCCGTCGTTCTGACGACGCTGCCACCAGGCGTTGAAGGTCACCTGCCGGCCTTCGACGGGCAGCAAATCGCCCGCCTCCGGATCCGGCACAGTGCGGCCCTCGGCCGGTACTACAGTGATGCGTTGAGTCATGGGGTTACCTCTGCTGTGAACTTCGCTTCGATACGGCCATCAGGGCCGGGGGATTTCAGGTTCGGATCTGCGGGGTCAACGCAGTCCATCTCAATGGTGGCGCCGGTAAACCCGGGCAAACCATCCAGATACGCTTCGTGCCAGGTCTCGGCAGGCTGATCGGAGGTATTGCGGCCCAGTTGAAACTGCGCTGCAAAGCCGAAGCGATACGTCACCCGGTCGCCGCTGATCTGCACCAGCGCGCCACCGGTGTACTGCATCGCGTCGTAATCGTGATCCGGGTTCCAGCCCACCAGCGCACGCCACAGTTCGGCGCGCAGGGCATGCAGTTGCTCACTGGCTTCCTGCCCGCGCTTGTCACCGCCATCGAGCACCACCACGACATCGATCGTGTCGGTGATGTTCTGGCGAATGACGTTCTGCAAATCGTTGGCGGTGGACTGATCGCCAGTGGCAATCACGTACGCCGACGGGTGGGCGAGCTGATCACCGAGGGCGACCGCCGCCCAGTCGATACCGGCACTGATTCGCCCGGCAAAGCTCGGGCAGGTCGCCTGCAAGTGGGCAACTATCGGGGTTATCTTCATGAGGGGTTCCGCGTGTGTTGAAGGTTGATTGCGGCGTGGGAAACGCCTACTGGTTCGCCTTGCCCAACGCCTCATCAGCCTTGTCTGCAGCACGGCTGGCCGTGTGAGCGGCCTGATTGGCAATTGATGCAGCACTCTCGACCTTGTCTGCCGCCTGGGTGGTGGTTTCGGCCAGCCTGTCCAGGCGCCGGTCGCGCTTGCCCAGTGCTGCGTCGTAGGCATTGCGAACCTCGGCCAGCTGCTGCGTATGCTCGGCATTCGCCGACCACTGCCCGGCCTGAAAACCGAGCATCAGGCAGCCAGCGATCAGCAGCACGGAAATCAGCCAGACCTCCAGGCGCCGCCACCAATGGCGAGCGATGAAATCAATTGCGCATCTGTGCATCGTTTGCACCTCCGAGTTGGGATCGCAGCCGGGCTATTTCGGCGCTTTGCGTGGTGACCTTGTCGGTGAGTTGAACGATGTGGCTGGTGAGGGCTTCGATCTTGCCCTCCATCCGCCCAACCGCTGCGGCGAGCTCGTTGCGCTCCTTGGCGAACTGATCAGCCCGCGCTTCGGCTTCCTTGCGCGCCTGGCGCTCGGAGTCGAGCAGTTCATTGAGGCGGCGCACCGTACCGATGTCCGCGTTGTCCATCGCCCGGTCTGTTGCATCTCTGGAAAGAAACTTGCGCAGCCATAGAAAGCCGCCAAGCAGTATTGTGCCCGTGCCGCCCAGCCAGGTAGCTGTGCCTGGGCCTAGGTCGGTTGGGTCCATTGGTGCTCCGTAATAGGGTGGTGGACTCTCAAGGCCCTCGAAAATCGAAAGCCTGAATAAACTGGAAAGAGCCCCTTGATGCGGGGCTCCGTTGTTGGGTCAGAACGGAATGACTCGCACCGTCATGCTTGTGCATAACCCCATAGGGCAATGCGCTCGGCAAAGTACGGTGTGACCAGTGCGACGGTCTCCGCCTGATTGCTGGCCTCCAGGCTCATCTTTTCGCCATCGGTGCCTGGCCCTGTGACCCACAGTGTCACTGGCACTTTTTCCGCCTTCGCTTTATCGAGCAGGTTTTTCAGCGCGGTGCGACCGGCAGCCGTTGGCGGAATCCCTGTTTCGCCGATAAATGCAGCCATCTTGTTGGTCTTGGCATAGGTCAGAAACGGACCCACGATTTCATCGCGCAGAACGGTCGGCGAGATCAGGTCGTTGTTATTGGCGTAGGCACCGCTGGAGCTTTTATCGTAATCGCCGTAAGCATGGGCTTCCCAGACAATTGCATTGGCCGGGTCGACGATCTTCGACTGAAGGTTGGCAGAGACGGTGGCCCAGTTTCTGGCGCTTGCAAACTCAAGCCCACAAATGAACACCGGCTTTTTCGAGCTGTTGCGCAACGCCTGCAGCACGGTATTCATCGTGCTGATGTACAGCGCCTCAAGAGCAGGGAAAGTAATGTAGTCCTTGGCACCCACCGTAGTATTCGAATACGGCTCGTTACCCAACCCCCAGCCCAGCACCATCGGATCGTCGCATTCGGTGACCAGCTTCTGGTGAAAGTTGGCCAGGTGAACGGCGCTCCAGAAAGTGCCACTGACACCGTTCCCATCCTTGATCAATACCGACTCGGTTGCCCTCCAGCCGTTCTGATTACCGGCCTCCGCGGCAGGAAGAATGCGCCCGGTCAGGTTCCCGTTTGCATCGGTTTCGTAGCGATGCAAACGCATGTAGTGGTGCGGATCAGGAATGATTCTGGCCTCGCCATTGGAGTCTTCACGAATCCAGCCAAGCATTTCTTTCCAGCGCTTCACGAAGTCGGTATTCAGGTTCGCCCCTTGGCCTGGCAAGCCTTCCAGAGTCGACAGCTGAATAGCGCGCTGAAGTTCGAACGGGAAACGGATCAGACGCACGCCCCGATTCTTGACCCAGGTAGTGATGGTTCCACGATTGGGCCACTGATAATGAGTCCCTGCCTCGCCCGGCACGATCTGCCCGGCGTTTGCCACTGAACCCAGGTTGATACCTACCAGCGGAATATTCTTGAGCTGGCTGATAGCAGAACTGCTATTGGACATGATTAATACCTCTGGTTAGCACCGCGAGGCAGCAACGACGCTGCTGTACCTCTGTCGCTCAACGGCGATAACTCGAGGCTCGTGGCCTTCACATGATTCAACGTTCCGCAGCGGGAACATTTGATCTGGAGCTCTGTGTACTCACCCATGCGGGCCAGCAGCTTCTTGCACTGCCCGCATCGATAGTCCTTCAACATGTGCACTGGCCTCCGTGTGCCTGGCCCAATAAAAAACCCCGCCGAGGCGGGGTTTGAGATGGGTCGCGAGTGACCGGTTGTGGCTGTTGATCAGCCTGTTTCCGGCTGCTGCCCTGAGGCGCAAATCGCATATCGTGGGACCTTTTTACCCCCCTCCGGAAAGCCTGGGAAGGGGCAGTTTCGGGGTGGGTCGAGTTTGACCGGAGTTCAACACGAGTTCGGCCACAGCTGTGCAATCGACCCGGATAAACGGCGTGAAACCGTGTCTTCATTTACCCTTGCGCAGCCTTGTCGGCGACGGCGTTGTTGCTTCTGGAAGCGCTGCGCTCAGCGAGAATCGCCAGCACTTGCTGGTGAAGCTTGTTGATCCAGTTGCGATAGGTGCGGTCTGCGCCTTCATTGATGCCCACCAGACGCATCTGCTCGCGCACCGGCAACGACTCGACATAACGCAATGTCGCCAGTTGCGCCAGTTCAGGCCCGCGGCTCTTTGCAGGGCTGCGCGAAAGCTGCGCCACAGCCGCCTCGACTTCGCTGCTTATATAGTCCAGGCCGCTGCCATTACCCACCAGTGCGCGCGAGCCGGGTGTGCGACGCGGAATGTACGCGCCCCACTCCATGATCCCGGCCATCGGGCTGCTCAGTCCGCCGCCCAGGCCAATGCGCATGCGCTGTTCTCCCCAATGCTGCATCACGGCTTCTATTTTCTCGATCATCGTGTCTCTCCTGTAGGACCTTTCTGAAACGCTGCGCAACGTCTTTCGCTGCGCAGAACCAAGGCCTTACAATACATTTTGTATTTTTATGACACAACGAAGCATTACATTATGTATATTGCTCAACACCCTACAGCCTGTATGATTCGACGCATGAACAGAAAATGGTATGAAGTCGCAAGACAGGTCATGGAAACCCAGCAAATCAGCCAGGAAGAGATGGCTGAGCGGATGGGCGTGACGCCCGGCGCGGTAGGGCATTGGCTGAATGGCAAGCGTGAGCCGAAGATCGAGGTTATCAATCGGTTCCTGACCGAGCTCGGCCTGCCGATTCTCACCACCTCCATTCCGGCCAGCGAGCCCGGCATGCACAACGTGGAGCCTACGGTACAGCCCTCGCGTTTCTATCGCTATCCGGTCATCAGCTGGGTAGAGGCCGGTGGCTGGAGCGAAGCCGTCGAGCCCTACCCTGCCGGCTATTCGGACACCTTCGAGATCAGCGACTATAAAGCCAAGGGCAGAGCCTTCTGGCTGGTGGTCCGTGGCGATTCAATGACCGCACCTGCAGGCCAGAGCATTCCTGAAGGCATGTTGATTCTGGTCGACACCGGAATCGAGCCCACTGCCGGCAAGCTGGTCATCGCCAAACTGCCGGAAAGTAACGAGGCCACGTTCAAAAAACTGGTCGAAGACGCCGGACGCTACTTTCTCAAGCCGCTGAACCCCGCCTACCCGACCCTTGCGGTGACCGAGGAGTGCAAACTGATCGGTGTCATCAGGCAGATGACGATGCGTCTCTGACCCGGCATGCCACGTCCAAGCCCCGATAACCGGGGCTTTTTCATGCGCCACTGTTTCGTCCCGGGCAGGTGTCCGTGTAGGAAACATTTGTAGCTTGCGTGAGAAACACCCCTCAATTACTGTATGCACATACAGTAAAAAGGAGTTCACTCATGCTCAAGCAGTTCCCCGACACCTCGCAACATGACGCTTACCTGGCCTTGGCACAGCGCATTCAGGACGCTATCACCAGTGACAAGGCGCAGATCGAGCATCAGGTCCTGCTGATCAGGGAGCCTGGCGAATCGGCGGCTCACTGGGAGCGCATCATGGATCAGATCAGCGAGGCCGAAGGTATCAGCGTGACCCGCAACCCTGAAAACGGCACTGCTCGCGTGTCCTGGTACATCGATTCCCTGTGAGACGAACAATACAAATCGTATTTAAAATACAAACTGTATTGTCACGACGCGCTACATATCGTATTGTTTGTCTGCACCCCATCTCGGGAGTACTCACATGCAAACCACAGGGAGTCATGGAATGAACGAAATACTGGATCAACTTCGCAAAGAATTCGCCACGCCGTGCCCTTCACTGAGCGCCGTCCGAGAGCGTTATTTTTCGCACCTGTCGAACGACAGGAATCTGCTGCGCAAGATCAACGCAGGACGCATCGACTTGAAGGTCAGCCGCACAGGCGGCAGTCGTCAGGGTCACCCCTTCGTGTACCTGCATGACCTGGCCAACTACCTGAGCGCCATCGTGACCAACAGGGCAGCCTGAGGTCAAAAAAGCACCGCCGCAGCGCGATAATGTTCATCGAACTTTGCAGTCATGAAAAATCTTGCTACGTTTCCGGTACAAAACAAAAACAATCGGGATCCGTTCATGACCAAGACATCGAGGCGCTGGCCCTTCGCGGCCTGCCTGTTATCGCTTGCCTGCGGCACCGCTGCTGCCGCGCCCTATTCGACCATGGTGGTGTTCGGTGACAGTCTCGCCGATGCCGGGCAGTTTCCGGACACCGCCGGGCCCAGAGGCTCCACGCTCAGGTTCACCAATCGTGTCGGCCCCACCTATCAGGACGGCAGCGGTGAAGCGTTCAACCTGAACTCGTCGACGCTGATCGGCAGGACGCTCGGTGTGCCGTCAGGAGATCTGGCGGCGTCGACGTCACCGGTCAATGCTGCGCTGGGAGTGCCCGATGGCAATAACTGGGCGGTCGGCGGCTATCGGACCGATCAGATTCTCGACTCGATCAACTCGCAATCCACCGTCGTCGACCCGAACACCGGCACGCTGCTGCGCAGCCGGACAGGTTATCTGCCCGCCAACGGTTTTCGCGCTGACCCCAACGCTCTTTACTACCTCACCGGAGGCGGCAACGACTTTCTGCAAGGTCGCGTGTTGAGTGCCAGCAGCGCCGCGCAAGCTGCCAATCAGCTGGCAGACAGCGCGCAAGCCCTGCAACAGGCCGGTGCGCGCTACATCATGGTCTGGTTGCTGCCGGACATCGGTAAAACGCCAGCCTTGAGCGGTTCGCCACTGGCTTCGGCCACCTCGGCACTCAGCGCGGGTTTCAATCAGCAACTGGTCAGCCGACTGGCGCAGATCAATGCGCAGATCATTCCGCTGAACGTTCCGTTGCTGATCAATGAGATCCTCGCTGAACCGGCACGCTTCGGGTTCGATCCCAACGAGAATCTGGTCAGCACCTGTTTCAGCGGCAATAGCTGCCGGGAAAGCACCACCAACGGCAGGTCCAGTGCGACGCCGAATCCGAACCGGCTGTTCTTCAACGATCGCGTGCACCCGACCGAGGCCGGACAGAGGTTGCTGGCCGACTACGCCTACTCGCTGCTTTCGGCCCCTTGGGAAGTCTCCCTGCTGCCGGAAATGGCCAATGGCACGCTGCGTATGCATCAGGACGAAATTCGCGCCCAGTGGCTCAGCGACTGGGGCAACTGGCAAGGTGTCGGGCAGTGGCAGAGCATGCTTTCGGCAGGCGGTCAGAAAATGGACTTCGACGCGCAGGACAGCTCGGCTGATGCTGACGGAAGAGGCTATAACCTGACCATAGGCGGCAGCTACCGGTTTGCCGAAAACTGGCGCACAGGGATTGTCGCCGGCGCGTATCGCCAGAATCTTGAGGCCGGCCCAAGAGACTCGGACTACAAACTCAACAGCTACATCGCCACTGCGTTCCTGCAGTATCAGGCCAACCACTGGTGGGGTGATCTGGCAGTGTCGGGCGGCAAACTGGACTACGAAAATGCCGAGCGCAAGTTCGCGCTGGGCGTCAGCGAAGGTCAGGAAAAAGGCGATACCGACGGTGAAATGTGGGCTGCCAGCGGGCGAGTGGGCTTCGACATCGCGGGCCCGACCAGTCGCTGGCATCTGTCGCCTTTCGTCAGCGCCGATTACGCGCACATCGATGTCGATGGCTACTCGGAAAAAGGCGACCGCTCGACCGCGCTGACCTTCAGTGACCAGACGCGCAAATCGCGGCGTGCAGGCGTGGGTGTACAGGGCAAATTCCAGGTGACACCGAGCACACAGGTATGGGGAGAAGTTGCCCATGAGCGGGAGTTCGAGACCGATCAGCAGGACGTAACCATGGCGCTCAACAGTGTCCAGTCAGTGGGTTTCACGCTGGAAGGCTACACGCCGCAACGCGACCTGAACCGGGCAACGCTGGGCGTCAGCCAGAAGCTGACTCAGGACCTGACACTGCGCGGCAATTACAACTGGCGCAAGAACGATGACGTTACCCAGCAAGGAGTGAATGTCGCGTTGAGTCTGAGTTTTTAGACTGCCGCAGGAGGGAGCGTGAGGGACGATGATCTGACTATCGTGCCCATGCTCCGCGTGGGCATGCCTTGCTGGACGCTCCGCGTCCTATCCTGAGAACTGCGGCGCGGTGCGGATCGGTGACGCGGAGCGTCACCCACGGCATTCCCACGCTGGAGCGTGAGGAACGATAATCTCAACTATCGTGCGTGGCGCTTTTTCAGGGTTTCACTATCGTGCCCATGCTCCGCGTGGGCATGCCTTTCTGGACGCTCCGCGTCCTATCCTGAGAACTGCGGCGCGGTGCAGATCGGTGACGCGGAGCGTCACCCAAGGCATTCCCACGCTGGAGCGTGAGGAACGATAGCTCTCTAACTACCGTTCATTACCAGAGCAGCAAGCCTGCTCAACCCTCGGCAGTCTGCGAGGCCAGGGCCACGGCGCGGAACATGGCGCGGCGTTTGTTCAGGGTTTCTTCCCATTCCAGCACTGGCACGGAGTCGGCGACAATGCCGCCACCGGCCTGTACATGCAGCTCACCGTTCTTGATTACCGCAGTCCGAATCGCAATCGCCGTGTCCATGTTGCCGTTCCAGGCGAGATAACCGACTGCCCCGCCATAGACGCCGCGCTTGACCGGCTCCAGCTCATCGATGATTTCCATGGCGCGGATCTTCGGTGCTCCGGACAGGGTGCCAGCCGGCAGGATTGCGCGCAGAGCGTCCATCGCGCTCAGCCCGCTTTTCAACTGGCCTGTAACGTTGGACACAATGTGCATCACGTTGGAATAACGCTCGATGACCATTTTCTCGGTCAGTTTGACCGTGCCAATCTCGGACACCCGACCGGTATCATTGCGGCCAAGATCGATGAGCATCAGGTGTTCGGCGATTTCCTTGTGATCGGAAAGCAGGTCTTCTTCCAGCGCGCGATCCGCCTCTTCGGTGGCGCCACGAGGGCGAGTACCGGCAATCGGACGCACGGTGATCAGGTTGTCCTCGACCCGCACCAGCACTTCCGGCGAACTACCGACGACATGGAAGTCGCCGAAGTTGAAGAAATACATGTAAGGCGTCGGGTTGAAGCAGCGCAGCGCCCGATACAGATCGATGGGCGCGGCGCTGAAATCGATGGACATGCGCTGTGACGGGACAACCTGCATCACGTCGCCAGCGAGGATGTACTGCTTGATCGTGTCGACCGCCGCCTCGTAATCATCCTGAGTAAAGCTGGAGCGAAACACCGGGTCGGCAGCCGGAGGCCGGTCCAGGTCAAGACCGCGGCGCGGCGTGATCGGCTGGCGCAGCTTGTGCATCAGTTCATCGAGCTGCGCCACACCACTTGCGTAGGCGTCCTGCTGAGCCGGATCGATCAGCACGATGGCGTGCATCTTGCCCGCCAGGTTGTCGAACACCACGACCGCGTCAGACACCATCAACAGGATATCCGGCACGCCCAGCGGGTCAGGATTCGGGCAGTTGGCCAGACGCTTCTCGACATAGCGCACACAGTCGTAGCCAAAGTAGCCCACCAGCCCGCCGTTGAAGCGTGGCAGCCCGGCAATCGTCGGCACGTTATAGCGCGCCTTGAAGGTCTCGACGAAGTCCAGGGGGTCTTCGACATCCAGGCTTTCGATCTCGACGCCATCATGGGTCACGCTGACGTGATGACCATGCACGCGCATCACGGTGCGGCATGGCAGGCCGATGATCGAATAACGCCCCCACTTCTCGCCGCCCTGAACCGACTCCAGCAGGTAGGAGTTGGGCTGGTCGGCAAGCTTGAGGTAGATCGACAGCGGTGTGTCGAAGTCGGCCAGGGTTTCGCGGGCAAGCGGGATGCGGTTGTAGCCTTCAGCGGCCAAACGCAGGAATTCTTCACGGTTCATGAGCAACCTCGTGGTTTGAGGACAAAACGGTCAGGTAGGCAAACGTGCCGGCAGGCCGGCCAGAATCAGGTCAGGCGCGCCAACGCCAGCGGGCCAGGGCCTTGATGACTTTCATCCAGAGTTTGCGAGTGACCACCACGATGGATTCTCTTGAGGAGGGACGTTTGATGTCGGGCAACAGTATCTCAGCGTCCATGTCCAGGCAACCGGGAATCAGCCTGCGCAGATCATCGATGACCATCGCCGGGTTTTCCTCGGCAATCGGCCGCCCATGGTTGTAGCCATAGCTCAGCGCGACGCAGGCCACACCGGCAGCCTTGGCCGCCTGAACATCACTGCGCGAGTCGCCGACGAACAGTGATTGCGAGGCCGGTACGCCGGCCATTTTCATCACGAAAAACAGTGCAGCAGGATCGGGCTTTTTCTGCGGCATGGTGTCGCCGCCGATGATCCAGCGAAAGAAACGCCCCAGTTTCATCTCGTCCAGCAGCGGCGCGACGAAGCGCTCCGGCTTGTTGGTGATGAGGGCCATTTCGACACCCATTTTCTGCAGCCACTTGAGGGTTTCGCGCACGCCGGGATAGACCACGGTGAACTCATGCTTCTGCGCATAAGCGCGCATGAAGATCTCCAGGCCCTGCTCGGCCAGCGCGTCATCGACCCCGCTGTGGTCGAGGTTGTTGGCCAGCGCGCGGCGTACCAGCACCGGCGCACCGTTGCCCACCCAGGACCGCACCGATTCCAGCCCGGCGATCGGACGCCCCAGCTCGGCGAGCATGGTGTCCACCGCCACGGCCAGATCGGGCACCGAGTCCACCAGGGTGCCGTCCAGGTCGAACATGATCAGCTTGGGAAGTTTGCCTGCAAACAGCTGCTCGAAGCCGCTCATGCGCGGGATGACGCCAGTTCTGTGCGCATCTTTTCGATCACTTCGCGGTAGTCCGGTGCATTGAAAATGGCTGAACCGGCGACGAAGGTATCAGCACCTGCCGCTGCAATTTCGCGGATATTGTTGACGTTCACGCCGCCGTCGATTTCCAGGCGGATGTCGCGTCCAGAAGCATCGATCAAGGCGCGTGCTTCACGCAGCTTGTTGAGCGTGCCGGGAATGAACTTCTGCCCGCCAAAACCGGGGTTGACGCTCATGAGCAGGATCATGTCGACCTTGTCCATGACGTATTCGAGCAGGTTCAACGGCGTGGCCGGGTTGAACACCAGGCCCGCCTTGCAGCCACCCTCGCGGATCAACTGCAGCGAACGATCAATATGCTGGGTCGCTTCCGGGTGAAAGGTAATGTAGGTGGCACCGGCCTCGATGAAGTCGCCGATGATGCGATCCACCGGGCTGACCATCAGGTGCACGTCAATCGGTGCGGTGACGCCATATTTGCGCAACGCGCTGCACACCATCGGACCAATGGTCAGGTTCGGGACATAGTGATTGTCCATGACATCGAAGTGGACAAAGTCGGCGCCGCTGGACAGCACGTTGTCGACTTCCTCACCCAGACGGGCGAAGTCAGCGGAAAGAATCGATGGGGCAATAACGAAGGGCTGCATGACGCACCTGTTTGAGCAGAATCACGGTGCGCGGATTGTACGCCAAGCTTCGCCCGGAGCGGTAAGCCTCAAGCTGCACGCCAATGGATTCGCCCTGGCTGGCCGCTTGAGACTTGTCGCGCTCGGTTACTGAGCCGTTCTGAGTTTTTCGCTGCGCCCGCGTAACCACTCGAGCACCAGCAGCAAGACCACCGAAAAACCGATCAGCAAGGTCGCAGCGGCGGCGATGGTCGGGCTGAGGTTTTCGCGAATGCCGCTGAACATCTGCCGAGGCAAGGTGGCTTGTTCCGGCCCGGCGAGGAACAGCGTGACCACCACTTCGTCGAACGAGGTCGCGAAGGCGAACAGCGCGCCGGAAATCACCCCCGGCGCAATCAGTGGCAGGGTCACGCGCCGGAAGGCGGTCAGTGGCGAGGCACCAAGGCTGGCAGCCGCACGCACCAGATTGTGATTGAAACCCTGCAAGGTCGCCGACACGGTGATGATCACGAACGGCACACCAAGCACCGCATGGACCAGAATCAGCGAGGTGTAGCTGTTGCCAAGGCCCAGCGGCGCGAAGAACAGGTAACTGGCGACGCCGACAATCACCACCGGCACCACCATCGGCGAAATCACCAAGGCCATGACCAGCGCCTTCCCAGGGAAGTTGCCGCGGGTCAGGCCGATCGCTGCCAGCGTGCCGAAGCCCATCGCCAGCAGGGTCGCGGCCGGGGCGACGATCATGCTGTTCTTCAGCGCGCGCATCCACTCGGCGGAGTTGAAGAAGTCCTGATACCACTGCAACGAGAAGCCTTGCAGCGGGTAGACCAGAAAGCTGCCGGAGTTGAATGACAGCGGCACGATGACCAATACCGGAAGCACGAGAAACAGCAGCACCAGGGTGCAGATGATGCGCAAGGCGTAATACCAGAAGCGCTCGATCGGCGATGTGTAAGGGTTCAGCATGGTGACACTCCTCAGCTCAGACGCAGGCGGCTGGCGCCGACCAGCCAGCTATAAATCAGGTACAGCACGATGGTCGCCAACAGCAGCAGACCGCCGAGCGCGGTGGCCATGCCCCAGTTGATGCTGGTGTTGGTGTAGAAGGCGACGAAGTAGCTGACCATCTGATCGTTCGGGCTGCCCAGCAAAGCCGGTGTGATGTAGTAGCCAATCGACAGAATGAACACCAGCAGGCAGCCGGCGCCGATCCCGGCGTAAGTCTGCGGGAAGTACACGCGCCAGAAGCTCGCAAACGGGTGGCAGCCCAGCGAAATCGCAGCGCGCATGTAGGTCGGGGAGATGTTCTTCATCACGCTGTAGATCGGCAGGATCATGAACGGCAGCATGATGTGCACCATCGAGATGTACACGCCGACGCGGTTGAAGACCAGTTCCAGCGGCTTGTCGATGATGCCCATCGCCAGCAGCGCACTGTTGATCAGACCGCTGGACTGCAACAACACGATCCAGGCAGCCACGCGCACCAGAATCGAGGTCCAGAACGGCAGCAGCACCAGAATCATCAGCAGGTTGCTCTGCCGGGCGGGCAGGCTGGCCAGCAGATAGGCCAGCGGATAAGCCAGTACCAGACAGATCGCGGTAATCACCAGGCCCATCCAGAATGTGCGGGCGAAGATGTCCAGATAGATCGCCTGGTCCGGGGTCGCCGGGGCGACTTCGCCGAGGTCATCGATACGATGGTCGACGGCCGCCAGCAGGTAATACGGCGTAACACTGCTGGTATTGCGGCGCACCGCCTGCCAGTACGCCGGGTCGCCCCAGCGCTCGTCCAATGCTTCGAGCGCTTCTTTATAAGAGGCAGGCTCGGTCTTGAACGGCAGCGCGCGGGCGGTCTTGCTCAACAGGCTGCGATAACCGGCCAGTTCCATGTTCAAACGCTTGGACAGATCGCCCAGCGTGGAATTCTTGCGTGTTTCGGCCAGGTCCAGGCTCATTGCCTTGTAGACCGACTCGGGCGGCAGCCCTTTTCCATCCCACTTTTGCACTTCGACCACAGTGGTCGGCAGTGCAGTCACGACTTCCGGGTTGCCAACACTCTTGTAGAGCAGCGCGGCGATGGGCACCAGAAACACCAACAACAGGAAAATCACCAACGGCGCGATCAGTGCCTGAGCCTTCCAGCGGTTGACCCGCTCGGCGCGAGCGAGACGTTGCTTCAAGTTGGGGCTGGCGCCTTCAGTCAGGGGCACGGCGATGGCCATAGCGAACTCCGGGATCTTTCAACGAGGGGGCGCTCCCCGTTTCAGGGAGCGCCCGGTTCTGACTCAACGCAAATGACTTACTTGGCAGCCCAGGCAGTGAAACGCTGCTCAAGGGATTCGCCGTTGTCGGTCCAGAACGCCACGTCCATCTGCACCTGATCCTTGATGTTCTCAGGCGTGGTCGGCATGTTCTGCAGGGTTTCCTTGTCCAGCAGCTTGACCGCCTGGGTGTTGGCCGGGCCGTAGGCAATGTTCTGCGAGTAGGTCTTCTGCTGATCGGGGCTCAGCATGTAGGCGATGAACTTCTTCGCGGCATCGGCGTTTTTCGAACCCTTCGGGATGGCCCAGGCGTCGAAGTCGTACACGCCGCCAGTCCACACGACCTTGAGGTTGCTTTCCTTCTGCACGGCGGCGATCCGGCCGTTGTAGGCCGAGCTCATCACCACATCACCGGAAGCCAGGTACTGCGGCGGCTGTGCGCCAGCTTCCCACCACTGAATGTTTGGCTTGAGCTCATCCAGCTTTTTGAACGCGCGGTCCTGGCCATCTTTGCTGGCCAATACCTTGTAGACGTCTTTCGGCGCAACGCCGTCGGCCATCAGGGCGAATTCCAGGGTGTACTTGGCGCCTTTGCGCAGGCCGCGCTTGCCTGGAAATTTCTTGGTGTCCCAGAAATCGGCCCAGCCGCTGGGTGCAGTGCTGACCTTGTCAGCGTTGTACGCCAGCACGGTGGACCAGACGAAGAAGCCGGCACCACAGGTGGTGATGGCGCCAGGCACGAAGTCAGCAGCATTGCCCAGCTGTTTCGGGTCCAGCTCTTCGAACATGTCTTCGTCGCAACCACGCGCCAGTTCCGGCGATTCGACTTCTACCAAGTCCCAGGAAACGCTCTTAGTGTCGACCATGGTTTTGACCTTGGCCATTTCCCCGTTGTACTCACCGGCGATGATCTTGCCGTTGCCGGCCTTTTCCCAAGGCGCGTAAAACGCTTTTTCCTGAGCGGCCTTGTTGGCACCGCCAAAGGAGATGACGGTCAGGTCGGTGGCAGCCATGGCCTGCGCGGCGCACATCAGGCCCAACGTGATAGCGGTGAACTTCAAAGACTTCAACATAGGTTCTTTTCTCCACGAGCAGTGTTGGTAAGCGATTGGGATGGGCGATCAGGTCGCCTCTGTTATTGCTTTTATTGATAGATCAATGCACTTGCTGCAAGGGGTCGAGCGCGCGGACGTGCTCGACTTGCCAGCCGATCGGCACGACATCGCCCACGCTGAGCGTCGGGTCCAGTTCAGCAATCGGCTGTTTGACGAAGAAGTCGTTCTTGCCTGCCACTTCCAGGCGCACGCGAACGTGGTCGCCCAGATAGATGAACTCGGCCACACGACCGGAAAACCGGTTGGCACAGCTCTCGCTGCGACCATTGAGGTTAATGCGCTCGGGACGGATCGACAGGGTCACCGGACCGCCAGGCTGACCGACGTTGATCGCCAGTGCGTGGACTTTCTCGCCACGCTCCAGCTCGACCACACAGCGGTCGCCGTCCTGGCTGACCAGACGTCCATTGAGGCGGTTGTTCTCGCCGATGAAGTTGGCCACGAAGGTGTTCTTCGGCTCTTCGTACAGGCTGCGGGGCGGTGCGATCTGCTGGATCTCGCCCTGATGGAAGACGGCGACCCGGTCGGACATGGTCAGGGCTTCGCCCTGGTCGTGGGTCACATAGACCACGGTCACGCCCAGGCGCTGGTGCAGGTGCTTGATCTCCATCTGCATGTGTTCGCGCAGCTGCTTGTCGAGAGCACCGAGCGGCTCATCCATCAGCACCAGCTGGGGTTCGAACACCAGCGCGCGCGCCAGCGCCACGCGTTGCTGCTGGCCACCGGACAACTGCGCCGGGTAGCGATGCGCAAACGTGTCCAGCTGGACCATGCCCAGTGCCTTTTTGACCTTCTCGCCGACGTCGGTCTTGCTCATGCCACGCACCGACAACGGGAACGCCAGGTTCTCGGCCACAGTCATGTGCGGAAACAAGGCGTAGTTCTGAAACACCATGCCGATGTCGCGTTTGTGCGGCGGCACGTTGTTGATGGCGCGGCCACCGAGGAGGATTTCACCAGCCGTCGGGGTCTCGAAACCGGCCAGCATCATCAGGCTGGTGGTCTTGCCCGAGCCGGACGGACCGAGCAGGGTCAGGAACTCGCCCTTGCGAATGTCCAGGTTGAGGTCTTTGACGATCAGTGCTTCGCCGTCGTAGCTCTTCTGCACACCACGAAAGCTGACCAGAACATCATTTGCTCCAGCGCTTGTATCGACGTCGCTCATTACCCACACCTTTGTTTTGTCTGCGTGGGCTCAAGCCTAGAGCAGCCCGAAGCCCCGGCAAATCGGGGGCCGGGAGAGAATCGCCTAGGCTGGCTGGAAGGCCAGGGGTAGGGATTGCCCTACAGAGATGGCGCGATTGGATATGTCGGTTCCTCCCCTTCTCGACGCGCGGCATCGCAAGAGGACGCAGAGCGTCCCGAACGGCATGCCCACGCGGAGCATGGGCACGATAGCGTTCTCAAGGACGCCTATCGCTCCGAACGGTATGCCCACGCAGAGCACGAGAACAATAGCGTTCTCAAGGACGCCTATCGTTCCGCAGGCTCCGCGTGGGAATGCAGGTCTCGACGCTCTGCGTCGCAAAGGGGCGCGGGGTGTCAGGTGTCGTTTTCAGACTCAGAGCAGCTTGTGCTCCATTGCGTACTTGACCAGATCGGCCAGCGAGTTGAGTTTCATTTTTTGCATCAGCCGCGCCTTGTGGGTGCTGATGGTCTTGCTGCTCAAGGCCAGTTGCTGAGCGATGTCGTTGACGTTGGCGCCCTGGGCGAGGCGCTCGAATACTGAAAACTCGCGCTCCGACAGCAGCGAGTGCAGAGGCCGGCTGTCGGTGAGGCCGACTTCGAAGACCATGCGGTCGGCCAGATCCGGATCAATATAACGCCCGCCGGCTGCCACCCGGCGAATGGCCGTCAGCAGCAGCGCCGGATCGCTATCCTTGGTGGCATAACCTGCCGCGCCGACCTTCAATGCACGCGCAGCCATCTGCGCCTCATTGTGCATCGACAGCACCAGAATGGCCGGCGGGTTGGTCAATGCGAGAATCCTCGGTATCGCCTCAAGCCCGTTGACGCCGGGCATGGAGATATCCAGCAGCACCACTTCGCAGGCCACATGACGCAGGGTTTCGAGCAACTGTTCGCCATTGCTCGCCTCGCCCACCACTTGCAGATCTCTGGCCAGGCCAATCAATTGCTTGATTCCTTCGCGCACGATGGTGTGGTCTTCGGCTACCAAAACACGAATCACTGTCTTCGCTCCTGTGCGAGGGTGTCCAGCGGGATATAGGCGCGCAAGGTTGTGCCCTCACCCACCTCGCTGTCCAGCTCCAGTCGGCCACCGAGCATCAGCACCCGCTCGCGCATCCCGACCAGACCGAACGAAACCGCCCTGCCTGACTCGATGACAAACCCCTGCCCATCATCGGCGACGCTCATGCACATCATGCCGTCCTGCAGCGTCAGACTGATCTCTACCGTGTGTGCCCGGGCATGGCGCATCACATTGGTCAGGGCCTCCTGGAGGATCCGGAACATGCCTGTAGCCCGGGCATCGCTGAGCGCCGGGAGATTGTCCGGCACCTGCACCAGACAAGGGATCTGCGTGCGCGCCTCGAAACGGCGCGCCTGCCATTCAATGGCTGATGCGATGCCAGCATCGAGAATCGGCGGCCGCAAGGCCGTGGCCACATCGCGCACCAGTTGAAACAACTGAGCGATCAGACGCTTCATGCTGTCCAGTCGCTCGCTCAGGCCAGGGTCGAGGTCGGCATAGGCCAGCTCGCACATCGACGTCTCGAGCTTCAATACCGTCAGCATCTGACCCAGTTCGTCATGAACCTCGCGGGCAATATGCGCCTTCTCCTCTTCACGCACGCTTTCCAGATGCGCCGACAAGTCACGTAACTGGTCATGCGCGCGGCGTCGTTCGCTGACGTCAGTGAGGAATACCACCAAGTATTCGGCGTCACGAAAGCGCAGGAAGCTCAACGAGATATCGGTGGGCAGCAGGCTGCCATCGGCGCACAGGCAATGGGTCTCGAAGACTTGCGGGCTGTCTTCGCTGGAGCGCGCGTTCTTCCACAGGTTGAGCCAGCGATCCATATGCAGACCGGGCTCGAAATCGATTAGCGGGCGCTCTACCACCTGCCCCGGCGCATAGCCCAGCATGGACTCCGCCGCCCGGTTGGCGTAACGCACGCGGCTGTCCCAGTTGACCCACAGGATGCCGACGGTGCTTTGATCAATGGAGAATTGCGCCAGATGCAAGGCTTCCTCGCCCTCGACACGAAGGGCGAGTTCTTCGCGTGCAGCCAGCAGTTCCTGCTCCAGCGCCTGCTGCTGGCGTCGCTGCCAGACCACGATGGCGAAACACGCCAGCAACATCACCAGCAGCAGAATGCACAGGTTCTTCCAGAGCTTGGTCGACTCGATGAAATGTGCGGGGGTCAGCGGCATCCAGCGCGAATGCAGTTGCTCCAGCTCCTTGGCAGGGATCGCCCGCAATGCTGCGCTGACGATGGCCGCCAGTTCCGGCATGTCGCGACGTGAAGCCACACGTAACAATATGGGCAGCCCGATATCCCCCACCACCGCCAGCCCTGCGAACTCCGGCTCGCGCAGCAAACGGCTGAGTTGCGCCTCGTCCACCACGGCATAACGTGCTTGCTGACTGAGCAACAATTGCAGCGCCTGGCGCTCCAACGGCACTCCTTGCAGATTGAGGTGCGGGAAATTGCTGCGCAGGTAGTCCGCCGTGGTGCCGGGCATGCGCACCGCAACGCGGGAAAGGCTATCGAGTTTCTCCAGATCCACGGCAGTGCTGCCATCACGTTCGCCGATCAACAACTGCGAAACACGCAAATACGGGTCGGAAAACAACCACAGACGCAGGCCTGCCGGGGTTTGCATCAAGCCGGGCGCAACGTCGATTTCACCCTTGGCCAGCGCGTTCTCCAGCGCGCTCTGGTCAGGAAAGTTTCGCCACAGCAACTCAACCGGCAGCGTCGCCGCCAGCGCATTCATCAAATCGACATTGGCGCCGGACAATTGCTGCAAACGTTGATCGAACTGCGCGTAAGGCGCCCGCAGTACCAGCCCTATGCGCAAGGGACCATGCTGGTCGAGCCAATTACGCTGCGCCGAACTCAACTGCGCAACGGCAGGTGTTTCAGGTTCGTCAGCCTGCGTATCGACCATCTGAGCCATCAAGAGCAAAGCCAGGCAGCCGATAAAACCGGTGCGCAGAAGACGAATCATCAGTATGTCGCTCTCGTGTGTGCGTATCGCGGCCATGTGCCGCGCAGGCTCAGGCCTGACAAAAGCCGATCAACCCATTAGGCTGCCGGGATAGTTTCTGGCTTGGAATATCCGATGTCCTACACCTTTCGCGCAACGTTTCCTGCATTGTTTCTGTCATTGATACTGCCTTGCGCCTTGCCTGCCGTCGCAGCCGACCCGGCCCCTGCCAAAGACGCTGCCGCGGATGCGCCGGTCGAAAGAGCCCCGCTGCTCAGCCGCTCGCAGGAAGACGCAATAGCACTGGAACGCCAATTGCCTCGCGAAGACCAGCAGCAACTTCAGGCCGGAGACGAAAGCTTTCTCGCGCTCTGGAAACCCGCCAACACCGACACCCCTGAAGGCGCGGTCATCATTGTGCCTGGCGACGCTGAATCACCGGACTGGCCCGACGCTGTCGGCCCGCTGCGTCGCAAGTTTCCGGATGTCGGCTGGTCGAGCCTGAGTATCACCATGCCGGATCCGCTCGACAACACGCCGGGGGCACGCGAGCCCGATGCAACTCCGGCAGATGCAAACGCCAGCAAAGCCACTGAAACGCCGAAGGAAACACCCAAGGACGCCAGCGCGACAGCGAAGGACCCGGCGGCAGAAGCCGAGGCTCTGGCGGCTGCTGAAACAGCCAAGGCTGCAGCCGACGAAGAGATTAACAAGGCCCAGGCCGAGCGCATCTTTGCGCGGATCGAAGCCGCGATCAGCTTTGCGCAGCAGAACAAGGCACGCAGTATCGTGTTGATCGGCCACAGCAGCGGCGCGTACTGGGCGGCCAGGTTCCTCAACGAGCGGACATCGCCTGTGGTGCAGAAGCTGGTGATGCTGGCGGCGCGTGAACCCCTGAATGCCAAGCCTTCGCTGCTGGATATGGTGCCTCAGTTGAAAGTAAAAGCCGTCGACTTAATCTACAAAAACTCGCCTGACGAGGCTGCAAAAGCCCGCCTGCAGGCCAGTAAACGCACCAAGGGGCCGGGTTTTACCCAGATTGGTCTGATCAACATCGCCGGCAGCGGAGATACCGAACAAGAGCAGCTATTTCGCCGTGTCCGTGGCTGGATAGACGCCAAAGAGGAAAAATAAGCGCAGGTTCAGTTGAACCCGCGTCGGGCTTTCACCACCCGATAGGCATTGTGCAACTCGCTGGTCTTCTCGGTCGCCACCCGCACTTGCTGCGGATTGGTGCCCGAGCCGGCAATCTTGTCAGGGTGATGCCGGCTGAGCAGACGCCGGTAGGCACGCTTGATGCTCAGAGGATCCGTGTCCGACCTTATCCCCAGCAGCGTCATCGCACTTTTGTAGTCGTCGCCGCTGCTGATCGGTGAACGCTTCATAGGGTCGTGGTCAGCCGCCAGCGCCTCGACCTGCGGCCCTGTCCAGCCAAGCCACATGCCCCATACCCCGATCAGCTCGCGCTCGACCCGAGAAGCCTTGCCGTCCGCCCAGGCCATCCGCCAACAGGCGCGCAACATGTCTTCGGCAATGTCCGGCTGCCGTTGCAGACCACGCAGATAACTGCGCAGGCCATCGGAGCCGTCGCGGCCGCGCTTGAAAGCGTTGATGGCGCGCAACTGATCCGTCTCGTTCAGATTCAAACGGCGCATCTCGATACGTGCCTGGTGGATATGGCTGGCCAGAACCCGTCCGTCACTTTTGGCCAGACGGCCCAGCAACACGAACAGCAGGTCGTCCTGGGGGATCGTTGCACGCCCACCCAGACGCTCACGCAGATGCGCCCAGCTTTGCAGTTTCAGGCGCCGGTCCAGCGCCTGCCCCAATAGAGCACCGAGCATTGCGCCTGGAATACTGGCAATTGCGTAACCGACTCCAGCGCCGATCAGTGTGCCGGGCCAAAGCATTCAGCGAGTCTCCGCAAGCATCTGCTCGGCTTCAGCCAGGCGCTCGTGGGTACCGACATCGACCCAGCGCCCTCGGTAGTGCTCGCCCGTGACCAGTCCCTTATGCATCGCCTCGCGCAACAGCGGCGCGAGCTTGAACGCGCCGGGCTCAGAGTTGGCAAACAGCTGTGGATGGAGGATGGCGATGCCGCTGTACGTCAACCGCTGACCTGCCGAATCGTCGTCGCGCACCTGACCGTCAACCAGTGAGAAATCACCCGTCGGATGGTGCGCAGGGTTATCGACCAATACCAGATGCGCAAGGCCCGCAAGCGGCACGCGCAATGCGCCGAAGTCGTAATCGGTCCAGATATCCCCGTTGATCACCACGAACGGCTCAAGGCCAAGCAGCGGCAATGCACGCTGAATGCCACCGCCCGTTTCCAGCGGCATGCCTTCAGGCGAATAACGGATGCTCAGGTCGAAACGCTGACCGTCACCCAGGTAATCCTCGATCTGCTGGCCCAGCCACGCATGGTTGATGACCAGTTGGTGAAACCCTGCATCGCGCAAGGCGCTCAGGTGGTATTCGATCAACGGCACATCACCGACACGTACCAACGGTTTGGGTGTGTGCAGGGTCAACGGGCGCATTCGCTCGCCTTTACCGGCGGCGAGAATCATCGCTTTCATGCAGTCCTCTTCGACACAATCAAGATCTTTTCCAAAATGGCCATCTTTCAAGGCGGCCATGTCTAAACCGGCCCTCTCACGCTGGCCGTCTCTGTCTTTTCAGACAGCCGCGTCTACCGGTTGCAGACTGGTGAGCAACTGCCCGAGTTGCGCCAGCTCTGGGCGACGCGACAAAACCGCTTCTATATAAGCGAAAAAGCGCGGAACGTCTTCCAGGTAGCGCGGTTTCCCATCGCGGTGGCAAATGCGGGCAAAAATGCCGATCACCTTCAAATGTCGCTGTACGCCCATCAGATCACTGGCGCGCTCGAATGCGGCAAAATCTTCCTGTACCGGAATGTCGACGGCACGCGCCTGATCCCAGTAGGTGCGCAGCCAGTCACTGACACGCTCCTGCGGCCAGCTCAGGAATGCGTCCTTGAACAGGCATGTCACGTCATAGGTGACCGGGCCATAGACCGCATCCTGGAAATCCAGCACGCCCGGGTTGGGCTCGCTGATCATCAGGTTTCGCGGCATATAGTCGCGATGCACCAGTACTTTGGGCTGTGCCAGGGCGCTGTTGATCAACAGCTCGCTGACCTGCTGCCAGTCGCTCAACTGCGCCTCGTCCATCTCGATACCCAGGTGCCGCTTTACGTACCACTCGGGAAACAGCTCCAGCTCACGGCGCAGCAACGCCACGTCATAGCTGGGCAACGGCGCGTCCATAGGCAGTTGCTGGTAGGCCAGCAACGCCTGGATAGCATCAGCGAACAAGGCATCGGCATTATCGGCGTCAATGACATCCAGATAAGTCTGGCGGCCCAGATCGTTGAGCAGCAAAAAGCCTTGTGTCAGGTCTTCGGCATAAATTTTTGGAACATTAATGCCTGACTTTTCCAATAAATGAGCGATATCCACGAACGGTTTGCAGTTTTCCTGCGGTGGAGGGGCGTCCATGACAATAAAAGTTCGGCCCGCACCCTCCCAGCGAAAATAACGGCGAAAACTTGCGTCACTACTGGCCGCAGTCAATGTAGCCGGGGGCACAGCGCCCCAACCGTGCGCCGAAAACAGCGCTGGCAACTGCTCATCGAGCCAAACTTTCAGGGATTGCAGGCGTATATCTTGATCTGACATTACAAGGGTCTCCGACGGCGCTAGCCGTCAAGCGGGTCATGCTTTATTATCCGGAATCTTTTTCAGCCCATCGAGAGGCGTGCGGCCCCCCCGCGGGCAGATGGCGCGCAGGAAGCCCGGACTAATAAGATGGCATTGAAATCCCCCGCGTTTCGTAAAAAATTTCCGTTGCTCGTAACCGGCAGTCTGCTGGCGATGCAACCTCTGGCCACTCAGTTCGTGGTCGCCGCGGAACAGTATGACTGCTCAGTCTCTGCTTCGGGTGCCTGGAACTGTGCGCCGAAATCCAATGCTGCTGCAGTGGATCTGCCTCCGCGCCCCGTGCATGACACGACGTCGGTCAGTTCCAACGGCACGGTCACCTCACAAGGCACCTCTTCGGGTGAACAGTCTGCGGGTACGCAACTGGTCACTGAAGCCAAGGGCAAAGGTCTGAAGTCGCGTAGTGCTGACTACAGCCACCTCGATTGGGTTCCTCGCGAAAAGCTTACCGCAGCGCAACTGGCCGAGACCGGCCCGTATTGCTCGGGTGCCTACGTCGAGCCGATCCGTCCTGGCATGGACGACAAGACGCCGATGAAAGACGCGCCGATGTTCGTCGGAGCCAAGGCTTCGCGTTACGAACAGGAAGCGCAGGTCGCCACGCTGGCGGGTGATGTCGTGATGCGCCAGGGCAGCATGCAGGTGCAGGCCCAGGAGGCTGCACTGCATCAGGCCGAGAACCGTGGCGAGCTGAACGGCGATGTCCGTCTGCGCGACAATGGTGCACTGATCGTCGGTGACAAGGCCGAACTGCAACTCGATACCGGCGAAGCCCGTGTCGACAACGCCGAGTACGTCCTGCACAAGTCGAACATTCGCGGTAACGCCCTGTACGCCAAGCGTGCAGAGAACGCGATCATCCGGCTCAAGGACGGTACCTACACGACGTGCGAGCCGAACAGCAACGCCTGGACGCTCAAGGGCAACAACATCACGCTGAACCCGGCCACCGGCTTCGGTACAGCGACCAACGTTACCCTGCGGGTCAAGGACATACCGGTTCTGTACACGCCGTATATCTACTTCCCGATCGACGACCGTCGTCAGTCCGGTTTCCTGCCGCCGTCCATTGCAGCAGGCGGCGACAACGGCTTCACGCTGGTCACCCCGTACTACTTCAACCTGGCGCCGAACTACGACGCCACGTTGTACCCGCGTTACATGGCTGATCGTGGCTTGCTGATGGAAGGCGAGTTCCGCTACCTGACCAAAGGCAGCGAAGGTCAGTTTGGCGGCGCGTACCTGAACGACGAAAACGACGACCGCAAACTGCAGTCGGACTACGACAAGACCCGCTGGATGATCAACTGGCAGCACAAGGGCGGGCTTGATACGCGCTGGCTGACCCAGGTCGATTACACCGACATCAGCGATCCGTACTACTTCCAGGATCTGGAAACCGATCAGATCGGCGTTAAAAGGACTGACTTCCTCAACCAGCAAGGCTCCCTGACCTACCGTGGCGACAGCTTCTCGGCAGTGCTCAATGCTCAGGCCTACAAGCTGGCGACGGTTGCCAACGTTACGCCGTACAACCGCCTGCCTCAGCTGACACTGAACGGTACGTTGCCCTACAACCCCGGCGGCCTGAAGTTCGATTATCAGACTGAAGCGGTGCGCTTCGAACGTGACCTGCGCAGCGGCGCGTTCATCGATGAAGACGGCAACTCCGAGACACGCCTGGACAACAACATCGCCGGCCTGGCTCGCGCCAACGGCGATCGTCTGAACCTGGCACCGTCGGTCAGCCTGCCGATGAACTGGACCTATGGCTTCCTGACGCCGAAGCTGAAGTATGTCTACACGCAATACGATCTGGATCTCGACAGCCAGGGCAAAAACACGCTCCTGGCCGGCGAAGAGTACAGCAGCAGCCAAAGCCGCAGCGTGCCGATCTTCAGCGTCGACAGCGGCCTGTACTTCGACCGCAATACCAACTGGTTCGGCAAGGATTATCGCCAGACCCTGGAGCCGCGCCTGTTCTATCTCTATGTTCCAGAGAAAGACCAGACCGACATCCCGGTATTCGACACCAGCGAAAGCACCTTCAACTTCGCTTCGCTGTTCCGTGACAACCGCTTCACCGGTTCCGACCGCATCGGCGACGAGAACAAGCTGTCGCTGGGCGTCACCAACCGCTGGATCGAGGAAAACGGCTTCGAACGTCAACGCTTCAGCATCGGTCAGGCGCTGTATTTCGAAGACCGCAAGGTGCAGTTGCCGGGCGTGGTGTTCGCGGATCGTGATGATGCGCGCTCCAACGTTTCGCCTTATGCACTGGAATACGAATACCGCTTCAACCGCGACTGGCGCTTCAACTCCGATTTCAACTGGGATCCGGACAGCCGAAGCACCCGTTCGGGCAGCGCAATGTTCCACTACCAGCCTGAAGACAACCCGAACAAGGTCGTCAACCTTGGCTACCGCTATCGCAACGACCAGATTCGTTACGACGAAAGCACCGGCCGCTGGGTCGTGGGTGGTGGCGACTACGGCACCCCGGGTTCGCCAAACTATGTGAAGGACTACTACAAGATTCAGCAGCACGATTTCTCGGTCATCTGGCCGATCGTGCCGCAGTGGAGCCTGATCAGCCGCTGGCAGTATGACTACAACCGTGAACGCACCATCGAAGCTTTCGGCGGATTCGAGTACGACAACTGCTGCTGGAAAATGCGTCTGGTCAATCGCTACTGGATCGACTACGACGAGTTCAGCCAGGCAGCACCTCAGAACGAGAAAGGCGACCGCGGCATATTCCTACAAATCGTGTTGAAGGGGCTCGGCGGTGTCACTGGCGCCAAGGTAGACAGCTTCCTCGACAAAGGCATTCAAGGTTATCGTGAACGTGAAGACCAAGCTTTCTGATTGTCTGCGCCCGCTGATGCTGGGCGCGTTACTCCTGAGCGGTGCAGTGCATGCTGCGGTTCAACCTCTGGACAGTGTCGTGGCTATCGTCGACAACGACGTGATCATGAAAAGCCAGATGGACCAACGTGTACGTGAAGTTCAGCAGACCATTGCCAAGCGTGGTTCTGGTGTACCGCCTGCAGAAGCCCTGCAACCACAGGTTCTGGATCGTCTGATCCTGGAAAACCTGCAGTTGCAGATGGGCGAACGCTCTGGCATTCGCGTCTCCGACGACGAGTTGAATCAGGCCATTGGCACTATTGCCCAGCGCAACAACATGAGCGTTGATCAATTCCGCGCCGCGCTGGCGCATGACGGTCTGTCCTATAACGATGCGCGCGAACAGGTGCGCCGGGAAATGATCATCAGCCGCGTGCGTCAGCGCCGGGTGGCCGAACGTATCCAGGTGTCCCAGCAGGAGGTGAAGAACTTCCTCGCCTCCGATCTGGGCAAGGCTCAGTTGTCTGAAGAGTTTCACCTGGCCAACATTCTGATCGCTACGCCTGACAGCGCTTCTTCGGACGCCATCCAGGCTGCAGCGGCCAAGGCCAAGGGTATCTACGACCAGCTGAAGAAAGGTGCTGACTTCACCCGGCTCGCAGCCACCTCCTCGTCCAGCGAAAACGCACTGGAAGGCGGCGACATGGGCTGGCGCAAGGCTGCACAACTGCCACCGCCGTTCGGTGACATGCTCAGCTCGATGCCTGTCGGTGACGTGACACCTCCTGCACGTACGCCGGGCGGTTTCATCATTCTCAAGCTGCTGGAAAAGCGTGGCGGCCAGGGTCAGGCGCAAATGCGTGATGAAGTCCATGTGCGTCATATCCTGATCAAGCCAAGCGAAATTCGTAACGAGGCAGAGACCAAGCGTCTTGCCCAGAAGATCTACGACCGCATCCAGAACGGCGAAGATTTCGCCGAGCTGGCGAAAAGCTTTTCGGAAGATCCGGGTTCTGCGCTCAATGGCGGCGATCTGAACTGGGTTGATCCCAACTCTCTGGTTCCGGAATTCCGTCAGGTCATGAGCGAAACGCCACAAGGCGAATTGTCCAAACCGTTCCAGACCCAATATGGCTGGCATGTTCTCGAAGTACTCGGTCGTCGCTCAACGGACGCTACCGATCAGGCTCGTGAACAGCAGGCGCTGAACGTATTGCGTAACCGCAAGTACGACGAAGAGCTGCAAACCTGGCTGCGTCAGATTCGCGACGAAGCCTACGTTGAAATCAAACTCCCTGGCGCGACCCAGGCTGCACAGTGAAACCCAAGCGTTTCGCACTGACACCCGGCGAGCCGGCCGGCATAGGTCCCGACCTTTGCCTGCTGCTCGCCACGCAGCCTCAGCCATACCCCCTGATTGCCATCACCAGCCGTGACCTGCTCCTTGAGCGGGCCGCGCAACTGGGTGTGGCGGTCAGTCTGATCTCAGTCACGCCCGACGCGCTTCCCGACCTGCCTGCACCTGCCGGCAGTCTGTATGTCTGGGACACGCCACTGGCTGCTCCGGTGGAAACCGGCGTGCTGAACAAGGCCAATGCTGCATTCGTCCTGGAAACCCTGACTCGCGCGGGCCAGGGCTGCCTGGATGGGCTGTTCAGCGGCATGATCACCGCCCCGGTGCACAAAGGCGTGATCAACGACGGCGGTATCGCGTTTTCCGGACACACCGAATTTCTCGCTGAACTGACTCACACCGAACAGGTAGTGATGATGCTGGCGACCGGCGACCTGCGCGTAGCACTGGTGACCACTCACCTGCCGTTGCGCGATGTGGCCGACGCCATCACAGCGGATCGTCTGGAGCGCGTGACACACATCCTGCACGCCGATCTGGTCAACAAGTTCGGCATTGCCCACCCACGCATTCTGGTCTGCGGCCTCAATCCTCATGCCGGCGAAAGCGGGCATCTGGGTCGTGAGGAAATCGACATCATCGAACCTGCTCTGGAGCGCCTGCGCAGCGAAGGCCTGGACTTGCGCGGCCCGCTGCCTGCAGACACTCTGTTTACCCCCAAATATCTGGAGCACTGCGACGCAGTGCTGGCGATGTACCACGATCAGGGCCTGCCCGTGCTGAAGTACAAAGGTTTCGGCGCAGCGGTCAATGTGACGCTCGGCCTGCCAATCATCCGCACCTCTGTCGATCACGGCACGGCGCTGGACCTGGCTGGCACCGCAAACATCGACACCGGCAGCCTGCACGTCGCACTGCAAACCGCCTACCAGATGGCCGAGACCCATTCATGACCGAGCAATACCAACACCGGGCGCGCAAGCGCTTCGGGCAGAACTTCCTGCACGATGCAGGCGTTATCGACAAGATCCTGCGCGCCATCCGTGCCAAACCTGAAGACCGACTGCTGGAAATCGGGCCGGGCCAGGGTGCACTGACCGAGGGCCTGCTCGACAGCGGCGCTCAGCTGGACGTGGTCGAGCTGGACAAGGACCTGATCCCGATCCTGAACGGTCAGTTCGCCAACAAGCCGAACTTCAACCTGCATCAGGGCGACGCGCTGAAGTTCGATTTCAACACCCTCGGCGCCGAACCGCGCAGCCTGCGGGTGGTGGGCAACCTGCCGTACAACATCTCGACACCGCTGATTTTTCACCTCTTGCAGAACGCCAGCCTGATCCGCGACATGCACTTCATGCTGCAAAAGGAAGTGGTCGAGCGCATGGCTGCCGGACCCGGCGGTGGCGACTGGGGCCGCCTGTCGATCATGGTTCAGTACCATTGCCGCGTGGAACACCTGTTCAACGTCGGACCGGGTGCGTTCAACCCGCCGCCGAAAGTGGACTCGGCCATTGTGCGCCTCGTCCCTTATGAAACACTGCCGCACCCTGCCAAGGATCACCGTGTGCTGGAGCGCATCGTGCGTGAAGCGTTCAACCAGCGTCGCAAGACCCTGCGCAACACGCTCAAGCTGCTGTTGACCAGCGACGAGATTACCGCTTCCGGAGTAGACGGCAGCTTGCGTCCCGAGCAGCTCGATCTGGCTGCATTCGTTCGTCTGGCAGACACTCTCAGCGAAAAAGTTGTGACCGAGTGAACCCTGGGGACAAGTAAACGGCAGGCTCGGTCTTCATTTTCCGCTTACTTGTCCTAGACTGATCTACCTGCCGCACACGCCCTTTTTCGCAGCTATGGATTTCAAGGCCTATTGCATGCCCGATTCTCGTTACAAGGTCGACGTCAGCGTCGTCACACGCTTCCTCTCGGAACAGTCACAACCCGAGCAGAACCGCTTCGCTTTCGCCTACACCATCACCGTGCACAACAACGGCGAGTTGCCTGCCCGGCTGCTGTCGCGGCACTGGGTCATTACCGACGGTGATGGCAATGTCGAGGAAGTACGGGGCGAAGGCGTGGTTGGCCAGCAGCCACTGATCAAGGTCGGCCAAAGCCATACCTACAGCAGTGGTACGGTCATGACCACCAAAGTCGGCAATATGCAGGGCACCTACCAGATGCTTGCCGAAGACGGCAAACGCTTCGATGCCGTTATCGAGCCTTTCCGTCTGGCCGTTCCGGGCTCGCTGCACTGATGGCAGTGTACGCCGTGGGTGACCTGCAAGGCTGCCTTGAACCTCTGCAATGCCTGCTCGAGCACGTCCACTTCAACCCGGAGCAGGATCGCCTCTGGCTGGTGGGCGACCTCGTCAATCGTGGCCCGCAATCGCTGGAAACGCTTCGCTATCTGTACAGCATCCGCGAATCGCTGGTGTGCGTGCTCGGCAATCATGACCTGCACCTGCTGGCAGTGGCCCGTAAAAAAGAGCTGCTGAAGAAAGGCGACACGCTGCTTGAAATCCTTGAAGCGCCTGACCGCGACGACCTGCTCGGCTGGGTACGCCGGCAAAAGCTCATGCATTACGATGCAGAACGCAATGTCGCTATGGTGCATGCCGGTATCGCGCCGCAGTGGACGCTGAAAAAAGCCTTGAAGCACGCCGCCGAAGTCGAGCACGCGCTGCAGGACGATCAGTTGTACGGCGCCTTTCTCGACGGCATGTACGGCAATGAACCAGCCAAGTGGGACAACGACCTGCAAGGCGTGACGCGCATGCGGGTCATCACCAACTACTTCACCCGCATGCGCTTCTGCACCAGCGACGGCAAGCTCGACCTGAAGAGCAAGGAAGGGGTCGGCACCGCGATACCTGGCTACGCACCCTGGTTCAGCCATCAGAGCCGCAAGACCCGAGACGTGAAAATCATTTTCGGCCACTGGGCTGCACTGGAAGGTCGCTGCGACGAACCGGACGTCTTTGCCCTCGACAGCGGATGTGTCTGGGGCGGCTCGATGACGCTGCTCAATGTCGATACGCTTGAACGTCATCAGTGCAATTGCGATGCTATCGGCAATGCCGCCGACGGGCTTGTTACCCGCGTGCAACCCGGCGCTACTCCCCTTTCGTAACCTCAGGCTCAGGAGCCCAGGCAATGACTGAATTCAAACGTATCCCACCTGAACAGGCGCAGGCTCTGCGCGAGCAAGGCGCCGTGCTGGTCGATGTTCGGGATCCACAGGCTTTTCAGAGCAATCACATTCCCGATTCCGTGCATCTGGACAACCACTCGATCGCCGACTTCATCCGCGAGGCCGACCTGGACAAGCCGTTGGTGGTCGTCTGTTACCACGGCAACTCCAGCCAGAGCGCTGCAGCTTATCTGGTCGGCCAGGGTTTCTCCGATGTGTACAGCGTTGACGGTGGTTTCGAGCTGTGGCGCGCCACTTACCCGCAAGAAACCGTGCAAGGCTGATAGAAAATATTTTTATGACAGCTGATCCCGCGTTCTACGCGGGCTCGCGAGCCATCTGACGAACGGTCACCCCCTCTTCTCGCGCATCCCTTCTTTATCTTTCCGAATCCGAACTATCCTTAGCCTAGGCCATCCGTATTCAGGGGAGAGCCGGTACACCGGCGCGTGGGTCATCGGTAGTTACTTTTAAGGTGTTCTGGGGGGAAACAGCAGCCGTAGTGCTACGGTTGTTGCCAGCATCGACTGACGATCCGCCGCCGGCTCCACGTATCGAGCGAGGTGACGTCATGAGTATATTCAGCCACTTCCAACAACGCTTCGAAAGCACGAGGCAAGAAGAGCTCTCGCTACAGGAGTATCTGGAGCTCTGCAAACAGGATCGCAGCGCCTATGCCTCTGCCGCAGAACGCCTTCTGCTGGCTATAGGCGAACCTGAACTGGTGGATACCTCCACCAACTCCAGGCTGTCGCGCATTTTCTCCAACAAGGTCATACGTCGCTATCCGGCCTTTGCCGACTTCCACGGGATGGAAGAATGCATCGACCAGATCGTTTCGTATTTCCGCCATGCCGCCCAAGGCCTGGAAGAGAAGAAGCAAATCCTGTATCTGCTCGGCCCGGTGGGCGGCGGTAAATCGTCCCTGGCGGAAAAACTCAAGCAACTGATCGAAAAAGTACCGTTCTACGCCATCAAGGGCTCGCCCGTCTTCGAATCGCCCTTGGGCTTGTTCAACGCCACCGAGGACGGTGCGATTCTCGAAGAAGACTTCGGGATTCCGCGACGCTACCTGAGCACCATCATGTCGCCCTGGGCAACCAAACGCCTGGCCGAATTCGGCGGTGATATCAGCCAGTTCAAGGTCGTGAAGCTCTACCCTTCTATTCTCAATCAGATTGCCGTGGCGAAAACCGAACCCGGCGATGAAAACAACCAGGACATCTCTGCGCTGGTCGGCAAGGTGGATATCCGCAAACTGGAAGAATTCCCGCAGAACGACGCCGATGCCTATAGCTACTCGGGCGCGCTGTGCCGGGCCAACCAGGGCCTGATGGAATTCGTCGAGATGTTCAAGGCGCCGATCAAGGTCCTTCACCCGCTGCTCACCGCAACCCAGGAAGGCAACTACAACAGTACCGAAGGGCTGGGCGCGATACCGTTCAACGGTATCCTGCTGGCGCACTCCAACGAATCGGAATGGCACAGCTTCCGCAACAACAAGAACAACGAAGCCTTCATCGACCGTATCTACATCGTGAAGGTGCCGTACTGCCTGCGTGTCAGCGACGAGATCAAGATTTACGACAAGCTGCTGTTCAACAGTTCGCTGTCCAAGGCGCATTGCGCGCCGGACACTCTGAAAATGCTCGCGCAGTTCACCACGCTGTCGCGCCTCAAGGAGCCGGACAACTCCAACATCTACTCCAAGATGCGCGTGTATGACGGCGAGAACCTGAAAGACACCGACCCGAAAGCCAAGTCGATTCAGGAATACCGCGACAGCGCGGGCGTCGACGAAGGCATGAATGGCCTGTCGACCCGCTTCGCGTTCAAGATTCTGTCCAAGGTCTTCAACTTCGATCCGCACGAAATCGCGGCCAACCCGGTGCATCTGCTTTACGTACTGGAACAGCAGATCGAACAGGAGCAATTCCCTGCCGAAACGCGCGAACGCTATCTGCGCTTTATCAAGGAATACCTGGCACCGCGCTATATCGAGTTCATCGGCAAGGAAATCCAGACGGCGTATCTGGAATCCTACAGCGAGTACGGTCAGAACATTTTCGACCGCTACGTGCTGTATGCGGACTTCTGGATTCAGGATCAGGAATACCGCGATCCGGAAACCGGCGAGATCCTCAACCGCGTGGCCTTGAACGAGGAGCTGGAAAAGATCGAGAAACCGGCTGGCATCAGCAACCCGAAAGATTTCCGCAACGAAATCGTCAACTTCGTGCTGCGTGCCCGCGCCAACAACAATGGCAAGAATCCGACCTGGCTCAGCTACGAGAAGCTGCGGGTGGTGATCGAGAAGAAAATGTTCTCCAACACCGAGGATCTCCTGCCCGTCATCAGCTTCAATGCCAAGGCCAGCAAAGAGGATCAGCAGAAGCACAACGACTTCGTGACACGAATGGTCGAGAGGGGCTACACGGACAAGCAGGTACGTCTGCTTTCCGAATGGTATCTGCGCGTGCGGAAATCGCAGTAAAGCAGCTGCAAGCTTCAAGCTATCAGCTGCAGGCGAAAAGCGATCGAGACCCGGGCTCGGGATTGATCGCATGCTCGCCTGCAGCTTGATGCTTACAACTTGAAGCTCCCCGGAGGAGCCTATGAGCTATGTGATCGACCGACGTCTCAACGGCAAGAACAAGAGCACGGTAAACCGGCAGCGGTTTCTGCGGCGTTACCGTGACCACATCAAGAAAGCAGTGGAGGAAGCAGTCAGCCGTCGCTCCATCACTGATATGGAACACGGCGAGCAGATCAGCATTCCCGGGCGTGACATCGACGAACCGGTCCTGCACCACGGTCGCGGCGGCAAGCAGACCGTTGTTCATCCTGGCAATAAGGAGTTCACCACAGGTGAGCACATCGCCCGCCCTCAAGGCGGCGGTGGCGGCAAGGGCCCCGGCAAGGCGGGCAATTCCGGCGAAGGAATGGATGAGTTTTCGTTTCAGATCACTCAGGAAGAGTTTCTCGAGTTCATGTTCGAAGACCTTGAGCTGCCGAACCTGGTCAAGCGCAACCTGACCGGCACCGACACCTTCAAGACCGTGCGTGCCGGGATCAGTAACGAAGGCAACCCGTCGCGGATCAACATCATCCGTACCCTGCGCTCGGCGCATGCACGGCGCATTGCGCTGTCCGGCAGCAGTCGCGCGAAACTCAGGGAGGCCACTACCGAGCTTGAGCGCATGAAGCGTGAAGAGCCGGATAACTTCGGTGATATTCAGGAACTGGAAGTAGAGATCGACCGACTGAAAGCACGCATCCGTCGTGTGCCCTACCTCGACACCTTCGACCTCAAGTACAACCTGCTGGTCAAGCAACCCAACCCCAGCTCCAAAGCGGTCATGTTTTGCCTGATGGACGTCTCTGGCTCCATGACCCAAGCGACCAAGGACATCGCCAAGCGCTTTTTCATTCTGCTGTACCTGTTCCTCAAACGTAACTACGACAAGATCGACGTGGTCTTCATTCGTCACCACACCAGCGCCCGCGAAGTGGACGAGGAAGAGTTTTTCTATTCCCGGGAAACCGGCGGCACCATCGTTTCCAGCGCCTTGAAACTGATGCAGGAAATCATGGCCGCACGCTACCCGAGCAGTGACTGGAATATCTACGCGGCACAGGCGTCGGATGGCGACAACTGGAACGACGATTCGCCCATCTGCCGGGAAATTCTCACCAAACAGATCATGCCTTTCGTGCAGTACTACACGTACGTGGAAATCACGCCGCGCGAGCACCAGGCCTTGTGGTATGAATACGAACGCATCGGTGAAGATTTTGCCGACACGTTTGCCCAGCAACAGCTGGTCTCTGCCGGTGATATCTATCCGGTATTCCGCGAACTCTTTCAGCGAAGGTTAGTGTCATGACCGCCAGAGAGCAGAAGCGCCAACCCCTTTCCACGGGGTCAGAGTGGACATTCGAACTGATCCGCGCCTACGACCGCGAAATCGGCAGGATTGCCGAGCGGTATGCGCTGGATACTTACCCCAACCAGATCGAAGTGATCACGGCCGAGCAGATGATGGACGCCTATGCTTCGGTGGGCATGCCGCTGGGCTATCACCATTGGTCCTACGGCAAACACTTCCTCAGCACTGAAAAGTCCTATTCTCGCGGCCAGATGGGCCTGGCCTACGAGATCGTCATCAACTCGGACCCGTGTATTGCCTACCTGATGGAAGAAAACACCATCTGCATGCAGGCGCTGGTCGTGGCCCATGCGTGCTATGGCCACAACAGTTTCTTCAAGGGCAACTACCTGTTTCGGACCTGGACCGACGCCAGCTCGATCATCGATTACCTGGTGTTCGCCAAGCAGTACATCATGCAGTGCGAGGAGCGCCATGGCATCGATGCCGTGGAGGACTTGCTCGACTCCTGCCATGCGTTGATGAACTACGGTGTGGATCGCTACAAGCGCCCGTACCCGATTTCCGCCGAAGAGGAGCGCCGTCGGCAGAAGGACCGTGAGGAGCACCTTCAGCGGCAGATCAATGATCTTTGGCGCACGATCCCGAAAAATGCCGACAAAAGCAGCAAGGAAGACAATGCACGCTTCCCGGCCGAGCCGCAGGAAAACATTCTCTATTTCATCGAGAAACACGCCCCGCTGCTGGAGCCCTGGCAGCGTGAAGTGGTGCGCATCGTGCGCAAGATCGCGCAGTACTTCTATCCACAGCGCCAGACCCAGGTGATGAACGAAGGCTGGGCGACGTTCTGGCATTACACGCTGATGAATGACCTGTACGACGAAGGGCTGGTCACTGACGGCTTCATGATGGAGTTCCTGCAGTCGCACACCAGCGTGATTTTCCAGCCCGGTTTTGACAGCCCCTACTACAGCGGCATCAATCCCTACGCGCTGGGCTTTGCCATGTATCAGGACATCCGCCGGATGTGCGAAAACCCTACCGATGAAGACCGGCAGTGGTTTCCGGAAATCGCCGGCACTGACTGGCTGACGGCGATCAAGTTTGCGATGACCAGCTTCAAGGACGAGAGCTTCATTCTCCAGTACCTGTCGCCCAAGGTGATTCGCGACCTGAAACTGTTCAGCATCATGGACGACGACCAGCAGGATGACTTGCTGGTGCCCGCCATTCATGATGAAAACGGTTATCGGACCATCCGCGAAATACTTGCTGCGCAGTACAACCTGGGCAATCGGGAGCCCAATGTGCAGATCTACAGCATCGACCGCCGAGGCGACCGTTCGCTGACCCTGCGCCACCAACAGCACAATCGCAAACCGCTCGGAGAATCGACAGACGAGGTGCTCAAACACCTGCACCGGCTGTGGGGCTTTGACATCCACCTGGAAACCTTGCAGGGCGATCAAGTGGTCAAGACCCATCACGTCCCCCCAAAAGGCGAGCATGCCGACAGTGAATATCCCCGGCTTGATATGGCGGTCGTCCACCTTTAAGCGCCAGGGCAATAGCGCTTAAAACGCCTATTCATTCAGCTTTAGCCTCCGCAAGCACGGCACAAGGTTTATCCTGTCGCGCTTACGGAGGTTTTTTATGCAGATTTATAAAGTGGGCGGTGCTGTACGCGACCGTCTTCTGGGTCAACCTGTCACGGACATCGACTGGGTCGTGGTCGGCGCAAGCACCGAGGACATGCTGATCAAGGGCTATCGTCCGGTCGGTACAGATTTCCCGGTGTTTCTGCATCCGCTGACCAATGAGGAATACGCGCTGGCGCGCACCGAGCGCAAGAGCGGCGTGGGCTACGGAGGCTTTGTTTTCCACGCCAGCCCCGAGGTGACGCTTGAGCAGGATTTGATTCGGCGTGACCTGACGATCAACGCCATGGCGGAAGACAAGGACGGTAATTTAACCGATCCCTACAACGGCCAGAAGGACCTGGAAGCGCGGATATTGCGTCACGTTTCCCCCGCATTCGCCGAAGATCCGCTCAGGGTCTTGCGCGTGGCCCGATTCGCCGCACGTTACGCCGGTTACGGTTTTACCATTGCCCCCGAGACCCTTGGGCTGATGCGACAGCTCAGTGAATCGGGCGAACTCAAGGCGCTGACTGCCGAGCGAAGCTGGAAAGAGATCTCTCGCGCACTCATGGAGGAACAGCCTCAGGTGTTCATTCAGGTGCTGCACGATTGCGGCGCGCTCAAGGAGCTGATGCCGGAGGTCGAAGCGTTGTTTGGCGTACCGCAGCCGGCGGCGCATCACCCGGAAATAGACACCGGTGTACACGTGCTCAGCGTCCTCGAACAGTCCGCACGCCACAAACACCCGCTAACGGTGCGCTGGGCCTGCCTGCTGCACGACCTCGGCAAAGGGCTGACGCCGGAAGCCGAATGGCCAAGGCACATCGCCCATGAGCACACCGGCCTGCGCCTGATAAAAGTGGTGAACGAGCGTTTTCGTGTACCCAGGGACTGCCAGGAACTGGCGCTGCTGGTCGGCCAGTACCACACGCACGGCCACCGAGCGCTGGAGCTGAAACCCTCGACCCTGCTGGAGCTGCTGCAAAGCTTCGACGTCTACCGCCGCCCGCAGCGTTTTGAAGAGTTCATTGCGGCGTGCGAGATGGACGCGAGAGGACGTCACGGCTTTGAACAACGCAGTTATCCACAGGCCGGTTACCTGCGCGGCGCAGCCGAGGCCGCACGCGCGGTATCAGTACAGCCGCTGCTGGAACAGGGTCTGAAGGGCAAGGAACTGGGTGATGCGCTGAAAAACGAGCGTTTGAAGGCGCTGAAAACCTACAAGGCTGAGCACATCGCCTGACAGCCTCTTGTGCACGGTTATCGCTCCCACGCTCCGCGTGGTAGCGCAGCCCTGGACGCTCTGCGTCCGATCTTCAGCCTTGGCACGAGAAGCGTTAGAGCGGGAAGGCGCGGACACGCTCAGCTACGCAGCAAATCCTCAGGCGTCAGTGCCAGCCCGCGCCACTCGAACGCCACCGGCCAAAGCTGCTGATCAATCTGCGCATCAGCCCAAAGTTTGCTGAAGGCAATCCCTACACCAGGATGCAGACGTTCAGGGGCGATCAACGCCAATGGGCGCAGCACGAAGGCATTCTTTAAGATTTCCGCCCTCGGCAGAATCAACCCGTCGAAATTACCGACCTGCTCGCCATACAGCAGCACATCGATATCCAGCGGCAACCCTTTGCGATCCGGGGCGTAGCGGCCATTGTCCGCTTCGATGAATTTCAGGCGCCGATCCAGTTCCATCAAGGGCAGATCGGTCAGCGCCGACACCACGAGGTTGAAGAACGGCCCGCTCTTGATACCCACGGCATGGCTTTCAAAAACCGGCGAACAGCTCAGGTCGGTCAGGAAGCCATCCAGCGCATCAAGCCCCGCTACCAAGTGGCGCTCGCGCTCGATGTTGCTCCCCAGGCCGAGGAAAATCCGCGTCAGCGACATCCGCGCTCGATCTCCACGCCCACACCGGCAGCGGCCGCTACAGCACCGGGCTTGGTCAGTTTCAGGCGCAGCCAGGGAATATTGAATTCACCCATCAGCACTTCAGCCAGTCGCTCGGCGAAGGTCTCCACCAGCTGGAACTGTGCCTGCTCGGCGAATGCCTGAATACGTGTCGAAACACTGGCGTAGTCGAGAGCCTTGCTCAGATCATCCCCAGCAGCTGCGGGGCGATTGTCCCAGGCGAAGCTGAGGTCAAGACGCAGGCACTGACGAATGCCGCGCTCCCAGTCATAGGCGCCAATGACCGTATCGACCTCAAGGCCCTCGATGAAAACTCTGTCCAAGCACTACTCTCCACTGCACGACAAGGGCGCGATGCGCCGTTAGAATCAGGGCATCCTCGCCCGGAATGGTTCGCATGTTTTGGTTACTGGCCACCTTCGCCTACCTGCTTGGCTCGCTGTCCTTCGCCATTCTGCTCAGCCGCCTGAGCGGCAGGCCGGACCCGCGCGCCAGTGGCTCCGGCAATGCTGGCGCGACCAACATGCTGCGTCTGGCCGGAAAAAAACTCGCCATCCTGACCCTGTTCGGCGACCTCTGCAAAGGCCTGGTGCCGATCCTGATCGCCAGCGCCTGGAACATGGACACCGCACAGCAGGGCTGGATCGGCGTGTGTGCAGTGCTGGGTCATCTGTTCCCGTTGTACTTCCGCTTTCGCGGCGGCAAAGGCGTAGCGACCGCCGCGGGTGTGCTGCTGGGCCTGTATCCGCCTGCCGCCGCCCTGGCGATAGTCGCCTGGCTGCTGACGCTGTACCTGACCCGCACCAGCTCGCTCGCAGCCCTGATCGCCACACCCCTGACCCTGCCATTACTGGCGTGGCAGGAGCCTCATGCGTTGCTGCCGATGAGCGTGTTGACCCTGCTCATCGTCTGGCGCCATCGCGGCAATCTACGCGACCTGCTCGCCGGGCGCGAACGACATTTCTGAGGCGCAACCCGCCTCGCCTGCCGTCACAGCCCCGACAACTGCTCCATGGGCCAGCGCGCCTGCACGCTGATGCTCAAATCTTCCTTCTGTCCGGCCTGCAAACGCTGACAACCGGCAAACGCAATCATGGCGCCGTTATCGGTACAAAACTCGGGCCGTGCGTAATAGACATGCCCGCGCAAGTCGCCAAGCATGCTTTCCAGCGAGGCGCGCAGTGCCTTGTTGGCGCTCACGCCACCGGCAATCACCAGGCTCTTGAGGCCGGTCTGCTTGAGCGCGCGCTTGCACTTGATGGTCAAAGTCTCCACTACCGCCTGCTGGAAGGCCAGAGCGATGTCGCAGCGGGTTTGCTCACTGTCGTCTCCAGCGTTCCGGCATTGCTGCCAGGTGTTGAGCGCTGAGGTTTTCAGGCCGCTGAAGCTGAATTCCAGCCCGGGCCGATCAGTCATCGGCCGAGGGAAGACAAAGCGCCCCGCCACGCCCTGCATGGCCGCCTTTGAAATCTCCGGGCCGCCGGGGTACTGCATGCCCATCATCTTCGCGGTCTTGTCGAAGGCCTCGCCTGCGGCATCATCCAGGGTCTCGCCCAGCAGCTCGTACTGACCGATGCCGTCGACGCGCACCAGCTGCGTATGACCGCCGGACACCAGCAAGGCGACGAACGGGAACTGTGGCGGGTTTTCTTCCAGCATAGGCGCCAGCAGATGACCTTCCATGTGATGCACGCCCAGCGCCGGGATATCCCAGGCGAATGCCAGCGCCTGAGCGCACGAAGCGCCGACCAGCAAGGCGCCGACCAATCCAGGGCCGGCCGTGTAGGCAATGGCGTCGATATCCGTGGCCACGCAGTCCGCCTCGGCCAGTGTCTGGCGAATAAGGGGCAGCATGCGCTTGACGTGATCGCGTGAAGCCAGCTCCGGCACCACACCGCCATAGGCACGATGCAGGTCGATCTGGCTGAATAATGCGTCCGCAAGCAAACCGCGTTCGCTGTCGTACAATGCGACGCCGGTTTCGTCGCAGGAGGTTTCTAATCCCAGTACTAGCATGGGGTTGCGCCTTGTAGGGGGCAGATTTGAAGGCGCGCATAATAGTCGCCGACCGAGGTGCCGACCAGCGGTTTTCGATCAGAGGCTTTGCATTCCTCTCAATGAGGGGTTAACATCCGCAACCCTTAAAAACCGACGTACTTTTGTGCAGTGTTTGCACTGAGCGTTGACCCCGGTAATGAATGAAGGTAGCTCTGGATGCCAGCCGTCAAAGTTAAAGAGAACGAACCCTTCGACGTAGCTCTGCGTCGTTTCAAGCGCTCCTGCGAAAAAGCCGGTGTTCTGGCTGAAGTTCGTAGCCGCGAATTTTACGAGAAGCCGACTTCGGAGCGTAAGCGCAAGGCAGCAGCTGCTGTCAAACGCCACGCCAAGAAAGTCCAGCGCGAACAGCGCCGCGCCGTTCGTCTGTATTAATTTACAGACCTTCGTCGCAAGCTTCTGCCTTGCCCGGCCAACCAGCCGGGCTGTCGGCAGTTACAGCTTCGCTGTTTTGCGTTCGCTTTATTGATTGATCCTGTCCAGGCCGCCGATGCGACTCGGATATGTCAGTCAAGCACGTCCAGCCTGTTCACAGGCTACATCGGTCATGCCCACTCGGGCAGCACATCGACCGATGAACAGACGAGTATGCCTTGATGACTTCGCAAGAAGCTCAGCCAAGGCAGCGTCTTCCGTGCCTTCAGGCTCTGACCACTTCTCGTGGACAACGAAGCTTGCGGCCTTTCTGATCCACTCGCGGGATCAAGCTTTATCCCTTTCAGGCCAACACCGTCCTTCGGATGCAAAGACGTGCCCGTTTATTGCCAACGTCTTCAAAAAGACGGCTGACAGGCTGACGGAACGCTCGTAGAGTCATCCGATACTTTTGCACCACGCTTGAATGATGAGAACGCCATGGCCGGGCTGATTCCCCAGAGCTTTATCGACGACCTTCTGAACCGCACCGATATAGTCGATGTTGTCAGCTCGCGCGTGCAGCTCAAGAAAGCCGGGAAGAATTACACCGCGTGCTGTCCGTTCCACAAAGAGAAAACACCGTCTTTCAGCGTCAGCCCGGACAAGCAGTTCTATTACTGTTTCGGTTGCGGCGCAGGTGGCAACGCGCTCGGCTTCATCATGGACCACGACAACCTGGACTTCCCCCAGGCCGTCGAGGACCTGGCCAAGGCCGCCGGCATGGAAGTGCCCCGCGAACAGAGCGTAAAAGGCCAGAAGCCCCGGCAACCGACCGATTCCCCGCTCTACCCGCTGCTGACCGCCGCAGCCGAGTTCTACCGTCAGGCCCTGAAAAGCCACCCGTCACGCAAGGCTGCGGTGGATTACCTCAAGGGCCGCGGGCTGTCCGGCGAAATCGCCAGGGACTTTGGCCTGGGCTTCGCCCCTCCCGGCTGGGACAACCTGTACAAGCACCTGAGCAGCGACTCATTGCAGCAAAAGGTGATGATCGATGCCGGCCTGCTGATCGAGAACGCCGAAACCGGCAAACGCTACGACCGCTTCCGCGACCGGGTGATGTTTCCGATTCGCGATTCACGCGGGCGCGTCATTGCCTTTGGCGGCCGCGTACTGGGTGATGACAAACCCAAGTACCTGAACTCCCCGGAAACACCGGTTTTCCACAAGGGTCAGGAGCTGTACGGGCTGTTCGAGGCGCGCAAATTCAATCGCAACCTCGATGAAATCATCGTCGTCGAAGGCTACATGGACGTCATCGCCCTGGCCCAGCAAGGCTTGCGCAATGCCGTGGCGACGCTGGGTACTGCGACCAGCGAAGAGCACTTGAAGCGCCTGTTCAGGGTCGTGCCTAACGTGCTGTTCTGCTTCGACGGCGATCAGGCCGGGCGTAACGCCGCGTGGCGGGCACTGGAAGCGACCCTGTCGAACCTGCAGGACGGACGCCGGGCGCGCTTTCTGTTTCTTCCCGAGGGCGAAGACCCGGACACGCTGGTGCGCTCCGAGGGCACCGATGCGTTCAAGGCACGTATCAATCAGCACGCGCAGCCGCTGGCCGATTATTTTTTCGAGCAACTGACCAAAGAGTCCGACCCGCGCTCGCTGGAGGGCAAGGCGCACATGGCCACCCTCGCGGCGCCATTGATCGACAAGGTGCCCGGCGCGAACCTGCGTATTCTGATGCGTCAGCGCCTGACCGAAATTACCGGGCTGACCGGCGAGGCCGTCAGCCAGCTGGTGCAGAGCGCGCCGGCAGAGGCGCCACCGAGTTACGACCCGTATGTCGACTACGACGCCATGCCTGATTTTGCCGATTACCAGCCACAAGGCGGTTACGAGCCTCAACAGGAATGGACGCAGAAGAAAACCGGCGGTCCGAATCAAAAAAAATGGGACAACAAATCCTGGGGCAAAAAAGGCAAGCGCCAGGACTTCGAACCTCGCACGCCGCGCGTCCCCACCGCCGTCGAGCCGCCCATGCAGGCCGCACTGAGAACCTTGCTGCATCACCCCGAATTGGCGGAAAAGGTCGAAAATGCCAGCCATTTCGCTGCAGAAGACCAATCCAACGCACAACTGCTGGTCGCTCTTATCGAGGCCAGGCAAAAGAATCCGAACCTTCGGTCGTTACAGTTGATAGCGCGATGGCACGGGACTGAGCAGGGCCGTTTGCTGCGCGCACTGGCAGAAAAGGAATGGCTGATTGAGGCCGACAACCTTGAACAACAGTTTTTCGACACTATAACTAGCTTATCCGCTCGCCAACGCGAGCGCAGTCTGGAACATCTGATCAGCAAGGCTCGGCAGACCGAGCTGAGCGCAGAAGAGAAAATTCAGCTTAGGGAACTGCTAAATCGCAATGTTCCCGCACAAACCCCGACCTCAACTGGCGCGTGAGGTCATAGCTCGGGTATAATCCTCGGCTTGTTTTTTGCCCGCCAAGACCTTCAGTGGATAGGGTGTTATGTCCGGAAAAGCGCAACAGCAATCTCGTATCAAAGAGTTGATCACCCTGGGTCGTGAGCAGAAGTATCTGACTTACGCAGAGGTCAACGACCACTTGCCCGAGGATATTTCAGATCCCGAGCAGGTGGAAGACATCATCCGCATGATCAACGACATGGGGATCCCGGTACACGAGAGTGCTCCGGATGCGGACGCCTTGATGCTGGCCGACGCCGATACCGACGAGGCAGCCGCAGAAGAAGCGGCTGCAGCGTTGGCAGCGGTCGAAACCGACATCGGTCGTACCACCGATCCTGTTCGTATGTACATGCGGGAAATGGGCACCGTTGAACTTCTGACCCGTGAAGGCGAAATCGAAATCGCCAAACGTATCGAAGAAGGCATCCGTGAAGTGATGGGCGCAATCGCGCACTTCCCAGGCACGGTTGACCACATTCTCTCCGAATACACACGCGTCACCAGTGAAGGCGGTCGCCTTTCCGATGTTCTGAGTGGCTATATCGACCCGGACGACGGCATTGCGCCGCCTGCCGAAGTCCCGCCGCCTGTCGACCCCAAGGCCGTCAAGGCCGAAGGTGCCGATGACGACGAGGAAGAGTCGGCAGACGCCAGCGACGAAGAAGACGAAGTCGAGAGCGGTCCTGATCCGGTCATCGCCCAGCAGCGCTTCGGTGCGGTTTCCGATCAAATGGAAATCACCCGCAAGGCCCTGAAGAAATTTGGTCGCGACGACAAGCACGCCATTGCCGAAATGGTTGCACTGGCCGAACTGTTCATGCCGATCAAGCTGGTTCCAAAACAGTTTGAAGGTCTGGTGGAGCGTGTACGCGGTGCCCTTGAGCGTCTTCGTGCCCAGGAACGCGCCATCATGCAGCTGTGTGTACGTGATGCACGTATGCCGCGCGCCGACTTCCTGCGCCAGTTCCCGGGCAACGAAGTTGACGAAAGCTGGACTGACGCACTGGCCAAGGGCAAGAGCAAATATGCCGAAGCCATCGGTCGCCTGCAGCCTGACATCCAGCGTTGCCAGCAGAAGCTGTCCGCACTGGAAGAAGAGACCGGCCTGAAAATCGCCGAGATCAAGGACATCAACCGTCGCATGTCGATCGGTGAGGCCAAGGCCCGCCGCGCGAAGAAAGAGATGGTTGAAGCGAACCTGCGTCTGGTGATCTCCATCGCCAAGAAGTACACCAACCGTGGCCTGCAATTCCTCGATCTGATCCAGGAAGGCAACATCGGCTTGATGAAGGCTGTGGACAAGTTCGAATACCGTCGTGGCTACAAGTTCTCGACCTATGCCACCTGGTGGATCCGTCAGGCGATCACTCGCTCGATTGCCGACCAGGCACGCACCATTCGTATTCCGGTGCACATGATCGAGACGATCAACAAGCTCAACCGTATTTCCCGGCAGATGTTGCAGGAAATGGGTCGCGAACCGACCCCGGAAGAGCTGGGCGAACGCATGGAAATGCCTGAGGATAAAATCCGCAAGGTATTGAAGATCGCAAAAGAGCCGATCTCCATGGAAACCCCGATCGGTGACGACGAAGATTCGCACCTGGGTGACTTCATCGAAGACTCGACCATGCAGTCGCCAATCGATGTCGCCACTGTCGAAAGCCTGAAAGAAGCGACACGCGAAGTGCTGTCGGGGCTTACTGCCCGTGAAGCCAAGGTTCTGCGCATGCGTTTCGGCATCGATATGAATACCGACCACACCCTTGAAGAGGTTGGTAAGCAGTTCGACGTAACCCGCGAGCGGATTCGTCAGATCGAAGCCAAGGCACTGCGCAAGCTGCGTCACCCGACAAGAAGCGAGCACCTGCGCTCGTTCCTCGACGAGTAATCGCACCAGCGAGTCAACAAGACCCCCGGCATGCCGGGGGTTTTGCGTTTCCGGGCAGAAGAAAATTCAAACTTTGCAGGCCCAGTCGTCAATTGACCAAAACAAGAAGAGGTCAGACGTCAGTCTAATTGCAGCGCCTGACAAATTGACCTACAACTATGTATCACACCAGACAACAGCGCTCTTCAAATCAAGCCTTGGATCATTGAAGTTACAGGGTTACGCCACACCATCATCAGCGATAGTCAGACACGGACGTAAGCCGCATATGCGTGGAGTAATCAACAAAAGTGACCGGGAAGCGTCATGCCTGTCCGAAGGAAAATTCGCCTCGATCTTCGCTCAATGCCCGGATGCCATGCTTATCGTCAGCCTTGCTGACGGGCACATCATGGATGCCAACGAGGCGTTCGTAGAGCGAACCGGCATCCCCCTTGATGAAGTAATTGGCAAGACACCGACAGAACTGAATCTGTGGGCAGTGCCAGGCATCGGCCCAAAAGTCTTGCTGCAATTGCAGACCGGCGATATCCATAATCTGGAGATACCCTTTCGGCGCAAAAACGGCGAAACCTTTTCAGGGCTCATGTCCGCCCAACCGTTCGAGCATAGCCCGATACCTGCCGTGCTGGTGATAGTGCGTGACATCACCCAGCTCAAACAGGCCCGGCAACAATTGCAGCTTTCCGAAGAGAAGTTCGCCAAAGCCTTTCATGCGTCGCCTGACGGGATGGCGATTACCCGACAGCAGGACGGTATGCTGCTGGAGGTCAACGAAGGGTTCTGCCGCTTGACCGGGTATAGCGAAAAGTACTGCCTTGACCACTCGACATTCGACCTGGGCATCTGGGTTGACCTCAGCGAACGCTCAAGACTCATCGAGCAAATGAAACAACATGGTTTTGTCAGGGATCTGCGGGTCCGGATTCGTAACAGCAATGGCGATGTTCGACTGTGCGAGCTGTCATCTCAACCCGTCATCATTGCCGGTGAAGACTGTCTGCTGACGACTACCCGGGATATCACCGAAAGCAGGCAAATGCAGGAGAAACTCCATCTGGCGGCCACCGTTTTCGAGAGCACTGCCGAAGGAGTGCTCATCACCAATACCGACCAGACCATCAGCGCCGTCAACCGTGCATTCACAGAAATCACTGGCTACAGCGAAAGTGAAGCCATCGGCAAGACCCCTCGCCTGCTTGCCTCTGGCCAACACGACAGCGCGTTCTACGCCGCGATGTGGCACCAATTGGCGGCCGAGGGCCATTGGCAGGGTGAAATCAGCAACCGCCGCAAGAACGGCGAGCTTTACCCGAGCTGGCTGACCATCAGTGCCGTGCGCAACAAGGACAACCTCCTGACCCACTTCGTCGCCGTGTTCGCCGACATCTCCAGCCTCAAACACGCACAGGCGCGCCTCGACTATCAGGCCCATCATGATCCGCTCACTGGCCTGCCCAACCGAACACTGTTCGAGAACCGGCTTCAGGCCGCTCTGCTGCACAGCGAAGAATCCGGCAGCCTCGGCGCAGTCCTGTTCCTCGATCTGGATCGCTTCAAGCACATCAATGACAGCCTGGGCCACCCGGTCGGCGACCTGCTGCTGAAAGGCATCGCACACCGGCTCAAGGAAACCCTGCGCGACATCGACACCGTCGCACGCCTGGGCGGCGACGAGTTCATCGTTCTACTGCCCGGCCTGCTGCAAGCCAGCGACGCACAAGCCATCGCCAATAAATTACTGGCCTGCTTCAACACGCCCTTCGAGGCTGGCGAACATGAGCTCTACATCAGCCCCAGCATCGGCAGCTGCGTGTTCCCCACCGACGGCACAGACGTAGCCACGCTGGTCAAAAATGCCGACGCGGCGATGTACCGCTCCAAGGCAAAAGGCCGCAACCGGGTCGAAAGCTATACCTGCGACCTCAGTGACCAGGCCAGCGAGCGCATCCCCCTTGAGCAGGAACTGAGAAGAGCCCTGGAGCGCAATCAACTGACGTTGGCCTACCAGCCCAAAATCAACCTGACGACCCACACACTGGCAGGCGCAGAAGCCCTGATCCGCTGGAACCACCCGACCTTTGGCGATGTGCCGCCCGAGCACTTCATTCCCCTGGCGGAAGAAAACGGCATGATCCTGCAGATCGGCGATTGGGTGCTGGAGCAGGCCTGCCGCCAGATGGGTGTATGGCGCAAGGCCTGCCAGCCGTTCGGCCCGTTGTCGGTGAACCTGGCAGGCGCGCAACTGCGCCAGACCAACCTGCTCGAACGCATCGAACAACTGCTCACTGACAACGGCCTCGAACCCGGCTGCCTGCAACTGGAAATCACCGAAAACTTCATCATGAGCCAGACCCAGGAAGCGCTGGCCGTGCTGCACCAATTGAAAACACTCGGCGTGCAACTGGCGATCGACGACTTCGGCACCGGCTACTCCTCACTGAGCTACCTCAAACGCCTGCCACTGGACATCCTCAAGATCGACCAGTCCTTCGTCCGCGGCCTGCCCGAAGACACACACGACGCCGCCATCGTCCGCGCCATCATCGCCTTGGGGCGCAGCCTGCAACTGACCGTCATCGCTGAGGGCGTGGAAAACAGCGAACAGCAACAATTTCTGACCAGCGAAGGCTGCGAACAGATCCAGGGCTACATCGTCAGCCTGCCCCTCGACGCCGAAGAATTCCGCGAGCGATTTCTTCTTATGAATCTTTCGGACTTTTCGGATAGCACAGCCGCGAAACCGCCGTTATAATCCGCGACCTACTGAGGGCCCATAGCTCAGTTGGTTAGAGCAGAGGACTCATAATCCTTTGGTCCACGGTTCGAGTCCGTGTGGGCCCACCACCTTTGAAAGCCGCGCATTGCGCGGCTTTTTTGTTTTTGGGTGGAACCGCTTCAGAGACATTCCATGGGTGCAATTTAGGAAAAGTGATGGTTCGCCAGCCGCCCAGGATGCGAATTTGACACAGGCTTCTGATTTTGACTGACCTGTAAGCGACATTTGAAATCCTGCGCAAAGGCTTCGTTCGCTGAGTACTTGGGTAGGTCAATGGCTTCCGGCAGCATGGGTCAAAATCGCATCAGCGGCCACGCTAATGAAGCTTTTATCGGCGCAGAGCCGCTTGTACCGCTTCATTACGCCACCAGAAACGCGCTAGGATAGTCGCCCTCAAGGTAAGGCCCGCAGCTGCGAGGCCTGATTAGCAAGATGTCACAAGGAGCTAAAAGATATGAACGGATTCGAAAGTCCCACCAGTGTCGAATCAACACACGCAGTGTTCCGATTGTCCTGGCTGGCCTATGCCAACACAGTGATGACAATCATTTTCTTCATCGTCGTGTCTGTAGCCATCGGCCAGTGGACCGCCCACAACGCTCAATCGGACGCAGCCTTTCGGCTGGGTATGACGGCCAGCGCATTTATTCTGGTCGTGTCCCTTTCGGTGTGCATCTACAACATCCTCTTTCTTAAAAGCGTTCGGGTTTACACCGACGACGTGGGTGTTTGGTTGTACAGGGGCATTTTGCCCTGGAGCAAAGGGGTTCGCGGCGTGAAGTGGCGCGATATTGAAGACGCCATGTATTACACAGGTTTCTTCAGCTGGGTCTTCAGAGCGTACACAGTGCGCGTTGGCCATCGCTTTACCAAGACAAGCGAAATCATCGTGCCCCACCTAGCGCAAGGCCACAAGGCGGTCGAGCACATCAACCATCTGCACCAGACGATACTCAAGTCGGAGCAGGCCTCTGAACTCGCATAGGTATTAGCCGTTGGATCGTGATTGCTACCCGTTGGGTAAGCGCAGGATTCTGCAAGCGTACTAACATATTGTTATTTTTATCATTATTGTTTTTTGAAACAGGAAGTTTCTATGTCTTTTGATGCATTTATGAAGGTTGACGGTGTTGAGGGTGAATCACTTGACGATGGACACAAAGGTTGGGTCGAATTGCTTTCCTACCACTACAACGCCATGCAGTCCATAAGTCAGACTGCCAGCTCAAGTGGTGGAGCCACTGCTGGAGGGGTTTCGCTTGGCGATTTCCAGATCAGCAAATATTTGGATAGAGCCACCCCGAAGCTATTCGAACTTTGCTGTAGAGGTTCGCACATCAAAAACGTGACCATTCGAATCCATCGTGCAGGAACTGAAAAATTCAAGTACTTGGACATTGTGCTTGAAGAAGTGCTGATTTCATTAGTAAGTGGTCAAGGAGCTGACCAATCTGGTTTCCCTGTAGAAGTAGTAAACCTGAATTACGGTCGCATCAAATTTGAATATTCGCAACAGCGCCGTGCTGATGGTGGTAGTGCTGGTATAGTTTCTGGGGGTTGGGACAGGACTTCCAACAGGCCATATGCGTAAGTAAATGGATTACACGCCAATAGAAAAAAACGGAATGTCGTATTAGGCAAAGGCGATTCATTTTGAACCTAAAATGGATAACCTGAAAAATCCTTTACCGGTGCTATAGGGAATGGCAAATGAAACCAACAGATGAAAGCTGCACACAGGGAGCCTGTGATTACTGGATGGTCAGTGCCGCAGCGGCAAAGTTAGGAGCGCATGCCAATACATTAGGTATTAGGCATATCAAAGATGGCGCGCTGCGCTTGCAATTCACCCGAGAAATTGCTTATTACGCGAGCAGCATTACTCATGACGTTTCGCAGGGTAAAAAAAGCCCAGAGGAAGGGCTTCAGGAGCTAAAAAACGAACAAAGCAGCCTACTTAGTCAGTCGCTGGTAATCGCACAAAAAAGTGTTGGCCTAGTCGCTGGGGCGTTTCAATTCGTCGCAGGGGCTGGGATTTGCTACGCATCCGTTGGCACACTATGTGTTTTAGGGGGCGGCCTTTTGATGGCTCATGGCGCTAACAATGTCTATGAGAATGGACGAAACCTATGGGATGGGAGCACAAATACTGAGGGCCCGATCAGAGAGGCTTATCAAGGTGCCGCAAAATTTATGGGTGCTGGAGAAGCTGAAGGAAATATAGCCTACGGGGTAGCCGACTTGGGGCTTTCCGCCTTTGGTCTCGCAAGAACTGTATTGAAACCAGATGCGTGGCGATTATTTAAATACGTGCGCACAGATTATGTACGCGGGTATACTGAAGCTAGTAAAAAAGGCCTTTTCTTAGAAGCAACATCTGATGGATTTACCATAAATTCAATACACGACGAATTGAAAAAATGACAGACCACTTTAAAATCATGACAGCATTTGGGTACCTGTTTTTTTCTATTTGCATATGGCTTTATTTTTACTCAATTAAAAAACGTTTTTCAGGCAATGGATTTAGCACCACGTCATTTTTCGTGATCCTAACTGCTTTGATAGCATGCGGATTGCTCCAGTCAAACATATCCAGATATGGCTACATACCATTTTTTCAAGCGTCATCTTCTTTTATCCATAGCAATTACCTAGTGCGTTGGGTTGCGTTTATAAGTACTATTTCTTTGAGCTTTTGTATACCTAGCAAAGAGAAACAAAGACATTGGTTTTCCCGAAAGAACTAGAGTTTATAGATTATTTTAACCTCTGAAACCCGTGTTAGTGCTTATGCGATTTTGACCCAAGCTGCTGATTTTGACTGATCTGTTTGCAGACTATCTGGAGCCAATCAGCAAGTACCAAGAGGAATGGCATCACTGCCGTAGCGGCGGCGAGCAGATCACTCTGAATCAGTTCTGAGGCACGCCGCGATACCTCTTTCAGAGCGCCGAGCCGGCCGATACACAACCAGAATCTACGCAATGACGTGAGAATGAAGAAGCAAACGATGATCGGGAGGATGTGAGCGTACGAAACCATTTCAATTTCCCCCCAGGTTCAGCATGGTGCGAGTTTTGAATCCTCGCTTATCAAGAATCTGGGCATTCAATTCACGCGGCCTCTGCTCCTCTACCTTGTCCTCTGCCTGAGCCACCATTTGGAACATCTGCAACTTGGTCTGCTCGTTTTGAATCATTGCTTGCTCTGCAGCAATGCGCCCCTGTAGCTCGGCGATGCCTTTGGGGTCTTGGGTTTTATCAATTTGCCCCATGAGCTGATCAAGCTGACGCAGCCTACCTTTGGCTTGATCATAGGCACCCAATGCGAAAGCCTTGTCCTGTGATGGTTTTACGGCTTTCGCTTGGCAGGCAGTACGTTGTTCATCCTGAGCGAAACTTTGGCATGCATCGAACACTTGTTATCTGCATAGATCGTCTCCGCACGGCCATCTAGGCCTGTATAACCGCCACGTCTCACTGAGTCATACACCGCTTGCCATTCTTGAGGCAGATACTCTCGGAGCTGAGGATCATCGAACACTCTTCCGAGCCCTCGCGAGCCAGTGATCGCCCCGTACTGCTGCTTCATCTGGTCAATCTGAGAAGCCATCTGTTGGACCTGCTGGCTCCAACGGGTGGAGTTAGAAGCAAACTCAGCGATAGTCATCGGGGATTCGGTTACCTGGCTGGTAACGGTTACAGGAATTTGTGCAAAGCACTGCTGCGCACACATCAACGATGAAAATGCGGCAGCAATACGAAGCGGCTGCTTGCCCATACGACCCAGAAACTTAAACAGATCCATAGTCACCTCTCCATTAGAAATGGTGAGCGCTGGACCGTCTGTCCGGCCTGTCGATCTGTTTAGGAATCGCACCCGGTACGGCGTTGCCGTTCTTGGGGTGACTATGCGCCAGTCTTACCCGGTGTAGGCCCCGTCTTTTAGGGGCCGCGCCCATAATGCAAGCAGCATCAGCGAGGCGGTTTCAGCGTTCGTTTCAGAAACCAAAAAACAGTATTTTGGCGAACCAATTATCTCATTATGGTGCTATGACCTGAAGTACCGAACGTCCAGGAAAATTCGTCATGACGAAGTTTTTCTCTATCCAAAAGCTAGTGACGCATCAGCTAAAACCAAAATACTATATATTGGCAAACCAACTATATAACTTTGGCTCAACCGTCGAATAATGAGCTCCTAATTCTTCGTCATGACGAAGTTTTCATTGTCACGAAATACTAGTGCAGGATAGGCTAATCGCCGGTAATGTGTGCGCACACTCGTAGCAAAGTATGACCTTGCTAAACTATTTATCGTTGACTGGGAGTATTTGTGGAGAAGCCGAGCCGTTCCATGAACATCCACCTAGGAGCAGAGCTTAAAGCCAGCTGGACGGATTATTGCCTTGCTTTAGGCAAGTCTCCGGGACAGCAATCAAAGCGGCTATTGAGCAGCAACTGGCGCATGCAGCAACCTCTGAGCCGAGGACTTATCAGCAAATTGCAGAGACTCCGACTAGCGAGCCCAAGCAACGCTTTGAAATCCTGCTGACTGCCTCAGAAAAAGCAGCGATCAAAGAGCGTAGTCGAACAGAGCGGTGCTCTATGCGGCGGTGGATTGTCGACGCCATCCGAGTGGGCTTAACTCACGAACCGCAATTCGGCATGAGCGAGATCGACGCACTAGGTGAGTCGAACTATCAGCTTTTGGCTCTAGGAAGGAACCTCAACCAGGTTGCCCGTCGGTTGAATGAGGGCGAATATGAGCCAGTCACTCTCGAGAGGATCGAGGCGCTGAGCGAGCTTATCCGAAAGCACACTGGAGTCGTCAGCCAAGCCATTCGAGCAAGCCTTGAGCGTTGGGATATCGAATGAACATCGCATCTGCTGGAATCATTCTGGCTCGCTGAAGTGGATATGACTAATGCCACCCGCCGCCCTAGACGGACCGACTGCAGGTTTTGATCCACTATGGCCTGCGGCGAGCAGAGGCTGTCGACCCAAACCCACCTGTGAATCTAATTGATGACGCACGGTGGGTCGGTGCATCATTGCATATCGCTGACGTACCCACCCGTCAGTTCCGGTCGTCACCGAGTTCCATTAGGATGGACACTAACCAAAGGAGTGGCCCTTGCTCATACTTCATTTCTCGGACATCCATTTCCGCAAATCTGAGATCAGCACAGCACAAGATCCAAATTTTCATCTGCGATCTGAAATGGTTCATGACGTGGTCCGCCAAAGCAAGCTCTTAGGTGCGCCTGACGCCATCATCATCTCGGGAGATATCGCGTTTGCTGGCGACCAAGATGAGTTCGAATTCGCGACGGAATGGCTTAGAAAACTCTGTGCAGCTTGCGGCTGCTCGATGCAATCAGTCTTTGTGGTCCCAGGTAATCACGACGTTGTGCGTGAGTTGGCAGACCAAGACCTTGTGCAACTGATCCATGGGCAAATAAAAAGGGCTAAAGACCCAACCGCAGAGATCGCTAAGTACTTGAGCAACCCTGCGGTCAGCCGTCTGCTCTATCAGAGCCTGGACAACTTCAATCAGTTTGCATTTCAGTTTCTCTGCGATCTGCTTCCCCCGGAACGGACTCGCGCAACACGCGATCTGCCACTCAATGATGGCTCAGTCCTTAGGCTGTGGGGGTTGAATACTGCCGTGATATCTAGTGGTCATGATCGGGCTGGCGAACTATTTATCGACCGCGCAAGCTTGCAGATTACACGCGAAGCTGGGGTTGTGAACCTAGTGGTTGCGCACCATCACCTTTCGTGGCTGCGACAAGGTGCCGAACTCGCGGACCATCTCAACGACGTCGCGCCTGTACAGATTTTTGGTCATATCCATACGAACAGGATCGAGATGAACCGGGACTTCATGCGCCTGACCGCCAGCGCGGCTCACCCTGACCGGAGAGAAGCTGGCTGGGAACCCGGATATAACTTTGTGGAGTTGTCGGTAGTCGGTGAGCCTGAAGCGCGCAAGCTTCATCTCAAAGCCCACGTCAGAGTCTGGCAGACAGCACCTGGAGGCTTCCAAGCAAAAATGGACAAGGGGGCCTCGGTATTCGAGCACTTCGTCGACTTGGAGCCATGGCATCCTCCCCAGGTAACCTCGGCACTGGTTCCACCGACTAAAGTGCCAATCTCAGGCGTTGGCGCTGCGACGATGCTAATCGAGGAAGGTCTGGCTATGAATACCATCCGAGATTTAGGACTGCGTTTCTATCGACTCTCATTCAGCAAAAAATCAGAAATTGCAGGCCGGTTAGAGTTACTCGAAGATGAGGACATGGGGCAGCCCGATCACGAACGTTTTCGGCGAGTATTTATCCGCGCACATGAGCGCGGGAAGCTCAAAGATTTTGCACAGGCCGTTGCGGCCGCAGAGCAAGAATGAATGGAGCGGTAATGGCTAAAATTACGTTTGCAGATCGATACGCACAGTCAGCGCTGTCGCCCAGCGCTCAGATAATCACCTCAAGACAGGAATCGGCCATTCGCATCGTTTCAAGTGTCTTGGAAGCAGGCACACTGGATCTTGTAGCCGCTTACTATGGTTGCCCTGATGTAGATTTGAGTTGGTTCAGGGACGAGTTTGCGAAGGAGGACGCAAGTTTCAGTCTTGTTAATAACGAGCGTGAAACGAAAGTGCTCGCGGCGTTGATCTTGGAGCAACTCGTCGCGAACGCTCGCCCCGACGCGATTTTAGCGATCATTACCGGCAGCGTTATGGGACACCGACCGGCTACCGAGGCTGAATGGCTACTTCGCGATGCTAAGGAAGCGCTCGGAAAGTTTTCAGTGTCAAATCGCGAGCCTGAGACTGTACAGACGACAGTCACGTCGACGTATACGGCAAAGCTGAAAGAGGAAATTTCGGCCATTGAAGACGGTGATTGGGCAGAGTTGCTGGCCGGGCTCGAAAAGATAAGAGCAGAATCGCGAGCGTCAGCCACTACGGTAGCAACTCAGTCAACAAGCGCTCTAAAAGCGCTCGACCGAGAGCTTGATCTTCTACGCGAAGAAAGTCAGATGCTATGGTGGTTATTCAGTGGCCATAGCAAATCATTAGAACGCAGCTTCAGCGTGCTCAGCCCCTCTCACGCCGCTGTTGTTGGCGCTGTCGATCTTGGAACCTTAACTACGGTCTCGCACCTCGGTCCAGTTGCCGCCCCAGCGATGCTCGAACGAATAATCGCCTTGTCCAAGAAAACGAAGGGGGGCCAAGCGATCGAGCTTTCCAAGGTTATCGACAATTTTACTCCTGAAGATCTTGAGCGTCTTGAAACCCTTTCGACAACGTTGCCGCCCAGACTCGCTCCGGTTACCACGGCAATTAATCTTGCCAAAACTATGGGTGTTGGGGGATGGCACGTGCGCTTCTCAAGCCAAACCGGCCTAGATGCTTCCTTCGCGAGTGAGCCAATGGCGCTTGCGAACCAGCTCTATCGCGAAAACTTGTTGGGTCGACTGCTGTGACAGACGAGCATGAAGAGTTGGACGTCGACATTGACGTCTTCGAACAATCGGAGACCGAGCAGGCAGCGAATTCGGATAAGCATTGGGAGCCGTTGCCAGCATCCTCAATGTTGTCGCTGGATGATGCTGACATGCTACTGCGGTGGCGAAAAGCCTCGATTGTCACCATTGTTGGCGAGCGAAACGGTGGCAAGACAACTCTGGTCGCTCAGTTGTACGAGCAGTTTTTACGAGGACCTTTTGCAGAGACGCTTTTTTCCCACAGCTTAAGCCTTCAAGGTTTCGAAAGGAAAAGCTTTCAGTCGCGTGCAGAATATGGGGCAGACAACCCAGATACCCCACGTACATCAGCGCAGGATGGACTGACTTTCTTTCATATTGCAGTTTCAGATGAGACCAGCCTAGAACGTACAGACCTCTTGATTTCCGAGCGTGCGGGGGAGAGTTATAGAGACGTGCGCGACAGACCCGAGCTTGCCGCTAACCTGATAGAAATTCGGAAAGCCTCCACGATTGTTCTTATCTTAGATGGAGAACGAGTGGCTCAACCACGAATGCGCGCGGGCGTTTTCGCTTCCGTTCGCACAATTACTCGAGCCTTGGTGGAGTCTGGCGGCATTGATCCTCAAACACAGATCCAACTTGTTACTACCAAGTTTGACTTGCTTAAGGGCGATGCAGCTGCTGATGCACTGGAAGCTTTGGCTACCTTTGAGGCTAATCTTACCGCACTGCTAGAAGGTAGGTTCCTATTAACGACATTTCGCACAGCTGCACGTGATCCCTATGGAAATGTGGCCCCTGCCAGCGGGATGGATAGGCTTTTAAGGAGCTGGATTTTGCCACCCCACAAATCTTATCTGGATGAGCCGAAACTCCCCGCATTAGTGAGCGAGTTTGATCGACTTTTGTTGAGAGGGAGCCACTCATGAACGCTAGTTTCGTAATCATGGGATTACCTGCGTCCGGCAAAACTACTTTTTTGGCTGCGCTATGGCATTTAGTGGAGTCAGGAGAGACCGAATGTCGTCTTGTAATGGACCATTTCCGGGGAGATTTTACCTACCTTAATAATATTGCCGATGCGTGGCGTAACTTTAAAAAGGTCCCTCGCACATCGCAAACTGGCGATACGGATGTGACGATCTATCTACATGATCGTGTAACAGGAGCTCGGGGCACGGCGCTCTTCCCAGACTTGGCCGGAGAAATATTTGACCTTCAGGTTGAGGAACGACGTTGTCGACGTGAGTTTGTCGAACAGGCCGATGCCGAGGACGGAATTCTTTTTTTCATCAACGCCGATGTGAAAGAGGACGGACTATCAATCATCGATCTTAACGCACGGTTGCCAAAAGACGCTGCCGGGAATATTTCTGGGCTAGAGTTGCCTCAAGAATTGGGGGAGGTAGGTACCCCTGTCAAAGTGCCTGAGTGGGAACCAAAATTTCTGCCTGCGCAGGTCCGAGTAGTTCAATTGCTTAGCGACCTCTTGCGTCCCCCATTTACCCACCGCTCCCGCAAACTTGCTTTTATGATTTCAGCATGGGATCTCGTTCGAGATCAGGGCCATAGCCCTGAACAGTGGCTGGCTAAAAACATGCCCCTTGTTGACCAATTTCTTCGCACCAACGGTATGTCATTCACTTACCAGGTTTATGGCATCTCGGCACAGGGTGTTCGCCTTGATGACGACGTTGCGGTTGACGATGCCACGAAGATCGTGCCGAGTCGGCGAGTTCAGATCGTTAGGCATGATGGCGAAGGTCACGACTTAACAGCCCCCCTTGTCTGGCTGATGTCGGCGGAAGAATGAAATTCGATCAGTGTTTATTTGGTTATGATGACGGGCATAGGCTACTCGCATCATCGCTCCCTTTAGGTACCGAGACTTCATTTCTTACCGAGCTTAGCGATTTGGCGCCTGGGACTATTTTCAATCAGTCAGAGGGCTACTGGACTGGTCTTCCAGTACCTGGCATCAGCCGGTATGTTTTGATGCGTACATGGCCTGCCCCCGAAATGTCTCGGCCAGGATGTGTATGGACGCATGCCCTTCTTCTTGAACCCGCGCTCTTCGAATCGATTGAGGATTTGTCAGTATTACAAGCCTTCGCGATCCGCCCCAAAGGGCTGGTCGATAAAGAGCGTTATCGTGAGCCACTGACGCACGACGTAAGCCAATTGGTGCAATCTCCTAAGTCTGTCGACATCGCAATACTCAAGCGACTCCTTCTGTCTCTCTACACTGGAGGCTCTCCGTCGATAGAGGTTGAGTCACCTGGCCAATTGGACGCTCCGCTTTTTGCTGTCTGGTCCCAACAATGGCCGAGACTAAGACGCAACCTTCGCTTCCAGACTGCGGCTTCAAGAGCACCGCGCTCTACAGGCTACACGCGCTTTGACATCACAGTAGAACTGGCTCAAACCATTACAACGCCATCACGTGATGGCGTGAAGGATTTGCCTTGGCTCGAATCTGCTGCACTTGATGTTCAAGAGGGAACAGCAGGTACGCTGAGACCTTTCCTATGGCGCTATGGGCGCGATGTCAGACGCCAGCGCGGTTCATTTCTCCCGCTGGCAGAAATCAAGGCCATCGACACCGAAGGGACGCATGATTCAGGCGAACGTTTGATTGAGATTGTAACCACATCATTTTCGACTTTAGATGACGCACAGCACCTGAAGCAAGATCTCGTGGATGGCAATCTGGTCCCCGTGGCCCAACCGCAATTGCTACAACTCGTACTATCGGGAGCAGGACGCGCTGTTTTCCCAATGCCAACACGCTCCGGCATATCAAAACTTATTGATCTGTGGCCAGAGAGGCGTAAGGAGATGCTTTCCATAATAGAGATCACTGTGGACGCAGTTGATCCTATAGGTCAATCGGTGTTTGACCTTCTAACCCGAGGAACTCAGGAATCGCTGACTTGGCTACTCACACAAGCATCCTCCCAAACTCGCAAACGGATCGTGCGGGAAAACCCGGGGCTTTTGCTTGCAGATTGGTTTCTTGATCTGGAAAGCCCTGCGGTGATTGAACTTCTGCCGCTGATCCCTGAGAAGCTTCCCGGAGTTGACGCGCTGTTGGCGAAATTGCTTATCAGAAACGACCGCACCTTAGCCGAGGTGGCGTTCGAGCATTTTCCCATCCTAATGGCCGGGCAAATCGTATTAGCGGCGGGTGGTGCAAGCACACATGTCGCAGACGTTTGGTGGCAAAAGCTTAGGCAAAATCCCGCTGTATTATTACAGCCCGAGGTTTTGCGCTTCGTGTCCCGTATGAGCCAGCTTTACGCAATGGCGGAAGTATTAGGCTGGCTGACGCCAAGTGTCGTTGCAGCAGGTCCAGCGTTATGGGCCCCAATTTTCAGCAAAGCTTCAAATGATCTCCCCACAGAGCAAGCGGACACTTTGTATAGCTTCCTAGTTGGGATCGCAATCTCATCTGGAGATAGCAGCGGAATACTCCTAGTCGAAAAGCTGTTCGATGTCATACATGAACAGTTACTCGCATCAAGGTTGTCCGACTCCGCGCGAGATCTCCTTGAAGACCTGCTGCCAGACGTCGGTTGGATTCGTAGGTGGGACGCGGCTCTGCGTTTCCGTGTAGCAATAGCAAATGCTTACGTTCGATTTCGGTGGCCCCCTCAAAGCTACGCCAAGTTAGGTAATACCAGGAGGATACGCAGGATGCTTGTAGATGCTGCGTCAGACGTTCCTGGCGGAAAACACTATGCCGAGGCCGCAGACGACTGAAGTTTGGCAGGTAACTCATCGTAGCCCTGTGTTCACTAGGGTGGAGTGCGGGGAGGGAGACACGCCCTCCCTGCGAGATACGCTGAAAAATCAGTACAACCACAGTACAGTACTTAGCTTGAGACACTTTCTCTAAACTACGCTAAACACCAGTAAAACCGGGGCCTACAGCTATGCCAACCTACGTTCACCTACGAACGATTTCTCTAGGCATAGCACGTCGCCCAGCAACTCATAATCCTTTGGTCCACGGTTCGAGTCCGTGTGGGCCCAGCACATCCAAAGCCGCGCACTGCGCGGCTTTTGTGTTCCTGATGAGGTCCTCTCAGACACAGTCCTGTAGTGGTCTAGCGATTCCAGACACTCATTCGGGTGAGAATATCGCCAAGTAGAAGTGCCTGATTACCACTACAGCTGCCTGCATGACAGGGGCAGGCCAGCTTTTGCGCTCTCCCCCTATCGCGGCCTTTCCCGGTGCGATTCAGGTTCAAGCCCGCTTGGGCAACTTCCAGTTTGGCCGGATAAAGTGGCAGGTATAACCGTTCGGTATCCGTTCCAGATAATCCTGATGCTCCGGCTCCGCTTCCCAGAACTCGCTGGCGGGCTCGATTTGCGTGACCACACGCCCCGGCCACAGCTTGGAGGCGTCCACGTCAGCCGCGGTATCTTCGGCAATATCCCTTTGCTGTTCGCTCAGGTAGTAAATCGCCGAACGATAGCTTGGTCCAAGATCATTGCCCTGCCGGTTAGGCGTGCTCGGGTCATGGATCTGGAAAAAGAACTCAAGAATCTGCCGATAGCTGATTACCGCCGGGTCAAACACGATCTCAATCGCTTCGGCATGATTGCCGTGGTTGCGGTAGGTGGCGTTCGGTACGTCACCACCGGTGTAGCCGACTCGCGTGTGCAGCACGCCGGGGTAGCGTCGCAACAAATCTTGCATGCCCCAGAAGCAGCCGCCGGCAAGGATGGCGGTTTCGGTTGGGTTGGTCATGGTCTGTCCTTGCGGTTTATGGAGACAGGGATAGTTATGGGGTGATGCCGGCCAATACCAAGCCGGATGAAGTAAAAAACAGGATCGTGTTGCGAAACGAGTAAACGTCTTACAGAAGCCTTGGCGCCTTGCTCCGTTGCCTACCGTTGCGTCAGAATCCGCTCGCTTGAGCGCTTGAGTCAGCGTTTCCAAGATGGCTCGGTCGCTGACAACTCAGTGATCGGGTTTAGTTGACCCACTACAAACATGCCGACCAAACCACTATAAGCCCACTCCCCCCACAGTATCCTCCCCAGTCATCGACCCTCTCAATCACCCGATCAAAACATCCGATTAGCCATCTCCCGAAACATTCCGTAACGTTGTTTCCCGGTGCGACAGATGCGCGCACCGCTTGAGCTTTTAATCCCCCCGCTCAGCCCACGACCACGCACGAGCCCACCATGTCTTTGAACACCCCGCAGCAAATCGCTGAAATTGCCGTCGAAAGCGGCGTCAAGAAGGCCCACCTGAGCCTGCCGTCGTTGATGATCCTGGGCTTTCTGGCAGGGGCTTTCATTGCCCTCGGGTTTCTTCTCGACATTCATGTCAGCACCATGATCCCTCACGAGTGGGCGTCGCTGGGCAATCTGCTGGGCGCTGTGGTGTTTCCGGTCGGGCTGATTCTGGTGGTGCTGGCCGGTGGCGAGTTGCTGACCGGCAACATGATGAGCCTGCCCATGGCGCTGTTCGCCGGGCGTATCGGTCTGGGTCAGTTGGTGCGCAACTGGGTACTGGTGACGCTGGCCAACCTGATCGGCGCGCTGTTCGTCGCCTATTGTTTCGGCCATGTGGTGGGGCTGACTGAAGGCGCCTTCATGGCCAAGACCGTGGCCATCGCCAATGCCAAGGTGGGGGCCAGCTTTGAACAGGCGTTCATCTCCGGCATTGGCTGCAATTGGCTGGTGTGCCTGGCGGTGTGGCTCAGCTACGCGAGCAAGGACGTGATCGGTAAAGTAGTCGGCATGTGGTTTCCGGTGATGGCATTCGTCGCGATCGGCTTTCAGCACATCGTCGCCAACATGTTCGTCATTCCTGCAGCGATCTTTGCCGGCGCCTTGAGCTGGGCGCAGTTCGGCGACAATTTCGTCCCGGTATTTTTGGGCAACGCGGTGGGCGGCGCGGTGTTCGTCGGCCTGCCCTATCACTTGGCCTTCTTCAATGCGGCAACACGACCTGCTGAGCTGTCCAGGACCAGCGGCGCGCAAGCTCCGAAATAATCTGACGCCATATAAGCTCTGCGGTGAAAAGAGATGACGACCGCAGAGCAAACCAGCAAGTTGAAGAGCAAAACTCACGTCACAAGCAAATAGTCGAGTTGCTCGACAAGAGCAGCCTTTGATTTGAAATGAAGCAGACTCCTCGCGTACCTGCTGCCAACCCATGCCGCACACGTTCAGACACTGTCCATAAAACCGATCCACGCCGCCAGCAGCAACAAAACCGCCAGCAATCGATTCATCCACTGCACTCGCCAAGGCGATGTGAGCCAGCGGGTCGAGCCTGCGCCCATCAGCGCCCAGCTGCCGAGGCAGGGCAAGGAAATCAGAAAGAACACCAGCGCCAGGTAAGACACCGGGTTGCGCTGGCTGAATACACTGACCACCGCCAGCGCCATGACCCAGGTCTTGGGATTTACTACTTGCAGTGCTGCGCCACCGATAAAGCCCATCGGCAGGCTGTTTTGCCGCTCGATTGAGTCGGTCGGGCTGGCACCTATCTTCCAGGCCAGCCAGGTCAGCCACAGCACGCCGACCCATGCCATGACGCGCTGAGCATTGGGGATCGCGAGCAGTGAGTGGCCGATACCCATGCCGACGAGCAACACCAACAGTGCAGCGCCGGTGCAGGCTCCCAGAATCAACGGTACAACGGCGCGCCAGCCGAAGCGGGCACTGTTGCTTAATACCAGGATGTTGGTGGGGCCGGGGGTGATCGAGGCGACGAAGGCGAACAGTATGAAAGGCAGCATGATCGGCAATCCAGGGCTGAAAAAGCCCATGCTGCGACATACCACAGGATCAGTCTGGAAGGTTTGAGCAGCGCAAGCGATAGGCCGCCGGGCTCAGTCCGTAGGCGCGCATGAACCAGCGGCCCAGATGGCTTTGGTCAGCGAAGCCCAGATCGCTGGCCACCTGAGCGGGCCAGATTCCAGCTGCCAGCATTCGACGAGCCTTGGCCAGGCGCAGCTGTACCAGATATGCATGAGGCGGCAGGCCGAAGGCGGCCTTGAACGCCCGCGTCAGGCGAAAGCGGTCGACGCCACAAATAGCTGCCAACTCGTTCATGCCCACGTCCTGATGCAGATGCGCGTGCAGATAATCCCTCGCCCGCAAGGCCACTTGCGGCAAGCGCGGATCGGGATCGGTCATGCGTCGCCATTGCACCCGATCAATGAGCTGCGCCAGTAATTCATCCAACGCGCTTTGACGAACGATGCGTAGCTCATTTTGGTGCAGCGCCGTGAAAGCGAACGTGACCGCGTGAGCCAGCCGTGATTCGGTTTGCAGGGTGTTGGCGAAAGAAGGCAGATGCTGGTCGGGAGCCTGCTCGAACAACCCACTGAGCTCCCGGCTCAGCCAATGCGGGTCCAGGTACAGCATCTGATAAGTGAACCCTTCGGCGCACGGGGCATTGCCATCATGAATTTCCCCCGGCTCCAATGTGAACACCTGCCCGGGCGTGCTGGCATGGCGCTGACGGCGGCAATTGAACTGCTGCACACCTTGCCGGGTAACGCCCACCAGATAGCTGTCATGCCAATGGGGATCATAAGCATGCCCCTGAAAGTGCGCGTGCAGCGTCTCGATGCCTGTATCAAGGTCGCGAGCGAGGTCTATCCAGTGTGTGGAAGGCATAAAACACCTGAATCGATGAAAGCGATTGGTTATCGCTGACGTCAGGAGGTGAGTCTAGAACATTCGTGCATTCATCTTCCTGGTCCGACTTTCCTTGAAGGTGCATGGGATGCTGGTGATACGGTCGGGGCGGACACAATGAGTTCGCCAAACACTCGCAACGCTCGGTAGAGCCTTAAAGACTCAAGGCCGCGGCGAACCGTCAATAAAAGCGCAAATCGACCTCTCCATAGTCGGGACGAGTGAACTCACACGAGCCGTGATACCTTCGCCGCCCAACTCATGACAAGGAGGTCGCCATGCGCACCCTTTACACCCCCCTGATTCTGGCATCAGCAGTATTTGCGTCTGGTTGCACCATCAAGCAAACAGTGACTCCCGTCGAGCTGTCTTCGGACCTGGCGCCGGAAATCTGCATGATTCCCGCCGATGGCCTGCGCGAGGGGTTCAATACAACCTACGTAAGATTGCTGACCGAGAAAGGCTTCCATACACGACAAATCCCGCCGGGCAGCAGCCCATCCAGTTGCCCTTTGACAACGACTTATATCGGGACCTGGAGCTGGGATATGGCGATCTACATGAGTTACGCCGATATTCGCGTTTATCAATTTGGTCAGCAGGTCGGTCAGGCTGAGTATGATTCACGCTGGGGTGGCGGTCGCGTAATCGATAAATTTATCGATGCCGAGAAAAAGATAACCGAAATGACTAATCATTTATTTCCAAAGGGCGCGGCCGGACTGAAGGGAGCCAAAGGTTCGAACTCTGTTGCCGGCAGATCGCCGCTGACAAAAGAGGCTTACCAGCAGCAACAGCTTGATCTGCTCAAAGAGCAGGCACTCCCCTATGCTGACTATCAAAAGCGCTATAACCAGATCATGGCTGAGTAAGACCTTATGTCAGCCCACTCGACAAACTGTAGCCAATAGGCCACACTCAAAGCTATGACGAATACCACCGAGTACACCATAAGCACCACGTCTCAGTTCGATGACTGGCTTGACGGTGTGAAAGATGCAAAAGGCAAGGCTGCTGTATTGGTCCGTTTGGATCGAGCCAAAGCAGGCAACTTTGGTGACTCTGAACCAGTGGGCGAAGGCGTAAGCTAAATGCGGGTTTTTGTAGGCCCAGGGTATCGTGTTTACTACGTACGCTCGGGTCAAGCCGAATACCTTATGCTTTCGGGTAGTGACAAAACCGACCAAAGACGCGGTATCAAGGAGGCGAAAGCGATTCTTGATGCCATGAGGGTAAGATCAAATGACTGAAATCAAATCAACTCCAGAGGAGATGCCTATCCTCAACCTCAACACATCCGGTACCAGCCGCTATGAAGCCTCCCGCTTTCTCGACAATCCGGAAACGATCAGTGCTTACCTTGCTGAAAGCATGAAGGCAAAAGATCCTGAATTACTCATGAAGGCTTTGTCCGAGGTAGCGAAAGCGCAAGGAGTGAACAAGGTTGCCCGAGATGCCGGGGTTAATCGGGAAAGCCTTTATAAATCGCTTAAGGGCGGCGCGAAGACTCGCTATGACACCATTAGAAAGCTGATGGAGGCCGTTGGAGTAGAGCTAACCGTGCAGCCAATTGCGACGAATTCTGTTGATAGCGGGTCAAGTAAGCAACCGCGGCAAGCAGCAAAAGTAGCCTCGGCCAAGGCTGCTGCAAAGCCTAAGCTCGTCAGAGAGGGCACCATAGGCAAGGCCAATAAAGGCCAGCGCGCAGCGAAAAGCACTGTAGCCAGCGCGTGAGCTGTCCAGGCATGGCTTCCGGATGCGGAAGCCAGCAGTCAAATCGATGGTGTTACTAATACGTGTGGCGTGTAGCGACGACCTGCTGGAAATCTTACTGATGTTTTTGCTTGAAGAGCGGCACGCACGCATCAGCACATAGCGCTCCCAAAGCCACCACTCCAACCATCCCCTCCGCCAATTCAACCTCAACCCCCACACCCTGCAACCCTCCCTGTGCTGTCCATTCATCGAGCGCCAATCCATGCAACTTCAAAAACGCTTCGCGCCTGCACCATGCCTTGGCAAAGGCAACCGCACGCATCGACTCGGGCATGCCTGACAGCACACTGGCAACCTCAGCCCCCAGATAATCCAGCGCGACCGCATGCCAGTCCGGTACCGCCTGAACCTGCATCAAGTCCACGCCCACTGCGCCGTGGAGATTGACGGCAGCAAGAGAGAACCCGGCTTCGTGGCTGATGGAAAACCCGGGCTCCGACAGCCCGTCGATAAGCAATCGCGGCGCGACACCTGAGGCGCTGATGAACGTGATCGCCCCGGATGGCAATTCGAGCCACTGCTCCACGGCGATACGCACGCAAGCCCGAATGCGGTTTCTGGCCTCATCTCTTGCACAGCCTGGCCTAGTGACGCAGCTGACCAGCAATACATTCTGCCGAGGGAAGGACTCTGGAGGGGCGAGCCGGCCATCTTCATCGAATACCCAGCTCGCCCCGCACTTCATGCCCTGTCCGGTGACGCGGGGCAACCGGCCCATCGGCTGGCGGCAGGGATATGCTCGCCCTTCATCACCAGGGTCAGTGCGCCAAGGTGCGCATCGTTGCCGACGACAGCGCTATACAGCACGGCGCTGCGTGGCCCCATGTACACACGCTCGCCGATGCTGACGTGATCAATCTTCATGATTCGGTCTTCGAACAGGTGGGTCTGCGGGCAGGCGCCGGCATTCAGTTCGCTGTCTGCGCCGATGCTGACGCAGTCGAATTCGGTGATGTCGGTGGTGTCCATGTAAACCCCGCGACCAATCCTGCAGCCGAGCACATTGAACGCCAGTGGCAACCACGGTGTGCCGCGCAGGTAGCGCATGAAGTTCGGTGCGGCCATGCCTTCGTACAGACTGGTGATGCCCTCCGACAGCCATACGAAGGGCGTCCACATCGGGTCAGCGCGTTTGCGATAGCGGCCCATCACCAGCCATTTCAGGGCCGCGATCAGCAGAAAGTTACCCACGCTGTACGCCACGCCGATCACTGCAAGGTAGGCCAGCACCGCGCCCCAGCGCTCGTCGTCGGCGAGTGGCATCAGGTCAAGCATGACCGTGTAGCCAACGGCGATCACCACCGCGTGCGGGGTGACAATGCGCACGCCTTCGACCAGTCCTCGGGCCAGGCGGCGCAGCGGTGAAGGCTTGAAGGTCAGTGATTCGGGAGCGCCACTCACCTGCTCGCGGGCAGGCAGGTGGATCGGTGGTGAGCCCAGCCAGGTGTCGCCGTCGACCATTTTGCTGTTGTGCGGCGCGCAGGAATGGACGCCGATCAGGACGTTTTCCGGCAGTACCGTGCCGTCCGCGATGTACCCGCCGTTGCCGACAAAGCTGCGATGCGACACGACCGTGGGTTGCATGGTCATCCAGCCGCCGTCGATACGCTCATCACCGAGCATCACCGCATCCGCGATAAAGGTTTCATCGCCCAGGGTCAGCATGTCCGGGATGACGCCCTGTGCGCTGGAAATCTCGGCGTCGCGCCCTACTTTCGCGCCCAGCAGTCGATACCAGAAGGGCGAATACACCGTGGCGTAGATGCCGGACAGCACGTTGAGGCTCGCTTCCTGAATCTGGCTGATCAGCCACTTGGCGCAGTAGGTATTGCTGTGCACCTCATAACGGCCCGGCTTGAGGCGTGGGAAGACGACCCAGCGCAATGCGGCAGAGGCCAGAACAGTCGCGACAATCAGCACCGCACTGGCCGGGAACGCGAGCAGGAAATAGCGCGCCAGTTGTCCCAATGGTCCGCTGCCCTCGAACCATGGCAAGACGTTCTGCGTGTCGAACCAGTCGATCAGGAAAAAGGTCGGGAAGACCGGGATGAAGAACAGCGTCGCGACCAGCAGAACGCCGAACACGAAGAACAGCTTTTCTGCCCGCAAACGCGCCGGGCTGGTCACAGGCCGTGCAGGTTGGCCGAGCGTATCGAACGCGCCGACATCACGCGCTGGCGAGCCTTGCCAGATGCGCCCAGCCGGAACCTCCCGACCATCGGGCATGGCTGACTGGGCTTCCAGATGCCCCCACGGGCCTACAGCCGTATTGCCTTCCATGATCACGTAAGAGCCGACACAGGCATTGTCCTGCAAGGCGATAAGGCCCAGATGCAACTGGCCCCGCTCGACGCGCGCATTTTCGAAGCTGACACCGTTGCCGACGCTGACCCCGTCGCCGATTTCCAGCAGGTCATGAGCCCGTACTGTAGCGCCGCCAATAATCACGTCCTGCCCGATCTTCGCGCCCAGTGCGCGCAGCCACAGGGGATAAAGTGAGGAGCCGCTCAGCAGGTAAGTCGGCGCCGACTCGACCATGCGGTCTGCGGCCCACCAGCGAAAATAGGTAACGCCCCACAGCGGATAGATCCCAGGCTTCAGGCGGCCGACGATCAGCCACTTGGCTGCCAGCGCGATGAAAAACTGCAGAACGGTAGCAATCAGGAATACCGAGATCGACGCCAGCGTCGCCAATGTGACAGAGTCGTCGGGCGAGCCGGTGAGCAGGTGATAGGTAAAGAACGGTGCGAGCCACTGGGTCATGCGCAGGCTGACCATGATCGGCAATGCCAGCGCCTGGGCCACGCCGCAGCGCCAGCGACGCCAGGCTGACGGAGGCGTCCAGTCCACCGGCGCATCCACCTCTTGTGGCGCCTGATCCAGCACTTCAGCAATCGCGCCGATACGCCGATGCTGGTAAATGTCGCGCACCGTGACTTGAGCGAAGCGCGGGGTGGCCCGCAGCGCCGAGGCCAAACGCGCGGCAAAGAAGGAATGCCCGCCCAGATCGGTGAAAAAGTCCGCATCGCGGCGGATCGGCATGCCGGGGAACAGTGTGCTCAGCGCGGCAAACAGTGCGATCTCACCTTCGGTTTGCGCCACATCGGACTCTGCGCTGGCGGCCTTGGCATCCACCGTCAACGGCCGGGCCTTGAGCGTTTTGCGGTCGATTTTGCCGGACGTGAGGCGCGGCATGCTGTCGAGCAGTTCGAAGTGTCCCGGCACCATGTACGGCGGCAACTGCGCCTGCAGGGTTTTGCGCAACTGACTCGTGAATGCGGAAGGCGTCGACGTGTCGCTCACCAGATAGGCAATCAGTTGATCAACGCCCGCCTCGTTACGCAACAGGACAGCAACGGTGCCCACGCCAGGCTGTTGCGCCAACAGAGATTCAATCTCGCCCAGTTCGACGCGAAAGCCGCGAATTTTTACCTGATCGTCGGCACGCCCGAGGCACTGCACCTGCCCTTCGTCGTCGATCCGGGCAAGGTCGCCGGTTCGATACAGGCGCGCATCGTGATAGCCGGTGGACCACGGGTTCGGCAGGAATTTTTCCTGGGTCAGGTCCGCCCGGCCGAGATATCCCTCAGCCAGGCCAGGGCCAATAATGCACAGCTCACCGACTTCGCCACGCGGCAGCAGGCTGGGCGCCAGGGTGCTCCCGACCGCAGGGTCATTGGCGATGACCAACAGCCCGTAATTGGGTAACGGTGTGCCAATCGACACCGGGCGACCACGCGACAGACGCGCCAGGCTGGCCGATACAGTGGCTTCGGTAGGGCCGTAGGTGTTGAACATCTGCCGGTTCGGCGTTGCCCAGCGATCGACCAGCGATTCAGGGCACATCTCGCCGCCCAGATTGATCAGGCGCAGGCCGGGAACGTCTTCGCTGAACAGCGCCAGCAAAGTGGGCACCGCATGCAAGACGCTGATGCGCTGCTCATTCAGCAAGCGCGGCAGGGTTTCGGGGTCACCGCTGGTTTCCTTCGGACCTATCCACAGCGTCGCGCCCACCAGATAGGCAATCCAGATTTCTTCGAAGGACATGTCGAAGGCCACGGAAAAGCCCTGGTAAACCCGGTCGCTGGCACGAATGCCAAGTATCGCGTTCTCGCTGCGCAGAAAATGGCAGATGCTGCGCTGGGAAATCAGAATGCCCTTGGGCTTGCCCGTGGAGCCGGAGGTGTAAATCACATAGGCAGGATGGTCGGGAAGCACCCCACTGCGACGCACCAACGCTGCGTCGGTCGGCGTCAGCAGGTGTTCGGCAGTCCACACCTTCAAACCGGTATCGGCCAGCACCGGCATCAACGCATCGCAGGACACCAGCCCGACTGCGCTGGCGTCGTCCAGGCAAACCTGCAGACGCTCTACCGGCGTGTCCTGATCCAGAGGCAGCCACGCGGCGCCCGCCTTGGCAATACCGGCCTGCATGACCAGCAGCTCAATGCCGCGCGGCAACCACAGACCGACAATGTGCCCCGGCCGAACACCCGCACCGATCAGCGCAGACGCCACCTGATCGGCCTGCCGGTCCAGATCGCCATAACTGATCTGATGCTCGCCGAAGATCAGTGCCACTTGCTGCGGGTTGCGCCGGGCACTGGCTTCCAGCAAATCGGCCAGCACCTCCTCACGTAGCAGCTCAGGTTGGATTGGACCGTAAATCACGTCCAGCGATTGTTCGTTCTGGCCTAGCGTCGACAGGTTCAGGTTATTCATGGCAGCAGGTATTAGCTCGTCTGAAGGAGGTGCCTGAGATTTTCTGGTTATGAGCCGGTCCGTCAGCGATTGGCGCGAATTCTGTGGTCGTTGCGTGTCCGGAATATGTCCGTTTTGATACATTTTGGCTGGAGCGCTGCAGCTCTCACCGGGGCAAGAGAACAGGCTGGCAAGGCGAATATGGCAAAGGCTGGCTGTACGAATCTTGAACAACAAAACGAAGGTGGCGGATTGCCCACATTGCTGTGCGGGTTACAGCAGACGCCACAAGGTCTCGCGTGTCGCGGGGTTGAAAGACTGCGCCTGACGGTCCATGACGCCTCTCAGTCCATCGCCAATACGCTCTGCCGGCATCGGGTGGAAGCCATGTTGCCGAAACCATGGACCGTTCCAGCGTGGCTCGCGAAATGTCGTCAGGCTTATCGCGTGCAGTTGGCAAACCTGCGCGTACGCCTCGACAGACGCCAGCAGGCTTTTTCCGACACCCTTGCCGGATGCACCAGGCTCGACCGAGATGTTGTCCAGGTACAGGAAATCATCCAGCAAGCGCATGGCTGTAAAACCGATGATGTCACCGCTGCGCCTGTTGGCAGCCACCACCACCCGGCAGGCTTCGAACCTGTCTGCGCCCAGCGGAGGGTTTTCGGCGACATGCGCCAGGGAAGGAATGCTTTTGTACCGGTGACGCGCCCGCGCCGACAGGCGTTGTAACGATTCCAGGTCGCTGTGTTGCGACACACGCAGATCAAATTCCATCCGCTTTTCCTCCCTGACTGCCTGACATCGAAACCAGACGCCGATGAGCACGTCTGGACGGTGAGCCGAATAATCACCACAATCGGCTCATCTCATGAGCCGATTAACTTTTTATTCGGCTCACTGCATAGGCGGATACGATGTCCGAACATCTCTGGATCTGGCAACAGCCGAACTGGCCCCGCTTTCATTGGCGCGAAGAACGCCTTGCACCGTTGATACGAGCGTGCGCCAAGGCTCAAGGTCGCTTGCTGGGTATGAGCGGTGCAGTGGGTGGCGATGCGCAAATGTGCGAGGGCTTGAATGCCCTGCTGCAGAATATCGTCACTTCGTCCGCCATCGAAGGCGAGCGACTGAATGCAGATTCTGTCAGGTCGTCGCTGGCACGCCGCCTGGGGATCGCCGATAACGGCAAGCATAGCCCTCGCAGCGAGGGGTTGGCCGAGCTGATGCTGGACGCTACACGTGGTCATGATCAGCCACTTGACTTGCAACGTCTGTGTACCTGGCATCGCTGGCTGTTCCCGGAAGAGGACAGCTTTGTGTCTGCTCGCATCCTGGTTGGTCAATTGCGTAGCGACGAACCTATGCAAGTGGTCTCAGGGAGGCTTGATCGACCCATCGTGCATTTTGAAGCGCCACCGCGGGCTGGACTTGAGCAACAGCTGGAAGATTTTCTCGACTGGTTTGCCGGCAGTCAAAGTGATCCGACGCTCGATCCATTCGTGCGGGCAGGTATCGCGCATTTCTGGTTTGTAACCCTGCATCCGTTTGACGACGGCAATGGTCGCCTGACTCGGGCCATTACAGACCTGGCGCTGACTCAGGGCGATCAGCAAGCCATACGACTGTTTGCCATGTCCGCCAGCATCCTTGCTGACCGCGCCGGCTATTACCACGTTCTGGAGACCAGTCAGAAAAGCACGACCGATATCACCGAGTGGCTGGAATGGTTCCTGCGCACATTGTTGAAAAGCATTGAAAACGCCTTGGTTCATATAGAACGAGTACTGGGAAAAACGCGATTTTGGCAATTACATCGCGACAACGACCTGAACGCCGAACAGGTCAAGGTGCTGAATCGACTGCTGGATGGCGGCGAGCGTGGCTTTGAAAACGGTCTGAGCGCAGCGCAGTATCAGGCAGTGGCGAAGGTCTCGAAGGCCACCGCTACCCGCCACTTAAGTGATCTGCTTGCCAAAAACTGCCTGGTTCGCCTGCCCGGTGGAGGCCGCAGCACTCGTTACCAGATCAATCGGCCCTTGCCGTAGAACCCTACACAGCAGAAGGAGTTGCCAGCGCTTCAGACGTGCGCCACTGGTCGCATAGACTGCAGCATCCAGTTCCGCACCGGACAGGAACTGGCTGTAGTAATCATGCAGTTCGGCTTCCCAACCGGCCACCTCGTCCAGCGCCGCCTCGGCTTATTCCTTGCTCAAGGCAAAGTGAGCGTACTGACTGAGCAGATTGCCTCGGTTGAGCCGCGACCCTTCGATGCCGACTGACATGGGAAGTGTGGACCTGAAAATAACAGCTCACGAAAGAACACATTAATCCTCATAAAGCCTCACTAAGTGACACCTTAACTACTCATAAAATCGTGACTACTGCCCTCAGCGCGTCATTCCTACACCTAGAATGCGCAATGCCACGTCACTGATCATCGACATACCCCACCCATCCCCCATCAAAATGTGGCTTACTGAAGCCTGCCATCATCCAATCAGGGAATCTCTTCCCTACCCTCGCGGTCTCTTAACGCATGACGAATTCGCGCTCTGCTTTCATACCCTCCTGGCTTCGCCCTGTTCTGCGTCCTTTGCTGGACCCGTATCGCCGTTATCGGCATGCGCGGCTGATCCACGCGGCGCGGATTGCGGTGGGCTTGCTGGTGACTATCCTGCTGACCACCGGCCTCAACCTGCCTCACGGTGAGTGGGCATCGGTGACCATGCTGATCGTGATCGGCGGTTTGCAGCATCACGGCAATATCGGCAAGAAGTCGGTCGAACGGGCCTACGGAACCTTGATCGGTGCCGGTCTCGGTCTGATCGTGGTGGTTCAGCAGGGCTATCTGGAAATGCCGTTGCTGACCTACGCAATGATGTCGGTGATGTGCGGTTTCTTCGCCTATCACGCCATCGGCAAAGGGGGTTACACCGCGCTGCTGTCGGCGATCACGCTGTTCATCGTCGCCGGTCATGGTTACAACCCGATCAGTGACGGGCTGTGGCGTACCGTCGATATCCTGATTGGTATCGCGCTGGCCCTGGCGTTCTCCTTCGCCCTGCCGCTGTATGCGGTGTTTTCCTGGCGCTACAACCTGGCCAGTGGTTTGCGTGACTGCGCCAAGGTCTACGGGCGCATCGTGCAGGGCCAGCCGGTTACCGCCGACGAGCATTTGAAACTGACCGCCAGGCTCAACGGCACGATGCTGCAATTGCGCTCGCTGCTGCCGTCGGTGTCCAAGGAAGTGAAGATGTCCATGGTCGAGCTGGACGCCATTCAGGGCCACTTCCGCATGTGCCTGAGCACCCTGGAGATTCTCGCCAATATTCGCCCGGCGAACCTGAATCAGCTTGCCGACGAGACGCTCAAGGCATCGTTGGACGCTGACTACCGCCAGATTCGTCGGCAATTGATCGGCATGGCGCGCGCCCTGCAAACCGGTGCCACCGAGCGCCTGGAACGCACGACCGAAACACCGGAGACGCCGGAAACACCACCAGTGAAAGCCGTCATTCCTACCGAGCTGAAGGGCTACCACTTGATGACCCAGCAGTTAGCGCTCAACCTCGACGGCCTGCAGGCACGTCTGGCCAAGACCGCCAAACGCTGGAAGTTTTAAGGAACCGCCCGTGCCCGATACCCGCCCGCCTGTGCTGGATGAAATCGATCGCCAGCTGATTGCCGCGCTGCAAATCAATGCGCGCGAAAGCGTCGCCATGCTCGCCCGGCAACTGGGCATCGCGCGTACCACCGTGACCTCGCGGCTGGCGCGCCTGGAAAGCAGTAAAGTGATTACCGGTTACGGCGTGCGCCTTGGCCAGCGCGTGGTCAGTGGCGGGTTGCAGGCGTATGTCGGCATTACCGTGCAACCTCGATCGGGCAAGGAGGTGCTGCGGCGCCTCAGTGCCATGGCGCAGGTTCAGCAACTCTGTGCGGTGAGTGGCGAGTTCGACTATGTCGCCTGGCTGCGCACGGACTCTCCCGAGCAACTGGACCAGCTACTGGACCTGATCGGCAGCGTGGATGGTGTCGAGAAGACCACGACATCGATCATCCTCAGCAGCAAGATCGACCGCGGCCAGCCGGTGTAACTGCACGCTTCTATCAAGCAGTGATACAAACTGACCAGCAAATTCGTCACTTAGCCCAAACAAACAGCATATCGACGACACTTTGCGTCTTATTAACGTGTCCGCCCTTCTCTAGACTGTTGTTTTTCGCCGTTGCCCATCAAGGTCCGTCATGAAGAACAACCGTCACCCCGCCAACGGCAAAAAGCCGATCACCATGTTCGGCCCCGACTTCCCCTTCGCCTTCGATGACTGGATTGAGCACCCGAAAGGTCTGGGCAGCATTCCGGTGGAGAACCACGGTGCTGAAGTGGCAATTATCGGTGCCGGGATAGCCGGTCTGGTGGCGGCCTACGAATTGATGAAGATGGGCCTCAAACCGGTGGTGTACGAAGCCTCGAAAATGGGTGGCCGCCTGCGCTCGCAGGAGTTCGAAGGCGCCAAAGGCATCGTGGCCGAACTGGGCGGCATGCGCTTTCCGGTGTCCTCGACAGCGTTCTTCCATTACGTCGACAAGCTGGGCCTTGAGTCCAGGCCGTTCCCCAACCCGCTGACCGCGGCGTCCGGCAGCACCGTTATCGACCTGGAAGGCACCACCTACTACGCACAAATGCTCTCGGACCTGCCGGCACTGTTTCAGGAAGTCGCCGACGCCTGGGCCGATGCACTGGAAAGCGGCTCGCAATTCGGTGACATCCAGCAGGCGATCCGTGACCGCGATGTACCGCGTCTCAAAGAGCTGTGGAACAAGCTGGTGCCGTTATGGGACGACCGCACGTTCTATGACTTTGTCGCGACCTCCAAGGCCTTCGCCAAGCTGTCGTTCTTTCACCGCGAAGTGTTTGGCCAGGTGGGCTTCGGCACTGGCGGCTGGGATTCGGACTTCCCCAACTCGATGCTGGAAATCTTCCGTGTGGTGATGACCAACTGCGATGAGCACCAGCATCTGATCGTCGGCGGCGTGCAGCAAGTGCCGGTCGGCTTGTGGAGCCACGTCCCCGAGCATTGCGCGCACTGGCCCAAGGGCACCAGCCTGTCGTCGTTGCACCGCGGCGCACCACGTCCCGGTGTGAAGCGCATTGCACGCGCCGAGGATGGCAGTTTTGCGGTGACCGATAATTGGGGCGACACCCGGCAATACGCTGCCGTGCTGACGACCTGCCAGAGCTGGCTGCTGACCACGCAGATCGAGTGCGAAGAGTCGCTGTTCTCGCAGAAAATGTGGATGGCCCTGGACCGCACCCGCTACATGCAGTCGTCAAAGACGTTCGTGATGGTCGACCGCCCGTTCTGGAAGGACAAGGACCCGGAAACCGGCCGCGACCTGATGAGCATGACCCTCACCGACCGGCTGACCCGTGGCACTTACCTGTTCGATAACGGCGACGACAAGCCCGGCGTGATCTGCCTGTCCTACTCATGGATGAGCGATGCACTGAAGATGCTCCCGCAGCCCATCGAGAAGCGGGTGAAGCTGGCGCTGGATGCCTTGAAGAAAATCTACCCGAAAGTGGACATCGCGGCGCGGATCATCGGTGATCCGATTACCGTGTCATGGGAAGCCGATCCGCACTTCCTGGGTGCGTTCAAGGGTGCGCTGCCGGGCCATTACCGCTATAACCAGCGCATGTACGCGCACTTCATGCAGCAGGACATGCCCAGCGAACAGCGCGGCATGTTCATCGCCGGCGACGATGTGTCCTGGACACCGGCATGGGTCGAAGGCGCTGTGCAGACTTCGCTGAATGCTGTGTGGGGCATCATGAACCACTTTGGCGGCAAAACTCACGCCGAGAACCCCGGCCCCGGTGATGTGTTCCACGAAATCGGCCCGATTGCACTGGGCGACTGAAAGAAGGAAATCCCCATGCGCGTTGCGCTGTATCAATGCCCGCCATTGCCGCTGGATGTCAGCGGCAACCTGACTCGCCTGAAACAGCAGGCTCAGGCCGCCGCCGAACAAGGGGCACAGGTGCTGATCTGTCCGGAAATGTTCCTCAGCGGCTACAACATCGGCGCCCAGGCTGTCGGTGAGCTGGCACAGGCGCAGGACGGTCCGGCAGCAACGCGCATTGCCGCCATCGCACAGGCTAGTGGCATTGCGATCCTCTACGGCTATCCGGAGCGCGCCGCCGATCGGCAGATCTACAACGCTGTGCAGTTGATCGACAGCCAGGGCAAACGCCTGTGCAACTATCGCAAGACGCACCTGTTCAGCGAGCTCGACAGGTCGATGTTCGCTGCAGGCGACGATCATTACCCGGTGGTCGAGTTGAATGGCTGGCGCCTGGGCCTGTTGATTTGCTACGACGTGGAATTCCCCGAAAACACTCGTCGGCTGGCCTTAGCGGGGGCCGAGTTGATTCTGGTCCCGACCGCAAACATGCTGCCTTACGATTTCGTCTGCGACGTGACCGTTCGGGCGCGGGCTTTCGAGAATCACTGCTACGTGGTGTACGCCAACTACTGCGGCAGTGAGGGCGCGATTCGTTACTGCGGGCTCAGCAGCCTCTGCGCGCCGGACGGCAGCCGCCCGTTGCTGGCGGGTCAGGACGAAGCATTGCTGATCGGCACGCTGGACAAGTCACTGCTGGCCCAGGCCAGAACCGCTAACGACTACTTCGTGGATCGCCGCCCGGCGCTTTATACGTCGCTGACTTGATCCTGAAGAGGCCGGTACAGCCTCTGGAAATAGCGCGTTTGCTCATCGTCATTCTCGTTGCCTATCGTGCCAATGCTCTGCGTTGGCATGCCGTTCTGGACGCTCTGCGTCCTCTATTTCGCAGCTTTGAGCAGCAGGCTCGCGAACGGGTCTGTTAATCCGCTAGCATGACGCCTCGCCTCGCACAGCTTTCCGGACGCCCCTCATGCCTGCCGCACACGCCGCCGACACTCAACGCCTCACGCTGGCCAACGGCTTGAATGTGGTGCTGTGTCACGAGCCACGGCTCAAGCGCTGTGCGGCCTCATTGCGCGTGGCAGCCGGCAGTCACGATGCGCCACAAGCGTGGCCGGGGCTGGCGCATTTTCTGGAGCATCTGTTTTTCCTCGGCACCGAACGCTTCCCGGCCGGGGATAACCTGATGACCTTCGTGCAGCGTCATGGCGGGCAGGTCAATGCCAGCACCCGTGAGCGCACCACTGACTTCTTCTTCGAATTGCCGCAAGCGGCCTTCGCCCAAGGGCTGGAGCGGCTATGCGACATGCTTGCCCGGCCGCGCATGGACACCGCAGATCAATTACGCGAACGCGAAGTGCTGCATGCCGAATTCATCGCCTGGCGCGGCGATAGCGCATCCGGCAATCAGGCGCGCCTGCTGACAGCGATCAACCCACAGCATCCGCTGCGCGGCTTTCACGCCGGCAATCGCTACAGCCTGTCAGTACCCAACCCGGCTTTTCAGCAAGCGTTGAAAGACTTTTATCGAGGCTTCTATCAGGCCGGGCAGATGACCCTGTGCCTGAGTGGCCCGCTGCCGGTGGCTGAACTGCAGGCGCTGGCGATAAACCACGGCGCGGTTTTCGCCACCGGAATGAAGGTCACACAGCGCCCGCCTCCAGCATTGATGGCCAGCCCTCGACAGGCTGGCGAGCAAAACCATCTGCTGTTTGCCTTCGAGGACTTGCCAGACAAGGCTGGCGAAGCGGTGGCCTTCTTCTGTCACTGGCTCAATGCCGCGCAGCCTGGTGGACTGGTCGCCGAGCTGGTGCGCAGGGGCCTTTGCACCTCATTGAACGCCGCGCCGCTGTACCAGTTCGGCGGGCAGCTTTTGCTGGATATCGAGTTTAAAGGCGACCCGGCGAACGCGACCGCTATCAGTAGCCTGCTTTTCAGCTGGCTCGGTTTTTTCAAAGCTCACTGGCCAACGCAAATCGAGGAATACCACCGTCTCGAACGACGCCGTCTGCAGACGTGCGGAGCATTGGCTCTGGCAAACCATCACTGTCGCGAAACGCCCACGCAGTTGAGCGAGCAAGGCCAAAAAACGTTAAGTGCATTACTGGCGAAGCTCACCGCTGATGTGGATAACCTCGTTCCAGAGCCGGTCACTTGGCGCCTGCCAGCGCCGAATCCATTTCTTCATACGGCAGCGGACGACCCCGCTGAAGCCGCGCTGTACCTGCGCTGGCAACTGCCATCCCCGCAGCCCGCTCTTTGGCGGATGCTCGATGCGGCGCTCAAGCCACTGGTCGAAGACGCACGTCAGGCCGGAGTAACCCTGACCTTCACCGCGTACGGTCCGTACTGGCAGCTTCAATTGAACGGTTCGCGCGAACCGATGCCAGCGGTCCTGAAACAAAGCCTGCAGCGCTTGCAACACCCCGATACCCACGCACAGGAAAACGACGAGCCGGTGTTGATCCCGATTCGTCAGTTGCTCAAGCAGCTTGCCGATCACTTCTTGCGCAATGAGCCGGAGGCGAGCATAAGCGACCTGCCAGGCGTATGGGCGGCTTCGCGCTGGATCAGTTTCACCAGCGGTATTGAACGGGCCAGCCAGTCAATGCTGGACGCGGTGTTGAATGCAGCACCCGGCGTTCAGCGAACTTCCCCACACGATCTGCCAGCCATTCGCGCTGGCAAGCACTGGGCGACGGAAGCATCGTCCTCCCCGGAAGACGCCGTGCTGGTGTTCTGCCCCGCGCCCACGACTTCCATCGAAGATGAAGCGGCCTGGCGTCTGCTCGCGCACCTGGCTCAAGCGCCGTTCTATCAGCGGCTGCGGGTCGAACTGCAATTGGGTTACGCGGTATTCAGTAGCCTCAGGCAGATCGACGGACGGACCGGTTTGCTGTTCGGCGTGCAATCACCCACCTGCAATGCCCAGCAACTGTTTGCGCACATCGAGGCCTTTATCGGCGGATTGCCGCAGTGGGTCCGCGATGCAGATTTGCCTGAGCAGACCAAAGCCCTTGCAGCGCAGTTCGAGCCGTCGAGCCTGCCGGAGCAACAGCGTGCCGACCTGCAGTGGCAGGCACACCTCGCCGGGCACCGGGGTGACCATGCGCAGACCTTGCAGCGCGCTCTGTCAAATCTGGATACACACTCGTTGCTGGCCTCTGCGGATCAATTGATCAACGCCACAGGGGGCTGGCTAATCGTGGCCAATCGCCCTGCCAGCGCGGCCGTTCCGCAATCCTTACCTGAACGGTAACGGTCTTTCATGCAGATTCTAGCCCTGCTGAATTGTGAAAATGAGTAACATAGCTCCCTAAGCATCTGAACGTATGCCTCCAGCGATGCACTAAGATGTAGTCACCCACCGCTGCACTTATCCGAGGAGATTTTTATGTCGTGGACTAAACCTGCTTACACTGATCTGCGTATCGGTTTTGAAGTCACCATGTACTTCGCAAGCCGTTGATTTCAGTGCGCTGTGAAGCCTCGGTTCGCCGGGGCTTTTTTTATGGTTGTGGCTGTTTTTTATTTCAGAGCGTGTCCCAGGAGCTGTCATGTACATCCAGATTCTAGGTTCTGCTGCTGGCGGTGGATTCCCCCAGTGGAACTGCAACTGCGTCAATTGCGCGGGTTTTCGCGACGGCAGCCTGCGTGCCCATGCGCGGACCCAGTCGTCCATTGCGCTGTCCGACGACGGTATCAACTGGGTGCTGTGCAACGCCTCACCTGACATTCGCGCGCAATTGCAGGGCTTTGCGCCGATGCAGCCCGGGCGCGCATTGCGCGACACCGGCATCAGCGCGATCGTGTTGATGGACAGCCAGATCGATCACACCACCGGCCTGCTCAGCCTGCGTGAAGGCTGCCCGCATCAGGTGTGGTGTACCGACATGGTCCATGAGGACCTGAGCACCGGCTTCCCGCTGTTCGAAATGCTCAAGCACTGGAACGGCGGCCTGACCTGGAACCGCATCGAATTACAGGGCAGCTTTGTGATTCCGGCCTGCCCGAACCTGCGCTTCACGCCCTTTCCGCTGCGCAGCGCCGCCCCGCCCTACTCGCCACACCGTTTCGACCCGCACCCGGGCGACAACATCGGCCTGCTGGTCGAAGACACCCGCACTGGCGGCAAGCTGTTCTATGCCCCGGGCCTGGGCAAGGTCGATGACGCACTGGCCGAGAAAATGCATGACGCCGACTGCCTGCTGGTCGACGGCACAATGTGGGACGACGACGAAATGCAGCGCCGTGGCGTGGGCACGCGTACCGGCCGGGAAATGGGCCATCTGGCACAGAACGGCCCCGGCGGCATGCTGGAAGTCCTCGAAGGCTTTCCCGAGCAGCGCAAAGTGCTTATCCACATCAACAACACCAACCCGATTCTCGACGAAGACTCCCCGGAACGTGCGGAGCTGGTTCGTCGCAACGTCGAAGTGGCCTTCGATGGCATGAGCATCGAGCTTTAGGAGCTGACATGAGCGAATCGACTGCGCTGTCCCCCGCCGAATTCGAACAGGCCTTGCGCGCCAAGGGTGCCTATTACCACATCTATCACCCGTACCATGTGGCGATGTACGAGGGTCGTGCAACCCGCGAGCAGATTCAGGGCTGGGTCGCCAACCGTTTCTACTATCAGGTGAACATTCCGCTCAAGGACGCGGCGATTCTGGCCAACTGCCCGGATCGCGAGATCCGTCGCGAGTGGATTCAGCGCCTGCTCGATCATGACGGTGCGCCCGGCGAAGACGGCGGCATCGAAGCCTGGCTGCGCCTCGGCCAGGCCGTCGGGCTCGACCCGGACCAACTGCGCTCGCAGGAACTGGTGCTGCCAAGCGTGCGTTTTGCCGTCGACGCCTACGTGAACTTCGCCCGCCGCGCCAACTGGCAGGAAGCTGCCAGCAGCTCGCTGACCGAACTGTTCGCACCGCAGATCCATCAGTCGCGCCTGGACAGCTGGCCGCAGCACTACCCGTGGATCGACCCGGCCGGCTACGAGTATTTCCGCACTCGCCTGGGTCAGGCCCGACGCGATGTAGAGCACGGCCTCGCCATCACGTTACAGCACTACACTACGTACGAAGGTCAGCAGCGTATGCTGGAAATCCTGCAGTTCAAACTCGATATCCTGTGGAGCATGCTCGATGCGATGTCCATGGCCTACGAGTTGAACCGCCCGCCGTATCACAGCGTCACAGACCAAAGGGTCTGGCATAAGGGGATTACGCTATGAAGCACGATCCGCAGTTCCGAGCGTTGACACCCAAATGGCATCAAGGCTATCGCTTTCAGTACGAGCCTGCGCAAAAGGCGCATGTGGTGCTTTACCCTGAAGGCATGATCAAACTCAATGACAGCGCGGCCCTGATTGGCGGGCTGATCGATGGCAAGCGCACCATCACCGCCATCATTCATGAGCTTCAGCAGCAGTTCCCCAATGTTCCCGAACTGGGCATGGACGTCGATGAGTTCATGGAAGGCGCCAAAAAGAAAAACTGGATCGATCTTGTCTGACCTGGCCCCCGTCACCAACACCCCGTACATACCGCCCACTCCCGAGGTCGGGCTGCCCCTGTGGCTGCTCGCCGAGCTGACCTATCGCTGCCCGTTGCAGTGCCCGTATTGCTCCAACCCGCTGGATTTTGCCAAACAGGGCCAGGAGCTGAGCACTGAGCAGTGGTTCAAGGTCATGCAGGAAGCGCGGGAAATGGGGGCGGCGCAGATCGGTTTTTCCGGCGGCGAGCCGCTGGTGCGCCAGGACCTCGCCGAGCTGATCGCCGAGGCCCGGCGTCTGGGCTTCTACACCAACCTGATCACCTCGGGCATCGGCCTTACCGAAGAAAAGATCATCGCCTTCAAGGAAGCAGGCCTGGACCACATCCAGATCAGCTTTCAGGCCAGCGACGAGCAGGTCAACAATATGCTCGCCGGCTCGAAAAAAGCCTTCGCGCAAAAACTGGAGATGGCCAAGGCGGTCAAAAAGCACGGCTACCCGATGGTGCTGAATTTTGTCACCCATCGACACAACATCGACCGCATCGACAAGATCATCGAGCTGTGCCTCGCGCTGGAGGCGGATTTCGTCGAACTGGCGACCTGTCAGTTCTATGGCTGGGCGCACCTGAATCGCCTCGGCCTGCTGCCGACCAAGGATCAACTGGTCCGCGCCGAAGCCGTCACTAATGAATACCGCGTCCGGCTGGAGGCAGAGAATCATCCGTGCAAGCTGATTTTCGTCACGCCTGATTATTACGAAGAGCGTCCCAAGGCATGCATGAACGGCTGGGGCAATATCTTCCTGACCGTGACACCGGATGGCACAGCGCTGCCCTGCCACGGCGCACGGCAGATGCCGATCCAGTTCCCCAACGTGCGCGATCACAGCATGCAGCAGATCTGGTACGACTCGTTCGGCTTCAATCGCTTCCGCGGTTACGACTGGATGCCCGAGCCTTGCCGTTCGTGTGACGAGAAGGAAAAGGACTTCGGCGGTTGTCGCTGCCAGGCCTTCATGCTGACCGGCGACGCCGCCAATGCCGACCCGGTGTGCAGCAAATCCTATCACCACGGGATCATCACTCAGGCTCGTGACGAGTCCGAAACCGCTACTCAAACCATTGAAGAGCTGGCCTTTCGCAATGACCGAAACTCACGACTCATCGCAAAATCCTCCTGAACGCCTGAGCGCCGCCCAAGCGGTCGCTGCAGGCGTCGACTTCGCCGAACTGGATGTCAGCTCGGCGGGCCTGTTCTGGAACGAATACCGCCCCGAAGACGGCGCCAGCCGCATCTGGCACTGGTACGCCAACAGCAAGCGCTGCCTGACGCCACAAGGCTTCAGCGTGCGCAGTCGGGTGTATGAGTACGGTGGTGGCTCGTTCTGCCTCGCCGACGACGCCGTAGTCTTCGTCAACGAGCGCGACCAGCAACTGTATCGACAGGCACTGGATGCCAGCGAGCCGGTGGCGCTGACCGAGGGCGACAAGCGCTACGGCGGCGTGTTCTTCAGCGGCGGCCAGATTCTGGCCGTTGAAGAGGACCACAACACGCATCGACTGGTGGCTATCGAGCTGGCTGACGGCAAGCGCCAGTTGCTGGCCGAAGGCGCTGATTTCTACTCATCACCGATTGTCAGCGCCGACGGCAGACGCCTGGCCTGGATCGAATGGCAGCGCCCGCATCAGCCGTGGACCAGCACCCGCTTGATGTCTGCGACGAAACAGGACGATGGCAGTTGGGCCACTGCGCAGTGCATCGCAGGCGACGGCGCGCAAGAGTCACTGCAACAACCGCGCTTCGATGCCCACGGGCGGCTGTATTGCCTGACAGATCGTGCAGGTTTCTGGCAGCCGTGGGGCGAATCACCTTCCGGGTTTGCGCCGCTTTCCGCCCGCCCGGCGGATCATGCCTCCGCGCCCTGGCAAATGGGCAGCTGCACCTGGCTGCCGATCAACGATGGTTACCTGGCGAGCTGGTTCGAAGACGGTTCAAGTGTTCTGGGGCTTTGTCAGGCCGACGGCAGCGTCGAGGATTTCAGCGCGGGTTACAGCCGCTTTCGCAGCCTCGCCATTGACGAAGAGTTCGTCTATTGCATCGCGGCCTCAGCCGTAAGCACCTCGGCGGTACTGGCTATTTCTCGCCACGACGGCAGTGCTCAGGTGCTTGCCGGAGGCGGGTCGCCGCTGCCAGCCAACCAGATCAGCCGTCCTCAGACATTGCGTTACCCCAGTGGCGGGGCCGAGGCTCATGGTTACTTCTATCCGGCCATGACCGGCGCGGAGAAACCGCCGCTGGTGGTGTTCATCCATGGCGGCCCGACCTCTGCCTGCTATCCGGTGCTGGACCCACGCATTCAGTATTGGACACACCGCGGCTTCGCCGTGGCAGACCTCAATTATCGCGGCAGCAGCGGCTACGGTCGGGTGTACCGGCAAGGCCTGCACCTCACCTGGGGCGTGGCGGACGTCGAAGATGCCTGTGCAGTCGTGAAACATCTGGCCGAGCGCGGCCTGATTGACGAACGACAGGCGTTTATTCGCGGCGGCAGTGCGGGTGGGTACACCACGCTCTGCGCCTTGGCCTTCCACGATGTATTCCGCGCGGGTGCCAGTCTGTACGGCGTCAGCGATCCGGTGGCACTGGCCAGGGCGACGCATAAATTCGAAGGTGATTATCTGGACTGGCTGATCGGCGATCCCGACAAGGACATCGAGCGCTATCAGGCTCGTACGCCCCTGTTGCACGCAGACAGCATCAGCGTGCCGGTCATCTTCTTTCAGGGCGAGCTGGACGCCGTGGTGGTTCCGGAACAGACCCGGTCCATGCTCAAGGCGTTGCAAGACAACGGAATCAAGACCGAAGCGCACTTCTACGCGGACGAGCACCATGGGTTCCGCAAGGCGAACAACCTGGCAGATGCGCTGGAGAAGGAATGGCGTTTCTATCGGGATGTGCTGGATGCTTGATCGAGCCGTGTGATCGTTCCCGCATCAGGGAACGATCAACGAGTGCGACGAGGTGTTACTTACGCGAGACGATGATGTAGATCGCGTGGATGATGCCCGGGATGTAACCCAGCAGGGTCAGCAGGATATTCAGCCAAAAAGCGCCAGCAAAGCCTACTTGCATGAACACGCCTACCGGGGGCAGCAGGATGGCGAAAATGATACGAATGATGTCCATGGAAAGCTCCTGATTGATTGGCTCTGATTGGCCATACAGCTAATCGACCCTGGCCGGCGGTGAGGGTTCAACCGGCTCTGGCATCGCGCCATTATTCTTTCTCGGGAGAGGATCAGGACAAGCGTTGCACTGCGGGCACAGCATCGTGTGCTGCGAGCGGAAAGAAAACAGAATCGTCAAAACGCAAACAAAGAAAACCCCGCCGAAGCGGGGCTTTCCAGACTGTTTCCCTGATTTCCCTTTCACCCCGCCATCCTGGCAGGCTTCCCTACGTGTCCCTGTTATGTCTTGTTGCGCGTCCTGCGCTACGTCCATGAACAAAGATTAACTTTGGATCCCTTTCTTGGGAAGAGGTCAATTGGCACCACGCAGTGTAAGCAAATGCTTACAAGGCTTTTCCAAGTCAGAATTGTGACGCCTTCAACAGGTATAGCGACTCGCTACCCGCGCGCACCGAGGCATCCAGCGAGTGAATACGCGGCAGCAGACGTGCGAAGTAGAAGCGTGCAGTACCAAGCTTGCTTGCGTAGAACTCCTCCTGCTGCTCTTTACCGAGTGCTGCCTTGGCCATCATGGCCCACATGTAGGCATACGCCGTGTAACCGAACAGATGCAGATATTCCACAGAGGCTGCGCCAATTTCATTGGGGTTGTTACGCGAGCGATCCAGCACCCAGCCGGTCAGCTCATCCAGCATGTTCAAGGCTTTGCTCAGCGGCTGAGTAAACTCGCCGAGCGCGTTGTCCGAGCCGCTGATGAACTGGCGGACTTCATCGGAAAACAGCTGATAGAACGCGCCATTCGAACCGACGATCTTGCGCCCGACCAGGTCCAGCGCCTGAATGCCGTTGGTGCCTTCGTAGATCTGCGTGATACGCACGTCACGCACCAGTTGCTCCTGGCCCCACTCGCGGATGTAACCGTGGCCGCCGAATACCTGCTGACCATGCACGGTGGTTTCCAGACCGATATCACTCAGGAACGCCTTGGAGACGGGCGTCAGCAGCGCTACCAGATCATCGGCACGCTTGCGCGCGGCATCGTCTTCGCTGAACTTGGCAATATCCAGTTGTAGAGCCACGTAGCTGGAAAACGCCCGACCGCCTTCGTTGAAGGCTTTCATGGTCAACAGCATACGACGCACGTCAGGATGGACGATGATCGGGTCAGCGGCCTTGTCCTTGTTCTGTGCGCCGGTCGGGGCACGGCTCTGCAGACGGTCCTGCGCATACTCGACGGCGGCCTGATAAGAGCGCACGCCAGAGGCCAGGCCCTGGATACCGACGCCGAGGCGCTCGTAGTTCATCATCGTGAACATCGCCGCCAGCCCTTTGTTCGGCTCACCGATCAGGTAACCGGTGGCGGCGTCGAAGTTCATCACACACGTTGCAGACGCCTGGATGCCCATCTTGTGCTCGATCGAGCCACAACTGACCGTGTTGCGCTCGCCGATGCTGCCGTCGTCAGCGACCATGAACTTGGGCACCAGAAACAGCGAGATGCCTTTCGGGCCAGGCGGTGCATCCGGCAACTTGGCCAGCACCAGATGGATGATGTTTTCGGTCAGGTCGTGTTCGCCACCGGTAATGAAAATCTTGCTGCCGGTGATCTGGTAAGCGCCGTCCGCCTGGGGTTCGGCGCGGGTGCGAATCATGCCCAGATCCGTACCAGCGTGGGCCTCGGTCAGGCACATCGACCCGGCCCAGACGCCTGAATACATATTGGGCAGAAATTTGTTCTTGAGCGCTTCGCTGGCGTGGGTGTCTATCGATACGCAGGCGCCGGACGTGAGCATCGCGTACAGACCGAACGCCAGGCTGGCAGAGTTGAGCATCTCTTCGACCTGAGCCGACACCACCTTGGGCATGCCCATGCCGCCAAACTCGGGGTTACCGCCTACACCGACCCAGCCGCCCTCAGCGTAGGTCTTATAGGCCTCGGGGAAACCTGCAGGTGTGGTGACGACGGTGTCCTTCCAGTGGCAACCCTCCTCGTCACCGTTGCGGCTCAGCGGCGCAATGGTCTTGCTGGTCACTTTACCGGCTTCTTCGAGAATGGCTTCGACCGTTTCAGCGTCGACGGTTTCGGCCAGCTCGGGCAGTTGAGCCCAGAGCTTTGAAACCTCGAAGACTTCATTGAGGACGAAGCGCATATCGCGCAGTGGCGCTTTATAGTCAGCCATGGCAAACCTCGTGAACACGGATCGAAATGCTTTGGGAAGCCGATCGATGCATCCAGCGACGCAGATCAGCAGTCGAGTTCCACGAGTCTAACCGAACAACATTTCAGAGACATAGGGTCGTGTCATGACTGAATAGTCATAACAGGTCACGGGAAGTGTAAGGGCTTGCTCAGGTTGCCGCTTCAGTTGTGCGGACAGCGCCACGTCGGTTCAACTGCCCGTAAGCCACCACACAATTGCGCCCGGCGCCCTTGGCCGCATACAGCGCCTGGTCGGCGCATTTGAGCACCTCTTCGGGCGTACGATGCTCCGGCTGGCGTTCGGCAACGCCGATACTCACCGTCACCGACACACTGCCTGACTGCGCCCCGCTGCGGCGCTGCCGGCCTTGCTGATCGTCCTGAGGGCGACTGTCCTTGTTGCGCAGCTGAATCTCGTAATTGGCGATGGTCTCGCGGATGGCTTCCAGGTGCGGCATGCACTCATCGATAGTCTTGGCGGCGAACACAATGGCGAACTCTTCGCCACCATAACGATAGGCCTTGCCACCGCCGCTGGTGATTTTCGACAGTTTGCTGGCCACCAGACGCAACACCTGATCTCCCACATCATGGCCGTGGGTATCGTTGAATTTCTTGAAGTGATCCACGTCGCTCATCGCCAGCACATAGTTGCGACCCAGACGCTGCATGCGCTCATTGAGCGCCCGTCGCCCAGGCAACCCGGTGAGCTCGTCGCGGAAGGCCATCTGATAGGCCTCATGAGCGACAGCAGCGGCAATCATCAGCATCACCTGGCTGCATAGGATGTTCAGGGTGAACGGCAGTATGAAGGTCTTGGGCAATGCCCAGAACAAACCCAGCAGGCCGACAATCTGCGCCGCATGCAGCGGTCGCGGCTTTTCCAGGTATTGCCAGATCAGCACCCCGAATGACACGAGGAACATCGCGTAAGACAACTGGATCAGGCTCATCCATGCGCCATGCAGAGCAGGCCAGCGAATGTCGGCCAGCCAGACTTGCAGCTCGACCGGATAGCTCTGCTCAAGCCCCACCGCCACGCCACCCAGCGCTACCAGCACCGCGAGCCGCGCGACCATGTCCTGGAACAGATGCGTTCGCTCCTCCCATGCTGCATACAGCCCGAACAGCAGCGGCAGCAGCAGGCAGACCAGGTGAAAGATCACCGCCGCATCTTCGCGGACCTTGCCGTGGTCACGGTAGTAATCGGTCTGAGTATCGAGCAGGTAGTAGGCGATATACACCGTGAGCATCAGAAACAGCTCGCGCTGACGTCGGTAAACACAGCAGTACGCGCCGCCCAACAACAGAACCAGGGTTGGAAGCACGTTGAACAGCGAGGTGAAGAAGACGTTCAGGTCCTTTACGTACGCAGCCGCAAGCCCCGCCACCAGCAAGCCCAGTGAAGGCAGAAAATGACTCAAGCGTGCAGCTGATGGACGCAACAAAAGGGGTTATCTCCTACCCGGCATCTGGATGACTGGCTGGCCTGATGGCATTGTGCCCCTCCCCAGCAAACAATGCATCGGCAGGATCAACAAACAACTTAATTTCTGTAACGGCAGGAAGCGGGAAATGTTTATTGCGGGCTTCTTGCGTCCATGCGCCGCGTCGGCATGCGTTGGGTGACACAGAGCGTCACGAACTGCATTCCCACGCGGAGCGTGAGGAGCGAGAGGTGTCCTGAAGAACATCTTGACTATGCAAGGGGCCTGAACGCCTTCCCAGGTCTCGCCGGGGATTCGAATACAGCGATGCGCTAAAACGCACCCATAAAAAAACCGCCTGATCAGCGATCAGGCGGTTTTCATGACGCCAGCGAAGCTTAGTAAGCCAGGCCGAAATCTTCTTCCTTCATGTCCATCAGGTTGGCAGCGCCCGACAGAATGGCCGCCACGTGGGTACGGGTGCGCGGCAGGATGCGCTGGAAGTAGAAGCGCGCGGTCTGGATCTTGGCGCGGTAGAACGCCTCGTCAGACGTACCGGCCGCCAGTTTCTCGGCCGCAACACGCGCCATGTCGGCCCAGAAGTACGCCAGGCAGGCATAGCCGGAGAACATGACGTAGTCCACCGATGCAGCACCCACTTCTTCGCGATCCTTCATCGCCGCCATACCGACTTTGAGGGTCAGGTCGCCCCACTCCTTGTTCAGCGCAGCCAGTGGCGTCACAAACTCCTGAACGACTTCGTTGCCTTCATTGCTCTGGCAGAACTTGTGAACGATCTTGGTGAAGCCCTTGAGTGCTTCGCCCTGGGTCATCAGCACCTTGCGGCCCAGCAGATCGAGCGCCTGAATACCGGTGGTGCCTTCGTACAGCATCGAAATCCGGCTGTCGCGAACGTTCTGCTCCATGCCCCACTCCGCAATGAAGCCGTGGCCGCCGTAGATCTGCACGCCGTGGTTGGCGGCTTCAAAGCCCACTTCCGTCATGAACGCCTTGGCAATCGGGGTCATGAACGCCAGCAGCGCGTCAGCGGCTTTCTTTTGCTCCGGGTCTTCGCTGTACTTGACGATGTCGACCTGTTTGGCCGTGAAGTACACCATGGCACGCGTGCCTTCGGCGAACGCCTTCATGGTCAGCAGCATGCGACGCACATCAGGGTGAACGATGATCGGATCGGCGGCTTTTTCCGGTGCCTTGGGGCCGGTCAGCGAGCGCATTTGCAGGCGGTCACGGGCATATTGCAGGCCGCCCTGGAAGGCGACTTCGGCGTGCGCCAGACCTTGCAGTGCAGTCCCCAGACGTGCGGTGTTCATGAACGTGAACATGCAGTTCAGGCCCTTGTTCGCCGGCCCGATCAGGTAACCGGTAGCGCCATCGAAGTTCATCACGCAGGTGGCGTTGCCGTGGATGCCCATCTTGTGCTCGATGGAGCCGCAGTTCACGGCGTTGCGCTCACCGATGCCGCCATCGGCAGCCGAGAGAAACTTGGGCACGATGAACAGCGAAATGCCTTTGGTGCCAGCCGGTGCGTCCGGCAGGCGGGCTAGCACGATGTGGACGATGTTATCGGCCATGTCGTGTTCGCCAGCGGAAATGAAAATCTTGGTGCCGGTAACCTTGTAGGTCCCGTCAGCCTGAGGCTCTGCTCTGGTGCGCAGCATGCCCAGGTCGGTACCGCAATGCGACTCGGTCAGGCACATGGTGCCGGTCCATTCGCCGGACACCAGCTTGGTCAGATACGCTTCCTGCTGCTCGGGCGTGCCGTGCTCGGAGATCGTGTTCATCGCACCGTGCGACAGGCCAGGGTACATGCCCCACGACCAGTTCGCCTCACCGACCATCTCGCTGACCGCCAGGCCCAGCGACTCGGGCAGACCCTGACCGCCGTGCGCAACGTCATGCGCCAGACTTGGCCAGCCGCCTTCGACGAACTGTTTGTAAGCCTGTTTGAAGCCGGTCGGCGTCTTCACGCCCGACTCGCTCCAGGTGCAACCCTCGGTATCGCCCACACGGTTCAGCGGTGCCAGCACCTGCTCACAGAACTTGGCACCCTCTTCCAGAATGGCGTCGACCATGTCCGGAGTGGCGTCATGACAGGCTGGCAGACTCTGATAGTGCGCTTCATAGCCGAGCAGTTCATCACGAACAAAACGAATATCACGCAAGGGGGCCTTGTAGTCAGGCATAGCGATAACCTCTGCTGATGAATCCTGGAACGAATGACCGGGCGGTCGCTGGAGAGATACCCTCAAGCGCCAGACAATCTCGTATGCCTCGCGGTCAAACAGGTGTTTGAAACATACGTTTACGCCCAAACCTTGTCAATAGCGAAGCACGCACCATTCGTCCACGGCCCATGCATAAGCCACGCAGGCGTACGTCGTGCGGGGGCGAGCGAAACGTAAGCAAAAGTCTAGTGGAGGGCGAAACCGGGTGCAGGTGAGATACAGGACAATGGTGCGGAGAAATTCAGAGGGCAACGCCGTGCGCGGATGGCACGGCGGGAATTGACGCGAAAATCAGGCGTAGGTGTCGATCAGCGTGCCGAGCATTTCATTGCTGGCTTTCTGCGCAGCCAGTCCGGCTGCAAACTGATCCTTTCCAGCCTCGAGTTCGACGATGTTGGACGGCAAGTCGGAACGCTGGCTGCGATCAACAGAGCGCAGGTTCTCGAGCTGAAAGTCAGAAGACTGGCTTCTGCCCGACACTTCGATATTGGAGCTGGCAATCTGGGTGGCCGCCTGATCCACACGACTTTGCCCGACCTGCATTGCGCTAAGGCCCGGGTAGAGGGTGTTGTTCATGGTGATTTGCATAAGCCGATCCTCAGTTCAAAAAACGAACACATGCCATTGAACCAGCATTTGCACGGAAATACTCGATAAACAGACTAATGGCACTAGGCCGCACGATAGCCTGAGTCTTGAAAATCCAAAACTGTCTTGCCGGTCAGCGACATAGCGGCGCTGTCAGCTCAACACCTTCAAGTCGAGATACTGCGCCACATTTTCGGCACTCGCCTCGTTCAAGCGAGGCACCCGCCCCAGGCAAGGTGCAGGCAGACGCTCGACCAGCGTGGCGAGGTTTTCTTCAAGCCGCGAGGTGTCGGCATCCACGATGTTGGCCACCCAGCCGGCCAGACGCACCCCGTCACGGGCAATCGCTTCGGCAGTCAACACCGCATGATTGATGCAGCCCAGACGCACGCCCACCACCAGAATCACCGGCAGGTCCAAGGCAATGGCCAGGTCGGACAATGTGCTCTGCCCGGACAGCGGCACGCGCCAACCGCCCGCCCCTTCGATCAGGGTGAAATCGGCCTGTCTGGCGAGCATCTGCCGCATGGGTTGCAGCACCGAATCGACGGTCAACGCGACGCCAGCTTCGCGTGCTGCCAAGTGCGGAGCGATGGCCGGTTCGAAAGCCAGCGGGTTGACTTCAGCGTAATCCAGCTCGACAGAACACTCGGCCAGCAACGCCAGAGCATCCGGGTTGCGCAGCCCCTGTGGCGTGACAAAACAACCGGAGGCAACGGGCTTGCCGGCTGCCGTGCTCAGGCCGGACATTCGGGCAGCATGCAGCAAACCGGCAGCCACCGTGGTCTTGCCAGCGTCGGTATCGGTCCCGGTGATGTAGTAGGCAGCAGTCATCTCAGCAGTCTTTCCTGTCAGTCCGTCAGTTTTTTTCAAGCACCGCGTACAGCACTTGATAGGTAGCGGGCAGTCCGGCGTCCTGGCGGAAGCCTTCATAGGCCTTAACCATGCCCATGATCCGCTCGCGCCCGGTCAGGCCATTGGGTCGTCCGGGGTTGAGATTGTGCGCACCGAGCGCCTTCAACTCGTGCGTCAGGCTGCGCACGTCCGGGTAATGCAGAACCTGCGGGCGAACATCGAGGCTGCGCACTTGCAGGCCGCTCGCTGCGCACAGCTGACGATAGTCATCCTCATGACGAAAACGGTTCACATGCACCCGGCCGTCCACTGCCTGCCAACTGTCGCGCAGCTCGTACAGCGTGCCGACACACAGGCTGGCAAAGGCAAATACGCCGCCTGGTTGCAAAACGCGGTGAGCTTCACTGAGCACCGCCGTGAAATCGGCGCACCACTGCACCGCGAGGCTGGAAAAAATCAGCCCGCAGCTCTGGTCACGCAGCGGCAGGTGCTCGGCATCACCCGCAACAAAGTGCTGTGCGCCACCCAAGGGTCGGGCGTGACGCAACATGCCTTCGGCGATATCCAGTGCAATGCCTTCGCTGCCATTGAAAGCCTGCGCCAGCGCCCGGCTGAAATAGCCGGTGCCGCTGCCTAGATCCAGCCAGCGAGACGGGTTGCATTGCGCAGGCAAACACGTGAGCAGTTCATTACCGACGTTGCGCTGCAGTTCGGCGACGCTGTCATAGCTGCCTGCCGCGCGGGAAAACGACGCGGCGACCTGACGTTTGTCAGGCAAGACAGAAGGTGGTTTGGGGATTGAAAGATCAGTCATCGTCCAGCTCGTGCAGAAAGGCATGGATCGCAGCCGCCACCCCGTGAGGATTTTCCAGCAGGAAGGCATGACTGGCCTGCTCGATCAGCCCCACTTCGACATCCGGCAACAAGGCCAGCAGAGCACTTGCCGCCTCAGCGGGTACGAAGGCATCCAGCCCGGCAAACAGGTGCAGTTGCGGGCCACGATAGGTTTGCAAAGCGCTGCGGGTGTCGAGTTGCCGAAGTATTTTCAGGCCGTCGATCAACGCCGTTTTCGACAGGTGCGGTGCGCCGGCCTTGAGCAGCCGCGCCAGACCGCGCGGGTCTTCTGCGCCTTGCGTGCATAACAGGCTGAAACGCTTGAGGGTCAGGTCCGGATCATCGGCACAGCCAGCCAGAAATGCCTCGAAATCCTGCGCGGGCATTGCGTTCGGCCACGCACCTTGGGTGACGAAACAGGCGTTGCTGGCCAGCGTCAGTAATCCGCAACAACCTTCGCCGCGCCGCGCCGCCAGTTCAGCCGCGAGCATGCCACCCAATGACCAGCCGCCCAGCCAGGCGTCGTCTGGCAGGTTGCTGTCCAGTTCGTCGAGCCAGTCCGGCAAGTCGCAGCTGTCGATATCCGGCAATGGCTCGACTTCAACCCGCAAGTGCTCGTCCAGCCCACGCAGCGCAGCAGCAAGCGGCTCCAGCGGCGAAACGCCAAGGCCCCAGCCTGGCAACAGAATCAGACGATCACGCATGAACAGGCTCCGAGGATTGGCTGGCATCCAGCAGCGGGTAGCACTGCTCCAGAGTGTTCAATAATAGCTGCACGTCGGCTTCGCTGTGCGCGGCAGACAAGGTCACACGAAGTCGCGCGCTGCCCGCAGGCACAGTAGGCGGGCGAATGGCGGTGACCAGCAGGCCACGCTCACGGAGCAACTGCGAGAGGTGCAACGCCCGACCGGCATCACCGATCATGATCGGCTGAATCGGGGTAAAGCTGTCCATCAGTTGCAGCCCGATCTGCTCGGCACCGCGACGAAACTGCTGAATCAGCCGCGTCAGATGCTCGCGACGCCAATGCTCGGTACGCAGCAACTGCAGGCTTTTCAAGGTGGCGCAGGCCAGCGCGGGCGGCTGGCTGGTGGTGTAGATGTAGGGCCGGGCGAACTGGATCAGGGTTTCGATCAACTCTTCACTGCCGGCCACAAACGCCCCGGACGTGCCGAACGACTTGCCCAGGGTGCCGACCAGCACCGGCACGTCATCCATGCTCAGGCCGAAGTGCTCGACGATACCGGCGCCGTTGGCACCCAAGGGGCCGAAGCCGTGAGCGTCATCCACCATCAGCCAGGCCCCTTTGGCCCTCGCCGAACGGGCCAGCGCGGGCAGATCGGCGATGTCGCCGTCCATGCTGAACACCCCGTCGGTGACTACCAGGGTATCGCCCACGGATTTTTCCAGGCGGGCTTCCAGGCTGCTCACATCGTTGTGCAGATAGCGCGAAAACCGTGCACCGCTGAGCAGACCGGCATCCAGTAGCGAGGCGTGGTTGAGACGGTCCTCCAGCACCGTATCGCCCTGCCCGACCAACGCCGTCACTGCGCCAAGGTTGGCCATGTAGCCATTGGAGAACAACAGGGCACGCGGGCGACCGGTCAGCTCGGCCAGCGCTTCTTCCAGTTCATGGTGCGGCGCGCTGTGGCCGATCACCAGATGCGAAGCCCCGCCTCCCACGCCCCAGCGCTCGGCACCTGCCTGCCAGGCGGCGATCACCTCGGGATGATTGGCCAGCCCCATATAATCGTTGTTGCAGAACGCCAGTAACGGCTGGCCGTCGACGATGACCTGCGGCCCCTGCGGACTTTGCAGCAGCGGGCGCTGGCGATAGAGGTGTGCGGCGCGCCGGGCATCGAGGCGCGTGCGGAGATCGAAAGACATGCAGGCCCCGAACCGGAAGATGACAATTCAAAACGGGCCGGAACAGGCCGGCCCATTCAACGGATCAGGCAGAGGCAGCGTCGTAGAACATTGAGCTGCTTTGCTGCTCGACCAGCGCCTGTTCGATGGCGGCCTGATGCACTTCGTCGGCATGCCCTTCGCCTGCTTCGGGCTTGATGCCCAGGCGCGAGAACAGCAGCATGTCCTTGTCGGCCTGCGGGTTGGCGGTGGTCAGCAGCTTGTCGCCGTAGAAAATCGAGTTGGCCCCGGCGAAGAACGCCAGTGCCTGCATTTGCTCGTTCATCGCTTCGCGACCGGCGGACAGACGCACGTGGGATTTCGGCATGAGAATCCGTGCCACGGCGAGCATGCGAATGAAATCGAACGGGTCGACATCTTCGGCGTTTTCCAGCGGCGTACCGGCGACCTTGACCAGCATGTTGATCGGCACCGACTCTGGGTGCTCAGGCAGGTTGGCCAGTTGAATCAGCAGCCCCGCGCGGTCATCGAGGGACTCGCCCATGCCCAGAATGCCACCGGAGCAGATCTTCATCCCTGCATCGCGCACGTAGGCCAGGGTTTGCAGGCGCTCGCTGTAAGTCCGGGTGGTGATGATGCTGCCGTAGAACTCCGGCGAGGTGTCGAGGTTGTGGTTGTAGTAGTCCAGGCCCGCGGTGGCCAGCGCTTCGGTCTGTTCCTGATCGAGGCGGCCCAGGGTCATGCAGGTTTCCATGCCCATGGCTTTCACGCCTTTGACCATCTCCAGCACATAAGGCATGTCCTTGGCGGAAGGATGCTTCCAGGCCGCGCCCATGCAAAAGCGGGTCGAGCCAATGGCCTTGGCACGCGCGGCTTCTTCAAGCACCTTCTGCACTTCCAGCAGCTTTTCTTTCTCGAGACCGGTGTTGTAGTGGCCGGACTGCGGACAGTACTTGCAGTCTTCCGGGCAGGCGCCGGTCTTGATCGACAGCAGCGTGGAGACTTGCACGCGGTTGGCGTCGAAGTGAGCGCGATGCACCGTTTGCGCCTGAAACAGCAGGTCATTGAATGGCTGTACAAACAGCGCCCTGACCTCGGCTAAAGTCCAGTCGTGACGCAAAGTGGCGGTGGTGCTGGCGCTCATCGGGCGGCTCCTTGGTGTTTCTGGGCAATGCGCGAGGGCGGGAAAGACCCCATGCGCTACACGGATGTCGGGCATATTTAAGGAAGAGCCATGCGCTGTCAACCCAGCTACCCGCATGAGGTTTACATCTGGTTAAAAAACAAACAATCCTGTTTGTTATGCGATGAACGCAGTGAGGTGCCCACGCCCATTTGCGTGCCGTGCGAAGCAGAACTGCCGTGGCTGGGCAACGCCTGCGTGTGCTGTGCGCTGCCGTTACCGCGTTCAGGCATGAGCTGCGCGCAATGCTGCAAGCAAACGCCCGGCTTTGCTCAGGTCATCGCGCCCTGGCTGTACGATTTCCCGGTCGACGGTTTGATCACCCGCTTCAAACATAACGGTAAATGGCCCATGGGACGACTGCTGGCGGAACTGTGCGCGCAATACCTGCAGCACCGTTTCGAGGAAGACCTGCCGCGACCCGACTGCCTCATTCCAGTGCCGCTGGCCAACAAACGCTTGCGCCAGCGCGGCTATAATCAGGCGGCAATGCTGGCCGGTTGGCTGGGTAAACAGCTGCAACTGCCCGTCGACGAAGAGCATGTGTTACGCAGCCGGGAGACAACCGCACAACAGGGCCTGGACGCGAAAGCCCGCAGGCGCAACCTGCGCGGCGCCTTTACCCTGGTTGATCCCGATTGGGTACAGGGCAAGCACTTGGCGCTGGTCGATGATGTTCTGACCACCGGTTCGACGGCAGAGGTCATTGCGCGACTGCTGAACAAGGCCGGTGCGCGGCGGGTGGACGTGTATTGCCTGGCTCGCACGCCCAAGCCGGGTGACTAATGGCCCCTACGCGCCTGGTTTAATATCGTTCCCACGCTCCAGCGTGGTAATGCCTTTCGGGACGCTCCGCTTCCGGTTTCGACGCCATGAGCGAGAGCGATCATACTGCCCACTCCTACTCGACCGCCCCGGATTTCCATGGCCCTCCCCACCTTGCTGACGCAACACATGGTCCGTCGCCCGCAACGCATTGCGCTGTTGCAGCATATTGCCGAACAGGGCTCGATCACCCGCGCTGCGAAAAGCGCAGGGCTGAGTTACAAGGCGGCCTGGGACGCGATCGACGAGCTGAACAATCTGGCGCAAAAACCGCTGGTAGAGCGCAGTGTCGGCGGACGCGGCGGTGGCGGCGCGAAGTTGTCGGTCGAGGGCGAGCGAGTGCTGCGTCTCTATCAGCGCGTCCAGGCCTTGCAGGCCCAGGTGCTGGAAGCGGCCGAAGACAGCAGCGACCTTGACCTGCTCAATCGCCTGACCCTGCGTACCAGCGCACGCAATCAGTTGCTGGGGCGGATCGTCAGCATCACCCGCCAGGGGCATAACGATCAGGTTCGCCTGCAATTGGCGGACGAGGTGTTTATCGAAGCACAGGTCACCCATGGCAGCACCCTGCGTCTGGAACTGGAAAACGGCACGGAGGTGGTTGCACTGATCAAGGCCGGCTGGCTGGAACTGCACGCAGACCGCAGCGAAGAAACAAATGGAAACAATTGTCTGATCGGCCGAATCGACAGCGTGACCGACGCTGAATATGGCCCGAGCGAAGTACGCATCACACTCCCCGGCGGCCAGACGCTGTGCGCCCTGGCGACACCTGAGCACCTGCATGCACAACAGTTGAAAACCGGCACCACGGTGCAGGCAAGATTTGCTGCTTCACTGGTACTGCTGGGTATACCGTTGTAAGCGCTGGCAGGTCATCACTACGACACAATTTCGTCATATGCGCGCACTAAGGTGGCTGCCATATTCGAGGGAGCCGTGATGATGAAACTATTAGAAGAAAACCAGACCACTGACCTGGAAAACCTGGTCGGCGCCGACAAGGTCGGCCTCACCCGCCGCGGTTTCATCAGCGCGGGCGCATTGTGCGGCGCTGCGATGTTTCTCGGCGGCAACCTGCTCAGCCGTACCGCTCTGGCCAACAGCGTCAGCGCGGCGTCTGGCAGATTGCTCGGCTTCCAGAGCATTCCTGCTGCCACCGCCGACAGCATCAGCCTGCCAGCAGGTTACACGTCCTCGGTACTGATCAGTTGGGGCCAGCCTCTGCGAGCGGGCGGTCCGGCGTTCGACCCGAGTGGCAAGGGTACCGCCCAGGCTCAGGAGGTGCAGTTCGGCGACAACAACGACGGCATGTGCCTGTTCCCGATGCGGGCTCGCAAAGACCGTGCTTTGCTGGCGATCAACAACGAATACACCAACTACCGCTACCTCTTCGAGCATGGCAAGGAGCCGCAATCGGCAGAAGAAGTGCGCAAGGCACTCGCCGCAGAAGGCGTGTCAGTGATCGAGATACAGCAGAAAAACGGCAAATGGCAGTTCGTGCAGGACTCGCGTTACAACCGTCGCGTGCATGGCAATACGCCGATCAGGCTGAGTGGCCCGGCGGCCGGTCACGAATGGCTCAAGACTGACGCCGACAAGACCGGCACCCGCGTCCTGGGGACTTTCCAGAACTGCTCCAGCGGCCAGACACCGTGGGGCACGTACCTGACCTGTGAAGAGAACTTCACCGACTGCTTCGGCAGCAGCAACCCGGAGCAGCCATTCGATGCGGGCATGAAGCGCTATGGCGTCGTGGCTGCCAGTAAAGAGATCAACTGGCACCCGCACGACCCGCGCTTCGACGTGGCGAAAAACCCCAACGAGGTCAATCGTCATGGCTGGGTGGTCGAGATCGATCCGTTCGACCCCGAATCGACGCCGGTCAAGCGCACGGCACTCGGGCGTTTCAAGCACGAAAACGCCGCCTTCACGCAGACCAGGGACGGGCGCGCCGTGGTGTACATGGGCGACGACGAGCGTGGCGAGTTCATCTACAAATTCATCAGCCGCGACCGGATCGATCGCAAGAACCCGAAAGCCAATCGCGACCTGCTGGACCACGGCACCCTGTACGTGGCGCAATTCGACGCTGGCAACGGCAACCCGGACCATCCGAAGGGCAACGGCCAGTGGATCGAACTGAAATACGGCAAGAACGGCCTCGATGCCGCTGCCGGTTTCGCCAATCAGGCTGAAGTGTTGATTCATGCACGGCTGGCCGCCAGCGTGGTCAAGGCCACGCGCATGGACCGCCCGGAATGGATCGTGGTCAGCCCCAAGGATGGCCAGGTTTATTGCACGCTGACCAACAACATCAAGCGCGGCGACGAAGGTCAGCCGGTTGGCGGGCCGAATCCACGCGCCAAGAACCAGTACGGGCAGATCCTGCGCTGGCGCGAAGGCGGCAACAATGCGTCGGCGATGGCGTTCGAGTGGGACCTGTTTGTGGTCGCGGGCAACCCGACCGTACATGCCGGTACGCCACAGGCCGGGTCGAGCAACATCAACGCGCAGAACATGTTCAACAGCCCGGACGGCCTGAGTTTCGATCGATCGGGTCGGCTGTGGATCCAGACCGACGGCGACTCCAGCAACAAGGGTGACTTCGCTGGCATGGGCAACAACCAGATGCTCTGTGCCGACCCGGCCAGCGGCGAGATCCGCCGTTTTCTGGTTGGCCCGATCGGTTGCGAAATCACCGGCATCAGCTTTGCGCCTGACTACCGGACGATGTTCATCGGCATCCAGCATCCCGGTGAAAACGGTGGCTCTACCTTCCCCGAGCATTTGCCCAACGGTAAACCGCGCTCATCGGTGATGGTCATCACCCGGGAAGATGGCGGCGTTATCGGCGCCTGATCGGCAATCAGGAAGAGGACGCAGATCGCTCATCGTTATATAAAGGTCTGCTATTGATTCTGGCCGGAGGCCATGGGAGCGAACTTGTTCGCGAAGAGGGCTGTATGATCGTCGAAAATGCATCGACTGAAACACCGTCTTCGTGAGCAAGCTCACTCCCACAAGGATCTTTACTCCGCCTGATACTGCGCGTCGAGCCCCGCTTTCCGGGCTCATCAAGACTTGAGTATCACGCCGGGCGCAGAGCGTGGGAGCGATGAGCAATCAATCAATCAACCCGTTCACATCGTAGAACGGGTATGGCCCTTCATAGTCGCCGAACACGGCGTTATGACTGACAAACCCCTGTTCCGAATGCCAGCGATGCAGCACGTAACCTGCCGGTTCCAGATTGAAATGCGCAGGCGCGGCTTCGTCGAGGTCGAGGACGATCTGGTGTGAGGTGCCCGGGCAGATGCTCGCCACGCTGCCTCCGAAACGTCGCTGCATCGGTCGATGCAAATGTCCGCACAGCAAACGCTCCACTTGCGGATGCTGGGCGATCACGCGCTCCAGCGCCGATGCGTTGCCGAAGGATTCGCGGTCCATGTGCCCTATGCCGGTAATGAACGGCGGATGGTGCATGACGATCACGGTCGGCACGTAAGGACGACGGGACAGCTGTGCGTGCAGCCAGTCCAGCTGACAATAATCCAGTTGCCCGCCATGCTCGCCGGGAATGGTCGTGTCCATGCCGATCAGGCGCACCGGGTATTTCTCAACGACCCAGTCCAGAGGACCGCTGGCCGACAACGGCAGGTACACCTGCTCGGCAAACGCGGCCAGCAGGTTGTGCCGATCATCATGATTGCCGGGCACCAGATAGAACGGCATCTGCAGACGTTCCAGTTCGGGCTTGAGCACGGCGTATTCGTCCTCGCGACCGAAGTCCACCAGGTCACCGCTGATCACCACGATGTCGGGGCGCTGCTTGCTGGCATTGATGTGCGCGACCGCGCGGCGCAGCGCCCCCAGGGTATCGACTACGCCATAGGTCAGGCGCCCGTCGGCTTTGAGGTGCAGGTCACTGATCTGAGCAATAAGAAACGGACGATTCAAAATAATCTCTCTACGAAAAACGAGTTCACGAATGCAGGGTAAACAGCACTTGCGGGTCGACGCTCAAGGCAATGACTGCGTTTGCGGCATAAATCACGTTGTCGGTGCTGTCTACCAGCAGCGGCTGCGGGCCACCGACATCGACCAGCAAGCGACTTTGCGCGCCCTGAAAAAACTGCCCGACCAGACGCCCATGAATATGGCCGTTTCCTGACATCAAACGCAGGTGCTCGGGGCGGCAGTAGACCGTGCCCGGTACGTCAGCACCGTGCCACGGTAGCTCGCCGCCGCTCACCTTGAGGCCTGACGGGGTGCGCTCGACCACGCTGAACGCATTCAGATTGCCGACAAACCCGGCGACGAACGCATTGGCAGGCTGTTGATAGATGTCCCTCGGCGTCGCCAATTGCGAGACGCAGCCTTTTTCCATGACCAGAATCCGGTCGCCCAGGGCCATCGCCTCGCCCTGATCGTGGGTGACGAACACCGAGGTGATGCCCAGCCCACGCAGCAACTGGTCCAGCTCACTGCGCAAGCGCTCGCGCAACTGCGCGTCCAGTGCCGCCAGCGGCTCGTCCAGCAACAGCACCCGGGGGCGCGGCGCCAGGGCCCGGGCCAGCGCGACCCGTTGGCGCTGCCCGCCAGACAGCTCGTTGACGCGGCGCTTGCCGTGGCCGGTCAAACCGACCAGTTCCAGCAACTCATCGCAACGCTTGTTGCGCTCGGCAGCCGACAGACCACGAATCTTCAGGCCGTAAACGATATTGCCGGCCACATCGAGGTTGGGAAACAACGCATAGTTCTGAAACACCATGCCCACGTCGCGCCGCTCGATGGGCAGACGTGTCACGTCCTGATCATCGAACAACACCTGCCCGACGTCCGGACGTTCAAGCCCTGCAATCAGCCGCAAGGTGGTGGTCTTGCCGCAACCGGACGGACCGAGAATCGCCAGCGTTTCGCCGGGCTCGATGGTCAGGTGCAGATCCTTTACAGCAACGGTGCCGTCGGCAAATGCCTTGCGGCAGCCTTTCAGGCGAATGGTGGTTCCGCTCATCGGCTCTCTCCACGGGCAAGACGCGCGCTGATGGCCTGCAACGCAATCAGCAGCGGCACAATCAGCAACAGAAAAAGAAGGGTGTAGGCACTGGCGACTTCCAGTCGGGCCGAGGCGTAACTGTCGGCCAGACCGACCGGCAGGGTCTTGGTCATCGGCGTGTGCAGCATCCAGGTCAGGTTGAATTCGCCCAGCGACAGGGTCACGACCATCAGCACACCGGCAAGAATCCCGGCCCGGCAATTAGGCACAACCACACTGAAGAAACGCTTGATCGGCCCGGCGCCCAGACTGGCGGCCGCCTCTTCGAGCACCGGCAGTTGCTGACGCTGCATCACCGCCATGACCGGGCGCACCAGGAACGGCAGGGTGAACAACACGTGGCCGACCAGAATGAACAACCAGCTGCTGCGAAAGCCGCCGAACTGGCCGTAGGTCAGCAGTAACGCGAGGGCGCTGGCCAGACCGGGCATGGCGACGGGCAAGACCATCAATTCCTCGAAGGCCCGGCTGAAGCGATTGTTCATGCGCACCAGCGCATACGCTGCCGGGACGCCCACCAGACACACGCAGATTGCGCACGCCACGGCCAGTTGCAACGACAGCCAGACGGTCGGTGAATAGGCCTGCCAGACCTGCACCAGCCAGTCGAAGGTCAGACCGCTCGACAGGCCCAGAAAATAGTTGCGCGTCAGGCCGGCCAGTAACGACAGCACCACCGGGACCAGCATGAACGCGCAGACCAACAGCGTGAACGCCAGTTGTACTGCAAACAACGGAGAACGTTTCACAAGGGAACTCCCGATTTACCGACCATGCGCCGGGCCAGCAACAACACTGCCCACGTCACCAGCCCGAGGATTACCGACAGCGCTGCGGCCACCGTGAAGTTGGCGTAATTGGTGAACACGTTGTAGATCGCTACCGGCGTGACGTTCAGACGCGTGCCCAGGGTAAAGGCCGTGCCGAATGCGCCCATCGACGTGGCGAAGCAGATCGCGCCGCAGGACACCAGCGCGGGTGCCAGCCCCGGAACGATCACATCGCACACCACGCGCCAATGACCCGCGCCCAGCGAATGCGCGGCTTCTTCAAGGCTGCGATCCAGACTTTCGCAGGCCGCCATGACCGTCAGAATCACTCGCGGAATCGAGAAATACAGATAGCCGATGAACAGTCCGGTCAGCGAATAGGCGAACACCCAGCGCTCGCCCGCCAGGTGCAACCCGAGCGCGGCGAAGATACCTTGGCGACCGGCCAGCAGAATCACCAGAAAGCCGACCACCACACCGGGAAACGCCAGCGGGAAGGTCAGCAAAGCCACCAGCGCAGAGCGTCCGAAGAAGTGGTTGCGGGCCAGAAACACACCGCTGATGCCGCCGACCAGTAACGCCGCGAGCGTCACCACCAGCGCCAGCAGGCAGGTTTGCGCCAGACTGCCCAGGTACTGAGGACTGCTCAGGACCTGCCAGTAACCGCTGCCATTGCCATCGAACCCTTGCGTGCCGAGCATGATCAGGTGGGTCAGCGGCAGCAGCCAGAATGCCAGCAATACGGCCATCGCCGGAGCCAGCGCCACCGCAGCGGTCGGGCGCAGCCGCAGCCTGAAAGATCCGCCCTTGCGCAGAGCCAGCGCTTGTTCCGGCGAGGCCGACATTACTTCACCTCACGCAGATAACGGGCGGCGAAGGCTTCCTGCACGGCGGCCATGTGCTGGTAATCCACCACACCGGCACGGGCGTAATCGCTGTCCGGCAAGAACTGCGCAGCAACATCGGCAGGCATCTTCGAGCGTACCGGGCGCAGATAGGCTTTGGCCCACAGCGCCTGACCTTCATCGGACAGCACGAAATCCAGCACCTTCTCGGCGTTGGCACGATGCGGCGCCTTGGCGACCATGCTCATCACATAGGGAACGCCGATGGTGCCTTCCTTGGGAATCACGAAGGCAACGTTGGCCTTGTCCTTGTAGCGAGCGCGATAGGCGTTGAAGTCATAGTCGACCAGAATCGGCAGCTCGCCGGACAGCACGCGTGCATAGGCGGTTTGCTTGGGCACGATGGGCGAGTTTTTCGCCAGTTTCTGGAAGTAGTCGATGGCCGGACCGAAATTTTCCAGCGTGCCGCCCATGGCCTGGTTGATCGCCACGGCGGACACGTAACCGACGAACGCGCTGGACGGGTCTAGGTAGCCGACCATGCCCTTGTACTCGGGCTTGAGCAGATCCGCCCAGCTTTGCGGCACCGGCAGACCGCCCAGTGCGTCCACGTTGACCATGATGCCGAGGGTCCCGGAGTGAATCGCGAACCAGTGCCCTTCAGGGTCTTTCAAGCCTGCCGGAATCTCGTCCCAGTGTTTGGGTTTGTAGGTATCGACCACGCCGGCCTTCTGCGCCTGCAGGCCAAAGGTCACGCCGTAATAGACCACGTCAGCGACCGGTGCGGCCTGCTCGGCAACGATCTGCGCCAGCGCCTGGCCGGAGTTCTTGTTGTCCAGCGGCACCTGGACACCGGTGCTGTCGGCAATCGCTTTGAGCTGCGTTCCCCAGTCGGCCCATTCGGGCGGGCAGTTGTAGCAGATGGCGGTTTCGGCGGCCTGGGCGAGGCTGGCCGCACCACATAACAGCAGTGCCGCGAGGGTTTTACTGAGGCTGAGCATGAAGCATCTCCTGGTAGGGCTGGGTGCTTTCGCCGGGCCGGATGTGGCACGGCAGACAATGAGAAACAGGTACTGCGCCAGCAATCCGTGCCAGTAATTGGTCGATGACAATGTGCGCCAGCTCGGCGATGGGCTGAACCACGCTGCACAAGGTCGGGTGCATCTGCGTGCCGAGGGCGATGCCGTCGAAGCCGATCACCGACAGGCGCTCGGGAACGCCCCAGCCGTTGCGACGTAATTCGGCAATCAGGCTGATGGCCAGCAAATCGTTGGAACAGACCAGCGCGCTGGGCGCGTCCGGGCCACGTAACAGGGGTTCCAGTGCAGCGAAATCGGCGCTTGTATGAGCAGGCATTTCAATCACTGGTCGCGCTTCAAGCCCACGCTCGGCCATGGCGTCGCGATAGCCTTCATAACGCAGTCGGGCGCGGTCGGACTGCATGGCCGGGCCTGCGACCATGGCGACTCGCTGATGGCCTGCATCGATCAGGTAACGAGTGGCCAGCGCCATGCCCGCCCGGTTATCCACAGACACCGCGCTGTAATCCGGGTTACCGGTCTGGTGATAGGCCAGCACGAACGGAGTGTCTTCATTGATCAGGCTTTGCAGTACCCGGTTGTGCTCGGCGTCGGTCACCGTCAGCACCAGCCCGTCGACCCGCTGACGCAACAACTCCTCAACCACGGCGCTTTCACGCTCTGCGGTGTAGTCGGTGGTTGCCAGCAGCAGGTTATAACCCCGCGCCCGCGCCGCCCGCTCCATGGCCTGAAACTGTTCGGCAAACACCGGGTTGAGCAGGTTGGGCACCACCACGCCAATCAGGTTGGTGGTTTGCAGACGCAACTGGCGGCCCAGCCGATTGGGGCGAAAACCCAAGGCGCGGGCCGCAGCGAATACCCGCTCGCGGGTTTCCGAGCGCACGACGTCGGGGCTTGCGAAGGCACGTGCCGCAGTAGCCCGGGAAACCCCGGCCAGATGCGCTACCTCTTTCAGATCAGTCATTGCCGCTCACTTGAGATCGATCTCATTGACGGCGACTCTAGGCGTCGAACATGGCTATCTCGCTAACGACTCATGACTTTTTGATGACAAAAGAGCCCGAAGGCAGATTAAACGGATGGGGTTTGGCGAAGCGGGACCGGTCTGCGTTACCATCAGCGGTCCGACGCGGCAACCTGCTGCGCGCAGGAGTAGTCATGGCTCACCCGTTTGCAACACTTACTCCCGATCTGGTCCTGGATGCTGTCGAAAGCATCGGTTTTCTCAGCGATGCCCGCATCCTGGCGCTCAACAGTTACGAAAACCGCGTCTATCAGGTCGGTATCGAAGACGGCCAACCGCTGATCGCCAAGTTCTATCGCCCACAGCGCTGGACTACCGAAGCCATCCTTGAAGAGCACAGCTTCACCGCTGAACTGGTCGAGGTCGAAGTGCCCGTGGTCGCGCCCATGGTGCACAACGGCGCAACCCTGTTCGAGCACGCCGGTTTCCGTTTCACGCTGTTCCCGCGTCGCGGTGGACGAGCACCTGAGCCAGGCAATCTCGATCAGTTGTATCGCCTGGGCCAGTTACTGGGGCGTCTGCATGCCGTCGGCTCGACCAAACCGTTCGCGCACCGTGAAGCCCTGGGCGTGAAGAACTTCGGCCATGATTCGGTCAACTATCTGCTGCAAAACGACTGCATCCCGCGCAGCCTGCTGCCGGCTTACGAGTCAGTGGCTCGTGACCTGCTCAAGCGTGTCGAAGACGTTTACGCGGCCACACCGCACACCAACATCCGCATGCATGGCGACTGCCACCCCGGCAACATGATGTGCCGAGACGAGATGTTCCACATCGTCGATCTGGACGATTGCCGCCTCGGCCCTGCCGTCCAGGATATCTGGATGATGCTGGCCGGCGACCGCCAGGAACGTCTGGGTCAGCTGTCGGAGCTGATGGACGGCTACAACGAATTTCATGATTTCGATCCACGCGAACTGGCCCTGATCGAACCGCTGCGTGCCTTGCGCCTGATGCACTACAGCGCCTGGCTGGCCCGGCGCTGGGATGACCCGGCGTTTCCGCACAGCTTTCCGTGGTTCGGCACGGAGCGCTACTGGGGCGACCATATCCTGGCCCTGCGCGAGCAGATGGCCGCACTGAATGAAGAACCGCTGAAACTGTTTTGACCTGATGAGCCCCAGGTTATCGTGCGGCGCAAACCTGTGACGCGGAGCGTCACCCAAGGCATTCCCACGCTGGAGCGTGAGGAACGATAATCTCAACTATCGTGCGGCGCGCTGCGTCCGATCCTGAGCAAGCGGCGCGGCACAGATGTCGTGAATCGGTCGAACCTGTGTATAACATTGAGCGCTCCAGCGTCAGTACAATCAAAACCATCAACCGCATCACCCCACAATAAAACCGGAATTTTCTGCATTTAAGGGACGCTCCATGCAAGCTGCCAATCCACGCCGTGGATACATTCTGGGCCTGAGTGCTTACATCATCTGGGGCCTGTTCCCCATCTACTTCAAAGCCATTGCCGCGGTTCCGGCCATCGAGATCATCATCCATCGCGCGCTCTGGTCGGCGCTCTTCGGCTCGATTGTGCTGATGTTCTGGAAGCATCCCGGCTGGTGGCGCGACCTGCGCGACAATCCGCAACGGCTGGCCGTGCTGGCGCTGAGCGGCACGCTGATCGCCAGCAACTGGATCATCTACGTCTGGGCAGTGAACAACGGGCGCATGCTGGAGGCCAGCCTCGGGTATTACATCAACCCGCTGGTCAACGTGCTGCTCGGCATGTTGCTGCTGGGCGAGCGCCTCAGACGCCTGCAAATGCTGGCAGTCGCTTTCGCCGCGATGGGTGTCGCACAGCAGGTCTGGCACGTCGGCAGCCTGCCGTGGGTGTCGCTGGCGCTGCCACTGACCTTCGCGTTCTATGGGCTGATCCGTAAACAAGCCCCGGTCGCTGCCCTGCCCGGCCTGGTGGTCGAAACCTGGATGCTCGTGCCGCTGGCACTGATCTGGCTGACGCTCAACCCGACGGCCGTGAGCGCCCAGCCGGAATTCTGGACCACCACGCAAGCCATCTGGCTGGCCGCCGCAGGCCCGGTGACGCTGGTACCGCTGGTGTGCTTCAACGCCGCCGCCCGCCATTTGCCGTTCACCACCCTGGGCTTCCTGCAATACATCGCGCCCACACTGGTCCTGCTACTGGCTGTGCTGCTGTATGGCGAACACCTGACCACCAGCACCATCATCACCTTCGCTTTCATCTGGACGGGGCTGGCGATCTACAGTGTGGATATCTGGCTGAAATCCCGCGGCCGTCACTGATCAAAAAACAGACAACATCTTGCAGGCCACGCAAAACGTGGCCTGCAAAGGGTTCTCCAAGGGTTATCCACAGGCAGACTCACCTTATCTGTGCACAAGCCCTTGAAACTGCTGGATTTTTGATCAATCGCCGCCAAGCCACGGCCGACGTGGCGCGCAACGCGATTCCCCCAGGTTATCCACAGGCAGGTGCACGGTTAACTTGGATAACCGAGACAGCTTTCCGAACATTGAATTGTGCACATTTTTTGGCACACACCAATTATGAGTAATCCTCCCCCTATTTTGATCGTTAAGTTTTTCCGAACCGAAACAGGCATTGAGCCTGTACGTGAATGGTTGATTGATCTGCCACGTGATGATCGTAAGGCCGTCGGCACTGATATCAGGACCGTTCAGTTCGGATGGCCAATAGGTATGCCTGTGGTCCGTAAAATGGAGCCAGACCTTGGGGGAGTCAGACGGGTACCGGAGCGAGAAGCAGTCCACAGCTGAATAAAAACAGTGATCGGACTTACTCCTTGGCCCCCAGCACCAACTCCACCATCAAATCATCCGCCAGAGTCTCGAGCGCCGTCTGCAGGTCATCCAGTGAAAGGTCCTGAGGGACGCCCAACACCGCGTCGGCGTGGAACAGCAGTTCGCTGCTCATGGGCGCGGGTGACACGTTGGTAATCAGGTGTTCGACGTTGACGCCCTGCCCGGCCAGCAAACGGGTGATGTCGCGTACGATGCCGGGGCGGTCGTTGCCGACCAGTTCCATGCTGATCATTCGAGTCGTATCGGTGGTCTCGACCACGCTCTCGGCCAGCAACATGCGGATGCCATGGGCTGACAAACCATTCAGGGCCTTGATCAGGTCATCATAGTTTTCTGCCTCGACGCCTACCTTGAGGATCCCGGCAAATTGTCCGGCCATGCGCGACATGCGACTTTCCAGCCAGTTGCCGCCATGCTCGGCGATGCAGCGTGCGATGCGTTCGACCTGACCCGGTTTGTCGGGAGCAACCAGCGTTACGACGAGATGATCCACGGTCAATTCCTCTTTCTGCACAGATGATTTGGAGACAGCGTCGGTCTTACGAGTATATGCATGCCCGAAGGGCAGCTCGCTCGCGGTAAATCGTGTACCGTTTGCCACGCTTTATGGAACAATCCTGAGCGTTTCTGGGAACACGGTGAATATCACCGTGACCCAATATGAATATCCAGTCGTTTAGTGACATATTCAGCGACGTTTTCACGCGATGACGGCTCATGTAGTGTCCCGAACTGCGCACTACATGACACCAAAATCAATAACAGAGCGCTCCCCGAGTGTGCTCGACCCTGCTGAGCAGAGTGAGGCAAGTGCAATGACTGAGTACGTTCAAGTCGGTGACCTGCAAGTCGCCAGAGTCCTGTTCGACTTCGTGCAGAACGAAGCCACCCCCGGAACCGGCGTCGACGCCACTGCGTTCTGGGCCGGTGCGGACCAACTGATCCACGACCTTGCGCCAAAGAACAAGGCACTGCTCGCCAAACGTGATGAGTTACAGGCGAAAATCGACGCCTGGCACCAGTCGCATGCCGGGCAGGCTCACGACGCCTCGGCCTACAAAGCCTTCCTTCAGGAGATCGGTTACCTGCTGCCAGAAGCAGCGGACTTCCAGATCACCACGCAAAACGTCGATGAAGAAATAGCCACCATGGCCGGCCCGCAGCTGGTCGTGCCGGTGATGAACGCCCGGTTTGCGCTGAATGCGTCGAACGCCCGCTGGGGTTCGCTGTATGACGCGCTCTATGGCACCGACGCCATCAGCGAAGAAGGCGGCGCGGAAAAGGGTAAAGGCTACAACAAGGTGCGTGGCGACAAGGTGATCGCGTTCGCTCGTGCCTTTCTTGATCAGGCTGCGCCTCTGGCAGCAGGTTCACATGCAGACTCGACGGCTTACAAACTGATCGACGGCAAGCTGGTCGTCAGTCTCAAGGGTGGCAGCAATACCGGCCTGCACGATGACGCCCAACTGGTCGGTTTTCAAGGCGATGCCCAGGCACCGTTTGCCTTGCTGCTCAAGCACAACGGCCTGCACTTCGAATTGCAGATCGACGCCGCCAGCCCGGTCGGGCAGACCGATCCGGCAGGCGTGAAAGACATTCTCATGGAAGCGGCGCTGACCACCATCATGGACTGCGAAGACTCCATCGCCGCTGTCGATGCCGACGACAAAGTGGTTGTCTACCGCAACTGGCTGGGCCTGATGAAGGGTGATCTGGCCGAATCGGTGTCCAAGGGCGGTGAAACCTTTACCCGCACCATGAACCCGGACCGCGTCTACACCACGCCAGAGGGCGGCGAAGTCACGCTGCATGGTCGCTCGCTGTTATTCATTCGCAACGTGGGTCACCTGATGACCATCGATGCGATACTCGACAAGCATGGCAACGAAGTGCCGGAAGGCATTCTCGATGGCCTGCTGACCAGCCTTGCAGCCATCCATAACCTCAACGGCAACACCTCACGCAGCAACAGCCGCAGCGGCTCGATGTACATCGTCAAACCGAAGATGCACGGCCCGGAGGAAGCTGCATTCACCAACGAACTGTTCGGGCGCATCGAGCAGGTACTGGGCTTGCCGCGTAACACCTTGAAGGTCGGGATCATGGACGAGGAGCGCCGTACCACGGTCAACCTCAAGGCCTGCATTGAGGCCGCCAGTGAGCGCGTGGTGTTCATCAACACCGGCTTCCTCGACCGCACCGGTGACGAAATCCATACCTCCATGGAAGCAGGCCCGGTGGTGCGCAAGGCGCAGATGAAAGCCGAGAAGTGGATCGCTGCCTACGAGAACTCCAACGTCGACATTGGCCTGAAATGCGGCCTGCAAGGTCGCGCACAGATCGGCAAAGGCATGTGGGCCATGCCGGACCTGATGGCCGCCATGCTGGAGCAGAAAATCGCTCATCCACTGGCGGGAGCGAACACCGCCTGGGTTCCCTCACCTACGGCAGCCGCGCTGCACGCCCTGCACTATCACAAGGTCGACGTGTTCGCCCGTCAGGCCGAACTGGCGCAGCGCGAGCAAGCCTCGGTGGATGACATTCTGACCATTCCGCTGGCGCCGAATACTGACTGGACGCCGGAAGAAATCCAGAACGAACTGGACAACAATGCGCAGGGCATTCTTGGCTATGTCGTGCGCTGGATCGATCAGGGAGTGGGGTGTTCGAAAGTGCCGGACATCAACGACATCGGCCTGATGGAAGACCGCGCCACGCTGCGCATCTCCAGCCAGCACATGGCCAACTGGCTGCGTCACGGCGTTGTCAGCGAAGCTCAGGTCCTGGAAAGCCTCAAGCGCATGGCACCGGTGGTGGATCGCCAGAACGCCAACGACCCGCTGTATCGCCCTCTGGCACCCGACTTCGACAACAACATCGCCTTCCAGGCGGCGGTCGAGCTGGTCATCGAAGGCACCCGGCAGCCCAACGGCTACACCGAGCCGGTATTGCACCGTCGCCGCAGGGAGTTCAAGGCCATCAACGGCCTGTAACTCGCCGCCCGGGCAATTGCAGGTTCTGGTCCTTGCCGGGCCAGAACCTGCAAGGGCTCACTGCCTCAACTTATCCCCAATTCCCGCTTGACCAGCTTCACCAATTGCTTGGTATTGAGCGGTTTGAGAAGGAAGTCCACCACGTTCAGGTGCATGGCATCGATGGCATCGCGCACGTTGGCGTCGCCGGACACGATGATGATCGGCAGCTCGGCCCGATCCGACTCACGAACCTTGCGAATCAGATCCAGCCCGTCAAAAGGAGCCATCCGCAAGTCGGTGATCAGCAGTCCGATAGACTGACGCGTGTGGATCATCTGCAGCGCAGTATCGCCACCGGGCGCAGTCATGCAACTGATGTCATTGAGGCTTAGAATTTCGGCCAGCAGCTCTCGCGCGTCGCTGTCGTCATCGACGATCAGGACCCGTTGCGGGGCGTCGCGGGCGGGCGTGAGCATGACCTCATGGAGGGCATCGCGCTCATCGTCGCTCAGAATATCGTGGTCAATCATTGCAGTCTCATCATTCCCTGAACTAATCCGACAGCAGATACGGGTCAATCTGCGATGCATTTCGTCGGCATCCCGGCCGGTCTCCGCTCGCAATCCGTTGCGCTCGTCAAATCAGTTATGTCGCAACCAGCACGACTGTGTCACTGGGTTCAAGGTAAGACTTACGTCCAATGGGCACCTGGCTGCAAGCGGCCGACCATGAGCACCAATAACAAGAACGCGGAACAGGCCATGAGCAAGGCAGATGCTTTCACCCAGGCAGGCAAGACAGCCGTGCTGCAGAACATACACGGCACCATGCAGTTTCTGCAAAAATTCCCGCCGTTCAATCAGATGGAAAACGCTCACCTGGCCTATCTGGTCGAGCAGTGCCAGCTGCGCTTCTACGCTGCCGGTGAAAGCATCATCAAGCCTGGCGACGGACCGGTGGAGCACTTTTACATCGTCAAACAGGGGCGGATCGTCGGCGAGCGTCCGCATTCTGCCAAAGGCGGTACGGAAACGACATTTGAAATAACCACGGGTGAGTGTTTTCCGCTCGCCGCCCTGCTCGGCGAGCGTGCCACCCGCACCGAGCATCTGGCTGCCGAGGACACCTTCTGCCTGCAATTGAACAAGCAAGCGTTCATCAAGCTGTTCGCGCTCTCCACAACCTTTCGCGACTTTGCCCTGCGCGGGGTCAGCAGCCTGCTGGATCAAGTCAATCAGCAGGTCCAGCAGCGCGCCGTCGAAACCCTCGGCACGCAATACTCTCTGAACACCCGGCTGGGTGAACTTGCCATGCGCCATCCGGTGATGTGCAGCCCGGAAACGCCCATGCGCGACGCCGTGAAGCTGATGCATGAGCAGCAGGTAGGCAGCATCGTGATTGTCGACGAGCGGCAGGCGCCGCTGGGTATCTTTACCCTGCGCGACCTGCGTGAGGCGGTTGCCGATGTGAATGCCGACTTCAGCGCGCCGGTCAGGCACACCATGAGTCTGTCACCGTTCCACCTGAGCCCGGACGCCAGTGCGTTCGACGCCGCCATCGCCATGACCGGACGCCATATCGCCCACGTGTGCCTGGTCCGGGACGGGCGGTTGTGCGGCGTGGTGTCGGAGCGGGATCTGTTTTCCCTGCAACGGGTCGACCTGGTGCACCTGGCGCGGACCATTCGCAACGCGCCACGCATCGAAGCGCTCACCGGCTTGCGCGGCGATATCGTCCAGCTGGTCGATCGCATGCTTGCCCACGGCGCGTCTTCGACGCAGATAACCCAGATCATCACCCTGCTCAACGATCACACCGTATGCCGGGTGATCGAGCTGACACTTGCAGAGAGAGGCGACCCTGGCATTGCGTTCAGCTGGCTGTGTTTTGGCAGCGAAGGCCGTCGCGAGCAGACGCTGCATACCGATCAGGACAACGCCATTTTGTTCGAAGCGCGCGATGCCGCAGAGGCAGAGCAGATTCGCAAAGTACTGCTGCCAATTGCCGAACGCATCAACCAGAGCCTGGCGCAATGTGGATTTACCCTGTGCAAGGGCAACATCATGGCCGGCAATCCCGACCTGTGTCTGTCGCAACTTGAATGGTCACAGCGTTTCTCGACATTTATTCGCGAGGCGACGCCGGAGAACCTGCTGGCCTCGAGTATCTATTTCGATCTGCGCGTGGTCTGGGGTGATGAAAGCGGCGGCGAGCAACTGCGCCGCGGCATTCTTGATCAGGTCGCAGACAACCGGCTGTTCCAGCGCATGATGGCCGAGAATGCGCTGCGCCAGCGTCCGCCGGTGGGTCGTTTCAAGGATTTCGTGCTGGCGCGCAAAGGCAGTGAAAAGGACACCCTGGACCTCAAGGTCGAAGGCCTGACGCCCTTCGTCGACGGGGCGCGCCTGCTGGCACTGGCCAACGGTATCGGCGTGAGCAACACGCAGGAACGCCTGCGCCAACTGGTCGAGCGCGAAGTCATCGACCCGCTCGACGGTGCTGCGTATGAGGAGGCCTATCACTTCATTCAGCAGACCCGCATGCAGCAACATCAGCTGCAGAGTCGCCAGAATCTGGCTTATTCCAACCGCATCGACCCCGACACACTCAACCATCTGGACCGGCGCATTCTGCGCGAATCGTTTCGCCAGGCGCAGCGATTGCAAACCAGCCTGACCCTGCGTTATCAACTATGAATCTGTTCGAATGGCTCAAGCCACGGCCGAAAAAAACGCCTTTGCATGCACATCAACTGGAGCGCCTCGAACGACTGCCGGTGTGCGCGAACCTCAGCGGCACACCGCTGCGTGAACAGCGCTGGGTCGTGCTGGATCTGGAAACCAGCGGCCTGAACATGAACCGTGATCAGGTGCTGTCCATTGGTGCGGTGGTGATTGAAGACGGCGCCATCGATCTGGGCCAGCAGTTCGAGCGCACGCTGTTGCGCGTCGACCACAAGATCAGCCCCGCCGTTCTGATTCATGGGCTGGCGCCCAGTGCGATTGCCGCAGGCAGTGAGCCGGTCGAGGCTTTGCTGGACTTCATGGAGTTCGTCGGTGACAGCCCGATCCTCGGCTTTCACGCGCCATTCGATCAGCACATGCTGTCGCGTGCCTTGAAAGAAAGCCTGGGCTATCGCTTGCAGCATCCGTTTTTCGACGCTGCCGAAATAGCTCCGATGCTCTGCGAGCACGCCAACCTGCGTCATGCCGGGCTGGATGACTGGACCCGTTTCTTTGGTCTGCACGCCGAAGAGCGTCACCACGCCAGCGCCGATGCGCTGGTCACCGCAGAACTGGCGCTGATCCTGTTCAGCCATGCCCGTCGCCAGCAGATCGACAGCCCCTTGCGGCTGGAGGAAGCACTCGGGCAATGGCGCAGACGCAGACAGTCGCATTCTTTCTGACTGCGACTGCGTCAGCGCCACACATTCAGTTCGGGGCGATGGTCTTGGCGATCACATCCACCGTCGCTTCGACCTGCTCCCGGTAGCGCTTGAGCTCGACCTTGTGCAATTGCTCAAGCTCGATCTGCTGCGAACAAAGGTTCAGCGCAGCAAGGACCAGCAGACGGTCACCGATCAACGTCGGGTATTTGCGCTTGGTGTCGGCCAGCGACGCATTAAGCATCGCGGCGGCCTTCATGAGGGTCAGGTCTTCGCCAGCCGGCGCCTTGACCGAGTACTCATTGCCCAGAATAGTGAGGACGGTTACACCGCTGCCATCGACGTTCATGCGCCGACAGCACTTGCGCTGGTCGCGCGATCAACCAGTGCCTGGATGCGCGCGGCAGTGCTGCCATGCTTCTCTTCCTGCTCCATCAGACTCAGTTGCAAGTTCTCGTTCTCGTCCTTGGCTTTTGCCAGCTCGGCACCGAGCTGTGCATTTGTTTCCTGAAGGGCCTGGTTCTGCTGCACCAGGTCGCCGACAAGTTGTTCCAATTGGCTAAGGGAGGCTTCCAACATTTTGATTTCTCGAGCAAATTTCAACGGGCGCGTACGATAAAGAAAAGTCGCTGTGCATACCAGCGCTCAGGCTTCGATACCGCTCTGTCATGACATCGACATGTCGATAACGTAGACGCGTAGGGGGCTTGTGACTGCGTATTCGGTATCCGGTTCCTGCTGTTCGTCAGACTGCCTGAAACTGCGACAAATGCGCGCAGCCAATGGGCAGACTGCCATCGCAGAAAAAGCCCTCGCCCCGTCTTTTCAAGGGGTTGCGCCCGATCCGCGAGAGAAATGAAGAATTCGTCACGATTAAGTCACAGGCGATACGTGCCTATTAACTCAAGACTTCAGTCGCACGTCCGATAGGCACCCCACTCACGGCTTTATCCCCGTCTCTAAATCGCATGGAACGCGTAAATGACCCTGGAAGCTTTCTGTGTCCCTGCGAAATATGAACATCGCGCCCCGAGCGTTTCTTGGATTTGCCATGATCGGCACCCTGATGCTGATTCTGGGCGTCTTTGCACTGTCACAGATGAGCAAGATCCGCGGCGCCACCGAGGTGCTGGCCGACAGCAACGTGCCCAGCATCAAGAGCCTCGATCGCTTCGCTGAAGTCAGTATTCGTCTGCGGGTATTGTCCTACCGATTGCTGGTCAATCGCGATCCGGAAACCCAGCAGAAAACCATCGAACTGATGGCGATGCGCAACAAGCAGATCAGTGACGCTCAGACCGTTTACGAAAAGCTGATCAGCGCGCCCGAAGAGCGCAACCTCTATAGCCAGTACGTGCAGTTGCTGGGGCAGTATCGCCAGCTTGAGGATCGTCTGAAGACGCTGAGCCGTGCGAACAACATCGACCAATTGCAGGAGTTGCTCAACAACGAAATGGTCAGCAACTCCGACCAGATGAACGTTGTGCTGCGCAAACTGGTGGAGATCAATACGGCACAGTTGAATGAGGTCAAGGAACAGGCCTCCAGCGAGTACGACTCGGCATTCAATATGGTGATCGGACTGCTGATCGCCGCCACCCTGCTGACCCTCGTGTTTGCCTGGATGCTGATCAAGAGCATTACCACACCGATTGCCACCGCACTGCTTGCAGCAGAGACCATCGCGCAAGGCAATCTGACCCGGCCGATCAGTATCGATGGCACCGATGAAGCCGGTCGTCTGCTGCTGGCCATGAAAACCATGCAGGACAAGCTGCGCGATACCTTGCAGGGTATTTCCGGCTCGGCCACGCAACTGGCCTCGGCAGCCGAAGAGCTGAATGCTGTCACTGACGAAAGCGCACGCGGGCTGGTGCAGCAAAATGATGAAATAGAACAGGCAGCCACTGCGGTCAACCAGATGACCAGTGCCGTGGAAGAAGTTGCACGCAACGCCACCAGCACCTCGCAGGCCTCGCGCAGCGCGGCCACCTCTGCGGGCGATGGCCGCGACCTGGTTCAGGAAACCGTCAGCGCCATCGAACGCATGAGTGGCGACGTGCAAGGCACTGCCGAGCTGATCATCAGCCTGGCCAATGAATCGCGCGATATCGGCAAGGTGCTCGACGTGATTCGCGGCCTGGCCGACCAGACCAACCTGCTGGCATTGAACGCCGCCATCGAAGCCGCGCGCGCCGGTGAAGCAGGACGTGGCTTTGCCGTCGTCGCCGACGAAGTCCGTGCCCTGGCCCATCGCACCCAGCAATCGACCAGCGAAATCGAACGCATGATCAGCAGCATTCAGACCGGCACGGAACAGGCCGTCAGCTCGATGCGCAACAGCACCGAACGCGCCGAATCGACCCTGAACATCGCCAAGGGCGCGGGCCAGGCATTGAACACCATCAACAGCGCCGTGGAGGAAATCAACGAACGCAACATGGTCATCGCCAGCGCCGCCGAAGAACAGGCACAGGTCGCCCGCGAAGTGGACCGCAACCTGGTCAACATCCGCGATCTCTCGGCACAATCCACCAACGGCGCCAACCAGACCAGCGCAGCCAGCACCGAGCTGTCACGCCTGGCAATCGACCTCAACGGCATGGTGGCGCGCTTCGCGCTTTGATTGCAGGCAGGTACCTGACTCTCGTGCCAATGCTCCGTGTTGGCGTGCCTTTCTGGACGCTCGCGTCCTCTTGCGACGCAGAGCGTCGAGAACTGCATTCCCACGCTGGAGCGTGAGGAACGATGCTCTCGACTATCGTGCGACGCAGAGCGTCGGGAACCGCATTCCCACGCTGGAACGTGAGGAACGATGCTCTCGACTATCGTGCGGCGCTCTGCGTCGCATGCCTTTCTGGACGCTCTGCGTCCTCTTGCGAAGCAGGGCGGTTAAAGCCTCACACTCGCAAACGTCGACTCATTACGCGCCTGACTCAAGGCCGACATCGGCCCGGACAACGGGGCGAGCACCAAGGCCTGCGGGATTGGCATCATGGCAACCTGCTGTGCGGTGTTGGACCCTACGCGCTCGTCACGCGGCGGGATGCCGAAGTATTCGCGGTAGCATTTGGAGAAGTGCGGCGTCGACACGAAGCCGCACACCGACGCCACTTCGATGATCGACATCGGGGTCTGCTTGAGCAGTTGTCGGGCGCGAATCAGGCGCAGTTTCAGGTAGTAGCGCGAAGGCGAACAATGCAGGTATTTCTGGAACAACCGCTCCAGCTGCCTGCGTGAAACGGCGACATACACAGCCAGTTCGTCAAGATCGATCGGCTCCTCGAGATTGGCTTCCATCAGCGCCACGATTTCCTGCAGCTTCGGCTGATTGGTACCGAGCATGTGCTTGAGCGGCACGCGCTGATGGTCCTGTTCGTTGCGAATGCGCTCGTAGACGAACATCTCGGAAATGGCTGCCGACAACTCGCGCCCATGATCACGACTGATCAGGTGCAGCATCATGTCCAGTGGTGCGGTGCCACCCGAGCTGGTGAAACGGTTGCGGTCCAGCGTGAACAGCCGGGTGCTCATCGACACCCGTGGAAAGGCTTCCTGCATCGAAGCCAGACATTCCCAATGCACGCTGCACTCGAAACCATCCAGCAGGCCCGCGCACGCCAGCGCCCAACTGCCGGTGCACACCGCGCCCAGACGACGCGACTGACGTGCCTGGCTCTGTAGCCAACTGACGTGTTCACGCGTGACGGAGCGTTGAATACCGACACCGCCGCAGACGATAACCGTGTCGAGCAAAGGAGCCTTGTGCATTGCCGCATCCGGCGTGATCTGCAGACCATCGCTGGCCCAGACCTGTCCGCCGTCGACACTCAGCGTGGTCCAGCGATACAGCTCGCGGCCCGACAACTGATTGGCCATGCGAAGGGGTTCTACCGCCGATGCGAGGGAGATCAGGGTGAAGTTATCCAGCAGCAGAAAGCCGATGGACTGTGGCGCGCGGTTCTGGGGTTGAGTCCCTTGATTGAACGATGTCATCACACTATCTCCTCTCATATGGCAATGGTTGGCCCCAGAACAGGCTCTTCTTGTAGCCCTCGTCATTGCAGGGCCTGGTGATGACATCGCAAATCCCATGCCGGAAATTGATCGCTCATTCAAGAACACCTGAAAACGACGTCGCGAAGCGTCTAACCGGCTGCGACCCACGTACCTGTCAGCGACGCCAAGGCCGCCGCAGGCGCAGTTCGATGAGCAGTTCGGTAGCACTTGGCGGAAACGACCAAGGGGCCTTCGCACGCCAAGTGCTACTCAAGGCACATCCCGATAAAACCCTGCCGAGGGCAGGCGTTCGCGCTAAAAAGTGGCGGCCTGCAGGGCGCGTGATCGAAAAGCGCGCAGCCGCCCAAAATGGCATGCGACCGGGCATGACCACTGCCGGATCTGACCCGATAATGAACTTGTCGGCGTTACCCCCCTCCAAAAGACCGCGTTCGCGCAGGCACCGACCTGCCAACCGACCGCTGCCGAACTGCGCAGCGACTGTGTAACGTACTGGCCGTTTTTTCGCAGTTCCGACACTGCAACCGGGCGTGCGTACGATGCAACGAATCTGTAAGCGACCTTGCGCGCACTGGATACGACGCCTCCTGCACTGGATACGACGCCCCCTGTAGGCGTTTGATTTTCCCTGTTACATGATCGGTTCCGACTCGATCGCCCGGCGCAGTGATGGAGCTTCGCGAAAAGCCTCGCCAACCCATAAGCCGCGTCAGCGTTCACCTGCTGATGACCAGAAGAAACTCACAGGAGTCCACCCATGAAAGGTTCCAAATCGTTGCTGTTGGCCGCCACGCTCTGTATGCCGGTGCTCGCTCAGGCAGCCGAGCCAGAGGCCTGTCATACGGTCAACTTCTCCGACGTAGGCTGGACTGACATTACCGTCACTACTGCGGTAACCAGCGCCGTACTCGAGTCACTGGGTTACAAGACCAAGACCACCATGATTTCCGTACCGGTGACCTACAAGTCGCTGGCTGACGGGAAGAACATGGACGTGTTCCTCGGCAACTGGATGCCGACCATGGAAAACGACATCAAGCCCTATCGCGAAGCAGGGACCGTCGAAACCGTGCGTGCCAATCTGGAGAACGCCAAGTACACCCTGGCTGTCCCGGAAGCGCTCTATAACAAAGGCCTGCATGACTTCGCCGACATCGCCAAATTCAAGAAGGAACTGGGCGGCAAGATCTACGGGATCGAGCCTGGCAACGACGGCAATCGCCTGATCCAGAGCATGATCGACAAGAACGCCTTCGGCCTGAAAGATGCAGGCTTCAAGGTTGTTGAATCCAGCGAAGCCGCAATGCTTTCGCAGGTCGACCGCGCCGTGAAACGCAAGAACGATGTGGTGTTCCTCGGCTGGGAACCGCACCCGATGAACACTCGCTTCAAGATGAAATATCTGACTGGCGGTGATGACTTCTTCGGCCCCAACTATGGCCAGGCGACCATCTACACCAACACCCGCAAAGGCTACAGTCAGGAGTGCAGCAACGTAGGTCAGCTGCTCAAGAATCTGTCCTTCACGCTGGACATGGAAAGCAGCCTGATGGGCAATGTGCTGGACGACAAAATGAAGCCTGATGCCGCCGCCAAGGCGTGGATCAAGAAAAACCCGCAAGTACTCGACACCTGGCTCGCAGGCGTGACCACCGTCGATGGCAAGCCAGGCCTGGAGGCAGCCAAAGCCAAGTTGACCCAGTAAGCCGACAGCAGGCGGGGCTGACCCGCCTGCTGCCCTCTTCACCTTCCGCAAGCGGACACCCGAAATCATGCTGACTGACCATAAAATCCCTCTGGGCGAGTACATCGCCGCATTTGTCGATTGGTTGACGGCCAACGGCGCCGATTACTTCGACGCGATAGCCTCGACACTGGAAATGATGATCCACGGGTTCACTTTCGCGCTGACCTGGTTCAATCCATTCGTACTGATCGGCCTTATCGCCGCCCTCGCGCACTTCATCCAGCGCAAGTGGGGCCTGACGGTTTTCGTCATCCTTTCGTTTCTGCTGATCCTCAACCTGCATTACTGGCAGGAGACCATGGAAACCCTGGCACAGGTGCTCTTCGCCACACTGGTGTGTGTCGTCATCGGCGTGCCGCTGGGCATCATTGCCGCGCACAAGCCGCTGTTCTACACCATCATCCGGCCGTTGCTCGACCTGATGCAGACCGTGCCCACCTTCGTCTATCTGATTCCGACACTCACGCTGTTCGGTCTGGGCGTGGTACCCGGTCTGATCTCGACAGTGGTTTTCGCCATTGCCGCGCCGATTCGCCTGACTTACCTGGGTATCCGTGATGTGCCTCAGGAGTTGCTGGATGCCGGCAAGGCCTTCGGCTCGTCACGCCGCCAGTTGCTGACACGCATTGAACTGCCCTACGCGATGCCCAGCATTGCAGCCGGGATTACCCAATGCATCATGCTGTCATTGTCGATGGTGGTCATCGCGGCCCTGGTCGGCGCCGACGGCCTGGGCAAGCCAGTGGTCAACGCGCTGAACACGGCCGACATCGCGCTCGGTTTCGAAGCCGGTCTGGCAATCGTATTGCTGGCCATCATGCTCGACCGCATCTGCAAACAACCCGAAGCCAAGGTAGGGTCCGACGCATGAGTATCATCAAATTCGACAAGGTAGACGTCATCTTCTCCAAGGACCCGCGTGAAGCCCTCAAGCTGCTCGACGAAGGCCTCACGCGTGACCAGATCCTCAAGAAAACCGGACAGATCGTCGGCGTCGAGAACGCCAGCCTGGATATCGAGAAGGGCGAAATCTGCGTGCTGATGGGCCTGTCGGGCTCCGGCAAATCCAGCCTGTTGCGCTGTATCAACGGTCTCAATACCGTCAGCCGTGGCTCGCTGTTCGTCGAGCATGAAGGCTCACAGATCAACATCGCCAACTGCAGCGCGGCCGAACTGAAAATGATGCGCACCAAGCGCATTGCCATGGTCTTCCAGAAATTCGCCCTGATGCCCTGGCTCACGGTGCGCGAAAACATCAGCTTTGGCCTCGAAATGCAGGGTCGCCCCGAAAAGGAACGGCGCAAGCTGGTGGATGAAAAACTCGAGCTGGTGGGCCTGACCCAGTGGCGCAACAAGAAGCCCGACGAGCTGTCTGGCGGCATGCAGCAGCGAGTGGGCCTGGCGCGGGCCTTGGCGATGGATGCCGACATCCTGCTGATGGACGAGCCGTTCTCGGCGCTCGACCCGCTGATCCGCCAGGGGTTGCAGGACGAACTGCTCGCCCTGCAAACCAAGCTGAGCAAAACCATTGTGTTCGTCAGCCACGATCTGGATGAAGCACTGAAGCTCGGCAGCCGGATCGCCATCATGAAAGACGGCCGCATCGTGCAATACAGCGTGCCAGAGCAGATCGTGCTCAATCCGGCAGACGAATACGTGCGCACCTTCGTTGCACATACCAACCCATTGAACGTGCTGTGCGGTCGCAGTCTGATGCGCACCGTCGACGAGTGCACCCACGTCAACGGTTCGGTGTGCCTGGACCCGAGCGGCGACTCATGGCTCGATCTGGCCGAAGGCAACGTGATCAAAGGCGCGCGGCAAGGTGCCACGGCCCTCGATCTGCAGAACTGGACCCCCGGTCAGGACGTCGCCACCCTGGATCGACGCCCTACGCTTGTGCATTCCAACATTGGCATGCGCGACGCGCTGCAGATCCGCTACCAGACCGGCAACAAGCTGGTCCTGCAGGACGGCAATAAAGTGGTCGGCATTCTGGGTGATACCGAGCTGTATCACGCATTGCTGGGCAAAAACCACGGCTGACAAGGCCTGAAACCGACAAGCCCGCTCGACCGCGCTGGACTCATCCAGCCGGGAGCGGGCTTTTTTCGTCTGCAGCGTTGTCACGGGTAACTCCCTTCCGCTATTTCTGCTCCCTCCGCCGCCATGTCGTAAACGCACCTTTGTGTGGCGTCCATAGGCATTTGGCGTCTTCGGTCCGGCCCTACCATCGCTCTCAGAGGGCTCTGTCAGCCCGAACGACAAGTCAGGCGCCGCGCCGCCGCTGGGAGATCCGCGATGTTCAGCAAGCAAGACCAGATTCAGGGTTATGACGATGCACTGCTGTCGGCGATGAACGCCGAGGAGCAGCGTCAGGAAGACCATATCGAGCTGATCGCCTCGGAGAACTACACCAGCAAACGCGTGATGCAGGCGCAGGGCAGCGGCCTGACCAACAAGTACGCAGAGGGCTATCCCGGCAAGCGTTACTACGGCGGTTGCGAGCACGTCGACAAGGTCGAGCAACTGGCCATCGAACGCGCCAAACAACTGTTTGGTGCCGACTACGCCAACGTTCAGCCGCACTCCGGCAGTCAGGCCAACGCAGCGGTCTATCTGGCGCTGCTCCAGGCCGGCGATACCGTGTTGGGCATGAGCCTGGCGCACGGCGGTCACCTGACCCACGGCGCCAAGGTCAGCTTCTCGGGCAAACTCTATAACGCCGTGCAGTACGGCATCGACACCGCGACCGGGCTGATCGATTACGACGAAGTCGAGCGTATTGCCGTCGAATGCCAGCCGAAAATGATCATTGCCGGCTTTTCGGCCTACTCCAAGACCCTGGACTTCCCGCGCTTCCGCGCAATCGCCGACAAGGTGGGCGCCTACCTGTTCGTCGACATGGCGCACGTTGCCGGTCTGGTTGCCGCCGGTCTTTATCCGAATCCGTTGCCCTACGCAGACGTGGTCACCACCACGACCCACAAGACCCTGCGCGGCCCACGCGGCGGCCTGATCCTGGCCAGGGCCAACGAGGAGCTGGAAAAGAAATTCAATTCCGCCGTCTTCCCCGGTGGCCAGGGCGGCCCGCTGATGCACGTCATTGCCGCCAAGGCGGTATGTTTCAAGGAAGCCATGGAGCCCGCCTTCAAGGCGTATCAACAGCAGGTCATCGACAACGCACAAGCGATGGCGCAGGTGTTCATCGATCGGGGCTTCGATGTGGTCTCCGGCGGCACCGACAACCATCTGTTTCTGGTCAGCCTGATCCGTCAAGGCCTGACCGGCAAGGACGCAGATGCGGCGCTGGGGCGTGCGCACATTACCGTCAACAAGAACTCGGTGCCCAACGACCCGCAGTCGCCGTTCGTGACGTCCGGCCTGCGCATCGGTACACCGGCCGTGACCACACGCGGCTTCAAGGTGACCCAGTGCATCGAGCTGGCAGGCTGGATCTGCGACATCCTCGACAACCTCGGTGATGCCGATGTCGAGGCTGACGTCGCCAGCCAGGTCGCCGCCCTGTGCGCCGATTTTCCGGTTTATCGCTGAGTCAGGAGTAGCCTCACATGCAGCATTACTCAGGCTTCGGCCTTCTCAAGCATTCCCTCAGCCACCATGAAAACTGGCAGCGCATGTGGCGCACGCCGACCCCGAAAAAGGTCTACGACGTGGTCATTGTCGGCGGCGGCGGGCACGGTCTGGCGACGGCCTACTATCTGGCCAAGGAGCACGGCATCACCAACGTGGCCGTGGTCGAGAAAGGCTGGCTGGGCGGCGGCAACACGGCTCGCAACACGACCATCGTGCGCTCCAATTACCTGTGGGACGAGTCTGCCCACCTGTATGAACATGCGATGAAATTGTGGGAAGGCCTGTCCCAGGACCTGAACTACAACGTCATGTTCTCCCAGCGCGGCGTCTACAACCTGTGCCACACCCTGCAGGACATGCGCGACTCCGAGCGCCGCGTCAGCGCCAACCGGCTTAACGGCGTGGACGGCGAATTACTCAACGGCCAGCAGGTCGCCGAGGAAATCCCGTACCTGGACTGCTCGAAAAACACCCGCTATCCGATCATTGGCGCAACGGTTCAGCGCCGTGGTGGCGTCGCCCGTCACGATGCGGTGGCCTGGGGCTTCGCCCGTGCGGCCGACGCGCTGGGCGTTGACCTGATTCAGCAGACCGAAGTCATCGGCTTTCGCAAGGAAAACGGCGTGTGCATTGGCGTCGAAACCAACAAGGGTTTCATCGGTGCCAAACGCGTCGGCGTGGTAACCGCCGGTAACTCCGGGCACATGGCCAAACTGGCAGGCTTTCGTCTGCCGATCGAGTCACACCCTTTGCAGGCACTGGTCTCCGAGCCGATCAAGCCGATTATCGACAGCGTCATCATGTCCAACGCCGTGCACGGCTACATCAGTCAGTCCGACAAGGGCGACCTGGTGATCGGTGCCGGTATCGACAGCTGGGTTGGCTACGGCCAGCGTGGCTCATACCCGGTGATCGAACACACTATTCAGGCCATCGTCGAGATGTTTCCGGTGCTGTCGCGTGTGCGCATGAACCGCCAGTGGGGCGGCATCGTTGACACCACACCGGACGCCTGCCCGATCATTTCCAAAACGCCGGTTCCGAACATGTTCTTCAACTGCGGCTGGGGCACAGGCGGCTTCAAGGCCACGCCGGGCTCGGGCAACGTGTTTGCCGCCAGTCTGGCCAAAGGCGAGATGCACCCGCTGGCCAAACCGTTCTCCATCGACCGTTTCCACAACGGCGCGCTCATCGACGAACACGGCGCTGCAGCCGTAGCCCACTAACAGGAGAACCCGACCATGCTGCATATCTTCTGTCCTCACTGTGGCGAACTGCGCTCCGAAGAGGAATTCCATCCGTCCGGCCAGGCACACATTCCGCGCCCGCTGGACCCCGCTGCCTGCACCGATGAGCAATGGGGCGACTACATGTTCTTTCGCGATAACCCGCGCGGCCTGCACCACGAGCTGTGGATACACGCTGCCGGTTGCCGCCAGTACTTCAACATGACGCGCAATACCGTGACCTACGAGATTCTCGAAACCTATCCGATTGGTACGAAACCGCAGTTCACGGATCAGGGAGACAAGGTATGAGCCAGACCCAGCGCCTGCCCAACGGCGGCCGTATCAATCGCAGCAAGGTGCTCAACTTCACCTTCAACGGCCAGACCTATCAGGGCTTTGAAGGCGACTCGCTGGCCTCTGCCCTGCTGGCCAATGGCGTCGATATCATCGGCCGCAGCTTCAAATACTCCCGCCCGCGCGGCATCTTCGCAGCGGGTTCGGAAGAGCCAAACGCCGTGTTGCAGATCGGCGCGACCGAAGCGACGCAAATCCCCAACGTGCGTGCCACCCAGCAAGCGCTGTACTCGGGGCTGGTAGCCACCAGCACCAACGGCTGGCCAAGCGTTAACACCGACGTCATGGGCATTCTGGGCAAGGTCGGCGGCAAGCTGATGCCACCGGGCTTCTACTACAAAACCTTCATGTACCCGCAATCGTTCTGGATGACTTACGAGAAGTACATCCGCAAGGCAGCGGGTTTGGGGCGCTCGCCGACCGAGAACGATCCGGACAGCTACGACGCGATGAACCAGCACTGTGACGTGCTTATCGTCGGCGCAGGCCCTGCCGGTCTGGCCGCCGCGCTGGCTGCGGGCCGCAGTGGTGCCCGGGTGATCGTGGCGGATGAACAGGAAGAGTTCGGCGGCAGCCTGCTCGACAGCCGTGAAAGTCTCGATGGCAAACCCGCTGCTGAATGGGTGGCTACGGTGGTCGCCGAGCTGAAAAGCCTGCGCAACGTGACATTGCTGCCGCGCGCCACGGTCAACGGCTACCACGATCACAATTTCCTGACCATTCACGAACGTCTGACCGATCACCTCGGTGATCGCGCGCCCATCGGCATGGTTCGCCAACGTATGCACCGGGTACGCGCCACGCGTGTGGTGCTGGCTGCCGGTACTCACGAGCGCCCGCTGGTTTACGGTAACAACGATGTGCCGGGCAACATGCTGGCCGGCGCCGTTTCGACCTATGTCCGGCGTTACGGCGTAGCGCCGGGAAAAAAACTGGTGCTGTCCACCAACAACGACCATGCCTACCGCGTTGCGCTGGACTGGCTCGACGCCAGCCTGCAAGTGGTTGCGATTGCCGATGCGCGGCACAACCCGCGCGGCCCGCTGGTTGAGGAGGCCCGCGCCAAAGGCATTCGCATCCTGACCGGCAGCGCAGTGATTGAAGCGCGTGGCAGCAAACGTGTTACAGCTGCCCGCGTCGCCGCCATCGACGTCAAGGCGCACACCGTCACCAGCCCCGGCGAATGGCTTGAGTGCGATCTGGTGGCCAGTTCCGGCGGCTACAGCCCGATTGTGCACTTGGCCTCGCACTTGGGTGGCAAGCCGGTATGGCGTGAGGACATCCTCGGGTTTGTGCCGGGCGAAGCACCGCAGAAACGTATTTGCGTAGGCGGCGTCAACGGCGTCTACAGTCTTGCAGACAGCCTGGCCGATGGTTTCGAAGGCGGCGTGCGCGCTGCCAGTGAAGCGGGCTTCAAGGTGGTCGAAGGCGTGATGCCCAAAGCCCTCAGCCGTGCGGAAGAGCCGACGCTGGCGCTGTTTCAGGTGCCGCACGAGAAAGGCACCGCTCGGGCACCCAAGCAATTCGTCGACCTGCAGAACGACGTGACCGCAGCGGCCATCGAGCTGGCGACCCGTGAAGGTTTCGAGTCGGTCGAGCACGTAAAACGCTACACCGCGCTGGGTTTCGGTACCGATCAGGGCAAGCTGGGCAACGTCAACGGTCTGGCCATCGCCGCCCGTTCACTGAACGTGTCGATCCCGGAAATGGGCACCACGATGTTCCGCCCCAACTACACGCCGGTCACGTTCGGCGCGATAGCCGGGCGTCATTGCAAACACATCTTCGAACCCGTGCGTTTCACTGCGCTGCACGCCTGGCATGTCAAAAACGGTGCCGAATTCGAAGACGTCGGCCAGTGGAAACGGCCGTGGTACTTTCCGAAAAACGGTGAAGACCTGCCCGCAGCCGTCGCTCGCGAATGCAAGGCTGTGCGCGACAGCGTGGGTCTGCTGGACGCTTCGACGCTGGGCAAGATCGACATTCAAGGCCCGGATGCCCGCGAATTCCTCAACCGCATCTACACCAACGCGTGGACCAAACTGGACGTGGGCAAGGCCCGCTACGGTCTGATGTGCAAGGAAGACGGCATGGTCTTCGATGACGGCGTGACTGCCTGCCTTGCCGACAACCACTTCCTGATGACCACCACCACAGGCGGCGCTGCACGCGTTTTGCAATGGCTGGAAATCTATCAGCAGACCGAATGGCCGGACCTGAAGGTGTATTTCACCTCAGTGACCGATCACTGGGCGACCCTGACGCTGTCCGGCCCCAACAGCCGCAAGCTGCTCAGCGAAGTCACCGATATCGATCTGGGCCGTGAAGCCTTCCCGTTCATGACCTGGAAGGAAGGTCTGGTCGCCGGTGTGCCAGCTCGCGTATTCCGTATCTCGTTTACCGGTGAGCTGTCCTACGAGGTCAACATTCAGGCCGACTACGCCATGGGCGTTCTGGAAAAGATCGCCGAGGCAGGCAAGCAGTACAACCTGACGCCTTACGGCACCGAGACCATGCACGTACTGCGCGCAGAGAAAGGTTTCATCATCGTCGGTCAGGACACCGACGGCTCGATGACGCCCGACGACCTGAACATGGGTTGGTGTGTCGGTCGTACCAAGCCGTTCTCCTGGATCGGCTGGCGCGGCATGAATCGCGAAGACTGCGTGCGTGAACAGCGCAAGCAACTGGTCGGCCTCAAGCCGGTGGACCCTGCCAAATGGTTGCCGGAAGGTGCGCAACTGGTGTTCGACACCAAACAGACGATCCCGATGAGCATGGTCGGCCACGTGACCTCCAGTTACGCGCACAACTCGCTGGGCTATTCGTTCGCGATGGGCGTGGTCAAAGGCGGTCTGGCGCGCATGGGAGAGCGGGTCTTCGCGCCTCTGGCCGATGGCAGCGTGATCGAAGCCGAGATCGTTTCTTCGGTGTTCTTCGATCCGAAGGGCGAGCGGCAGAACGTCGAGTAGTCCGCGGTGAGCCGATCATCCGCAGCACACAGAATTCAAGCAGGTGAATCATGAGCACAGCCAACGTTTACCAGCAGCGCCCGACCACCGACGTCAAAGCCGAGTCGCCGCTGTTCCACGCAAACCTCGACAGCCTGATTGGCAAGGGGCGCGCCAGCCCGGGGGTTTTCCTGCGCGAGAAAAAGCTGCTGGGCCATCTGACGATTCGTGGCAATGCCCACGATCCGGCCTTCGCCGCAGGCGTACACAAGGCGCTGGGCATGGAGCTGCCCGCCGCACTGATGCTGGTCATCAGTGGCGAAAGCTCGCTGCAATGGCTTGGCCCGGATGAGTGGCTGCTGATCGTGCCGAGCGGCGACGAGTTCGCGGCAGAACAGAAGTTGCGTGACGAACTGAGCGGGCAACACATCGCTATCGTCAATGTCAGCGGCGGGCAATCGATTCTCGAACTGAGCGGCCCGAAGGTGCGCCAGGTACTGATGAAGTCCACCAGCTACGACGTGCACCCGGACAACTTCCCGGTGGGCAAGGCAGTCGGCACCGTGTTCGCCAAGTCGCAACTGGTGATCCGCCGGACCGGTGAAGACACCTGGGAGCTGCTGGTCCGCCGCAGCTTCTCGGATTACTGGTGGCTGTGGTTGCAGGATGCGAGTGCCGAGTACGGGCTGAGCATTCAGGCGTGAAGCGCCGGGAACCGGGGCTGAAACCGTAGCGTCGGTCTCAATGAAGACTCTTGGATTATCGTTCCCACGCTCCGCGTGGGAACGCAGTTCCGGACGCTCTGCGTCCTGCCCAAGCCTACAGGCTGGCACTGTCAGTCATATTTGCGGATAACAAATACTCTGGAGCATTGATTCAATGAGCCGCGCGCCCGATACATGGATTTTGACCGCCGACTGCCCCAGCATGCTGGGTACGGTAGACGCAGTGACGCGCTTTCTGTTCGAGCAGGGTTGCTACGTCACAGAACATCACTCCTTCGATGACCGTCTCTCGGGACGCTTCTTCATCCGTGTGGAATTTCGTCAGCCCGAGGCTTTCGACGAGCAGGCGTTCAGGGCCGGGCTGAGCGAGCGCGGTGAAACGTTCGGCATGATCTTCGAACTCACGGCGCCCAACTACCGGCCAAAAGTGGTGATCATGGTCTCGAAAGCCGATCACTGCCTCAATGACCTGCTCTACCGCCAGCGTATCAATCAACTGTCCATGGACGTGGTCGCGGTGGTGTCCAATCACCCTGATCTTGAGCCATTGGCTGGCTGGCACGGCATTCCGTACTACCATTTCCCACTGGACCCGAACGACAAGCCCGCGCAGGAAGCCAAAGTCTGGCAGGTCATTGAAGAGTCTGGTGCAGAACTGGTGATTCTTGCCCGCTACATGCAGGTCCTGTCTCCGGACCTGTGTCGCAAGCTGGACGGCAAGGCGATCAATATCCACCACTCGTTGCTGCCCGGTTTCAAAGGCGCCAAGCCCTACCATCAGGCTTACAACAAGGGGGTAAAACTGGTCGGAGCCACGGCGCATTACATCAACAACGATCTGGACGAAGGTCCGATCATTGCCCAGGGCGTGGAAGTGGTCGATCACAGCCACTATCCCGAAGACCTGATCGCCAAGGGTCGGGACATCGAAGGACTGACACTGGCCCGTGCGGTCGGTTATCACATCGAACGGCGGGTGTTTCTCAACGCCAACAGGACGGTGGTTTTATAGCTGCAACGGCTTCTCTCTGCTCCACCACAATAAAAGCGAGGTGACATGTATGTCTGGTAATCGCGGTGTAGTGTATCTCGGCGCTGGCAAGGTCGAAGTGCAATCAATTCCTTTCCCGAAAATGGAAGACCCACGCGGCAAGCGCATCGAACACGGCGTGATCCTGCGCGTGGTCTCCACCAATATCTGCGGCTCGGACCAGCACATGGTACGCGGCCGTACCACGGCGCAGACCGGGCTGGTGCTCGGTCATGAAATCACCGGAGAGGTGCTGGAAGCCGGTCGCGACGTGGAGCATCTGAAAGTCGGTGATCTGGTTTCTGTGCCATTCAACGTGGCGTGCGGCCGCTGCCGCAGTTGTAAGGAACAGAACACCGGCGTCTGCCTGACGGTCAACCCGGCCCGCCCCGGCGGTGCATACGGCTACGTCGACATGGGCGACTGGGTCGGCGGTCAGGCTGAATACGTGCTGGTGCCTTACGCGGACTTCAACCTGCTCAAACTCCCGGACCGCGACGCGGCGATGGAGAAAATCCGCGACCTGACCTGCCTGTCCGACATCCTGCCCACCGGCTACCACGGCGCAGTGACTGCCGGGGTTGGCCCTGGCAGTACGGTTTATGTTGCAGGCGCCGGCCCGGTCGGCCTGGCTGCGGCGGCGTCAGCACGCTTGCTGGGCGCGGCCGTGGTGATCGTCGGCGACGTCAACCCGACGCGTCTGGTTCATGCCAAGGCTCAGGGCTTCGAAATTGCCAACCTGTCCCAGGACACCCCTTTGCACGAGCAGATCGCTGCCCTGCTCGGCGAGCCTGAAGTGGATTGCGCCATCGACGCCGTAGGCTTCGAAGCACGCGGTCACGGCCATGCTGGCGCTCAGGCCGAAGCACCCGCCACCGTTCTCAACTCGTTGATGGGCGTGGTGCGCGTCGCAGGCAAGATCGGCATCCCCGGCCTGTACGTCACCGAAGACCCGGGAGCCGTGGACGCTGCCGCAAAAATGGGCAGCCTGAGCATTCGCTTCGGCCTGGGCTGGGCCAAATCACACAGCTTCCACACCGGCCAGACCCCGGTCATGAAATACAACCGCCAGCTGATGCAGGCGATCATGTGGGACCGCATCAAGATCGCCGACATAGTGGGTGTCGAGGTGATCAGTCTGGATGAGGCTCCGCGGGGTTATGGCGAGTTTGATTCGGGCGTGCCGAAGAAGTTTGTGATTGATCCGCATGGGTTGTTTGGCGGGGTTTAGATTCATCCAACCGATCAACCTTATACTTAATTATTAAGTTCTATCGATATCACGCCAAGAACCGATTAATGGTTCTCGGCGGATATTGCGAACTTGGGCTACCGGATTAGAAGTGGACGGAAATGGCAATGATTCAGCAAGGTGATAGCTAGGCGGCGGGGACTTCTCTGAAAATACAACACCTTCAACATCATCGAAAATCTTATTAAGTTTATCTCGCTTCTCTATAAAGGAATAAGAAGGTACCTCGCCTCGCGCCAGCTTGTTACTGACCTTCATATCTGCCAACTCCACTTTACGTTCAAGACGCTTATAGTTTTCATACGCGTGATCATAAGCCTCAGAGTACTGAGTGTCTTTTGTGTGATAAATATTCTTATTATACTGGGCCTGCTGCGAAGCTTGATAGGTCGGCGGCTCACTAATAGCTATCACACTTACGATAGGCTCCCCAGATCGCAAGCCATTTGAAACTGTTGTTTGCCGCTCCCTTGGCACGAGACGCCTAAAAAAATTAGATAGATTAAACATATGTCCAGTCAAATCAACCCAATTAACCGGATCCCCCCCACAATACCCATACGCATTCACCCCACCCTCACCAAACGGGCTCAGACTGTCCGGGCTGTTGAACCTCATCAACACCGGGTTAAACGCCCGATACCCATTCCCCAGCAAATAGTGCCCCGTCACCGGGTCAACTCGCTGGCCGGTAAAGCCCGGCAGGCTCGCGGGGCCTGAAGGATGACGATGTCCGTAAGGCGTGTAGGCAAACTCCAACCCCTGAGCGGCAATCACTGACTGCTGTTGATCCGTCGCCAACAACGCGCCGTCGCGCTGATTATTTTCTGTACTCAGGCAAGCAAGCACATGCTCATCCGTGCGCATAAGCGTGTGCTGGACCTGCCCCTGAACCTGCGTAGCCAGATGTGTCTTCTGATAAAAAAGGCGAGTGCTGCTCTGCCCCGCAGGCGCGCAATCGGCCAGGCGATCCAATGGATCGTAGCGGTAGACACAGAGCGCGGATTGCCCGGACGAAGCCATGGTTTCACTCCTTTGAAGTCACCCATGGCAGCAAGTCTGGGCTGAGTCTCTGTTTCCGCCCAGCTAGCAGAACTACTAGGCTGTTCCGCCTGCGGGACGAAAAACGCTGGAGACGTGCCCTACTGACGCACAGGCCTCACCAATACCGAGTAGTAATGCTCCTGCACATAGGCATTGCTATCAGGTTCCGGCACCCCGCGCATGCTGTCGATCGAAGGGAAAAGACCCAGATTCCAGTTCCGTCTGGCGGGCAATTGCGGCGTAACTCCATTTTGATCAGGCTCACGTGCAGGCTCGGACAAGTCCGAGGCCAGCACGCCGGTAATCTGCCCGTTCCGGTCCAGTACTTTCCCCGCCACGAACATGAAATGAAACGGGTAGTCCGATGACGGGCTGCCTTCCAGCCCTCCTCGCTCGATGAAACCGATACCTTCGCCGATCTCGGGAAATGACTGCTCGCCGACAAAATAGTCAGAGTGGCCGCGTGCATTTATCCAGTCATCGAGCGCTGTTGTCGTGATATTCAGGCTCACCAACTGACCATCCTGCCTGGCGACGACCTCGACATTGGGCACCACTGGAGCCGGATCACCCAGGCTCTCGCCCTTGTAATCGAACGCGACTTGCCCTCCGGCATATTTCGATACCAGGAACTCGGTGCTGGAGATGCAGCTTTCAGGCACCGCTGCCCTGGCTTCCAGCCTCACGTAACCGTCACGATCCGCTGCGATGGAGTGGAACAGGCTCGATGGCACATTAAGCTTGCCGGGTACCAGAACGTCGTCGCTCATGATGTGCAGGTCTTCGTGGTGAACCTGAAGCGTTCCGCTCGCTGTGTCATGAGCGGAATGGGACTCGTGAGTTGCCAAACGACCGGCCGGCCGCCGGGTGCGGATGCTGCAGATCATCTGATCGATGAGATTGCCGCCCTTGAGCGCTGGACGGTTGATCAGCGTGAACTCATGTCCGCCGATGTGACGCACCCAGGGCAGTGCCAGGGTCTCGGCGCGCGACCTGCCTTGCGGTGGTACCAGCAGAAACACCCCGTTGCGCTCATCCCAGTCGGCGCGGTAGATCCTGCCGTTATCCAGCTTGATGTAGTCACGTCCCTCAATCGAGTAACTGCCACGCTTTGGCCCGCTGCTGAGCGCTTCTGCACCGGTCAGGTCGACAATCGCGCTGGCAATCCCCACACCTCGGGTCCGCTCGGGATAAAGGGCGTTATCGATGTGCAGTTGCAATTGCGCACCGCTCAGATGTGTATGCTCGTCCGGCTGCTCCAGACTGGTGACCGACTCATAGGTATAGCCGCGCTGCGAGGAGAGAAAAATGCGTCGCGCATCGGCTTCCGGGACGTCATCAAGGGACAGCACGGCGATACGTTCAATTCTCGACGGGTCGGTAAAACAGGCTTCAATATGATCGATGATCGACCCCGCATGACTCAGGTAAAACTCGTCGTGCAGATGCCCCGCCAGCATGCCGAGACGCCTGGCAGGCGAATGGGCGAACCAGGATTTTCCCCCTGACTTCAGGCTGACTTCTGCCATCATCAGGTTGTTGCGGGCCAGCTTCTCCTTAAGCTGACTGACGAAGGCGCTCCGCTCGCTGGCGAGCGGCGGAATGTTTTCCTGAGCAGCCAGAAGCGGCTCGTTCAGACGAAGCTGTCTGAGGATATTTTCCCCCAGGCGTAACTCTCTGGATCTCGATGCCGCTCCCCATTCAACGGTATGGCCCAGCAAGGTATTGGCCAAGGCCGCCTGGTTGCGCGCAGCAAAAAGAATGGCCAGTTCCTCAGGGGTATCGAGTACATAAAACGGATTTTCCACTGTGGTAATGGACGAGGGCAGCCGCGATTTGATTTTGGCCACAGCATCGATGTTCCTGGCGACCCATTGAGGGTTGCGCACATAGGCTTCGTTCGCCGCCTTCGCGCCATAGAACAGCTCCAGCGCAAAGTCATCATGGGCGATGCCGTTGCGATAATCCGACTGGTCGTGCCACAGCTGAGGCAACGCTCGTTTGGGATCGGCGTGCGGGCTGATTTTCTGAAGGCTCAGGGCAACAGGCTGCTGGTCGTGTAACGTCTCGCCCGGCGCCAGCGCCAGGAAGTGCTCGATGGGCAGCGTGCCGCGATAGTGAACGCCGCGATCCGCTTCGATCACCAGTTCCTGTCCGCTGCCATTACTGAGCGTCGCCAGAACACCCGCCACGGTCTTGCTGCCGACCAGACCTTGCAGCGTGTCGCTTATTCGGACGGTCACGAACATGCCTTGAGCCGCGACAATCTGTGCCTGAATTTCAGGCTTGTAGGCCGGTATGGCAGGCAACACCCTGGCGACTTCCATGCGGCTGCCGTCGGCGCGAATGAAGGCGGTCGTCTCAACATCGGTGCCCGCATGTTCGAGTACTTCGACATGACCATTACGCTCGGTGACGTATTTGTGCTCGATCACACCAAGCGCCATGCTCTGCTGGCTTACCCTGCCATCTGCGTCGATGACCCGCACGGAAGCTGTTTCAAGCGCCGCCACGCAGTTGTCATACCAGCTGACTGTGTTGGTGGGAGTCAGAAAACGCTCCGGGCGACCGCTGAAGCCAAGCGGAAAATCCTCGGTGTGGGCAAAACGTGAAAGCTGCGGGGCGTCGACCGTTGACTGCGGGTGCCTGCGCCATTGACCTGCTTCGAGGTCCAGCGCATGCAGAGGTCGCAATTCCGGCCCTGTCAGTCCGCTGACTGTCCGGCAGGCATGGCCGTTGAGCATGTAGATCTTCTCGCTGATTCCACCGAGCAGTACCGCCCGAGCGCCACCTTCGACCATCGCGTTGCCATTCCAGTCGAGGCTCGTGACCTTCCGGCCCGTCGGCAGCTCGGAGATCTGCCCATCCTCCGAGACCCGCCAATAGGAGCTGCTTGTGGATAGGCGACGCCGCGCGAGGTGTGCGCCCTCGGCTTCGCGTTCGATGGCATCGCCGTGCTCGCTGTGTCGGGCCGTTTCGTTCAGATCAGAGCGGTCAGAAACAGCGCGCTCGCTGACGGTCTGTTGATAACGCAGTATCGCGGACCGAAGCCCTTTCACCGCCGATATGCCGCAATGCAGCGCCGAATGCAGACCGACCAGCAGAAAACCGAAGTTCTTCACCGACTCCTCGTAGTCGTTGGCCTTGATCGAATCGCCGAGGGCCTGGACCTGCTGGCTCATCGTCCAGATAGTGGTGCCTTGCAGCATCAGCACACCCGCCACTCTGGGAGGGAGCGTGCGCATTTTGCACAGCACCAGCTCGGCAATGATGTTGAGTGCATCCAGCGCGATGCCGTCATCATTGCCGTCGTAAATATCGAATCCCAGGTTGATGAAGTTGCCCAGCACAGGAATCAGTCCGCCGACCTGATGCACCAGTTGCAGCACATGCTGCGCGCTGGTCGACATGTTCTGAATGTCATCGTCGTTCGCTCGGGCGCTCAACATCTGCCTGAACGCCAGAGCACTGGCTTCAAGCCGGACCTTCTCGTCGGCGCTCAATAACTCGATGCAATGAACCGGCCTGTCACTGTCCGCCAGCGCAATCCCTTCCAGAATCTGCAGGCGCTCGGCGGCAGTACCGGATACCAGCACCAGCCGCTCGGCCTCCAGCATCCGATAGGTTTCGGTCGCCTGAATGGCGTAGGTCTCGGCCTCGAGCCTGAACGCTGCCTGCGGTGCGGTCAGTCGAGCAGGCAGGTGGCCGTTGTTGACGAAGGCAATGTTCGCGTCGAATAAACCCGTCAGCTTCGCTTGCAGCACGTCCAGACTTGCCGTGTAACGTGTTTTAACGGCGAGCGCCTGAGCCAGTTGCCCGAGCCGTTCATCACGATTGTCGGCAAGCGCCAGCTCGCGGCGCAGGTCTTCGTCATACACCACACTCAGCAGGGTTCGATAACCGACCGACTCTTCGTGCCGGAAAAACGTTCCGGTATTGATCCAGCCGGCCCGATAACTGATATCGAACGAAGACCGTGCAATCACCGGCCAGCAGGCTTCATTCAACCCCAGATAACGGCATAGCTCACGCGCCACGAATTCCGGCTGGGTCGGCTGCAGAACGACTTGCAGGCGCTGTTGGTCCTCGAGGTTCTGCGCAATCACTCTGTAGTAGGTGTTGACGGCATCATTCAAGCGCCGGGTATAGGCCGCCTGACGCTGCGCGTGCGGCAACGCCGGCAGGTCCTCCTGGTAATGTGCCAGCAGGTGACGGACCGCACGCAGCAACGTGACAGAGTGGCCGACGTTCCATTGCGCCTCGCGCAACTCATCGGTCAACTCCACGAACCGTGACCTGATGACGTCATAAGCACCCAGCGCCAGGGGATCCACGTATAGAAACGGAGGTTCTTTGCTGCGGATATCGAAGGCTTCGATGTCGATATCGGACAGCGGATAACGACGCTGGACAGGATTGGGCACGATCACTTCCACGATCAGCCGCTCAATATTGATCGCCCCCTCGGCTTCGCCATAGCGAATGGTGTTGATCATGTAAGACGACAGTTCCTGGCGCGCCGCGTCGAAGTATTCCGCAAGGTCCTTCGCGCGCCAGGGATTGACGGTGTGCTGCTCGCGGTAGATGTCGTGGTGGCCATCGCTGTCGTAAACGACCAGTTTCAGCGTGATGCCACCGGTTTGCTGGAGCATTGTCAGCAGCGCGTTTTCGTTGTCTTGCAGCGACGCGCCAAAATGCCGGTAACTGTTCAGCAAGGTGCGGCATCGACCAAGATGCCACTGCATCTCTTTCTTCAGCTCAAGGTCGATGACACCGTAGTCGTCAGTGCCGTGCGCCTGAACCTTGTGCTGCCGAAAGGTGTAGACCTGCGAGGTATCGAGCATGAAACGCTGCTGTTCGGCGAGGGTAAAAGGCAACGCGGGTGCCATCCCCGCAGGATGGGCTTCGCGCTCTCCGGGCAACAGCGCAGTGATCGCCTGCAGCAGATGGTCGCGGGTGGCAGCCAGCGGAATGTCGACGCCGTAGTAATCGAGCAGACCATGCAGTGAGACGGTTTGATCGTCGCGAATGGCCAGGATGCACTTGGCATCTGCCGATTCAAGGTGCGGTACCAACCGGGTCAGGCAGTCGGTGAAACGGATAAATCGGAGGTGCAGGTCAGACAGCGTGGCGTGCGCAGGTTGCCGTCCCTCGGAGATGCCCTGCAGTCGCAGCGAGTGAACCGGCCTGCCTTCATTCATCCTGACATGCAGCACACAGGTGAAAGACTGCCTGAAGTCCACCTGAGACGTGTTGACCAGATCAAGAACGTAGCGCAGGTCTTTACGGCGTACCCCGGGCAACAGATCGTCATCGACCTCGCCAGCCGGACCCGCGCTGGCGATAGCCCTGAGCAACGCCTTGAACCGCTGCAATATCGAACCGCCAAAAGTGACGCCGGCAAACAGCGGCGAGTCGTCGGCCACGGTCATGAATACTCTGTTGGTCATACAGGTGCCGGTCTTCACGTCGCGCATTCGTGCCCGCAGCGTGTTCAGCAACCTACGGTAATCGCCCCGCGTGCGGTCTATGCGCTCGATTCGGATGCTCGGCGAATGTGACTCGCGCTGATGACTCTGCGCAATATCGAGCGCCGCCTTGGCCAGTTCGTGCTCGGGGCCTGCCTCCAAGGCTGGCGAAGCGACGGAACGGGTAACGCGTTCTGCGCTGTCCCTGAGCACGTTCAGTTCATCGTCGAACAGCACTGATTTCAGGGTGTTCAGGAGCTCGATATCGTCGGCCCATCGCCCGAACACGCTGGCAGCCCCAAGTACCTGAATCTCGTCCAGTAGCGTGAAACCTTCAGGCCGCGGCCGTTGCAGAATGGCGGCCAGTTGCTCGCTGCCTTCGGTTGCCAGCATGTGCTGAAGCCTTTCCCGGCCGGCAACTGGCATGGAAGGAAATGATGAGGTGTGGGTATCGGTCATTGCTGATGCTCCGTGCATTCCAAATGACCGACACCATGCTGTTTCGCGGAAAAACGAGGTAATACATAGATGTTTTCGGACGACACGGGCCAGACACCGGGCAAATACAGGCTCTGCCGTTGTTCGCTACCGCGCGCTGGGAACAAGCTTCTGTTCCTCCAGTCAAACCCTGTGCTTCATCGCCCACTCACGGGCGGTTCGAGCTCGATAAAGGTGACGCAATGAAAACTGCACGCGCAATGGCTTTGGCAACGTTGATGGCAGCGGCTGCAAGCCCTGCATTTGCCTTCAATCTGAATGACGCCGCGAACGCGGTCTCCAATGCCACCAATGGCAATCAGAAAGCCACGGCGGCACCCGAAGTCGCGGGGCTGCTCAATACTCTCGGTACGCAGCTCAATGTCACCCCGGAACAGGCGGTTGGCGGGACAGGTGCGCTGCTCGGGCTGGCGAAGAACAAACTGACCAGCACCGATTATTCGCAGTTGGCCAAATCGGTCCCGGGCCTGGAGCAAATGTCCGGCACTTCCGCACTGGAAAGTCTGGGCGGCGCCAACGGGCTGGGCAGCCTGCTAGGCGGCAAGTCGGGCAATAGCTCGATGCTCAACAGCGCGCTGGGCAACGTGCAGAGCATGGGTGATGTGAACAACGCCTTCAAGGCGTTGGGCATGGACAGCACGATGGTCAGCCAGTTTGCCCCGCTGATTCTGCAATACTTGGGGCAGCAAGGTGCCAGTGGCTCGGCGTTGCAGAGTTTGAGTGGGTTATGGGGTGCCGGGAGCTGAAGCGGACCTTATACGTGTAGCGTTCCTCAATATATCTCCGGTCTTGTACTGCTTTTTTTGCACAGCGCCTGAGATCAACGCACCTGCTGAATTGAAGGCCACACCCACCATGGCGGTGCTGCGGTCTTCAGGAAATTGCCTTGCCCATTTGATAGCAGCCGCCCCAAAGGCGGCCGGGTCGCTTTTTTTCCCCGAATACACTTGCGACGCCAGCCCCGCGTAATACTCGGCCTGCTTAAAACTTAACTTTCCGTCTCCGTGAGTCGCAAAATGGCGATTCACTTGACGGAGGTTTTTGATGAAGGAAGACTGGCTGTCATTGAATCGCTCAAGCGCGTCATCAAGCCATTTTCTACTGCCTTGCAGAGGCATCGATGAGCCAACCGCAGGGATCAACCCTTTGCGGGCTGTTTCAATCACGTCGTTAAATTGCTCGCTGATCAGCTTTACAGACTTTATCGTACGCGTACTGAAAACTGCTACAACCACCTTAAATACTCGCCCCGTCGGATCGACATTATTGACAGGGTTTCCTCCACAGTAGGCATAACCATTTATCCTGCCCTCACCAAACGGGCTCAGCGTATCCGGGCTGTTAAAGCGCATCAGCGTCAGGTTGAATGCGCGAAGTCCATTGCCCAGCAAGTAATATCCAGTGATCGGATCAATCGTCTGCCCTGTAAAACCAGGTACGCTCAGTGCGGATGTTTGCAGGGATCGCAGGCCATAAGGGCTGTAGACAAACGCCTGATTGCGCATGGCATCAAGGCTGTGCAGCACCGAGTTGGCTTGATCTGTCGCAAGCAGATCGAACAGGACCTGATCAGATTCCACACGGCGCAACGCCAGTAAAAGACCCTCTGCCTGAACGACAGAATGGTGGGAAGTGCCCTGTATTGCTGTGGTCAGGCGGTTGTTTCGATAGAAACGCCTGACGACCTCCTGCCCCGCAGGGGCGATGCTTGCCAGTCGGTTCAGTGCGTCGTAACGGTATAGGCCGATCGGCGAAACATGGGGCAATGACATGAGAGCGGATTCCGGCAACATTAAAGGCCAGTTTCATCCGCCCGTTTCGCCTCGTCTACCTGTCAGAACTGTCAGTGCCCAGGCAACTCCAGCCGCAACGCCGCAATACGCGCATCCTTTTCGTCCCAGAGCTGATTGACCCAACCCTGCACTTTCTCGCGAAATGCAGGATCGTTTTCGTAATCGCCCTGCCACAGCGCCGGGTCCAGCTCGCGGGTTCGGATGTCGACGATCACGTTGGAAACCCGGCCGCAGAGCATGTCCCAGAAACCGGGAATGCCTGAATCGGGATACACGACCGTCACGTCCAGGATGGCATCGAGTTGCTCGCCCATTGCCGCCAGCACGAAGGCAACGCCGCCGGCCTTGGGCTTGAGCAGATGGGTATAAGGCGAGCCCTGGGCCGCATGTTTGGCCGTGGTGAAGCGCGTGCCTTCCAGGTAGTTGACGATGGTCACCGGCTGGCGCTTGAACAGTTCACACGCGGCCTTGGTGATTTCCAGGTCCTTGCCCTTGAGCTGCGGATGTTTCGCCAGGAACGCCTTGCTGTAGCGCTTCATGAAGGGGTAGTCCAGCCCCCACCACGCGAGGCCCAGCAACGGTACCCAGATCAACTCTTTTTTCAGGAAGAACTTGAAGAACGGCGTGCGCCGGTTGAGTGCCTGGACCAGCGCGGGGATATCCACCCACGACTGGTGATTGCTGATAACCAGGTAGGACGTGTCACCGCGCAGCCCTTCATCGCCACGGATGTCCCACTGCGTCGGTATGCAGGTGGCGAAGATGACCTTGTCGATCTCGGCCCAAGTTTCGGCGATCCACATCACCGCAGCCGAACAGCGATCGCGCATACGGCCTCTGAACAGCAGTTTGAGCAGCGCAAAAATCAATAGCGGACCGATAAGCACCAGCGTATTGATCAGTAACAGCAGGGCAACAAAACAGCCGGTGAACAGACGGCGCATGACGGACTCTTGAAGGTTCAGGGGCGGCAATAATAAAGACCCACGCGTTTTACGCCAATTACACAGGTGCTTACAAATGTTTCACGTCTCGGCCTTTATGCTGACGTCATATTCATCCTGACGAACCTACTGCAGGTTCGCTGTCTAAAAACGGGCGCCAATCAGGCGCTGACTATTGCGAGGAACCTCTCACGTGAAACCGATCCTGGCGCTATTGTCTTTGCTGGCCCTGCCGGTCATGGCCGCTGAACCGACGTTGTATGGTCGCTACGAGAACATTAAGGTTGCGGAAATAGGCCAGACCTTCAAGGCCAAGATGGACACCGGCGCACTGACCGCCTCGCTGTCGGCAAAGGACATCGAGTTGTTCAAACGCGATGGTGATGACTGGGTACGTTTCCGCCTGGCAACCAAGGGTGCGGACGACAAGGTGTATGAGCACAAGGTCTCGCGGATCAGCAAGATCAAGGGACGCGCCGAAGGTGACGACGACGATGACGAAAGCATCAACCCCGCCAAGCGCCCTGTCGTTGACCTGGAACTGTGTCTGGGCGACAAGAAGCGTACGGTCGAGGTCAACCTGGTGGACCGCAGCCACTTCAACTTCCCGCTGTTGATCGGTGCCAAGGCATTGCGTGAGTTCGACGCCGCGGTCAACCCGGCCCGCCGTTATACCGCTGACGAGCCTGATTGCTGAGGTTGTCCACAGTCCTCAGTATCGTGTGACGCTCCGCGCCCGATCCGGGATGTGCGGCGCGGCGCAGATCTGTGACGCAGAGCGTCACCCACGGCATTCCCACGCTGGAGCGTGAGGAACGATCACCTTGTAACTATCGTGCCCATGCTCCGCGTGGGTATGCATTTCTGGACGCTCCGCGTCCTATCCGGAATGTGCGGCGCGGCGCAGATCTGTGACGCAGAGCGTCACACACGGCATTCCCGCGCGGCGCAGATCTGTGACGCAGAGCGTCACACACGGCATTCCCACGCTGGAGCGTGAGGAACGATAGCCGCCCGCAAGAACACCATCGTGCCCATGCTCCGCGTGGGTAGGCCGTTATGAGCGTGAGTCGCGACGCAGATTGACTCAGACCGGCGGCTGGGTCGCGATCATCGACGGGCGTTGACTGACGTCAAGATACCAGGCGGCCAGTCGCGGATAAGTGCTGCGCCAGTTCAGATCCGGCTGGCGGAAATCCAGATATCCAAGTGCAGCGGCGACGCTGATCGATGCGACATCGAAGGACGTGCTGAGCTCGGTGACCGCGTCGCTTTCGAAGTAATGCAGCGAGCGCTCAATCTTCTGCTGCTGGTTGTCCAGCCACTGGTTCCAGTGTTTTTCCTGCGGACGCAAGGCAGTTTCGTAGCGGATCATTACCGCTGCATCCAACACCGCATCGGCCAGCGAAGCCAGGGTCAGGCGCCTCCAGCGTGCCGAGCCTTCCCGGGGGATCAGTGGCAGGCCCACGTGCTGGTGGTCGAGATAATCAAGAATCACCCGGCTGTCATGAATGACGTTGCCGTCAGCCAGCCTTAGCGCGGGAAGTTTACCGGCCGGGTTGTCTTCATTGAGCTCGGCAGACGGGCTGACCGGTGTCAGCACTGTGGTCTGCAACTCGACGCGATCGAGCTGAGCGGTTTCATGCAGCATCACCATCACCTTGCGGGCGAAGGGTGAAGCCGCGTTGAAGTACAACGTCATCGTGGGCGCTGACATGGGTATTCCTCGAATGAGACAGGATCCTAGACTAGTCAGCCTGTGACGCGTCTGCAATCAGCGTTTCAATCAGCCGCGCCGCACCAGCAAGCCCTTGATGCTCAACAGGGCAGCCGTCCCCATGCCCAGCCACGCCAGCGTATCCCACCAGCCATCGCCCAGCAGCGCGGCGAACAAGCCGACGCCGATAAGCAGCGCTATCACGGCGGGTATCGCAAAGGTCCTCCAGAATCGCGATGGCCTGGAACTCATTGCGCCACCTGGGCCCGAACCATGCTCACCGAGCGCGCGGCACGACGCCTCACCCACCACAGGTAGACGCCGCTGCCGAGTACGATGATGGTCAGCACGTCCAGCACTGCCCAGAGAATCTTCATCGGCATGCCGCCGTAATCACCGAAATGCAAAGGTTGCGACATGCCCAGAGCGTCCATATACCAGGGACGTTCGACCACGGCGGTGACTTGCAGGGTCTGCGCGTCGATCAGCACCGGTGTGGCGAGGTGCGCAGTCAGGTGTGTATTGCCTTTGAGGAACACCGCGTAATGATGCTCGCTGGAGAAGCGCGTGCCGGGGAAAGCGATGAAATCGGCCTGCATGCCGGGCGCAGCGGATTCGGCAATTTCCAGCAATCGAGTCGCCGGGGCGCGCTGGGTCAATGGCGGCGCGTCCTTGTAAGGGGCGATCATCGTCGCCAGCGCATCATTGCGCCAGGAGGCAATCAGCAGATCGGCACAGGCGCTGATGACCCCCGTCACGCCGACCACCAGCGCCCAGGTCAATGTCACTACGCCGATCAGGTTGTGCAGGTCCAGCCAACGCGTACGCCTGGATTTATTGACCCGCACCTGGCCGAACTCCAGCTTGCGCATGAACGGCGCATACAACACGGTCCCGGAAACGATCGCCACCACAAACAGCAAGCCCATGAACGCCAGCAGCAATTTGCCGGGCAGGTTGGCGTACATGTCTACATGCAGGCGCAGCATGACCATCATGAAGCCGCCGTTGGCAGAAGGCATCTCCAGCGCCTCACCGGTGCGCGCATCGAGGGCGAAGGTGTGCGAGGAGTTGGGCTCGGTGCCGGCGGTTGCAGCGGTGATTGCCATTACGCCATTGGGGTCTTCGTCGTCCCAGCCGAAATACTGCATCACCTCACCGGGGCGATGCGCTTCGGCTGCCCTGGCCAGTTGCTCCAGATCCAGGCGTGGTGTGTCGGCAGGCATCTCCCGGTAATGCGGAGCGTCGCCGAGCAGATGATCGATTTCATGATGAAAGATCAGCGGCAGGCCGGTGACAGCCAGCATCAACAGGAACAGGGTGCAAATCAGGCTGCTCCAGGTATGCACGATGGACCAGCGGCGCACGGTTTGGCTTTTCATGGTTTATCCACAGACGAAGAGACGCAACGCTAAGCGCGTCCCCGAAATGACTTGTAAGACTAAGCCGCTCGAAACCAAAAAAGTGTCAGGGCGATCCGCTGTCTGCATGAACGGGTATGTTTCAGAGTTTTGCCGGAGGATTACCGGGCTGTTGATCCCTGGGCAGCACGGACACCCACCACGCCGTGTGCTGTTCTATCTGCACAGGCAAGGTCGGCAGCAGCGCCCTGAGCGCCAGGTCAGTGTCTTTCAACGGGAAGGTACCGGTAACCCGCAGATCAGCCACCTTCGGGTCGACGCCCAGATGTCCTGCCCGGTAACGCCCCAGTTCAGCGAGCATGTCCGCCAGCCGCGCGTTGTCCACCACCAGCATGCCGCGCGTCCAGGCGTCGACACCGGAAGGCATGCCAAGCAACGGGCCAAGTCCGTTGCGGGTCAGCAGCACCTGTTGGCCCTCGCGCAGAACCTGTTCACCGGAAGCATTGCGCGGGTGGGCGACGACCGCCGATTGCAACACGCTGAGCCGTGTTCCATCGGACTCGCGCCGGACCAGAAAACGCGTTCCCAGAGCGCGCATCTTTCCATCCGCCGTCTCGACGATGAAGGGCCGCGGGTCGTCATGATCGCCGGTCTGCACCAGTATTTCACCGTCCTGCAGAATGACCCGACGTTGCTGCGCATCGAAGCGCACATCGATTGCGCTGTGGGTGTTGAGGCGAATCAGGGTGTTGTCCGCCAAACGCACGTCACGCTGTTCACCGGTGGCGGTGCGCTGGTCGGCAAGCCAGTAATCTATCGGCAGATAGCGGTCGCCGACGAACAATGCCAGACCCAAGGCCATGAACACCCCGGCCAGACCGCCACCGAGCTTGCGCAAACTGTGTCGCAGGGCTCCCGGTGACTGTTGCAATGCCTTGCGTGCCGGACCTGCGGGCAAAGCAAAGCGCTGATTGACCATGCCCAACTGGCTCCAGGCCCGGGCATGCTCTTCATCGGCAGCCAGCCAGCGCGCCAGTTCGGCGTCATTGCCGTCGTTGCTGTCCATGTTCAGTTGCCACTGGATGGCCGCATCGAGCACGCGGGCAGAGACCGGTCTGGCGTTCACGTCGGCTCACCGTAAAGTGCCACGTAGCACTGACGCATGGCCTGAGCCAGGTATTGCCTGACGCGCGAGACCGAAACGCCCAGCCTCTCGGCAATCTCAGCGTGACTCATGCCGTCGAGGCGACTGTACAGAAAGGCTGCCCGCGCCTTGCTGGACAGTGTGCCGAGCATGCTGTCGATCGCCTTGAGGTCTTCCAGAATCAGCATTTGCTCTTCCGGAGAGGGCTGCTCGGCCTCGGGCACCTGCATCAACTCCCCAAGATAGGCCTGCTCCAGCGCAGCGCGTCGGAAGTGATCGAACATCAAGCCTTTGGCGACGGTTGCCAGGAAAGCACGCGGTTCTCTGGGCGTGAGCAATTCATGGCGCCCCAGCAAGCGCACAAACGTGTCCTGACTCAAATCCTGAGCACGTTGCGGGCAGGCGACATTGCGTCTGAGCCAGGCCAGCAGCCAACCGCGATGATCGCGATACAGCGCACCAACGATCTCGCTATGAGTGCTTGGGACTGACGACACGAATGGCCTCGATGAGAAAGTTCTAACTAAAGAGAATCATTCGCGATTGTGGCAGAGCGGAGGGGTAGTGGCAATTCGCGTCTGTCGGGAGGCGGGTCTGAATCGAGTGGGCGCTCGTACCCATGCTCAGCGCACATTGCGAAGCGGAGCGTCGGGAAATGCAGTCTCACGCTGAAGCGTGAGGAACAAGAATCCTGTAACTATCGTGCCGATGCTCCAGTGTGAAATACATTCACGCTGGAGCATGCACAACGACAGGCGTCCCGGGAGGACGCCTGGGCGTTAGATCAGGCCTGGTGGCTGATCTCGCGCAGCGGCTTGCCGCGTGCCGGCTTGTCGCCTGCGACGAAGTAGTCGGCCGTGCTGCGTGGCAGCGGCTGGCGACCACGGATCTTGTCGGCGATTTTCTCGGCGATCATGATCGTCGGTGCATTCAGGTTACCGGTGGTGATGATCGGCATGATCGAGGCATCGACCACACGCAGGCCTTGCAGGCCATGCACGCGACCCTGACCATCGACAACCGCCATTTCGTCGGTGCCCATCTTGCACGAGCAGGACGGGTGATAAGCCGTCTCGGCATGCTCACGCACGAACTGGTCCAGTGCCTCGTCAGACTGCACGTCGATGCCGGGGCTGATTTCGCGGCCACGGTACGGGTCCAGTGCCGGCTGCTGCATGATCTCGCGCGTCAGGCGGATGCCATCGCGAAACTCCTGCCAGTCCTGCTCGCTGGCCATGTAGTTGAACAGGATGCTCGGGTACTCGCGCGGGTCTTTGGATTTGACCTGCACGCGGCCACGGCTCGGCGAACGCATGGAGCCGACGTGAGCCTGGAAACCGTGCTCCTGAACGCCCTTGGTGCCGTTATAGTTAATCGCGACCGGCAGGAAGTGGTACTGAATGTTAGGCCATTCGAACGCTTCACTGGAGCGAATGAAACCACCGGCTTCAAACTGGTTGCTCGCACCGATACCTGTACCGAGGAACATCCACTCGGCACCGATGGCAGGCTGGTTCCACCACTTCAGCGAAGGGTACAGCGACACCGGCTGGGTGCAGGCGTACTGCAGGTACATCTCCAGGTGATCCTGAAGGTTCTGGCCAACGCCCGGCAGGTCATGAACCACCGGAATATCCAGCTTGTTCAGCACTTCGGCCGGGCCGACGCCGGAACGCTGGAGAATCTGTGGCGAAGCGATCGCGCCGCCACACAGCAGCACTTCCTTGCGGGCACGGGCCTGGATGCGGGTATCGCTGTCGCCTACCAGGTACGCCACGCCGACGGCACGCTTGCCTTCGAACAGAATGCGATCGGTCAGCGCGTGAGTGACGATGGTCAGGGTCGAGCGCTTCTTGGCCTCGTCCAGATAACCACGGGCGGTACTGGCGCGACGACCGTTAGGCGTCACGGTGCGGTCCATCGGACCGAAACCTTCCTGCTGATAACCGTTGAGGTCGTCAGTGCGCGGGAAACCGGCTTGCACGCCCGCCTCGACCATCGCGTGGAACAGCGGATTGTTGCCCGCCTTGGGCGTGGTCACGCTGACCGGACCTTCACCACCGTGGTAGTCGTTCGGGCCGATGTCGCGGGTTTCGGCCTTGCGGAAGTACGGCAGGCAGTCGAGGTAGCTCCAGTCTTCGAGACCCGGCTCCTTGGCCCAGCCGTCGTAGTCCATCGCGTTGCCGCGGATATAGCACATGCCGTTGATCAGCGATGAGCCGCCCAGGCCTTTACCGCGGCCGCATTCCATGCGGCGGTTGTTCATGTGCGGCTCTGGCTCGGTCTCGTAGGCCCAGTTGTAGCGACGGCCCTGCAGCGGAAATGCCAGGGCGGCAGGCATCTGGGTGCGGAAATCCAGCCGGTAATCCGGGCCACCGGCTTCGAGCAGCAGAACGGTGACGCCTGCGTCTTCGGTGAGACGGGCTGCCAGGGTGTTACCGGCCGAGCCGGCACCAATGATGATGTAGTCGTATTCGGATTGAGTCGTCATAGAGGCTCCCTCATAGAGCTGCGAGTTTCAAGCCTTGGCCGCAAGCAGAAGCAGCGAGGCGATACTCGTGAAAATGGGGTGCGGCAGGCAGCTTTTGAGTGCGTCTGCTTGAGGCCTGCCGCGTGCCACTGAAACCGTGTTTAGAAAACCGAGGCGTAATCGCCCAGTTCGATTTGTACCGACTTGATGCGCGTGTATTGGGCCAGCGAGCTGATGCCGTTCTCACGACCGACGCCCGACTGCTTGTAGCCGCCGACCGGCATTTGTGCCGCCGACTCGCCCCAGGCGTTGATCCAGCAGATACCGGCTTCCAGCAGATGAATCACGCGGTGGGCGCGGTTCAGGTCGCGGGTCACGATGCCTGCAGCCAGACCGAAGTCGGTGTCGTTGGCGCGGCGTACCACTTCGTCTTCGGTGTCGTAACCGAGGATGCTCATCACCGGGCCGAAGATTTCTTCACGCACGATGGTCATCTCGTCGGTGCAGTCGGTGAACACGGTCGGCGCAACGAACGCGCCCTTGTCGAACACACCGCCGGTCAGGCGATCGCCGCCGCACAACAGACATGCGCCCTGCTCTTTGCCCTTGGCGATATAACCCAGCACGCTTTCCATGTGCTCGAAGCTGACCAGCGGGCCGAAATTGATAGTTTCGTCTTCCGGGTTGCCGGCGCGGATGCGCTTCACGCGCTCGAGGATTTTCGCTTCGAACTCGGCTTTCAGAGCGTTCGGCACGAACACGCGGGTGCCGTTGGTGCAGACCTGACCGGAACTGTAAAAGTTGGCCATCATCGCGATATCGGCCGCACGGTCCAGATCGGCGTCGTCGAACACGATCAGCGGTGATTTGCCGCCCAGCTCCATGGTCACTTCCTTGAGCGACGAGCTCGAGGCGCTGGCCATGACTTTCTTGCCAGTGTCAGTGCCGCCGGTGAAGGAGACTTTCTCGATGCGCGGGTGCTCGGTGATCCAGGTACCGACTTCACGGCCGCTGCCGGTCAGCACGTTGAATACGCCGTTCGGTACGCCCGCTTCGGTGTAGATTTCTGCCAGCTTCAGGGTGGTCAGCGAAGTGACTTCACTCGGCTTGAAGATCATCGCGTTACCCGCGGCCAGCGCCGGGGCGGATTTCCACAGTGCGATCTGGATCGGGTAGTTCCAGGCGCCGATACCGGCCACCACACCCAGCGGCTCGCGGCGGGTGTACACGAATGAAGAGTCGCGCAGCGGAATCTGCTCACCTTCGATGGCGGGTACAAGACCGGCGTAGTATTCCAGCACGTCGGCACCGGTCACGATGTCCACGTAGCGGGTTTCGGAGATCGCCTTGCCGGTGTCCAGCGTTTCCAGAGCGGCCAGTTCATCGTTGCGCTCACGCAGGATGTCGACGGCACGGCGCAGGATGCGCGAACGCTCGACGGCGGTCATGGCGGCCCAGATTTTCTGGCCCTTTTCGGCGGCGACGACGGCGCGCTCGACATCGTCCTTGCCGGCGCGCTGGATCTGCGCCAGGACTTCGCCGTTCGCCGGATTGATGGCGTCGAAGGTTTCAGGGTTGCTGGCATCGACATAACCGCCATCGATGTAAAGTTTCTGCAGTTCAAAACGGGCCATAAAGTCCTCGCAAATTCAGTGGGGGGGCGATGACTGATTTCAGTGTGCCGGGTTCGTTCGGCAACAGGCTTTTACAGTCGTTCGGTAAGGGGCTTCGAAAGCCTCAGCTCGCCGATTTCGCCAATTGGAAATCCATGTACTCGTAAGCGATCCGTTGCGCTTGCTCGGTGTCGAATGCATCGCCTGACAGCGCGCCTCTCAGCCACAACCCGTCTATCAGGGCTGCCAGCCCGCGGGCGGCACTGCGTGCCTGTTCCAGTGGCAAGGTGCGGCGGAACTGACAGCACAGGTTCGAATACAAACGGTGGTCGTTGATACGCTGCAATCGGTGCAGCGAAGGGTGATGCATGCTGGTCGCCCAGAAGGCCAGCCAGGTTTTCATGGCCGGGCCGCTGACCTGACTGGCGTCGAAGTTGCCTTCGATGATCACTTGCAGGTGAGCCCTGGGGCTGTCCTCGGTCAGCGCCTGACGGCGTTCGCGGACGTTCTGGATCAAGGCGTTCATCAGATGCCGCATCGTGGCGGCGATCAGGCCGTTCTTGTCCTGAAAATAGTGACTGATGATGCCGTTGGACACGCCTGCCAGTCGCGCAATCAGCGCAATGCTGGCATCGCCCATACCGACCTGATCGACCGCAGTCAGAGTGGCCTGGATCAACTGTTGGCGGCGGATGGGTTGCATTCCGACCTTGGGCATTGGCGCGATTCTCCCGGGTGTCTGCAGTGATCGTTGTACCAAAACGGTGAGACCAGTCTAAAGATTTTTTATTGAACGATCAATCAATAAAAATAATCGGCGGGTTTTCGCCGGTAAACGGCAAGCTGAAAAGCGCCTGAATGCGGGGGTTCTGGAGGATGCGTCAAGGCGCAGATTTGTGACGCGGAGCGTCACCCACTGCATTTCCACGCTGGAGCGTGAGGAACGATATCTCAACTATCGTGCTCAGCTTCATCCTCAACTATCGTGCGACGCTCCGCGTCCGGTCTTCAGCGCTGGAACAGTCAATCCTGCAAAACCACATCCGCCAGTTGATCAATCGCTTCCTGCCGCTCCGCCTGATTCGGTTTGGCGTGCGGGTTGAGTGTGGACCATTGCGGGTGGGCGCGGGCGCGGTTCAGGGGCTCGAGGATTTTGCCTTTGCGCCAGGTCTTGTCCTGCGGTGTGGTCAGTTCGATGCTGTGCAGAGCCGCGTGGCCCCTGACACCCAGCGCCAACAGCAAGTGGCGCTGACGCAGGGCGAGCAGGCGCAGTACCGCATCATCGACGGTCAGTTCTCTGCGCCCCTTGAACTTGCCGAGCAACCGGCCTCCGTAGCTGCGCGCCGTGGATAACGCACCACCAGCAATCGCGCCGACCAAAGCCGCCGCGCCAAGCGTTACGCCGCCGACCATCAGGTCGACCCCTGCCCCGGCCGCAGCGCCAGCCGCCACCCCGCCGCCAACGCGCACGCCCATCAACTTCAGGGTTTCCGGGTTGAACAGATCATCACCCCAACGACCGTCCATCAACGGCAAATCGCTGCTGGACACATCATCCTTGCGAAACGCATACAGCTTGAGCAGCGCCTCGACACATTGCTGTTCGCGCTGGCGAACCGCCTTGCGCAACGCTTCCACAGCCTGCTGCTCCTGCTCGGCAGTGGTCTCGACGCTACGCCGGCATGCAGCACAATCAATCAGCAGTTCGGCGATCAGGCGAGCAGCGCTGTGACGTTTGGCCGTGCGCTGTTTTTCCTGATCCTCAATCAAACGCTCGAGCCGCGGCCGCGCGCTTTCCAGCAGAAGCGCCAGGCTTTCATAGAGACGTCGACCGCCGTCTTCCGGCGGTGCGACGCTGTCGAAGCGCACCAGTGCATGCAGCCCCAGGCGTGAAAGCGCTTCGCGCCACTCCGGCTCGCGGTGTTGCTGTGCACTGACGAAATTCAGCACCGGCAGCAGTGGCTTGCCACAACTGGCCAGCACCGCCAGCTCATCACGGTACTTGGCGAGTACCGGTTCGCGTGCATCGATCACATACAGCCCAGCGTCCGAGCCGAGCAACTGGCGCATGACTTTGGCCTCCTGCTCAAAACGCTGGCGGGCCTCGCTGCCCTCCAGAAAGCGCGCCAGTCGCGCCGGTCCGTCCAGACGCTCGCCAGGACGGTCCAGGCGCTCCAGATAATCGAGCAGTGCGATAGCGTCTTCCAGGCCAGGCGTGTCGTACAGCTCGACCAAGGCCTCGCCGTCCACAGAAAGGCGCGCGCCTTCGACATGACGAGTCGTGCTGGGGCGATGGGACACTTCGCCAAAGCTGACATCACCGGTCAGGGTACGCAGCAGCGAGGTCTTGCCGACGTTGGTATGACCGACCACCGCCAGCTTGATCGCACGAGTGCTGTCTGCTTCAGTCATGGCCTGTCTCCAGCCAGTTCAAGGGCGCACTGTCGGCGTGTGGCAACTGCAACTGATCCAGCGCAACATGCCAGTCGCCAAGGCGCTCGGGGTCAAGCCTCTGCCCGGCAGGCGCGGGCAGCAGCCAGATACGCGCTGCACCGGCGCAGCGTGCCAGTTCGGCGATCAACGCCAGACTGCCACGGTCCGGCGAGCGGCGCGGGTCGCAGGCGATCACTATGCGCGCAGGCGGATACTGGGTCAGTTGCTCCAGCAGCTTGTGGCGCGACTCACGGCTGTCGAGAACACCTGCATCAGCAACACCCGACGGCAGCGATGGCGGCCAGACCTGCTGATCATCCAGCTCGATGGCCACCAGCAACGCGCCGTCGCTTTCGCTCGCCCCTGCGCCGGACTGCACCTGATGCAGTGCGGCAGGCTCGGCATCGTTGACACCCAGGCGCTCGCTGCTGGGCATCAGGCGCTCACGCAATTCAAGGTATTCGGGCAAATCCAGATCAAGGCGCAGCGCTGCCCTGCCCTGCTTCCAGCGCCACAGGCAGAACCCGGCCAGCAAAAGACGCGGCACGATGCCGTACACCAGCAGCACACCGACCAGCCATGCCGCCCAGGCCTGACGCGCATTCTCGATACTCAACGCGCCATTGCCGCTGGCACGAATCATGGTTTCGTCCGGCACACTGAACCCCAGCCACGCCGGGATCGTACTGAGCGTCTGGGTAAGGCTGACGAACGTGTCGCTGCTCAGAATGGTGGTTTCCCAGACAAACCCGTAGCGTCGGGTCGCCATCAGCATCAACAGCAACACCAGCGCAGTGAGTAACGCCAGCAGCCACAGGCTGTGAACCACCAGCCCCAGCGCCCAGCGGTTCAGGCGCTGGCGTTGCAGCAGCAAAACCAGCGCGGGGGCAAGCTGCGCGGCCTGGGCGTCACGGGCGAGTTTTTCGCTCAGCCACAGCCACACTCGGCCCAGCCCGGTGTTACTGCGCCCGGCGAAGATCAGGCCCAGCGCCCAGGTCAGCAACAGCACAAGGTTCAGCCCCAGCAGGCTGCCCAGCGCCCAGAACACATTGACCGCTGCCTGCCCGTCGCCCATTGCAGCGAACGCCAGGCCAGCGCCACTGATCACCGAGAGCACCGCCAGCGCAATCAACGCCAGCCGTGCGCCCTGCTTCCAGTGGTGCAGTGCGCCAAGCATGCCGTCGCGCTGCGCCAGGCCGAGGGCGCGGTGGGTAATGCGCGCAGTCAGGTCGCCGCCGGCAGCGCGGGCACGGCGATTGGCTTCCTGATCATCCAGCACGCCCGCCTGCTGTTCACGCAGGCGCACGGCTTCGGTCAGCCAGAGGGTATCGAGGGGGGTCAGTGCAGTCACACAGTGTCTCTTGATTGAATTCAGCGGTGAGCATAACCGCAGTCATGGGACTGAGCACGGCGCATGTCAGTTCATTCGCCTGCCCTGCGACCTCTGATATCCTCGCGGCATGAAAACTCATCTCCCCCTCAGCCTGATTGCCGCCCTTGGTGAAAACCGAGTGATTGGCGTCGACAATTCCATGCCCTGGCATTTGCCGGGGGATTTCAAATACTTCAAGGCAACGACGCTCGGCAAGCCGATCATCATGGGCCGCAAGACCTGGGATTCGTTGGGTCGCCCGCTGCCTGGCCGCCTCAACCTGGTGGTCAGCCGCCAGACTGATCTGCAGCTTGAAGGCGCGGAAGTCTTCGCTTCGCTGGACGCCGCCGTCGTGCGCGCCGAGCAGTGGGCGCAGGAACAGGGTGTCGACGAGGTGATGCTGATCGGCGGCGCGCAGCTTTATGCCCAAGGCCTTCCCGAGGCGGATCGCCTGTACCTGACCCGCGTGGCACTGAGCCCTGATGGCGACGCGTGGTTTCCTGAATTCGATACGGCGCAGTGGGCGCTGGTATCCAACATCGAAAACGCCGCCGTCGATGACAAGCCTGCCTACAACTTCGAAGTGTGGGAACGCGTCTGATCAGCAATTTTCGGCACAATGGCGGCCGCTGACGAAAAACTGCAATAAAAGTGTCGTTTTTGGTTTCACTGTCGCAAATAAAGGGGCAAACGGCGTCATTTAGCCTTTTTCGGGTCGCTGACGTACTTTTGCCTTCACAATAATTTGTTACGGTCTGCCCCTTCGTTTTTTCGACAAGGGGAAATCGCCTATGAAACTCGTGCCAAAACTGTTGGCTGCTGCCGTCTGCTTCGGGCTTGCCAGCCAGGCTACCGCGGCCACCGAATTGAAGCATTGGCCCGAGCCTGCCGCCAAGGCGCTCGACGCGATGATTGCGGCGAATGCCAACAAGGGCAATTACGCAGTCTTCGACATGGACAACACCAGCTACCGCTTCGACCTCGAAGAGTCGCTGCTGCCGTACATGGAAAACAAAGGCCTGATCACCCGCGAAAAACTCGACCCCTCGCTCAAGCTGATCCCCTTCAAAGACACCGCCGAGCACAAGGAAAGCCTGTTCAGCTACTACTATCGTCTTTGCGAAATAGACGACATGGTCTGCTACCCGTGGGTCGCGCAGGTGTTTTCCGGCTTTACGCTTCAGGAGCTCAAAGGCTATGTCGATGAGCTGATGGCCCTGAAAAAGCCGATCCCTGCGACCTACTACGAAGGCGATACCGTCAAGCAGCTCAATGTCGAACCGCCGCGGGTATTCACCGGGCAGACCGAGCTGTACAACAAGCTGATGGAAAACGGCATCGAGGTGTATGTGATGACCGCCGCGTCCGAAGAGCTGGTGCGTATGGTCGCTGCCGACCCGAAGTACGGCTACAACGTCAAACCGCAGAATGTGATCGGCGTGAGCACGCTGCTCAAGGACCGCAAAACAGGCGAGCTGACCACCGCACGCAAGCAGATCACAGCGGGCAAATACGATCCGAAAAGCAACATGGGTCTGGAGCTGACGCCATACCTGTGGACACCGGCAACCTGGATGGCGGGCAAGCAGGCGGCCATTCTGACCTACATCGACCAGTGGAAAAAACCGGTCCTGGTCGGCGGCGATACCCCGACCAGCGACGGCTACATGCTGTTTCACAGCGTCGACGTGAGCAAGGGCGGCGTGCACTTGTGGATCAACCGCAAGGACAAGTACATGACCCAGCTGAACGGCATGATCAAGGACAATGCCGAAGCTCAGGCCAAGGAGAAGCTGCCGGTCACGGCGGACAAGAACTGGGTGATCGTCAAGCCGGACGAGATTCAGTAAGCGACACGACATTGCGGGTTGTCAGCAACCCGCAAACCCGGTCAGTCGACTTTCTCGAACTTCAGATCCCAGACGCCGTGTCCGAGCTTCTCGCCACGGCGCTCGAACTTGGTGATCGGCCGTTCCGCAGGGCGCGGAACGTACTGGTTGTCTTCGGCCTGGTTGCGATAACCGGGCGCCACGCTCATCACTTCCAGCATGTATTCCGCGTACGGGCCCCAATCAGTGGCCATGTGGAACACGCCGCCTGCCTTCAGCTTGCTGCGCACCAGTGCGGCGAATTCAGGCTGCACGATGCGGCGCTTGTGGTGACGACTCTTGTGCCACGGGTCCGGGAAGAACAGCATCAGTCGATCCAGGCTGTTGTCCGCAACGCAGCGGTTCAGCACTTCAATGGCGTCGCAATCGTAGACGCGCACATTGGTCAGCCCCTGGGTGAGTACGCCGTTGAGCAATGCGCCTACGCCTGGAGAGTGCACCTCGACACCGATGAAGTCGTGCTCGGGAGCCGCAGCGGCCATTTCCAGCAGCGAGTGGCCCATGCCGAAGCCGATTTCCAGCGTACGCGGCGCAGAGCGACCGAATACCTGATCGAAATCAACAGGCGTGTCGGTCAGCGACAGGCCATACAGCGGGAGGCCTTGATCGAGGCCGCGCTGCTGACCTTCGGTCATGCGGCCGGCACGCATCACAAAACTCTTGATGCGGCGGTGCGGGCGCTCTTCGCCTTCTTCGACAGCAGGCGACTCTGGGTGCGGAACGTGCGAATCAGTCATCAACGGGCTCTTACTTGATCAGGCCATCCAGCGGCGAAGACGCGCTGGCATAGAGTTTTCGTGGCATGCGCCCGGCCAGGTAGGCCAGACGACCGGCAATTACGGCGTGCTTCATGGCTTCGGCCATCATCACCGGCTGCTGGGCATGGGCGATGGCCGAGTTCATCAATACGGCTTCACAGCCCAGTTCCATTGCGATGGTGGCATCGGAGGCAGTACCGACACCGGCATCGACCAGCACCGGCACTTTGGTTTCTTCAAGAATGATCTGCAGGTTGTACGGGTTGCAGATACCCAGACCGCTGCCGATCAGGCCGGCCAGCGGCATGATCGCGATACAGCCGATTTCGGCCAGCTGACGGGCGATGATCGGGTCATCACTGGTGTAGACCATCACGTCGAAACCGTCCTTGACCAGGATCTCGGCGGCCTTGAGGGTTTCGATCACATTCGGGAACAGGGTTTTCTGGTCGGCCAGCACTTCGAGCTTGACCAGATTGCGGCCGTCGAGCAGTTCGCGGGACAGGCGGCAGGTGCGCACGGCCTCGGTCGCATCGAAGCAGCCAGCGGTGTTCGGCAATATGGTGTAGCGATCAGGCGGCAGCACGTCCAGCAGGTTCGGCTCGCCGGGATTCTGGCCCAGGTTGGTACGGCGCACGGCAACGGTCACGATCTCGGCGCCCGAGGCCTCGATGGCCAGACGGGTCTGTTCCATATCGATGTACTTGCCGGTGCCTACCAGCAGGCGCGACTCGAAAGTCCGACCGGCCAGGACGAAGGGCTTGTCGCTGCGAACATTGCTCATCGGAAATCCTCATAACGTGCAGATTGGGTTGGGCGCAGTGCGGATTGCGAACTAGCCACCGCCAATGGCATGAACCACTTCGACCTGATCGCCTTCACTCAGGACGGTCGCCGCATGTTGACTGCGCGGCACGATATCCAGGTTCAGTTCCACCGCGACCCGGCGCCCTGCAAGGTCCAGACGGGTCAGCAATGCCGCGACGGTTTCGCCATCGGGCAATTCAAAGGGTTCGCCGTTCAACTGAATGTGCATGCGAGAGCAGCCATCATTTTAGGGGGCCAGCATTCTAGCCCGATCAGCCGGTATGACCAAGGCAAAGCCACGCCATTCGTCTCAAGCGCGGCCTGCTTTCCGGGGAGCAGGCGCTCAAGGAGGCGAGCCCAGCCTCCAGGCCGCCAGACCGAGCATCGACCAGCCGAACAGAAATGCCAGCCCACCGAACGGCGTGATGATGCCAAGCTTGCTGAAACCGGTCAGGGTCAGCGCGTAGAGGCTGCCAGAAAACAGCAGGATACCGACCGCGAAGGAGAATCCGGCCCAGGTGATCAGGCGCCCGGGGATGTGCGTTGCCAGTATCGCCACGCCGAGCAGGGCCAGCGCGTGAATCAGCTGATAAAGCACACCGGTGTGGAACACCGCCAGATACTCGGCACTCAGGCGTTCCTTGAGACCGTGGGCAGCAAATGCGCCCAGGGCGACACCGGTGAAGCCGAAGAAAGCGGCCAGCATCAAAAAGCTACGAAGCATCAGGAACTCCAGTGAAAAATCGTCGAAAGGCGCACGGTCTGTATAATGGCCCGCTCAACGGGTTCGGCCAAGCCATCTCTATGCTGCAGTCTATTCTTCGTCGTATTGTCAAAGCCCTGCTGTGGTTCGCCGCAGGCAGTGTTCTCGTGGTTCTGGTTTTGCGCTGGATGCCGCCACCGGGCAGTGCGCTGATGGTCGAGCGCAAAGTCGAATCCTGGGTCGATGGCGAGCCTATCGACCTGCAACGCGACTGGGAACCGTGGGACAAAATCTCCGACGACCTGAAAATTGCGGTCATTGCCGGCGAAGACCAGAAGTTTGCCGAGCATTGGGGGTTCGACGTCGACGCCATTCAAGCGGCCATCCTGCACAACGAGCGCGGCGGCTCGATACGCGGTGCCAGCACGCTCAGCCAGCAGGTGTCGAAAAACCTGTTCCTGTGGTCCGGCCGCAGCTACCTGCGCAAGGGGCTGGAAGCCTGGTTCACCATGCTGATCGAACTGCTCTGGTCCAAGGAGCGCATCCTCGAGGTGTACCTCAACAGTGTCGAGTGGGACGAAGGTGTATTCGGCGCCCAGGCTGCAGCGCAACATCACTTCCGCACCAACGCCAGCGCGCTTTCCGCCCAGCAGGCCAGCTACCTCGCCGCCGTCCTGCCCAACCCGCGCCAGTGGAGCGCCAGCCACCCGAGCAGCTATGTCTCCCGCCGCGCGGGCTGGATTCGTCAGCAAATGCGTCAATTGGGTGGGGATGAGTACTTGCAGGGGTTGAACAGCAGTCGTCGCTGGTGATGGGCTGGCGCTAGTTCGGAGAAGAGGACGCAGAGCGTCCAGAACGGCATGCCGATGCAGAGCGTCGCACGATAGCTGATACACAAACAAAAACGCCCCGATTATCTCGGGGCGTTTTTCGTTGCTAGGCAGCCTTACGCGGCAATCGACGTCTTGAGCTTGTTCATCGCGCTTTTTTCCAGCTGACGAATACGCTCTGCAGAAACGTTGTACTTCTGCGCCAGGTCGTGCAGCGTGGCTTTTTCTTCTGCCAGCCAGCGCTGGTAGAGGATGTCGCGGCTGCGTTCGTCCAGCACGTCCAGCGCCTGATGCAGATTGGCGGTGGAGTTGTCGGTCCAGTCGGAGTCTTCCAGTTGACGCGCCGGGTCGTAGCGGTGGTCTTCCAGATAATTGGCTGGCGACTGGAACGCGCTGTCGTCATCCGCCTCGGCTGCCGGGTCGAAGGCCATGTCGTGGCCCGTCAGACGGCTTTCCATCTCACGCACTTCACGCGGCTCGACGCCCAGGCTTTCAGCGACGCGATGCACTTCATCGTTGTTCAGCCAGGCCAGACGCTTCTTCTGGCTGCGCAGGTTGAAGAACAGCTTGCGCTGCGCCTTGGTCGTGGCGACCTTGACGATGCGCCAGTTACGCAGGATGAACTCGTGAATTTCAGCCTTGATCCAGTGCACGGCGAAGGACACCAGACGCACGCCCATTTCCGGGTTGAAACGCTTCACGGCCTTCATCAGACCGACGTTACCTTCCTGGATCAGGTCGGCCTGAGCCAGACCGTAACCCGAATAACTGCGCGCGATGTGCACGACGAATCGCAGGTGGGCGAGGACCATTTGACGGGCCGCGTCCAGATCCTGCTCATAGTAGAGACTCTCAGCCAGTTCACGCTCCTGCTCGGGCGTCAGCAAAGGAATGCTGTTGACCGTGTGCACGTAGGCCTCGAGGTTCGCACCCGGGACTAGAGCATAAGCAGGTTGCAAAGAAGTGGTCATACGAAAAAACCTCCAGCGCACAGGTTATGTGCAGTTCAGCATTAGCCAGATTGACCCGGAACCGCTAACCAAGTTCCTTGATTTTCAGAGGCCAGTCTGGTGAAACAATAATGTGGCTCTACCGGGGCGCCAGTTCACGAAGATGTCGGGCCACCGCAATCCAGGCACCGATATACCCTAACAGAACCGCTCCAAGCAAGAGGGAAAGACCATCACCCATCGGCACACCGGCCAGCGCAAAGTCACTTCCATAGAGACCTGCCAGTCCGACAACCGCGCCGTTCAGCCAGTTCAGGCCATAAGCCAGAACGCCCCAGGACAGGATGCCCGCCCCGAAGCCGTACAGCGCGCCCATATAAAGGAAAGGCCTGCGCACGTAGCTGTCGGTACCGCCCACCAGCTTGATCACTTCGATTTCGATGCGGCGGTTTTCAATGTGTAGACGAATTGTGTTACCAATTACTAACAGCAAAGCCGAGACCAGCAGAACCGTCAAGCCGAAAACGAAACGGTCACCCAGTTTGAGGATCGCGGCCAGCCTTTCTACCCAGACCAGGTCCAGTTGCGCCTGTTCTACTTTAGGTAATCCGGCGAGTCGCGTACGCAAGGCTTCCAGCGCAGGTTTGTCCACTTCGTCCGGCGTCACCAGCACCACGCCCGGAAGCGGGTTCTCTGGCAATTCCTTGAGCGCCTCGCCCAACCCGGACTGCTGCTTGAACTCCCCCAATGCCTGTTCGCTGCTGATGTACTCGGCATCTGCCACACCGGGCATCGCCTTGATTTCATCGCGCAGGCGCGTGCCGTCGGCAGTACTGGCATCCAGATTCAGATAAATCGAAATCTGCGCCGCGCGCTGCCATGAACCACCCAGACGCTCGACATTGCTCAGCAGCAACGACAAGCCCATCGGCAGGCTCAAGGCAATCGCCATCACCAGACACGTAAAAAAGCTGCCAATCGGCTGTTTGCCCAGGCGTCGCAGGCTGTCCAGTAGACTGGAACGATGGCTTTCCAGCCAGGCGGACATCAGCGCACTGAAATCAGGGCCATCGTCATCGTGGTCGTGGCGCTGTTTTTTCTGTTTCGGCGGTAGCGGATCGGCCGCTTTTGGCGCGACGCGCTCTGAAACCTTGGGGCTGCGTGTGGCACTCATACTCCGGCCTCCCCATCACCGATCAGACGACCGCGCTGCAGGGTCAGCATGCGATGACGCATGCGGGCGATCAATGCCAGGTCGTGACTGGCAATCAGCACGCTGGTCCCCAGTCGGTTGATATCTTCAAACACACCCATGATCTCCGCCGCCAGCCGTGGGTCGAGGTTACCGGTCGGTTCATCGGCGAGCAGCAGGGCCGGACGGTGAACAATGGCGCGGGCAATGCCGACACGCTGTTGCTGACCGGTAGAGAGGTCACCCGGGTACAACTCGGCCTTGTCGGACAACGCTACCCGCTCAAGCGCCGAATCGACCCGCTTGGCGATTTCGGGCTTGGACAGGCCGAGGATCTGCAAAGGCAACGCAATGTTGTTGAACACCGTGCGATCGAACAGCAACTGGTGATTCTGGAATACCACGCCGATCTGACGACGCAGAAACGGGATTTGTGCGTTGCTGATTTGCCCAAGATCCTGACCGGCCAGCATCAGTTTGCCGGTGGTCGGACGCTCCATGGCCAGCAACAGGCGCAGCAGCGTGCTTTTGCCGGCACCGGAATGACCGGTGACGAACAAAAACTCGCCGCGACGTACTCGAAAGCTCAGTTCATGCAACCCGACATGTCCATTCGGGTAGCGCTTACCGACCTGCTCGAATCGAATCATGGACGCTCCCGCTCCGCAAACAGTGCCTGAACAAAGGGTTCGGCCTCGAAGGTACGCAGATCATCGATACCTTCACCAACGCCGATATAGCGAATCGGCAAGCCGAACTGCTTGGCCAAAGCGAAAATCACGCCGCCCTTGGCGGTGCCGTCCAGCTTGGTCAGCGCCAGCCCGGTCAGCGTGACGGTCTGGTTGAATTGCTTGGCCTGATTGATAGCGTTCTGCCCGGTGCCCGCATCGAGGACCAGCAGGACTTCGTGAGGGGCATCTGCGTCCAGCTTGCCGATCACGCGGCGAACCTTCTTCAACTCCTCCATCAGATTGTCCTTGGTGTGCAGACGTCCGGCGGTGTCGGCGATCAGCACGTCGATGCCACGAGCCTTGGCAGCCTGCACGGCATCGAAGATGACAGAAGCCGAGTCGGCACCGGTGTGCTGAGCGATGACCGGTATGTGATTACGCTCACCCCAGACCTGCAATTGCTCGACGGCTGCCGCGCGGAACGTGTCGCCCGCCGCCAGCATGACCTTCTTGCCTTCCAGTTGCAGCTTCTTGGCCAGCTTGCCGATGGTGGTGGTCTTGCCCGCGCCATTGACGCCGACCACCAGAATCACGAACGGCTTGTGTTCGGCCTTGATCACCAGCGGTTGCTCGACAGGCTTGAGCATCGCAGCCAGTTCGCCCTGCAACGAGGTGTACAACGCTTGGGCGTCGGTCAACTGCTTGCGCGCGACCTTCTGAGTCAGGCTCTTGATGATGGCCGAGGTGGCCTCAACGCCGACATCGGCGGTCAGCAGGCGGGTTTCGATTTCTTCCAGCAGATCATCATCGATGGCCTTCTTGCCCAGAAACAGGCTGGCCATGCCTTCGCCGATGCTGGCACTGGTCTTCGACAGGCCCTGCTTGAGACGCGCAAAGAAGCCGACCTTGCCGGTTTCTGGCTCAGGTGTCGGTGCGGGCGCCGGCACTGCAACCGCTTGCGCAGCAGGCTGAACAGGTTGCGGCATTGCCTGCGCGACCACTGGCTCAGGCTCTGCAACAGGTTGAACCAGGACCGGCTCAGGCATCGCGAGCGGCACGATATCCGCCACCGGCTCCGCTATGACGGGTTCAGGCTCCCGCGGTTCGGGCGCAACAGGGGCATGGTTCTGTTCAGGGATGGCCGGCGTGACATGCGGCTCTCGCTCGTCACTCAATGCCACCGGCTCTTCAGTCACAGGCAAGGTCAGCCAGGGCTGGGGCGACGGAGCACCGGGCTCGACATGACGTTGCGAGGCAGGCTCAGCCGCTTCGACGGTGACTTCAGACACCGATTGCGAGGCAACATGAGGCTCAACCTGCGGCGTCGCTGCAACCTGATCGGCGATCGGGTCGGGTTGCGTCGGGGATGATTCTGCTGGCTTCGACTCGGTTTGCTGCGGCTTCTTGCGCAACCATCCGAACAGGCCTTTCTTCTCTCCAGCCTCGGCTGGGGTCTTCTTGTCGTCGTTGGAACCAAACATGGAGGACGGCTATCTCAAGGTTGCGGGTCGCCAGAGGGCGACCCGGAAAAATTCTGACATGCAAAACAGACTGCGTTTAGGACTTCTTGTTCACTCATCGGCCGCGTGTGCAGCTACCTTTACCTGCGTTTCAGACAGGTTTCACTCGCAATCGGCCAGTGAAGGCTGTCTCTGAAGCAAACGGATCAGTATCCTAACACCCCCGCGCCCGCCGACGCTAAGTTCAAGCGGGCCGTCCTACAGGTTCAAACTACGAATGAATGCTCTTGCCCGCCGCGCCGCAGGCCTGCTGCTCAGCACAATTTGTCTGCCTTTGACAGCATTGGCTGCTGATCCGCAACCGACTCACGAATTCACCCTCGACAATGGCCTGAAGGTTATTGTTCGCGAAGACCACCGCGCTCCTGTGGTGGTATCGCAGATCTGGTACAAGGTCGGCTCCAGCTACGAAACGCCGGGCCAGACCGGTCTGTCCCACGCACTTGAACACATGATGTTCAAAGGCAGCAGCAAAACCGGGCCGGGCGAGTCCTCGCTGATTCTCCGCGATCTGGGCGCTGAAGAGAATGCGTTCACCAGCGACGACTACACCGCCTATTACCAGGTGCTGGCGCGTGACCGCCTGAACGTCGCGCTGGAGCTGGAAGCCGATCGCATGGCAACCCTGAAATTGCCCGCCGACGAATTCAGCCGCGAGATCGAGGTCATCAAGGAAGAGCGTCGCCTGCGTACTGACGACCAGCCAATGGGCAAGGCGTTCGAGCGCTTCAAGGCAATGGCCTACCCTGCCAGCGGCTATCACACGCCGACCATCGGCTGGATGGCGGACCTGGAGCGCATGAAGGTCGAAGAACTGCGCCACTGGTACGAATCCTGGTATGCGCCGAACAACGCCACGCTGGTGGTCGTCGGTGATGTGCAGCCGGACGAAGTCAAAGCCCTGGCAGAGCGCTTCTTCGGGTCGATCCCGCGACGCGATGTACCGCCTTCGAAAAAACCACTGGAACTGGCCGAGCCAGGCGAGCGCAAGATCACCCTGCACGTCAAAACCCAGTTGCCGAGTCTGATCTACGGTTTCAACGTACCCAGTGTCGCAACCGCTGAAGATCCCCGCTCGGCGAACGCCCTGCGTCTGATCGCAGCGCTGCTCGACGGTGGCTACAGCGCACGCATTTCATCGCGCCTGGAACGTGGCGAAGAGTTGGTCTCCGGTGCCTCGTCGCGTTACGACGCGTTCGCTCGCGGCGACAGCCTGTTCATGATCAGCGCCACACCCAACCTGCAGAAGAAGAAAACCCTGGCCGATGTGGAAGCCGGGATCTGGCGCCTGCTCGATGAGCTGAAAACCAAGGCACCGTCCGCCGAGGAGCTGGAGCGTGTCCGGGCTCAGGTCATTGCCGGTGTGGTCTACGAGCGCGACTCGATCACCAGCCAGGCGACCATGATCGGAGAGCTGGAAACCGTCGGTCTGTCCTGGAAGCTGATGGACAATGAACTGGAGGCGCTGCAAAGCGTGACCCCGCAAGACATCCAGAAAGCTGCCAACACCTATTTCACCCGTGAGCGCCTCAGCGTTGCGCACGTTCTGCCTGAGGAGAAAGCCAAATGATCACGCGCAATGCTCCACGTCATGCGCTGCTTGGCCTGATCCTGGCCGGTTCGCTCGGCGCCTTTGTCGCACTGCCAGCCCTGGCCGACGACGCGCCTGCCGAGCAGGGCCGGGCCGCTCCCGCGCTGGGCAGCAACCTGCAGACCCTCAAGGAACTGGACGGCAAGGCTCCGGCCCGTCGCGCCCTGAACATCCAGACCTGGAATACCGCCGAGGGCGCCCGGGTGCTGTTCGTGGAATCCCGCGAATTGCCCATGTTCGACATGCGCCTGACGTTCGCCGCCGGTAGCAGCCAGGACCAGAAATCCCCCGGCATTGCCCTGCTGACCAACGCCATGCTCAACGAGGGCATCAAAGGCAAGGACGTCAACGCGATCGCCCAAGGCTTCGAAGGCTTGGGCGCCGACTTCAGCAACGGGTCCTACCGTGACATGGCGGTGGTCTCGTTGCGCAGCCTGAGTGCTGCGGACAAGCGCGATCCGGCCCTGAAGCTGTTCAGTGAGGTCGTGGGCAAGCCCACCTTCCCTGCCGATTCTCTGGCCCGCATCAAGAACCAGTTGATCGCCAGCTTCGAGACTCAGAAACAGAACCCTGGCGCTATCGCCAGCAAGGAACTGTTCAATCGTCTGTACGGTGATCACCCCTACGCTCACCCAAGCGAAGGCGACGCCAAGAGCGTCAACGCCATCACTCTGGCTCAGCTCAAGGCGTTCCACGCCAAAGGCTATGCAGCGGGCAATGCAGTGATTGCTCTGGTCGGAGACCTGTCGCGAGACGACGCGCAGGCCATCGCGGCACAGGTATCTGCCTCGTTGCCCAAAGGCCCGGCGCTGGCCAAGGTCGCTGACCCGGTCGAGCCCAAGGCAGGCACCACGCACATCGAATTTGCCTCCAACCAGACGCACCTGATGCTCGCGCAGTTGGGCATCGACCGTAACGATCCGGACTACGCGGCACTGACCGTGGGTAACTCGGTATTGGGCGGTGGCGGCTTCGGCAGCCGACTGATGACCGAAGTGCGGGAAAAACGCGGCCTGACCTACGGCGTGTCTTCCGGCTTCACTGCCATGCAGGTGGCTGGGCCGTTCATGATCGGCCTGCAGACGCGTGCGGAAATGAGCGAAAACACCCTCAAGCTGGTGCAGGACATCGTTCGCGACTTCCTCGCCAACGGTCCGACCCAGAAAGAAGTCGACGATGTGAAGCGCGAACTGACCGGCAGCTTCCCGCTGACTGCAGCCAGCAATTCGGCCATCGTGGGCCAGTTGGGTGCCATCGGTTTCTACAACCTGCCGTTGACCTACCTCGAGGACTACATGGCCGCCGCGCAGAACGTGACCGTCGAACAGGTGAAAGCGGCAATGAGCAAACACCTCAGCGCTGACAAGATGGTCATCGTCACCGTGGGTCCGACCGTCGAGCAAAAACCCTTGCCGGCGCCGACCGACAAACCCGTCCGCCAACCTGCAGGGGTCCCGGAACACTGATGGCCAATCCACGTCCGAAGGGCCACAACGGCCTGGGTCAGCTTCGTATCATCGGCGGGGAATGGGGCAGCCGCCGCCTGACCTTCCCCGACGCCCCCGGCCTGCGCCCGACACCTGATCGCGTGCGCGAAACCCTGTTCAACTGGCTGGCACCCTACATCGCCGGTGCCCGGGTGCTGGACGTTTTCACGGGCAGCGGCGCGCTGTATTTCGAAGCCTTGTCGCGTGGCGCCAGCATGGGCCTGGCCCTGGACAGCAACGCGGCAGCCATCGCCAGCCTGCGCCAGAACCTCAATGCGCTGAACTGCAGCAGCGGTCAGGTCTCCCAGACCGACGCCCTGCGCCACTTGGAAACCGCCACCGCCTCGCCCTTCGACGTGGTGTTCCTCGACCCGCCCTTCCATCAGGGCCTGCTGGCTTCAGCCTGCAACCTGCTGGAAAGCCACGGCTGGCTGGCCGACACCGCCTGGATTTACACCGAAAGCGAAACACCGCCATCGACCACCGGCTTGCCGGGAAGCTGGCGATTGCACCGCGAGAAAAAGGCTGGTCAGGTGTATTACGCGTTGTGGCAGCGGGGCCAGGGCTGACAGCTCACGAACCAATGCTCCGCGTTTGGAATGCAGCTCTGAACGTTCCGCGTCCTGTTGACGACGCAGAGCGTCATGAAAGGCATTCCCACCCTGCTATCGTGCGACGCTCCGCGTCGCATGCCGTTCTGGACGCTGTGCGTACTCTTTTGCGATGCAGAGCGTCACCAAACGCACTTCTATACGCAACGACACCGTCAAGCCACTTACATCCCGGACCACTTAATGGCAACGTACAGCTTCAGCCCCTGAACTGATCGTTGAGCAAGCACGTGTCCACACGCCCTACCTTTCTGTCCCATGCCAATCCATTCGTCCCGGCCGTCGGCATGGGCAATCCGCATTTGCAGACGCTTTGGGGACCGCTGCTGCGCAAGCCGACGCTGCTGGCGCGTACGCGAGAGCGGTTGTGGTTGCAGGACGGGGACTTTCTGGACATGGACTGGCATGGCCCGGATGAGTCCGATAAACCCTTGGTGCTGGTACTGCACGGCCTGACCGGGTCGTCCAACTCGCCCTATGTTGCCGGCCTGCAAAAGGCCATGGCAGCGCAGGGCTGGCCGAGTGTGGCGTTGAACTGGCGCGGTTGCTCGGGAGAACCCAATTTGCTGTCGCGCAGTTATCACTCAGGCGCGAGCGAGGACCTGGCCGAAGTGATCGCTCATTTGCGCTCGCTGCGGCCATTGGCTCCGATTTATGCGGTGGGGTATTCACTGGGCGGCAATGTATTGCTCAAGTACCTCGGCGAATCCGGCGCCAACAGTGATTTAAGGGGCGCCGTGGCGGTGTCCGTGCCGTTCCGTCTGGACGAATGTGCCAACCGTATCGGCCAAGGCTTCTCGCGGGTTTATCAGCGGCACTTCATGCGCGAAATGCTGGCTTATATCCGTGACAAGCAGCATCGGTTCCAGCATGAAGGCATCAGCGAGGGCCTGGCCGAGCTCGCCGCGCTGGGCTCACTGGAGAACATGCGCACCTTCTGGGACTTCGATGGCCGGGTGACTGCGCCGTTGCATGGGTTTACCGATGCCACGGATTATTACCGCAGAGCGTCCAGCCGCTACTACCTGGGCCAGATTCAGACGCCGACGCTGATCATCCAGTCCAGCGACGACCCATTCGTATTCCCTCACAGCCTGCCCGAACCCAGCGAGCTGTCGTCCTGCACCGAATTCGAACTGCACACCAAAGGCGGGCATGTCGGCTTCGTCGAAGGCTCGCTTCGTAATCCGCGTTACTACCTCGAACGCCGCATCCCGCTGTGGCTATGCGCCGCCCACGCGCGCGACGGCTCGCTCACGAGTTGATAACGAATCAATCGGCGCCCGTGGCGATTTCCCGTTCAGGATCGGTGATCCATTCACTCCACGAACCCGCATACAGCGTTGCCAGCGGATAGCCGGCCAGACACAGGGCGAACAGGTTGTGGCAGGCGGTGACACCTGAACCGCAATAGGACACCAGACTCTCCGGCGGGCGGCCCTGCAGCTTTTCAGCGAAACGCTGCCTGAGCTGTTCGGGCGGCAAAAAGCGTCCATCGGGACCGAGGTTGTCAGTACAGGCTGCACACTGCGCACCGGGAATATGCCCGGCAACCGGATCCAGAGGTTCTACGTCGCCTCGAAAGCGGGCTTCGGCACGGGCATCGATCAGGGTCATTTCCGGGCGTCCCAGACGACCCTGCAAGCGACTGCCGCTGAGCACCATGGACATGTTCGGCTCGCCGCTGAAATGACCGGGCTCACGATTCGGCGCATCCAGGCTCAACGGCAGCCCCGCAGCGTGCCAGGCCTTCAGCCCGCCATCGAGCAGGTAGACGCCTTCGCGCTTGCCCATCCAGGCCAGCAACCACCAGGCCCGCGCGGCATACATTCCCGGACCATCGTCATACAGCACAACATCGCTGTCGGCGTTGATGCCCCAAGCCTGAAAGCATTGCAGCAAAGCGGCGGGATCGGGCAGTGGATGACGTCCGGTCTTGCCTTTGATAGCAGGCCCGCTGAGGTCGCGCTTCAGATCGGCAAAAGACGCGCCCTCGATACGCCCCTGGGCGTAACTGCGTTGGCCGTAGTCGGAATCTTCAAGCGCGTAGCGGCAATCGAGAATCACCAGGCCTGGAGTTTTCTGGCGTTCAGCCAGTTGCTCAGGGTTGATCAGTTGCGCAATGGACATGACACACTCCTGTGGCAGAGAACCGACAAGCTGGCTGCTCGTCAGTCCCGGAATTCACATCAGAACCTCGGGCAGTGACGCGTGAAACGTCTTGCACAGAGCATCGAACGCTTCGCGAGCCTGAGGCGCGACAAAAACAGATTCGAGCATAAGTACCTGATAGACGCCACGTCGAATAGCCGATTGGTTGATCTGCGTGGAGTTTTCCCGATTGGTGCACAGAAAACGCACCCACGACGTCAGGACGATCCAGGTGTTAAGACTGGTCCACTCGATCTGCGACTCATCCATCTTCAGGATGCCCGCCTTGATGAATCCCCGGTAGATGGTCATCGCCTGCATCAGACAGCGGTACGAAAAACGCCGATAACGCCGCGCCAGCTCCTCATCCGAGGTCAGCAGGTGCTCAAGATCACGGTGCAGAAAACGGTAGCGCCACATGGCGTCGATAATCGCCAGGAAGTAATCGCGCTTGTCCTCGATGGTCGGCGCACGGTCGGCTGGCAGGGTCAGGAAACTGCCGATCAGCATCTCGTACTCGGAGAACAGTTCGGCGATGATCGCCTGCTTGTTGGGAAAGTGGTAATAGAGATTGCCGGGCGAGATTTCCATGTGCGCAGCGATGTGATTGGTGGTCACGCAACGCTCGCCCTGCTGATTGAACAGTTCCAGACTGGTTTGCACGATTCGTTCACGGGTTTTGGTACGCGGTGCCATGCTGGGCCAGGCCACTCTTTGCTGATCAGGTGATGGCAATCTTAGCGCAGGCTGATACTGCGATGGTGGCAGAATCGCGGCGATAAGGGTGTCACGTCGACGCAGGCACACCCGCCCAGGCCAAGACCGGACAGATCGAAAATCCGGATGACATCCCGCTCGTCAATCAGTGTCCGTCTTACAAAGTTTTTCATCGGCCGACCAGCCGCTGTGACTGCGCTAAATAGCCCCAAAATCAGGGATTTCAACATAAACATGGCCGATAATCGGCGCAATACGACGTTTGATACCTGCCGCGCAGCTTGGCCCATCGGGAAGGCTGCGATACCATCCGAGTCCCACAACGGACTCCGACCAGGACGACGCGATGAACCGAGTGTTGTACCCAGGCACCTTCGACCCGATTACCAAGGGCCATGGAGATTTGGTCGAGCGCGCCTCGCGCCTGTTCGACCAAGTGGTCATTGCGGTTGCCGCCAGCCCGAAGAAAAACCCGCTGTTCCCTCTGGAGCAACGCGTCGAGCTGGCCCGCGAAGTCACCAAGCACTTGCCCAATGTGGAGGTGGTCGGTTTTTCGACCCTGCTGGCGCATTTTGCCAAGGAGCAGAATGCCAACGTCTTTCTGCGCGGACTTCGTGCCGTATCGGACTTCGAATACGAATTTCAGTTGGCCAATATGAATCGCCAGCTGGCACCGGACGTCGAAAGCCTGTTCCTGACGCCCTCGGAGCGCTACTCGTTCATATCCTCGACGTTAGTGCGTGAAATCGCCGCGTTGGGCGGTGATATCACCAAATTCGTTCATCCTGCAGTGGCCCAGGCGCTGACCGAGCGCTTCAAGCGCTAGACTCGCTGCATGTGAAGGTGCATCCCGAAGCCTAATGCGGCACAATTCGCCGCATTGGTTTTAATGTGCCCCGGCGTCGGCTGCGGCAGGAGCAATTCATGTCCCTTATCATCACTGACGATTGCATCAATTGCGACGTCTGCGAACCCGAGTGCCCAAACGAGGCGATTTCACAAGGCGAGGAGATCTACGTGATCAATCCGAACCTGTGCACCGAATGCGTCGGTCACTACGACGAGCCTCAATGTCAGCAGGTTTGCCCGGTCGACTGCATCCCTCTGGATGAGAATCATGTCGAGAGCAAAGAGCAGTTGATGGACAAGTACCGGATCATCACCAGCAGGGCTTGATTACGCCTTCACTGCTGCTTGCCGTACCCGTCGCCCGTGCAACCCAGACAACGCACGAAGGCTGCCTTGCCCGGATCCACCACCAGCGCCTTGCCTGTTGCCCCAAGGTTGCCGCCTGCCGCCGCAAAAGGCGCAGCGATCACGAACAGTCCTGTACCGATAACGGTGGCCGCGATCAACAAGGGTCGGGCAATCAGAAGGTCACCGATCATGGCAAACGCAGGTGGGTTCTGGATGGTGTAGACCGGATCGCCGCTGCCTGTGGTGACATCGGCGGCCACCGCTGGCAGCGCCTGCAGGCCGATGAACAACGCCAGCGCGGCAGCGAGAATACGAAACGGGCTCATGGCTTGATCCTTCAGGCGTCGCAAATAATTAAGGTGCCATCACTATAAACAGGGCTGTGGGTTAAGCAAATGGCCCAGAGCCCCTGTCATCTGTATTTCAGCGCTGACATTTCGGGCAATACACGCTGGCGCGCTGGCCGAGCTTGACTTCACGCAGCGTCGTACCGCACACCTTGCATGGCTGACCGCCACGACCATACGCAAACAATTCCTGCTGGAAATACCCAGGCTTGCCGTCACCGCCGATGAAGTCACGCAGGGTGGTGCCGCCACGTTCTATAGCGTAGGCCAGAATGCGTTTGATCTCGATGGCCAGCTTCAGGTAACGCGCGCGGGACACACTGCCCGCTTCGCGGCGCGGGTCGATGCCGGCGGCGAACAGCGCTTCGGTCGCATAGATATTGCCCACCCCGACCACAACGGCGTTGTCCATGACGAACGGCTTGACCGCGATCGACTTGCCACGCGAGCGCTCGTAAAGACGCTCGCCATCGAAAAGATCGGTCAGCGGCTCCGGCCCCAGGCGGATCAACAGTTCATGGTTGTGCGGATCGAGACTCCAGAGCATCGCGCCAAAACGACGCGGGTCGGTGTAACGCAAGGCCAGCCCGGACTCCAGTTCGATGTCGACGTGCTCATGTTTGAGCGCCGGAAGCCCGGCTTCGACCAGACGCAGATTCCCGGACATACCCAGGTGACTGATCAGGGTGCCCACCTCGGCCTGGATCAGCAGGTACTTGGCGCGTCGATCCACCTGCACGATACGCTGGCCGGACAGGCGAACGTCCAGATCCTCGGGAATGGGCCAGCGCAAGCGGCTGTCGCGCACGATCACGCGGCTGACGCGCTGACCTTCAAGATGCGGCGCAATGCCACGACGGGTGGTTTCGACTTCAGGTAATTCAGGCATGGACAACTCGGTCGTGCAGAAAGGACAGGCCGGGGCGGCGCCGGATCAGCGCGCGCCCAGCTCGCGGATGCTTTCCCTCAGGTATTCAAAGTCATATTCGGACAGGCCCACGTAGTCCAGCACCAGCGCACCGATGCATTCCCACTCGTGATCCTCGTCCTGATTGCCCAGCACCCGATAGGACTGGCAGATATGCTCGGCCATTTTCAGCGGAGCCAGGAGGTTCTTGAGCGTGGCATTGCGACTGGTATCGTCCAGGAAAATCGCCAATGCGTTGTGATGATTGGCAATCGCGTCGGTAACGTGTGCAGGCAGACGCCAGGATTTGGCCGTGTAATAGCCGACGACCGAATGGTTGGTGTCGAAGGCGCTGTTTTCGGTATCGACGATGCGGCAATCGGGCCCCGCGTTGGCGTAGGCCTCTTCCAGCACCGGCATGTAGTTGGGAAAACGCTTGAGCATCAGCGGTATGCCGCAGTCGTGAAACAGGCCCAGGGCGTAGGATTCGTCCACCGTCTGCGAGCCAATGCGCTTGGCCAGGGTCAGACTGGTCATCGCGACATCCTGCGCCGTATCCCAGAAACGGTTGAGCGCGACGATGGTTTCATCGGTCATCTCGCCCCTGATCGACTGCGCGTTGATCAGGTTGATCACAGTCCGACTGCCCAGCAGGTTTACCGCCTTGTCGATCGAGGCAATCTTGTTGGACAGGCCGTAGTGTGGAGAGTTGACGATCTTCAACAGCGCCCCGGACAACCCGGGATCCTGAGCGATCAATCGTGCAATCGCCCCCAGGTCCGGATCGGGCATGTATTGCTCCATCTGCAGATCCACCATGATTTGCGGCTGCGGAGGCACACTGATGCCCTGCAACGCTTGCTGGATCTGTTCTGGGCTTAGCTCTTCGGACATAGGAATTCACTCACCTTGATGACTGGATTCTGACCCCTTGCGGAGAAACGGTCCATCACCCGAGACGAAGATATTCTCGGAACTTTGCCTTATACGAAGCTTCGGACGTTGTGTTAACGGCGTAAACGGCGGCTTCAAAAAGGCCTGCCAGACGCTACTCTTAAGCCCGACACTGGAGGATCCCATGTCTAAAGCATTGACTGGCAAACGCATAGCAATTCTTGTAACCGACGGTTTCGAACAGGTTGAATTGACCGGTCCGAAAGAAGCGTTGGAGCAAGCAGGCGCCACCGTGGAAATCCTTTCCGCTGAAGAGGGCAAGGTCAAAGGCTGGAATCACGACAAACCTGCCGATGACTTCAAGATCGACGGCACGTTCAAGGCTGCCAACGCCAGTGACTATCATGGCGTGGTGCTGCCGGGCGGTGTACAGAACTCCGACACCATCCGCATAGACAGCGACGCGCAAAAGATCGTCAAGGACATCGAGGCCGCGGGCAAGCCGGTAGCAGTTATCTGCCATGGCAGCTGGCTGTTGATCTCGGCCGGCCTGGTAAAGGGCAAAACCCTGACCAGCTTCAAGACGCTGAAAGATGACCTGGTCAACGCAGGCGCAAAATGGGTCGATCAGGAAGTCGTCACCGACGGCAAACTGATCAGCAGCCGCCAGCCCGATGATATCCCCGCCTTCAACAGCAAACTGATCGAAGCCCTGTCTGCCTGACAGATTCCGTCAGTTAATTGCAGTCATCCCGGCCCAGCGCCGGGATGACGCGCTATAATCCCGCTCCTTTTTCAGGAGCGACGTCATGTCCCTGCCTAGCTTGCGCCTCAAAGCCAACGCCGACCGCCGCTTGCGCGCCGGTCATCTGTGGGTCTACAGCAACGAGATCGATGTAGCCGCCACTCCACTGCATGGTTTTGCAGCCGGTGATCAGGCCATCCTCGAAGCTGCGGGCGGCAAGCCGCTGGGCATCGTCGCCATGAGCCCCAACAACCTGATCTGCGCACGCCTGCTGTCCCGCGACATCAAGCTGCCGCTCGACAAGTCGCTGCTCGTCCATCGCCTCAACGTTGCGCTGTCGCTGCGTGAACGCCTGTTCGACAAGCCTTTCTACCGTTTGACCTACGGTGACTCCGACCTGCTGCCGGGTCTGGTAGTCGATCGTTTTGGTGACATTCTGGTCGTTCAACTGGCCTCGGCCACGATGGAAAACCACAAGGAAGACATCATTGCGGCGCTGGTTCAGGTCATCAAGCCAAGCGGCATTCTGTTCAAGAACGATTCGGCGGCTCGCGATGCGGAAGGCCTGAATCGTTACGTCGAAACCGTTTTCGGTCTGGTGCCGGAATGGGTTGCGCTGGAAGAGAACGGCGTGAAGTTCGAAGCACCGGTCATGGCCGGGCAAAAAACCGGCTGGTTCTATGACCACCGCATGAACCGCGCGCGCATCGCCCCTTATGTCAAAGGCAAGCGTGTGCTCGACCTGTACAGCTACATCGGCGGCTGGGGCATTCAGGCAGCGGCTTTCGGTGCCAGCGACGTCACCTGCGTCGACGCGTCGTCCTTCGCCCTCGATGGCGTGGAGCGCAACGCAGCCCTGAACGGTTTTGCCGAAAAGATGACCTGCATCGAAGGCGATGTTTTCGAAGCGCTCAAGGAACTGAAAGCCGCAGAAGAGCGTTTCGACGTAATCGTCGCCGACCCGCCTGCATTCATCAAACGCAAGAAAGACATGAAAAACGGCGAAGGCGCCTACCGCCGCCTGAACGAGCAAGCCATGCGCCTGCTCAGTAAGGACGGCATTCTGGTCAGCGCGTCGTGCTCGATGCACCTGCCGGAAGACGACCTGCAGAACATCCTCCTGACCAGCGCCCGCCATCTGGACCGCAACATCCAGCTGCTGGAACGCGGCGGCCAGGGCCCGGACCATCCGGTACACCCGGCCATTGCCGAAACGCGCTACATCAAGAGCATCACCTGCCGGCTGCTGCCCAACAGCTGATACCAAAGCGCCCGGCCTCGTCGCGCCTACAGAGCTCGCTGTTCCTGACTATCGTGCCGATGCTCTGCGTTGGCATGCCGTTCCGGACGCTCAGCGCCGCTATAAAGAAGCGCTTTTTTATCACAGTGGCACTGACGACGCAGAGTGCGACGTAAGTGACGGCTGAGTCCTGGCTGGTGGGCCGGGGGCGGCGACCCCCGGATCAGTGACAGGGCGAAGGAACCCGACGAAGTCGGGCCGGAAACGGAGCTGCGGAATTTGCCTACTTTGGCCCCATCAAAGTAGGTCGCCGAGAGGCGAAAAGGTGACTTGAGCCGAACATCAATCTACCTAACAAAGAAAAACCCCCGTGTGACGCAGAGCGTCACGAACTGCATTCCCACGCGGAGCGTGAGGAACGATAGTCATCAGACTCCGGGCCGTGCCTTTAGCCAAATTGCTCTGAAGCGCTTTTCAACCGCGATGGCACTGACGACGCAGAGTGCGACGTAAGTGACGGCTGAGTCCTGGCGCTGATCCGGGGGTAGCCTGGCAGGACGCCAGGCTAGCCGCACCGGGCCATGGATGGCCCGTTGCGGCGACCCCCGGATCAGTGACAGGGCGAAGGAACCCGACGAAGTCGGGCCGGAAACAGGAGCGAAGGACTTTGCTCACTTTGGTCCCTCAAAGTGAGTCGCCGAGGGGCGAAAAGGTGAGCTGAGCCGAACCCCAATCTACCTAACGAAAGAAAAACCGCCGTGTGACGCAGAGCGTCACGAACTGCATTCCCACGCGGAGCGTGAGGAACGAGAAGTGTGTGGGATAACTGCATACTCCCGATCAAACCCTGCCCACCACCATTCGCACGCCCAGCAACAGCAGAAAGTGCAGCGGGTAGATCGCATAGGCCCAGCGCCGCATCGGGATCACTGCGAACCTAGGTTTCGCCCGCAGCAGCGCGATGCCCAGTACAGGCGCCAACACGCAGGTGAGTATCGAACCGATGGAAATCGGATCGCCCCAACTCGCACCGGCAAACATCTGCGACCAGGCATTACCCGCCAGACAAAAGACCGCCGGAAATATCGCATACCAAAGCCTTCTTTCCAGCACCAGCACAAAGACCAGCGGCAGCAATACACCGGCAAAGCCAAACATCAGGTATTTCTGGAAGATCGCCGTCAGCAGCAGTGCGACAAGGGCCATCACTCGGGTCGTCGGATTGCGATGCTGCCAGCCCTGAGCGATCACCAGCCCCAGTAGCAGCGTCGGCATTACATTCAGCACTGTGGCGTCAGCCATGAACAGCCGATACGGGATCTCCGCCAGCCCGGCAAACACCAGCAGCCAGCCCAGATAACGCCATTGCACCCGCGGGGCCACGATGGCTGCGCTGCGCCGGGAAAGATTCACGGCGATTGCCAGGCAGAACCAGGGAAAGGCAAAACGCCCCGGCACGTATAGAAAATCGACTGACCAGCCCACATAGCGAAGGTGGTCAAGCACCATACTCAACATCGCCAGCCACTTGAGCAGGTCCAGCGCCTTGTTGCGTCCGGGCAGAAAAGGCGGGTTGGAAAGATCCATAGTGCTCCTGAATGAGGAATTGCGTCATGCAGCCAACACATGACCGAACCTTATATTGTCGCTACAGTGCGCACCATAATCGCCCATAAGGAATCGGCCATGACAGACCAAAGCCAACAGTTCGCCAGCGACAACTATTCCGGTATCTGCCCTGAAGCCTGGGCGGCCATGGAGCAGGCGAACAAGGGCCATCAACGCGCTTATGGTGACGATCAATGGACTGCACGCGCTTCGGATGATTTCCGCCGACTGTTCGAAACCGACTGCGAAGTATTTTTCGCCTTCAACGGCACGGCGGCCAACTCGCTGGCGCTGTCATCGCTGTGCCAGAGTTACCACAGTGTCATCTGTTCGGAAACGGCTCACGTCGAAACCGATGAATGCGGTGCGCCGGAGTTTTTCTCCAACGGCTCCAAACTGCTGACAGCCCGCAGCGCGGGCGGCAAGCTGACCCCGGAATCGATTCGTGAAGTGGCGCTCAAGCGTCAGGACATTCACTACCCCAAGCCGCGCGTCGTGACCCTGACCCAGGCCACCGAGGTAGGTGGCGTCTATCAGCCGGAAGAACTCAAGGCGATCAGCGCGACCTGCAAGGAACTGGGCCTGCATCTGCACATGGACGGTGCCCGTTTCTCCAATGCCTGCGCCTTTCTGGAGGCGTCCCCGGCTGAACTGACCTGGAAGTCCGGCGTTGACGTGTTGTGCTTCGGCGGCACCAAAAACGGTATGGCGGTGGGCGAAGCCATTCTGTTTTTCGACCATGATCTGGCTGAAGACTTCGATTATCGCTGCAAGCAGGCCGGGCAACTGGCGTCGAAAATGCGCTTCCTGTCTGCACCGTGGGTCGGCCTGCTGGAAAACGACGCCTGGCTCAAACACGCCCGCCATGCCAACCGCTGCGCGCAACTGCTCGCCGAACTGGTCAAGGACATTCCTGGCGTGGAGCTGATGTTCCCGGTGCAGGCCAATGGCGTGTTCCTGCAACTGTCGGAGCCGGCCATTGCTGCACTGACCGCTCGTGGCTGGCGTTTCTACACCTTCATCGGCAACGGCGGCGCACGTTTCATGTGCTCGTGGGACACCGAAGAAGAGCGCGTGCGTGAACTGGCCGCCGATATCAAGCTGGTGATGCAGGGCTGAAGCGTCTGGCTCAAAGCTTGCAGGTGCAGCTTGGCAATCGTGGGGGGTAATCTCCCCCTTAACGGCAATCGGCTCAAAAGGCCGCCCGGACTTCACTGACCACCCTCAAGAAGGAGCTTGTCTGCATGTTCGATTTCTCCGCCCGGCTCAAGCAGCATTTCGCTGCTCTGCAGAGTGAAGCGCAATTTTTTTCCGTACGTTACGTGCACCGCACCGGCCAACGCCTGTGCGTGCGCAAGAATGTGGCCGAGCCGCCGTCACTGATCAGCGACGAGGGCGCCATGCTGACCGTGCGCCTGAATGGCGTTGAAGCCTACGCCGCCACCAACGACATCTCCCTGAAGGGTTTGCAGGCTGCCTTGCAGCAGGCCGAAACGCTGGCCCGCCGTCTGGCACCGCATGCGCTGCTGGACCTGAGCGATCAAGCTGTCTCGAGCGCAAAGGCTGACTACCTGTCGCCAAACATGGATCAAGCCTTTCCACCGCTGAGCGATTGCATCGGCCTGCTGATGGCCGAGTCCAGCGCGGTCCCGGCAGACGAACGCCTGGTCAACTGGCAGGCCATACTGGACCTGGAAACCGTTGAGCAAATCTACCTCAACAGCGCGGGCGCGCAATTGCGTCAGGCGCAGCGCTTTGTGTTTCCGGGCATGAGCGTGACGGCCTACGACGGTCGCGACAGCCAGACGCGCACCCTGGGCGGGCATAACTTCGGCCAGCAAGGTGGCATCGAAGTGCTGAGCAGTTGTGGCCTGATCGGGTCTGCCGCCAACGTCGCCGACGAAGCGTTGCAGTTGATCCTCGCCCCCAACACGCCATCAGGCCCACGCGACCTGCTGCTGATGCCCGATCAGATGGTCCTGCAGATTCACGAGTCCATCGGCCATCCCCTGGAGCTGGACCGGATTCTCGGTGACGAGCGCAATTACGCAGGCACCAGTTTCGTCAAAACGACTGACTTCGGCACCCTGCAATACGGTTCCAGCCTGCTGAACGTGACCTTCGACCCGGAGATTCCCGAGCAACTGGCCAGCTACGCGCATGATGACGATGGCACGTCAGCCAGCAAGCAGTTCCTGATTCGTGACGGCCTGCTGCAGCGCCCGCTCGGCGGTGCCCTGTCGCAATACCGCAGCGGCCTGGCAGGCGTCGCCAACAGCCGCGCCTCCAGCTGGAACCGTGCCCCCATCGACCGCATGGCCAACCTGAATATCGAACCGGGTGACCAGTCGCTGGACAGTCTGGTCGGTAACATCGAGCACGGCATCCTGATGTCGAGCAATCGCTCCTGGTCCATCGATGACGCACGCAACAAATTCCAGTTCGGCTGCGAATGGGGCCAGTTGATCGAGAACGGCGAGCTCAAGGGCGTGGTGAAGAACCCCAATTACCGGGCGATCTCCGCGCAATTCTGGAAAAACCTCAGCGCAGTGGGTGATGCCAGCACGTTCAAAGTGCTGGGCACGCCGAACTGCGGCAAGGGCGAACCCAACCAGGTGATCCGTGTAGGCCATGCCTCTCCGGCGTGTGTGTTTGCCAATGTCGATGTGTTTGGAGGAGATGCCTGATGTCGCACCAACAGCAGTTCGAGGCGCTGGTCGCCGTGCTCAAGGCTGCCATCAGCCCGACGGAACACTTCACTCTGGCCTACGACGCCGAGGCGTCTGACTTCATCCGGTTCAACCACGGCCAGGTTCGACAGGCCGGGAGCGTCCAGCAGGTCATCGTCACGTTCAAACTGATCGATGACGGCCGACATGCCAATCTCGAGCTGACACTGTCCGGCGACGCCGAGACCGACCAGCAGCGCCTTGTCGACGCCCTGCAACAATTGCGCGAAACACTGCCGTCGCTGGCCAAGGATCCCTATCTGTTGCCGAACACGAATGCCTGGCAAAGCAGTAACGTTCAAGATTTGCCGCTGCCGGACAGCGCCCGGGTCGTCGAGCAGATCAGCGAACTGGCAGGCGATCTGGACCTGGTAGGTTTCTATGCGGCAGGCCCGCTTTACCGCGGCTTCGCCAGTTCGTGGGGGGCGCAGGGCTGGCACCAGGCCAACAGCTTCAATTTCGACTGGAGCCTGTTTCACGAAAACGGCCAGGCAGTGAAAGCCAACTACGCGGGTCACGACTGGAGCGACGAAGCCTTCGCGCAGCGTTTTCAGCAAGCCCGCGAACAGCTCGAATTTCTCGGCCGCCCGCTGCATGCGCTCAAGCCCGGACAATACCGCGCGTACCTGGCGCCAGCGGCTCTGGACGAAGTCATCGGCATGCTCACCTGGGGCGGATTTTCCGCGCAGTCACTGGCCAGTAAACGCAGCCCGTTGCAAAGGCTGTATGACGGCGAGACGCCTTTCAGCCCGTTGGTCAACTTCGACGAAAAAGTCAGCGGTTCGCTTTCACCAGCGTTTTCACGGGAAGGCTACCCGCGCAAGGACCTGAAACTGATCGTCGACGGGCAAGCCCGCGATCGGCTGGTGGATTCGAGCAGCGCTGCCGAATACGACCTGCCTGCCAACGGCGCGGATTATGGCGAAGGCCCAAGCGCGTTGAGCATTGCCGGCGGTTCACTGGAGCTGGATCAGATCCTCGCCAGGCTCGGCACCGGGCTTTACATCAGTAACCTCTGGTACCTGAACTTCTCCGACCGCGCCGCTGCGCGCCTTACCGGAATGACACGCTTCGCGACGTTCTGGGTCGAAGAGGGCAAGATCGTCGCGCCGGTGAGCACCATGCGCTTCGATGACAGCGCCTACAGCCTGCTGGGCAGCGCACTGGAGGACTTGACCAAAGAAAGGGAACTGATTCTCCAATCGAGCACCTACAGTCAGCGCCAGACCGGTTCAATCCAGTTGCCGGGCGCATTGATCAGCCGACTCACCCTCACGCTATAGCAGGAGCCTATGCCGAACTCAGCAGCGCCGATCATGGACGAAAAGACCCTGCGCTGGATGCCCTGGGTCATCGCCATCGCATTCTTCATGCAAAGCCTGGACGGCACGATTCTCAACACCGCCTTGCCGTCCATGGCCCGTTCACTGGCGGAAGACCCGCTGCGTATGCAGTCGGTGGTCATCGCCTACATGCTGACCATTGCGCTGCTGATCCCGGCTTCGGGCTGGATCGCCGACCGGTTCGGGATCAAGCGCATCTTCTTCAGCGCCATCCTGCTGTTCAGTTTCGGATCATTGCTGTGCGCGCTGTCCTGGTCACTGAACGTGCTGGTAGCCGCCCGGGTGATTCAGGGGCTGGGGGGCGCGCTGATGCTGCCTATCGGGCGCCTGATCGTATTGCGCGCCTATCCGCGATCGGAGCTGGTGCGGATCATGGGCTTTATTACCGTGCCGGGCCTTTTGGGTCCGTTGCTGGGCCCGACGCTTGGCGGCTGGATGGTCGAGTACCTGAGCTGGCACTGGATTTTCCTGATCAACATTCCGGTCGGCATCCTCGGTTGCTACGCCGTCAAACACTTCATTCCTGATCTTCCGGGAGGCGGTCGAACACGGTTTGACGGCGTCGGTTTCATCCTGTTTGGCGCGGCGATGGTATTGATCACCATTGCCCTGGAGGGCCTGGGCGAGTTGCACCTGCCGCACATGCGCGTGGTGCTGTTGCTGTTTGCCGGAATGGGCTGTCTGGCAGCGTATTGGCTGCGTGCCGGGCACATCGAATCGCCATTGTTTGCCCCTTCACTGTTCCGTACCCGGACGTTTGCGGTCGGCATCATGGGCAACCTGTTCGCCCGCCTGGGCAGCGGTGCCCTGCCATTTCTGGTGCCGTTGCTGCTGCAGGTGGCGCTGGGGTATTCGCCGTCTCAGGCAGGCATGAGCATGTTGCCGCTGGCGGCCGCTGGCATGTTCGCCAAGACCATCGCCCGCTGGCTGATCGAGCGGCTGGGCTACCGCATGATTCTGACCGGCAACACACTGCTGCTGGGTATCCTCCTGGCCAGCCTGGCGTTGGTGGATGTGCAAACCCCATACTGGGTGTTACTGGTCCATCTGGGACTGCTCGGCGCCGTCAACTCCTTGCAATTCACGGCCATGAATACGGTCACCTTGATCGATCTGGACGATGCCAGTGCAGCGAGTGGCAACAGCCTGCTTTCGGTGGTGGCACAGCTGTCGCTGAGTCTTGGCGTGGCAAGCGCAGCAGCCTTGCTCGGGGGGTTCAGCGAAGAAGTTACCACCGGCGAGGTCAGCAGCATGCTGGGGGCATTTCAGCTGACATTCCTGAGTGTCGGGGTGCTGGCCATGTTTGCGGCAGGTATTTTCCTGCAATTGCCGGCAAAGGAGCCCAGGATGGCAAAAGCCTGATTGACAACAGCCCGTAACTGGAGCAAATCTGCAAAGCGAATTCCCCTGGAAAATAGGGGTTTTACCCGAAAAAACAACGAATTTGAGTATCCGACCAGATACATTGAAGAACCTGGACAACCGGCCGACACTTTTATAGCACTAAGCCACTGTGGTCTCTTGTAAGCATGGGCCGCATGATGCAACCTTGCCATACGCGAAAGTGGGGTTTATCCCCGTCGCGACTAGTATTCCGGAAGCGAGTTTGTTCATGAAAAGCCAAACCGATGCTGCCGGTAGATCCGCAGCCGAGGTAGTGACGCAATTGCCAGTGCCTTCGCGCCTGGGCATGCTGCGTTTCGAGCGGCTGAATGAAGCCAATTGGGCGCTATTGTTTCTCGATCCGAATTGCGAAAGGCAGTTCGGGCTGGCAGCTGTTGACCTTTGCGCCTTGATTGGATCCCCTTATGCCAGCCTCATGGAGCCGGAAGCACGTTATCAACTGCACGATGACATCCAGCTGCAACTGGCCTCTTCCCCGAATTACCTGATCCGCTACACCCTCCACAGCCCCAAAGGCCCCCTTGGCCTGCTGGAAATCGGCGAAGCGTACAAACAGCACAACCGGCATCTGTTACGTGGTTACTTTCTGATCGTCGAAGACCTTGTCACGACTGGCGAACCGGTCACGGACTCCGATCTGGAAACCCGCAACCTGCGACTGCAGATTGCCCTGGAACTCAACCAGCGCGCCCAGCGCGACCAGTTTGCCCACCTGGAACGCGTGCGCGCCCAGCAGGACCTGATCCTGCGCCTGACCCGACACCGCTACACCACGGCCAATACCTTGCTCGAAGCGGCAGAGCTGATCACCAAAAGTGCTTGTGATATCTACGATGTCGACCATGTCAGTATCTGGAACCTCAACGACAAACGCCTTGAGCCGATCACCGACTACAGCCGTGAAACCGGCGACTATCAGCCACGCACGCCAGTGGATATCAGCCCCTACCCTACTTACCTGCAAGCGCTGAATACCAGCCGGGCGATCGACGCCAGCAATATCCAGACTGACCCACGCACCTGCGAAATGGCCAAAAGCCTGAATCCTGGAGAAACCAGAGCGGTTCTCGATGCCAGTATTCGTATCGACGGGCAGGTGATCGGCGTGCTGTGTCTGGAAGAGTCCGGCACGACACGCGAGTGGCAGTCCGACGAGATCGCCTTCGCCGGCGAACTGGCTGACCAGTTTGCCCAGGTCATCAACAACCATAACCGGCGGGCTGCGACCAACGCGCTGCACCTGTTCCAGCGCGCGGTCGAACAAAGCGCCAACGCCTTTCTGCTGGTCAACTGCAATGGCGTGGTCGAGTACGTAAACCCGAGTTTCACGGCGATCACCCAGTACAGCTCGGAGGAAGTCTCCGGGCACAAGTTGTCGGAATTGCCCGCACTGGAAAACCTCAACCAGTTGCTGCTGGAAGCCAACTCCAGCCTGACCAACAGCAACAGCTGGCAGGGCGAGTTCAAAAGCCGGCGCAAGAACCTCGAACCCTACTGGGGCCAGCTGTCGATTTCCAAGGTGTATGGCGACAATCGTGAGCTGACGCACTATATCGGCATCTACGAAGACATCACCCAGAGCAAGCTGGCCCAGCAGCGCATCGAGCGCCTGGCGTACACCGACAACCTCACCAATCTGGGCAACCGTCCGGCCTTTATCCGCAATCTGGACGAACGCTTTGCCCGCGACACCGATACGCCGATGAGCCTGTTGCTGGTCGACATCGATAACTTCAAGCGCATCAACGACAGCCTCGGCCACCAGACCGGTGACAAACTGTTGATCAGCCTGGCGCGGCGCCTGCGCAACACCTTGAGCCCGTCCGATGTATTGGCGCGCTTTGCCAGTAACGAATTTGCCGTACTGATCGACAACACCGATCAGGAAGCCGGACAGGCCACCGCCACACAAGTGCTGGCCACGCTGGACAAGCCGATGTTCGTCGACAATCAGCTGATCAGCGTCACCGGCTCGGTGGGTCTTGCCTGCGCGCCGCTGCACGGTCGTGACCCGCAGACCCTGATGAAAAACGCAGGTCTGGCCCTGCACAAGGCCAAAGCCAACGGCAAACATCAGGTTCAGGTGTTTACCGAAGCATTGAATGCCGAGGCCAGTTACAAGCTGTTCGTGGAAAACAACCTGCGCCGCGCCCTGACCCAGAACGAGCTCGAGGTGTTCTATCAGCCCAAGCTGTGCCTGCTGACGGGTCGTCTGCTGGGCATGGAGGCGCTGTTGCGTTGGAATCATCCTGAAAAAGGCATGATCCGACCGGACCAGTTCATCAGCGTGGCCGAAGAGACCGGTCTGATCATCCCCATCGGCAAATGGGTCGCGCGTCAGTCCTGCCGCATGAGCAAGGACCTGACCGCTGCGGGGTTCGGCAACCTGCAGGTAGCCATCAATGTATCCCCCAAGCAGTTTTCCGACCCGGAACTGGTGTCATCGATTGCCGCCATCCTCAAAGAAGAAGAGCTTGACCCCTCCCTGCTGGAACTGGAGCTGACCGAGGGCCTGTTGCTGGAAGCGACAGAAGACACCCGCCAGCAACTGGACTCGCTGAAGAAACTCGGCCTATCACTGGCCATGGACGACTTCGGGACCGGTTACTCGTCGTTCAGCTACCTGAAGAAATTCCCCATCGATGTGATCAAGATCGATCGCAGCTTCATCCGCGATATTCCGGATGATGAAGACGACATGGAAATCACCTCGGCGGTCATCGCGATGGCTCACAACCTCAAGCTCAAAGTGGTTGCCGAAGGCATTGAAACCGCGGCTCAGCTGGCCTTTCTGCGGCGCCATCGCTGCGATGTCGGCCAGGGCTATCTGTTCGACAGACCTATCCCCGGCGAAGAGCTGATCGAGAGGCTGAAGCGCTATCCTCGTCGCCCATCCGCCTGACAACCTTCCCTGCACCCCGCTCTCTCGGGCACACTGTCCGCCTGTTATTGCACGGCAGCACTTGTTTCTGCGTGTAACGGGACCTATGTATTTGTATTGATCATCCGTCCTGGCCCCGCTGCCGATCTCCACACGAGAGGATATGGTTCATGACTTTGCGCTCGGAAATTCTAGTGAACAAAAACGTACTGCCTACCGCCGAACAAGCACTGCCGGGTCGTGAAACGCCAATGGCGCTTCCGGAAACCCACTTCGTCAACGGCAATCCGCTGTTGGGGCCGTTTTCGAGCAATGTCGAATTCGCCATCTTCGGCATGGGTTGCTTCTGGGGCGCAGAACGTCGTCTGTGGCAACAGGACGGTGTGGTGAGCACTGTCGCCGGCTACGCAGGCGGGTTTACTCCGAACCCGACTTACGAAGAAGTCTGCTCCGGGCTGACCGGCCACACCGAAGTGGTACTGGTGGTCTACGAGCCAGCAAAAATCAGCTACGAAGACCTGCTCAAAGTGTTCTGGGAAGTACACAACCCGACTCAAGGCATGCGTCAGGGCAATGACATCGGCACTCAGTACCGTTCGGTGATCTACTGCACCACTCCCGAGCAGCTCGACGCCGCCAAAGCCAGTGCAGAGACCTTCCAGGCGGAACTGAACAAGGCCGGTCTGGGCAGCATCACCACCGAAATCGAGCAGGCACCGACGGTTTACTTTGCCGAAGCCTACCACCAGCAATACCTGGCCAAGAACCCACAGGGCTACTGCGGGCTGGGCGGCACGGGTGTGTGCATGCCGGCTTGAGACACGCCCCTGCCGGGGCGTCAGGAAACGGGCTTCTGCCCGGAGGGCGTAGGAGCGGACTTGTCCGCGATGGGCTGCGAAGCGGCCCCAAAACCGGCCACCTCGGCTGTATCTGGCGCACCGAGGCAAGCGGTTTTGCTGCCGGTTCCCGGCAGATCGCGAACCAGTGAAGCGTTGCACGGTACGCACCTACACGCCCTGCACAGTCCTCTGGGCTTGCCAGGATCTGTGTACAACGCTGAGTGCTCCGCATGGGCACGCAGTGATGGATGCAGGCAAGCCTACTCCGCAATCAACCAGTCCATCTTCCAGCCGCCCTGGGTCTGGCCCAGTTTCTGGGCGAGGTACGGCATCAGGTCGCGCAATTCTTCTTCCAGACCCCAAGGCGGGTTGGCGATGGCCAGGCCTGAACCGTTGAGGCTGGCCGGTGTGTCCAGCGGATGGACGAACAGTTCAACGCGCAACAGCTTGGGCGCGCCGGTTTCTGCCAGGTCCTGATAGAAGCGGCGCAGCAGGCGGGTATCCTTGATCGGGTACCAGATTGCCGCCACTGTCTGACGCATGCGCCCGATGGCTTCCTTGAGCGCAACCGCGCAACGCTTCATTTCATCGAGTTGCTCGAATGGCGGGTCGATGAGCATGACGGCACGCTTTTCCGCCACGGGCAGCAAGGCGCGCGGGACATGCCAGCCTTCCCCAAGATGCACCGCCACACGGCGGTCGCCTTTCATGTTCTCCTTGAGCAGACGCCCGTCTTCGGGGTGCTTCTCGTTGAGCAGCACACGCTCGCGCTCGCGGGTCAGGCGGCGGGCCAGCTCCGGCGAACCGGGGTAGTAGCGCAGCTCGCCATCCGGGTTCATGTCGTGCAGCACTTGCAGATAGTCGGACGCCAGCGCAGGCAGGTCCGTGGCGTTCCACAGACGGCCGATACCCTCCAGCCATTCTCCGGTGCGCGTGGCCTGATCGCCTTTGAGGTCGTACAGGCCGAGCCCGGCGTGGGTGTCGAGATAGGCGAACGGCTGCTCCTTGCGCGCCATCAGGGCGATCAGGCGAGTCAGGGTCAGGTGTTTGAAGACGTCGGCGTGGTTGCCGGCATGGTAGGCGTGACGGTAATTCATGGCAGCTCCTGGCAAGCTGCGCAGTTTAGCAAACCTGAGCAATGAACAAGAATTTGTAACGAATTTGCGGGACTGGTCTCTTTCACTTGAAGGAAATTTCCGAGAAACTCCCGGCCCCTTGTGCCTGCCTGTTTCGATCTCTACTCTGCGCCCGTCGCTGCATATTCAGCGGTGAGGATTAGTAGCCCTCGATGTGATTAGGCGCAATGCGCCACCTTGTGCAAGGCGCTTGTTTACGGCCTGCATCTTTATGGTGGCCGTGCGTGGGGCGTCTTCGGATGCACCGGTTCCTAATCACCGGGCTACTACCTGCGTGCGGCCGCCACCTTCGATTAGTAGCCGAAGTGACGACCTTCCAGTTATTGATTAGGAGTCTCACATGCTGAAAATCGTCCCCGATCCGCCCCTCTTCACCGTCAGCGCCAACGTCAGCCAGGAAGACGCCCTGATGCATGCCAGCGACCTGCTGCGCTGCGCCGCCACCAGCGCCTGTGAATTCAGCGACAGCATGACCGGCACCCAGCGCGACATGACGCTTTCGATCATGCACCTGGTGGAAATGGCCAAGGTCATGGTCGACAGAACCATAGACAACCTGCAAACCGAATGACCGCATGAACTGAAAACGACACACTTGTAGCCAATCCTGCCACGCACGACAGGCAGGGGTTGCCCGCAGGCGGTTGTCCTTCCAGAATCGGAACAAGCCCGATCAAAGGAACAGACGTCATGATGCACGCGGATTTGATTGACCAGGAAGACCTGCTCGGCCAGCTCAGAGCCCTGGGCTTCGAAGCCCCCGGCGGCGCAACCGCTGAACAAGCCTGCGCAAACGCCGTCTGCGGCCTCAACGCCGAACGCGCGACCGCCTTGCGACGTCTGGTAGAACAACTTCTGACCGGCAGCGCCACCCTCCTCCCCGCCGTGCGCCAGGCCATCGACCAGCAACTGCTGCCCGCGCTGGCGGCTTATAAGCAGAGTCACAGTGGATCTTAGCCGGTAGGCGCCCTCAAGAACGTCTATCGTACCCATGCTCCGCGTGGGTATGCCGTTCGTGACCCTTTGCGCCACACAGTTTCAGGCGTGCTCAGTACTCAATCCGCACATCGCCCTTCGGCACGCTGCAGCAGGACAGAATGTACCCCTCTGCAACATCTTCGTCGGTAATGCCGCCGTTGTGCTCCATCTCGACTTCACCGCTCAGTTTCATGACCTTGCAGGTTCCGCAGATGCCCATGCCGCAGGCTTTGGGGATCATCAGGCCGAGTTTGGCGGCGGCGGCATGCACGGTTTCGCCCGGCCCGACGCGGATGCTCTTGCCGGTGTCGGTGAACTCCACCTGATGCAGGTCGGCGATGTCGATGTCGGGCGCGTCGGCGGCGATTTCGGCCTGCTCGACGGCGTCTGCCCTGGCCTCGGGCGGCGTCGCACCGAACGACTCTTCATGGTATTGCGCCATGTTGAAGCCGTTCTCCTGCAACAGACGCTTGACCGCTGTCATGTACGGCGTCGGTCCGCAACAGAACACCTCACGGTCCATGAAGTCCGGGGCCATCAGCTCGAGCATTTTCTGGTTCAGGTAGCCACGATAACCGGCCCACGGCTCGCCCAGACCATGCTTTTCACAGACCAGGTGCAGGCTGAAATTGTCGATCCGCGAGGCCATGTGCTCCAGCTCGCGGTGGTAGATGATGTCTTTCGGTGAACGCGCGCTGTGCACGAAGACCATGTCGACGTTGGCGTTGGTGTCGTAGAACCAGCGCGCCATGGACATCACCGGCGTGATGCCGACCCCGCCGCTGAGGTAGAGAATCTTCGGGTTCGGGAAGTCGATCGCGTTGAACAGCCCGACCGGCCCGTGTACCGCCAGCTCCTGTCCTTCAATCAGCGTGTCATGCAGGTAATTGGAAACCTTGCCGCCCGGCACGCGTTTGACGGTGATCGAAAAACTGTACGGCACCGATGGCGAGCTGGAGATGGTGTAAGAGCGCATGATCGGCAGGCCGTCGATCTCCAGCTCCAGGGTCACGAACTGGCCCGGCTTGAAGAAGAACATGATCGGCTGGTCGGCCATGAAGCAGAACGTGCGCACGTCCCAGGTTTCCTGGATGACTTTGACGACACGTACCAGGTGACGCCCGTTGGCCCATGTCTGGGTCGTGACCGGGCTCAGGAAACTTTGGGACATACTCGATCTCCACGGCCGACTGTCGGCCTCTCATGCTGCGGATTCTGCGTAACGCGCGAGACGGCCATTTACCTATCAACGACATTCACGTACTTACCGCGACCAGCCCCGTGCAACAAGGCCTGTCGCGTCGGGAACGGATGCGGCCATGTCGCCCATGGATAAGGTTCGCTGCGCGCCCGGCTCCACACTCGCCACCAAGGGTCATAAGCATGGTCGACTGATCTATCGTCATGCGTGAAACGCGATCACACCCGTATCAGCCACATTCGCAGGCCGCCCATGCCGCGGTCATGAGGGATTTAATCGATGGACGTCACCGCAACCTTGAGCCTGGGCGATCCGCTGGAACCTGCACGCAAGGCCACTGCCGAGATGCTGCAGAATCGCGAGCGCACGTACTCGCTGCCGCAGCCTTTCTACAGTGATGAGCGACTGTTTGAAATCGACATGCAGGAAATCTTTCACAAGGAGTGGCTGATTGCCGGGATGACGTGCGAAATCCCAACCAAGGGCAATTACCTGACGCTGCAGATCGGCAAGAACCCGATCCTGGTCGTGCGCGGCCCGGACGGTGTCGTCAACGCATTCCACAACGTATGCCGCCATCGCGGCTCGCGCCTGTGCACTGCCGAGAAAGGCAAAGTCGCCAAACTGGTTTGCCACTATCACCAGTGGACCTATGAGCTGGACGGTCGTCTGCTGTATGCGGGCACTGAAATGGGCGACGACTTCGACATGAAGCAGTTCGGCCTCAAGCCGGTGCACGTCAAGACCGCAGGTGGCTACATTTTCATCAGCCTCGCGGAAAACCCGCCTGCCATTGACGAGTTCCTGTCGACGCTGCGGCACTACATGGAACCGTATGACATGGAGAATACCAAGGTGGCCGTGCAAACCACCTTGATGGAAAAGGCCAACTGGAAGCTGGTGCTGGAAAACAACCGTGAGTGCTATCACTGTGGCGGCTCGCACCCTGAATTGCTCAAGACGTTGCTGGAATGGGACGACGTCACCGACCCGCGTGCCGATCAGGCCTTCAAGGATCATGTGGCCGCGTCTGCTGCTGCGTGGGACGCCGAGAAAATCCCGTACGCCCACGCCAGTTTCGGCCTGCGTAATCGTATCGTGCGCATGCCGCTGCTCAAAGGCACCGTGTCGATGACCATGGACGGCAAGGTCGGCTGCAAGAAACTGATGGGCCGCATCCAGAACCCTGACCTGGGCTCGATGCGTATTCTGCATTTGCCGCATTCCTGGAACCACTGCATGGGCGATCACATCATCGTCTTCACGGTGTGGCCGATCAGCGCGCAGGAAACCATGGTGACGACCAAGTGGATTGTCCACAAGGATGCGGTCGAAGGCGTGGATTACGACGTCGAGCGTATGCGCCAGGTCTGGGACGCCACCAATGATCAGGACCGTCGTCTTGCCGAAGAAAATCAGCGCGGCATCAACTCCAGCGCCTATCAACCCGGCCCTTATTCGAAAACCTATGAGTTCGGCGTGGTCAACTTCGTCGACTGGTACAGCTCGCGCATGCTGGAAAACCTCGGCGCAGAACCTGCGCCGTATTTGAAGGGTGTGGCGGTGAATCACGAATAGAGATTGCCCCGCCAACGCGACCCACCAAGTCAGACTCACTTCATTCACGAAGTGAGTCTGAACTGACCACGCCGACACAAAAACCCTCGCGCCGATACCGTCATTTCTGACAGTTACCCAAAAAAATCTTTCGTGATCAACTCCCGTTGCAGTCAATCCAACGGACGGAGACACGGACCATGCTCAGCCCAAAAAACATTAATCAATATAAAAATAAAACAGTCGATGCAGCCTCGGCCATGCCGGACATAAGAGGCAAAAATATTCTCATGGGGTTCTGGCATAACTGGCCTTCCGAACCCGGTCAAGGTTACCAGCAAGGCCTGTTCAAAGAGATGGCGCTGACCGACATACCCGAGGCGTATAACGTCGTGGCCGTGGCCTTCATGAAAGGTGCCGGCATTCCTACATTCAAGCCTTATAACCTGAGCGATGCTGCGTTTCGCGCCCAAGTGGCAGCACTGAATGCACAAGGACGTGCGGTGCTGATTTCTCTTGGCGGGGCTGACGCGCATATTGAGCTATATACCGGTCAGGAAGATGCACTGGCCTATGAAATTATTCGTCTGGTTGAAACCTATGGCTTTGACGGCCTGGATATCGACCTTGAACAAGCTGCGATTACCTTTGCCGATAACCGGACCGTATTACCCGCTGCGTTGAGGATGGTGCGCGAACATTACGAGACAGAAGGAAAGCACTTCATTATCAGTATGGCCCCCGAGTTCCCCTACCTGAGGGCCAGCAAAAAACTGCCGATATTGAAAGAGATCACGACGTATTTTCCTTTCCTGAAAGAATTTGTAACCTTTCTCGACTCCCTGAGATCCGGCGGTGCCTACCTTGCTTACATCAATGCGCTGGAAGACATCTATGACTTTATCGCGCCTCAGTATTACAACCAGGGCGGCGATGGCATATGGGTCGATGAGCTGAACCTGTGGGTCACTCAAAACAACGACGCCCATAAGAAAGAGTTTCTTTACTACCTGACCGACAGCTTGATCCACGGTACGCGTGGCTTCACTAAAATTCCGGCCGACAGGCTGGCCATTGGTCTACCGACCAACAATGACGCCGCCGCCACCGGTTACGTGGTTGACCCGCAGAACGTCAAGGATGCACTGCAAGAGCTGGAAGACGCCGGCAATTCGATCCGCGGGCTGATGACCTGGTCGATCAACTGGGATGCCGGGAAAGACAAGGATGGCAAGGAATACAGCTGGGAGTTCGTGAACCGCTACGGTTATCTCACCAGTGGTGAAACGCCCGTACCGGACAAGCCTTCAGTACCCACTGACCTCAGATCAACCGAGCAAACCCCAACGTCGGTGAAACTGGCCTGGTCGCTTTCGGAAGGCACGAACCCGGTTCTGAAATATGAAGTGCTCCGTAACGGCACTCTCTTCTTTACGGTGAGCCGTCCTGACTTTGAAGATACCGGCCTTCAGCCCGGCACCACTTACAGCTACCAGGTACGTGCCATTGATGTCATGGACAACACCTCGGCATTCTCCACAGCGATCAGCGTGAGTACACAGGCAGGGAGCGGCGGTGGTGCGAAACCGACAACACCGGTCTTGAGCCTGTCAGGCGTCACCGATAAAAGTGTGTCGCTGACATGGACAGCGTCTACCAGCGATAGCCCAATCAACAGGTATCAAATTGACCGGGACGGCTGGCCTACTAAAGCGCTCAGCGGTGAAACGTATGCGTTTACCGATGAAGAACTCACCCCGGGCCGTACGTATAAATACCGCGTTGTGGCAAGAGACGAAGAACTTCAATGGTCAGAGGTCAGCAACCTGATAGAAATCACAACCGATTCGGAACCCCATAAACCTTCATTGCCTGTCGACTTCAGGTCAACCGGGCGGACCACCACATCGATAACGCTGGACTGGAGTGTTTCGACGGATGCCAGCGGTCCGTTTCACTATGAGCTGTTCCGCAAGGGTGTTTCGATAGGCGAGGGCAAAGCTCCTCCCTTCACCGACGAAGGCCTTCTGCAAAGCCGCCTTTATGATTATCACATCATCGCGACCGACAGTATGGGTAACAGCTCAGGACCCTCTGAAAAACTTCTGGCCACTACAGACTCCGAGGCGTCCAATGATCGACCTGCGCCACCGGGCAACTTGCGTCAGACAGGTGAGACCACCACCAGTGTTTCACTGGCATGGGATGCACCTGCAGGGGGTACTGCCGTTGACGTCTACCGTGTCTACAGTTTCGACGCGCCTGCTGTGACCGTCGATTCAACCGTACTGACTTTTACCGTCAGAGGCCTGACCCCAGGCAAGACCTATCAGTATCTGGTCGGTGCACGCGATAAAGATCTAGAACTGTCTGGGCCCAGCAACGTTGTGCAGGCCTCGACCAGCGAAGCATTGCCTGAATGGGACGATGATACTGACTACGTGAAGGGGAATAAGGTGATGCATGCGGGTGCCTCTTACATCTGCATCAATTCTCACCATTCACAACCAGACTGGGCGCCGGGCACCGTGCCGACGTTATGGGCGCCCTGGACCGAGCAAGCAGGCGGCAGAGGTTTCCGCGACTGGCCCAAAGAATGGCAGTGAGCCTCATGCGTACCGGCTCTGGCTCGTAAACAGACGGTGACGATGTCATAACTGAACGACTTATCCACAGCGCCCAAAAAGCGTTTATGGATAAGTCGCTTTTTCATGGGCCTGGAAATAGTCAGGACAACAACGACTTACCATGGAACACCTAAGTCACAGAGCCTGTATGTTTTTTAACCAAATCTCTGTAGAGCTTAATTTCATTGGGCTACAGACGAGCACGAACACCTTATCCACAGAAGCGCCAACAGACTTTGGGTACAACTTCGTCCCAATCACCCGGCCTGCTGTGGACAACGTATAAAATGGCTGAAAAACCACCCGAATGAACCAATGCTGCACGCAAAACCCTGCTTTGATCATTTTTCATACAAAACCTCCAAAGCCTTTATTTACAAGGCTTGTAGGCAATCACAAACAACTTGTCCACAAGCACGCGCACAGAGATTGTGGGCAAACCCATTGGCTGGCAGATGGCAGTGCGCATTTATCCACAAAAAAATGCAATGAAAATAAAGAGTTAGATTGATCGTTTTTTGAACACCACTCCAAAAGCCACGTTCTACAAGCCGTTCAGACGTTCACGAACACATTATCCACAGGCACACGCACAGGGATTGTGCGTAAGTCTTCCCGAAAAGAATATTGGTCAAGGCCGTACAGGCGTGACGTTCAAACGAGCCATTTTGCTACCCATCACGATTTCGAGTTTCAACCGCCGTTACGAAAACGCGGATGTCAAAGTCGAGGTCAGCAATGGCGGTGATCTGAAAGGGAGTATTTCGTATGCCTACTTCCGGCCTCTCTCCGAGCAGAAGGCAAACCGCCCCTCAAAGACGGCAGCACAAGACTTTAGCCTTACTTTACGACGCCCTCATCGATCAAAAGCTTCAGAATCGCGGCTGCGCCCTCTTCAGGGCGCATCCCCTTGAGCACTTGGCCCCCGCCGCCACTGGCCTTGGCAGTGGCGGCTTTCATGCGATCAGCGCCGCTCTTGGCTTTGATGACCTTCAAGCGTTTGGGACGCGGTTTGGCTGGCTGCAGCGCTTGGTCGGTCAATAACTCATCGACAACGACCTGAACCAGTTCGGTGTCCAGCGTGCCACGCTGTGCAGGCCCGAACGCGCTCTGGCGGGGTTTGGGAGCGGCGTTATCCACAGTGGCCAGAAACGGCAAACGAACCTTCAGCCGGCGACGCTGGCCGCGAGGCAGAGCCTGCAACACCAGTGCGGTGCCGTTGTTCAACGACTCGACTTCAGCCAGACCGGTCACCAGTGGCCAGCCCAGCCTTTCAGCCAACAGAAAGGGCAGCATCCCCGACCCTTCACCGGTTTCAGCCTGACTGCCGGCCAACACCACCTGCGCGGCAGAATCCCGGAGGTAGTCAGTCAACGCAACCAGCGCATCGGCGCCCTCGGGTTGCTCCAGCACATGCAGCTCGTTGAGCCCCATGCCAAGGTAAGCGCGCAGCGCCGGTTCTTCGGCATTGCCCGCGTGCAGTACCTGCAAGTTATCCCCAGCCAGCTGCAAACCAAGCTCGACGGCCCGCGCATCCTGTTCGGCGCGGCGCGCACGACCTGATGTCGGGTGCGCCCCGATGGACACCAGACTGATGATCTGTACCGCATGCTTATCCACAGACACTTCAGGCTGCATCACGCTTACCTCCGCTGCGCCAGGCTTCGACTGCGGCGATCAGCGCCGTAAGTACTTCGGCGCTCTCGCCGATGACCGATAGATCTGCACGCTTGACCATGTCGCACCCCGCATCCAGATTGATCGCAATGACCTTGTCACAGGCGCCGATACCCTGCAGATGCTGGATGGCCCCGGAAATACCGACGGCGACATACACCCTTGCGGTCACCCAGGTGCCACTCGCGCCTACCTGCCGCTCGCGGCCCATGAAACCATCGTCCACTGCGACACGCGACGCCCCTTCGGTGGCCCCGAGTGCCGAAGCGGCCTGATGAAACAGGTCCCAGTCTTTGACACCATTGCCGCCAGACAGAATGAATTCGGCTTCAGCCATGGGGATAACTCCGGGATCGACGGCAACCGCTCCCAGGTCCTCTATACGCGGCAGGCTGCGCGCCACGCCTGTGGACAACTCGACCGGCACTACCTCGTGACGGGTATCGCTGACCGGTTCAGCGCACTCTACAGCGGCCAGAATCAGACGGGGCAGAGGCCGAACCAGGTCTTCGCGACCGGCGCCTGCGCGACTTATGCACACCTGGTCCTTGACCTGCCAGACCCGCGTTGCAGGTCGCTCGCCGATGCTGGCGGCAAAACGTCTTCCCAGTTCGCCACCGCCGGTGCGGCTGTCCGGCAGCAGCCAGTGGCGCGGGTTGAACTGGTTATCCACAGCTCGCAAACCCTGCACGCGTTGTTCCGGTGAATAACCGTCGAACCCGGCACCGTCGATAATCAATAACCGATCCACGCCAGCAACGTCGAAAGCAGTTTCCTTGTGTTCGCCGAACACCACCGCCAGCACGGCACCGTCGGCCCCCGCCAGCTGACGCGCCAGCCCCAGCAAGTCGCGGTCGTGGCTGCTCAGGCGGCCGCCGACCATATCGGGCACCACCGTGATATGGAACGCTGGCTCGACGATGGTATGCAGCGGCAACTGCACGTCGGCAGCGGCCGAACGCTTGACCGTGCCGCCCTGCTGAGTGCCGCTGCGGTCGATACGCTTGATGCCGTTGGGACCGATAAAACCCAGGCCATGCACGTTCTTGCGCATCAGGCCATTCGGCCCCATCCAGCGGCTCTGCGCAGGCTGCATGGCCGCATGCAGTGGGTGCAGTCGATTGCGGGCAATCCACTCGGCGCGTGGATCACGGCGGATAATGTCACTCATCAGAGCACCTCCGCGGGTTCACGTTTGGCAGGCGCTGGCGTATTGGGGATAACTTCCTCAATCAGCGCATCGGCGACCAGTTCGGCAATGTCCTTGATCAGTGGTCGCGGCTCGACAACGCCTTCGAGCATGGCTGTGCACTGTGGACAACCTACCGCAACCAGCTCGGCAGCCGTCTCACGAATGTCGTCCATGCGCATGTCAGGAATCCGCTGTCTGCCGGGAATGTCAGTGATGGGCGCGCCACCGCCGCCACCGCAGCAGCGGGAGCGAAAGCCCGAGCGCTGCATTTCCCTGATCTCGATCCCCAGCGCGCGCAGCACTTCACGCGGCGCCTCGTATTCGCCGTTGTAACGGCCCAGGTAACACGGATCGTGATAAGTCACGCTGGCGCCTTTGTGCTGGCCCAGCGTCAGGGCGCCGCTGCGCACCAGCTCGGCCATGAAGGTGCTGTGATGCTGCACCTGATAGTCACCGCCAAAAGCGCCATATTCGTTTTTCAGCACATGAAAGCTGTGCGGGTCGCAGGTCACGATACGTTTGAAATCGTAACGGGACAGGGTCTGAATGTTGCGTCGGGCGAGCATCTGGAAGGTCGCTTCATCACCCAACCGCCTGGCCACATCACCGCTGTCGCGTTCTTCAAGGCCCAGCACGGCGAAATCCACCCCGGCCGACTTGAGGACTTTGACGAACGCGCGCAGGGTGCGTTGATTACGCATGTCGAACGCGCCATCACCGACCCAGAACAGCACATCTACGGTTTTTTTCTCGCTGAGCAATGTCAGGTTCAGATCGGCCGCCCAGTTCATTCGCCCGCCCGGTGCAAACCCGCCGGGGTTGTCGGTGGCGATCAGGTTGTCCAGCACCTCGGCGCCCTTGTTCGGCGTAGCGCCCTTTTCGAGGGTCAGGTGGCGGCGCATGTCGACGATGGCATCGACGTGCTCGATCATCATCGGGCACTCTTCGACACAGGCTCGGCACGTGGTGCAGGACCACAGCGTTTCGGCGTCCACCAGCCCGTTGACGATGGGCTGATGCGGATTACCACCATGCTCGCCCAGTGGCTTGCCTTTGCCGTCCAGCGATGGATAGGGACTGCCGGCAAATTTTGCGTCGGAGCCACCGGCAAGACCGACCACCATGTCCTGAATCAGCTTTTTAGGGTTGAGTGGCTGGCCTGCGGCAAACGCCGGGCAGGCCGCTTCGCACTTGCCGCACTGCACGCAGGCGTCGAAGCCCAGCAGTTGGTTCCAGGTGAAGTCCTGAGGTTTCTCCACGCCCAGCGGTGCGGTTCGATCGTTCAGGTCCAAAGGTTTCAGGCCCGTGGAACGTCCACCACCAAAACGCTCGGCACGCCGGTGCCAGGCCAGGTGCAGCGCCCCGGCGAAGGCGTGCTTCATCGGCCCGCCCCAGGTCATGCCGAAAAACAGTTCGCTTACGCCCCACAGCACGCCCAGCCCGAGAACAGCGACCAGCACCCATCCGCCGAAGTGCTCGGGAAGAATGCCCGCCACTGGCAACGTGACCAGAAAGAAGCTCGCGGAAAACGCCATGAGGCTTTTCGGCAGGCGCATCCACGGGCCTTTCGACAGACGCGCAGGCGGGTTGAGACGACGACGATAGACAAACACCGCACCGACGAACATCACCGCCGTCATCAACAGCAGTGCGTAACCAAGCACGCGGTTATGCACACCGAAACCGTGCACCAGAATCGCCAGCACAATCGAGGCCACCGCTCCGCCCGCTGTGGCCACGTGGGTATTGGCGATGTATTTGTCACGCGCGACCACGTGATGCAGATCGACCATGTACCGCTTGGGCATGGCCAGCAGACCACCCAGCCAATCGACTTTCGAGGACCGACCGTTGCGCCACAGGGTTGCCCGCCGCCAGGCGCCCAGCGCCGCGAGGGCCAGGGCGCTGAAGAGCAGGATCGGAAGAAGGGTGTCTAGCATCTGAAGCTCCAGGTACCAAGCGGTCTTGCAGTCCGGGTGACGCTTCGTGGATTCGCAAAAACCGTGGATCAGACAACCCGCATGTCGGCTGATCTATCGCATTCGCGAACCCGTTCGCTCCCACGGCCTGCGGCCGGAATCAAAGACAGGCGAGCCTTAAAAGTCCTTGCACAGCCGCAAGCCGTCATAGATCGCCGCGTGGGTATTACGCTGCGCCACGCAATCGCCGATACGAAACAGCAGATAACCGTCACCCGGCTGGCTCAACGATGGCTGTGGCTGAATGGCGAACAGCGCATCGATATCGATCTGGCCCTTGTTGCGCGAGCCTTCCTTGAGCGCGTAGTAGATCGCTTCGTCGGGACGCACGCCGTTTTCCACCACCACCTGATCGACGACCCGCTCTTCCTTGGCGCCGGTGTATTCGTTTTCCAGCACCGCCACCAGCTTGTCGCCCTCGCGATAGACCTTTTCCAGCATCATGTCGCCGGTCATGATCACTTCCTTGGGGTACATGCTGCGGTAATAGGTCGGGAACGAGGTTCCGCCAATCGCCACGCCCGGCTTGATGTCATCGGTGACGATTTCGACCTGGCAGCCCTTGTCGGCCAGAAAATCGGCCACCGACATGCCGGTGAACTCGCAGATGGTGTCGTAGACCAGCACGTTCTTGCCGGGCGCCACCTTGCCGTCCAGCACATCCCAACTGCTGACCACCAGGCCTTCAGCCGCCCCCCAGTGTTCGTTCTGCTCAAGAAACGGGTGACCGCCGACCGCGAGCACCACGATGTCGGGCCGCAGATCGAGAATGGTTGCCGCATCTGCTGCGGTGCCCAGACGCAGGTCGACTTTCAGGCGCGCCAGCTCAAGCTGGAACCAGCGCGTGATGCCGGCAATCTGGTCGCGCTGCGGTGCCTTCGATGCGGTGGTGATCTGCCCGCCGATGAAGTCCTTTTTCTCGAACAGGGTCACGTCATGTCCGCGTTCGGCAGAGACCCGTGCGGCTTCCATCCCGGCAGGACCGGCACCGACCACCACGACCTTGCGCCTGGGTCCGGCGGATTTCTCGATGATGTGCGGCACGCCCATGTATTCGCGGGACGTGGCGGCGTTCTGGATGCACAGCACATCCAGCCCTTGATACTGGCGATCGATGCAGTAGTTGGCACCGACGCACTGCTTGATCTGGTCGATCTGGCCCATCTTGATCTTGGCGATCAGGTGCGGGTCGGCAATGTGCGCGCGGGTCATGCCGACCATATCGACATAGCCACCTTCCAGAATTCGCGTTGCCTGGTTCGGGTCCTTGATGTTCTGCGCGTGCAGCACCGGGGCCTTGACCACTTCCTTGATCCCGGCAGCCAGGTGCAGGAACGGCTCCGGTGGGTAACTCATGTTCGGAATGACGTTGGCCAGGGTGTTGTGGGTGTCACATCCCGAGCCCACCACGCCGATGAAATCGATCATGCCGGTGTCGTCGTAATACTTGGCGATCTGTTTCATGTCCTCGTGGCTTAGGCCATCGGGATGAAACTCGTCGCCACAGATGCGCAACCCTACACAGAAGTCGGGGCCGACTTCCTTGCGCACCGCCTTGATCACTTCCAGGCCGAAGCGCATGCGGTTCTCGAAACTGCCACCCCATTCATCGGTGCGCTTGTTGACCCGCGGGCTCCAGAACTGGTCGATCATGTGCTGATGCACCGCCGACAACTCGACGCCATCCAGACCACCTGCCTTGGCACGCGCCGCAGCACTGGCGTAGTTGCCGATCACCCGCCAGATTTCCTCGGGCTCGATGGTTTTGCAGGTTGCCCGATGTACCGGCTCGCGAATGCCCGATGGCGACATCAGGGTCGGCCAGTGATCGCCATCCCAGCGCGAGCGACGGCCCATGTGGGTAATCTGGATCATGATCTTGGCGCCATGCTTGTGCATGGCGTCGGCAAGGTTCTGGAAGTGCGGGATGATTCTGTCGGTTGCCAGGTTGACCGATTTCCACCAGCCTTGCGGGCTGTCGATGGCCACGCTTGAAGAGCCGCCACAAATGGCCAGGCCGATGCCGCCCTTGGCTTTTTCCTCGTAGTACTTCACGTAACGATCCGTGGTCATGCCGCCATCGGTGGCGTAGACCTCGGCGTGCGCAGTGCTCAGCACGCGATTGCGGATGGTGAGCTTGCCGATCTGGATCGGCTGGAACATCGCTTCGAAAGCCATAACCCGATCCTCGATTTACAGCGGCTTGACGACAAACAGACCGTCGTCATGACCGTCTTCGGAACCACCGTAAACCTGCTCGGCAACCGTACGCACAGCGCTGCCACTGGCAGCGAGGATCTGATCCATGGCCCCGGCGAACCAGCCGGTGAACATGTAATCGACCTTGCGCCCGACCTTGCCGTAGACGTACACGAAACAGGAGTGCTCCAGCTTCACACTGGCAGTGCCTTTCTCGACGTCGATGTCCTGGATCTTGAACAGGCCCCAGCCACGCTGCGACAGACGCTTCATGTAGTGCTCGAACACCGCAACGCCTTCCAGGCCGTGGCATTCGGCTTCCTTTTCGCACCAGTGCCAGGCGGATTTGTAACCCGCCTTGTAGAGGATGTCGGCGTAGGCATCGGCGCCCAGCACTTCTTCGATGCCCATGTGGTTGTTGACGAAAAAGTGCCGGGGCACGTACAGCATCGGCAACGCATCGGAGGTCCAGACGCCGGTTTCGCTGTCGACTTCGATGGGCAGTTGCGGGGCGATTTTAGCCATGGCGGTCAAACTCCAGATGATTCGGGCTACACCCACCGCTCGGAGGGCCGTGGGGGTTCAATTCGATAAGGTATGGCGGGCGAGTTACTCGCCCCAGACGTCGGCCAGAACGTTGACCCAGTTCTCGCCCATGATCTTGCGCACCACGCGTTCGGAGTGACCGCGCTTGAGCAGCGTTTCAGTCAGATTGGGAAACTCGCCAACGGTGCGGATGCCCAGCGGGTTGATGATCTTGCCGAAGTTGGTCAGGCGGCGGGCGTAGCCCTTGTCGTGGGTCAGGTACTCGAAAAACTCCTGGCCGTGACCCTGAGTGAAGTCAGTGCCAATGCCGATGGCGTCTTCGCCGACGATGTTCATGACGTATTCGATGGCTTCGGCGTAATCGTCAATGGTCGACTCGATGCCCTTGGCCAGGAACGGCGCGAACATGGTCACGCCGACAAACCCGCCATGATCGGCGATGAACTTCAGTTCGGCGTCGGACTTGTTGCGTGGGTGTTCCTTGAGGCCGGAAGGCAGACAGTGGGAGTAGCAGACCGGTTTTTTCGATTCGAGAATGACTTCTTCCGAGGTTTTCGAGCCGACGTGGGACAGGTCGCACATCACCCCGACACGGTTCATTTCAGCGACGATCTCACGACCGAAACCCGACAGCCCGCCGTCGCGCTCGTAGCAGCCCGTGCCCACCAGATTCTGGGTGTTGTAGCACATCTGCACGATGCCGACGCCGAGCTTCTTGAAGATCTCGACGTAGCCGATCTGGTCTTCATAGGCGTGTGCGTTCTGGAAGCCGAACAGAATGCCGGTCTTGCCCAGTTCCTTGGCCTTGCGGATGTCGGCTGTGGTATGCACCGGCATGACCAGGTCGCTGTTTTCGCGCATCAGTTTCTGGCTGGTGCAGATGCTGTTGATGGTCGCCTGAAAGCCCTCCCACACCGACACTGTGCAGTTGGCCATGGTCAGGCCGCCCTTGCGCATGTCTTCGAACAGCTCGCGGTTCCACTTGGCGATGATCAGCCCGTCAATAACGATGCTGTCGGCGTGTAATTCGGCTGGGCTCATCAGGCTGTCCCCTTTTTTGATTGCGGTGCGCCGAATCGGCTGTCGGCGCTAATGGGGTCAGCATATGCCGGAGGGTCAGGGGAACCGGGTGCAAAAACGACAGGGGGTTTGCCGAAAGCGTCAAGATGCGACAAAGGGGGACGGCGAGTCGTCGGGCGATGTCGTAAACCTGTTCAATGTCTCACGCTTGAGACAGAATCGAGCCTATCAATGGATCGGAGCGACTCGATGAAAACGTTTTTGCTGACCCTGGCCCTTATGACGACGGCCGTGACAGGCGTACACGCCGCCCAGAATCCGGACGCGTCGCCCTGCGACGGTGTCGAGGACGACAAGCAGACCCTGGAATGCTCGGCCTACAGCCGCACCACTGCCGAACAGTTGCTCAAGGAAAACTTCGACAACCTGCTCAAGCGCGTTCAGTCGCAGTTCGTCGCCAACAAGACGCAGTTCAACGACTTTACCAGCAAACTCAAGACCGCCCAGCAAGCCTGGGAGAAGCTGCGTGACGCCGACTGCGCGGTTGAGGTCTTCCCTTCTGCAGCAGGCAGCAAAGCCTTCACTATCAGCGAAAACGACTGCATTGCGCGCATGAGTGACGAGCGCTCGGAGTATCTGGAGTCGATAGCGCAGGAATAACGTCTACGATGAGATAACCTGCCTCTTTATATGAACGAGCTCATCAGGTTTTCTCATGATTATTTGCGGTGTAGAAATCAAAGGCAGCGAAGCTATCTTCGCCCTCGCCACTCGACGTAATGGCGGCATCGAGCACTTGCCGCTCGCCACCAAGAAGCTTGCGCTGGAGGACGATGACGAGGCCGCCAACGTCAAAGCCTTCTCCACGCAACTCGCCGGTTTCGTGCGTGAAAACGGCATCAGCCATGTGGTTATCAAGAAGCGCAGCAAGAAAGGCGAATTCGCTGGCGGCCCGACCACCTTCAAGATCGAAACCATCTTTCAACTGATGTCTGATTGCAACGTGGTGCTGATCTCGCCGCAGACCGTTAATGCGCAGAACAAGAAACACACCTTCGCCCTGCCCGACACCCTGAACAAGTATCAGCACGAAGCGTACAAGGCGGCGTGTGCGGGTGTGATGAAGAGCGTTTAAGCCTTTCGAGAGAGGACGCAGAGCGTCCAGAGCGTCCAGAGCGTCGCACGATAGCGGGGATTATCGTTCCTCACGCTCCAGCGTGGGAATGCAGTTCGTGACGCTCCGCGTCACATTCATTCGCCGCGCAGTTACGTTTGACCCGACATAAAAAAACCCGCATTTCTGCGGGTTTCTTCAATGCTCAATCAACTCAGTTGACCTTGGCATCCAGCTCGCCACGCGCGTAGCGTTCGAACATGGCGTCCAGGGAGATCGGCTTGATCTTCGAGGCGTTGCCAGCGGTGCCGAATGCTTCATAACGGGCGATACATACATCACGCATGGCCACGACAGTCTTAGCCAGGTACTTGCGCGGGTCGAACTCACTCGGGTTTTTGGCCATGAATTCGCGGATCGCACCGGTCGATGCCAGACGCAGGTCAGTATCGATGTTGACCTTGCGCACGCCGTGTTTGATGCCTTCAACGATTTCTTCGACCGGCACACCGTAGGTTTCTTTGATGTCGCCGCCGAACTCGTTGATGATTTTCAGCCATTCCTGTGGAACGGACGAAGAACCGTGCATCACCAGGTGAGTGTTAGGGATGCGCTTGTGGATCTCTTTGATGCGCTCGATCGCCAGGATGTCGCCGGTAGGCGGCTTGGTGAACTTGTAAGCGCCGTGGCTGGTGCCGATGGCGATGGCCAGGGCATCGACCTGAGTGCGCTTGACGAAGTCAGCGGCTTCTTCCGGGTCGGTCAGCATCTGGCTGTGATCCAGAACGCCTTCCGCACCCACGCCGTCTTCTTCACCAGCCATGCCGGTTTCCAGCGAGCCCAGCACGCCCAGCTCGCCTTCCACGGAAACGCCGCAGGCGTGAGCGAAGGACACAACGCGACGGGTCACGTCGACGTTATAGTCGTAATCGGCCGGGGACTTGCCGTCTTCACGCAGCGAGCCGTCCATCATCACCGAGCTGAAGCCCAGCTGGATCGAGCGCTGGCAGATGTCAGGGCTGGTACCGTGGTCCTGGTGCATGACCACCGGGATGTGCGGGAATTCTTCGATCGCGGCGAGGATCAGGTGACGCAGGAACGGCGCACCGGCGTATTTGCGGGCACCGGCAGAAGCCTGGACGATCACCGGGGAGTCGGTCTTGTCGGCCGCTTCCATAATGGCGCGCATCTGTTCCAGGTTGTTTACGTTGAAAGCTGGAACGCCGTAGCCGAATTCGGCTGCGTGGTCCAACATCTGGCGCATGCTGATAAGTGCCATTGTCTGTGTCTCTCCCGGTAGGGTCGTTAGTCGAGCAAGCCTGCCGTAGTGGCGGCTGCCATTCAAGTTATAAGCTCAGCCACAAGGCCGCGCGCGTGTGCCCGAGATCCGACTTATCTGGCCTTGCAGCCGCGACCGATCAGATCGTTGGTAGCGTCCCAATAGATCAGGCCCTCGCTACCCTTGTTGACGAATGCCAACACATTGTTGCTGTACAGCGTACCGCTGGCAGCGCCGGGTTCAGCCTTGAGCCTGAACACCTGATCGCTTTGATTCAGACGAACATCGACTTCCTTTTTGGCCGAGTCGATGTAGCGCCAGTTGACCTCTGCATTGCTGTCACATACCCAGCGATTCCAAGGGTCATTCTGCTGCGGTGAACTCATGCTCGAACAACCGCCAAGCACTGCCAACACCCCGAGGGCAATCACGCCTTTCATTACGTCTCCTGGCTGCCCTGCGAAACGCGGCGTGTGCCGTTCGTTTCAACTGTCAGGGGCAGTTCTGTTCCTGTTTTCGGTCATCGGCCGGCTCACCGGTGACATGTGCCTCAACCCGTTGACTGTTTTCAGTCGTGGGCACATTTACGGCGGCCGGGCTGAATATCTGACAGGTCTTGGCACGCGAGCCAGAACCGGTACAACCAGCCAGTACAATGCAGCTCATCAGAGCCAGGGCAGCGATCTTCATGGCGAAACTCCTTTCCCGGAAAAATATCCACCCTTTAAAGACCGCTGAAGCCCGTCAATGTTGCCAACGGGTTTCAGACCTGGCTCACAGACACCCTACATTGCCTGTCCGCGGCATGAATTCGTAACGATCCCACACCTCGGGGCCGCCGCGCTTGTAGACCACCGGCACCGTTTCTGCCTGCCAGCCCGCCTGATAGCAGCTTAACTGGAGCGGTTGGGTCGGGGAGTCGCTCTCCACCTCTTCAGCCGCAGGCTTGCCCGCGCAACCGGCCAATAAACCTGCGATGAGAAACCACGGTAACGCCCTGACCATTGACCACTCCTTGTCCAAGGCTTTCACTCAAGCCTTGGCGCGTTGTTCGAGCATTTCCACCGCAGGCAGAACCTTGCCTTCCACGAACTCGAGGAACGCACCGCCACCGGTCGAAATGTAGGAAATCTGTTCTGCCACACCATACTTGTCGATGGCCGCCAGCGTGTCGCCACCGCCCGCGATGGAGAACGCCTGGCTTTCAGCGATGGCCTTGGCCAGTGTTTTGGTGCCTTCACCGAACTGATCGAACTCAAAAACGCCGACCGGACCGTTCCACAGGATAGTCCCGGAAGATTTCAGTAATTCGGCGAAATGTGCAGCAGTTTGCGGGCCAATATCGAGAATCATATCGTCATCGGCGACGTCAGCGATCAGTTTGACAGTAGCGGCAGCGCTCTCGGCGAACTCCTTGGCAACCACCACGTCCGTCGGCAATGGCACGCTGACCTTGGCGGCGATGGCGCGAGCGGTGTCGAGCAGGTCAGGTTCGTACAACGATTTACCGACCTTGTGACCGGCCGCAGCCAGAAAGGTGTTGGCAATGCCGCCGCCGACGATCAACTGATTGCAGATGCCGCTCAGGCTGTTGAGTACGTCCAGCTTGGTGGAGACCTTGGAGCCCGCCACGATAGCGGTCATCGGCTGGGCCGGAGCGCCCAGGGCCTTGCCCAGTGCTTCAAGCTCGGCGGCCAGCAACGGACCTGCCGCTGCCACCTTGGCGAATTTTGCCACGCCGTGAGTAGAACCCTCGGCACGGTGGGCGGTGCCAAAGGCATCCATCACGAACACGTCGCACAATGCTGCGTATTGCTGCGCCAGCTCGTCGGCGTTCTTTTTCTCGCCCTTGTTGAAGCGAACGTTCTCGAACAGGACGACATCACCCGCTTTCACGTCGACCCCTTCCAGGTAATCGGCAACCAGCGGAACGTCACGACCCAGCGCCTTGCTCAGGTAGTCGGCAACCGGCTTGAGGCTGTTCTCGGCAGAAAACTCACCCTCGGTCGGGCGGCCAAGGTGTGAGCAGACCATGACGGCCGCGCCCTTCTCCAACGCCAGCCTGATGGTCGGCAGCGAAGCGAGGATACGTGCATCACTGCTGACTACGCCGTCCTTTACCGGGACGTTGAGGTCTTCGCGAATCAGTACACGTTTACCTTGCAGATCGAGGTCGGTCATCTTCAAGACGGTCATGAGCATTCCTGTTTTTTTACTGTTATTGGTCAGCGACGCGCAGAAAGTGATCGGCGACGTCGAGCATTCGATTGGCAAAGCCCCACTCGTTGTCGAACCAGGCCAGCAGATTGACCAGCCGGGGTCCGGAAACGCGGGTCTGACTCGCATCGACAATGGCCGAATGCGGGTCATGGTTGAAATCGCAACTGGCGTGCGGCAATTCCGTGTAGGCCAGCAGCCCCTTGAGCGGACCGCTGGTGGCGGCCTCACGCAGGATACGGTTGATCTCCACGGCATCGGTGTCTCGCGACATCTGCAACGTAATGTCCAGACAGGACACATTCACCGTCGGCACGCGAACAGCTTTGGCCTGAATTCGGCCGGCAAGTTCCGGAAGCAGCCGTTCGATTCCTCGCGCCAGACCGGTGGACACCGGAATGATCGACTGGAAAGCCGACCGCGTACGGCGCAGATCCTCGTGATGATAAGCGTCGATCACCGGTTGATCGTTCATCGCCGAGTGGATGGTGGTAATGGTCATGTATTCCAGGCCGATGGCCTGATCCAGCAAGCGCAGCAGCGGCACGCTGCAGTTGGTGGTGCACGACGCGGCCGAGACCAGCAGCTCGCGGCCAGTCAGCTTGTGCTGATTGATGCCGAACACCACGGTGGCATCGACATCCCGTTCGCTGGCCATCGGCTGGGAAAACAGCACCCGCGGCGCACCGGCCTCCAGAAAGCGCTGGCCATCTTCGCGAGTGTTGTAGACACCGGAACACTCAAGCACCAGATCGACTTCCAGACCGGCCCAGTCGATGCCTTCGGGCGTCGCACTGCGCAGGACCTTGATCCGGTGGTCATTGATGTGCAGGTATTGCCCTTCGACCCGCACTTCGCCGGGAAACCGGCCGTGTGTGGAGTCAAAGCGCGTGAGGTATTCAAGACTGGCCATGTCGGCCAGATCGTTGATGGCAACCACTTCAAACCCGGCCTTGGCCCCTCGCTCGCACAGCGCGCGAACAACGCAACGACCAATACGGCCGTAACCGTTCAGAGCAACTTTGTAAGGGCGGGACTGGGGCATGAAATTTTCGCCAGGGGCTGGATCTGATTGCGTAAACGATAAAACCTGTGGGAGCAACAGGGGCGGCAATCCGCTTTGCTCGCGAATGAGAACACCCGGTTTGCCTGACTCACCGAGGCGCTTCCTTCGCGAGCAAGGCGGATCGCCGCCCCGGTCGCTCCCACAACATCAACATCACATAGCTGATCAGTCTTCGAGCAGCTCTTCAGCAGTGCTCAGGACGTTTTCCAGCGTGAACCCGAACTCTTCGAACAGCGCTGGCGCAGGGGCCGACTCGCCGAAGGTGGTCATGCCGATCACGCGCCCTTCCAGACCTACGTATTTGTACCAGTAGTCGGCGTGAGCCGCTTCGATGGCAATACGCGCGCTGACCTGCAGTGGCAGAACAGCCTGCTTGTAGGCCGCATCCTGAGCTTCGAAGATGCTGGTGCATGGCATGGACACCACGCGCACGTTGCGGCCCTGCTCGGTCAGCTTGTCGTAAGCCTGGACAGCCAGACCGACTTCCGAACCGGTCGCGATCAGGATCAGCTCAGGCTCGGCAGCGCAATCACGCAGTACGTAACCGCCACGCGCGATGTAGGACAGTTGCTTCTCGTCACGCGCCTGATGAGTCAGGTTCTGACGGGAGAAGATCAGTGCCGACGGGCCATCGTCACGCTCGATAGCGTGTTTCCATGCCACGGCCGACTCCACGGCATCCGCAGGACGCCAGGTGTCCAGGTTCGGCGTGGTACGCAGGCTGGTCAATTGCTCGATCGGCTGGTGAGTCGGGCCGTCTTCGCCCAGACCGATGGAGTCGTGAGTGAATACGTAGATCACGCGCTTCTTCATCAACGAGGCCATACGCACCGCGTTGCGAGCATATTCCATGAAGATCAGGAAGGTTGCGCCGTAAGGCACGAAGCCGCCGTGCAGGGCGATGCCGTTCATCATGGCGCCCATACCGAACTCGCGAACACCGTAATGCAGGTAGTTGCCGTTAGGGTCTTCGCCGGTGATGCTCTTGCAGCCTTTCCAGATGGTCAGGTTGGATCCGGCAAGGTCAGCCGAACCACCCAGAATTTCAGGCAGCAACGGGCCGAGTGCCCCCAGTGCGTTCTGGCTGGCCTTGCGGCTGGCGATGGTTTCGCCCTTGGCGTTGACTTCAGCGACATAAGCCGCTGATTTTTCAGCGAAATCTGCAGGCAATTGCCCACTCATGCGACGAATGAAGTCGTTGGCCAGCTCCGGGAACGCGGCGGAATAGGCAGCAAAGCGCTGGTCCCACTCGGCTTCGGCCGCCAGACCTTTTTCCTTCGCGTTCCACTCGGCATAGATATCAGCCGGGATTTCGAAAGGACCGTGATTCCACTTCAGCGCGGCACGGGTCAGGGCGATTTCGTCAGCACCCAGTGGCGCACCGTGGGACTCTTCCTTGCCCTGCTTGTTCGGCGAACCGAAACCGATGGTGGTCTTGCAGCAGATCAGCGTTGGCTGGTCGCTCTTGCGAGCGGTTTCGATGGCTGTCTTGATTTCTTCAGGGTCATGACCGTCGACATTGCGGATCACCAACCAGCCGTACGACTCGAAACGCTTAGGCGTATCGTCGGTGAACCAGCCTTCCACTTCACCATCGATGGAGATGCCGTTGTCGTCGTAGAACGCGATCAGCTTGTTCAGCTGCAACGTGCCGGCCAGCGACGCCGCTTCGTGGGAAATACCTTCCATCATGCAGCCATCGCCCATGAACACGTAGGTATGGTGATCGACGATGGAGTGGCCTGGACGGTTGAACTGTGCGGCGAGGGTCTTCTCGGCAGCAGCGAAACCGACGGCGTTGGCAAAGCCCTGACCCAGCGGACCGGTGGTGGTCTCGACGCCAGGCGTGTAACCGTATTCCGGGTGACCCGGAGTGCGGCTGTGCAATTGACGGAAGTTTTTCAGGTCGTCGATGGACAGGTCGTAGCCGGTCAGGTGCAGCAACGAGTAGACCAGCATCGAGCCGTGGCCGTTGGACATGATGAAACGGTCACGGTCGGCAAAAGCAGGGTTTGCCGGGTTGTGCTTCAGATAATCGCGCCAAAGAACCTCGGCGATATCCGCCATGCCCATGGGGGCACCCGGATGGCCGCTGTTGGCTTTTTGCACGGCATCCATGCTGAGGGCACGAATAGCGTTGGCACGCTCACGACGGCTTGGCATCGCTGATCTCCTGGGAATTAAGAAATAGGATTGAGAAAAAGAAGGTCATTTTCCCTCACGGACAGGCCGGGGGCAATCACAGATAGACGACCATAGGCTTTTTTCCGGGGTTGCGGACATTATTTGCCACGCAAAGACTGGATCACCCGCCTGCACGACAAGTTCACAACGCCTGACCGGCGCCATCCATCCAGCAATATCAAAACTTTTTGATATTGCCCTTGCGACACTCCGGATCGCTCTCTAGACTGCGCAGCTATGAACCTGCGTGTACCTGCCATTCGCCACGATGCATGCGACGACCTCTCTGCATTGTGCAAGGCCGGCGGCGATCCCTTGCGGCTGAACGTGCTGCGTGTGCTGACCAACGACTCGTTCGGCGTGCTGGAACTGGCGCAGATTTTCGCTATCGGCCAGTCCGGCATGAGCCATCACCTCAAGGTGCTGGCGCAGGCTGATCTGGTCGCGACACGGCGTGAAGGCAACGCGATTTTCTACCGGCGCGCCCTGCCCCACACCGAACTGCCGGGTGGCAGGCTGCATGCGGCGTTGCTCGACGAAGTGGATACGCTGGACTTGCCGGACGACGTACAGAGCCGTATCGGCCTGGTGCATCGGCAACGGGCACTGGCCAGTCAGGATTTTTTCGCCCGTACCGCAGAAAAGTTTCGCGCCCAGCAGGACCTGATCGCCGGTTTGGCGCAGTACAGCGAAAGCCTGCTTACCCTGCTCGACAAACTGAGCTTTGGTGCGCAGGCAACCGCTCTGGAAGTAGGCCCCGGTGACGGCGGCTTCCTCCCTGAGCTGGCGCGGCGCTTCGGTCAGGTCATCGCGATGGACAACAGCCCGGTGATGCTGGACCTGGCGCGTGGCGTCTGCGAGCGCAAGGCGCTGGCTAACGTTGAGCTGAGGCTGGCCGATGCACTGACCGACGCTAAAGTCAGTGCCGATTGCGTCGTCCTCAACATGGTGCTGCATCATTTCGCGGTACCGGCCGAAGCCTTGAGGCAACTGGCCGAACATGTAAAACCCGGCGGTAGCCTGCTGGTAACAGAATTGTGTAGTCATGACCAGAGTTGGGCCAGGGAGGCCTGTGGCGATCTCTGGTTAGGTTTCGAGCAGGAAGACCTGGCCCGTTGGGCCATCGCTGCGGGGCTAGTTCCCGGGGAAAGCCTCTATGTAGGCTTACGTAATGGTTTCCAGATCCAGGTTCGCCATTTTCAGCGACCGGCTGGCGACACTCACCATCGGTAAAATGAAGGAAACCCGTAGAGATGAGCGAATACTCACTTTTCACCTCCGAGTCCGTGTCCGAAGGGCATCCGGACAAGATCGCCGACCAGATTTCCGACGCGGTTCTGGACGCCATCATCGCTGAAGACAAATACGCCCGTGTAGCGTGCGAAACACTGGTCAAGACCGGTGTGGCGATCATCGCTGGCGAAGTGTCGACTTCGGCCTGGGTCGATCTGGAAGACATCGTGCGTAACGTCATCCTCGACATCGGCTACAACAGCTCCGACGTCGGTTTCGACGGCGCGACCTGCGGCGTGATGAACATCATCGGCAAGCAGTCGGTAGACATCGCCCAGGGCGTTGACCGCAGCAAACCTGAAGATCAGGGCGCTGGCGACCAGGGCCTGATGTTCGGCTACGCCAGCAACGAGACCGACGTGCTGATGCCAGCGCCGATCACCTTCTCCCACCAGCTGGTGCAGCGTCAGGCCGAAGCGCGTAAATCCGGCCTGCTGCCGTGGCTGCGCCCGGATGCCAAATCCCAGGTTACCTGCCGTTACGAAAACGGCAAGGTGGTCGGCGTTGACGCTATCGTGTTGTCGACCCAGCACAACCCGGATGTGTCGTACAAGGACCTGCGCGAAGGCGTGATGGAACTGATCGTCAAACACGTCATCCCTGCGCACCTGCTGCACAAGGACACCCAGTTCCACATCAACCCGACCGGCAACTTCATCATCGGTGGCCCGGTAGGCGACTGTGGCCTGACCGGCCGCAAGATCATCGTCGACACCTACGGCGGCATGGCGCGTCACGGCGGCGGCGCTTTCTCCGGCAAGGACCCATCGAAGGTTGACCGCTCGGCCGCCTACGCCGGTCGTTACGTGGCCAAGAACATCGTCGCTGCCGGCCTGGCCGAGCGTTGCGAGATCCAGGTGTCCTACGCCATCGGCGTCGCTCAACCGACTTCGATCTCGCTGAACACGTTCGGCACCGGCAAGCTGTCCGATGACAAGATCATCAAGCTGGTCCGCGACAACTTCGACCTGCGTCCTTACGCAATCACCACCATGCTCGACCTGCTGCACCCGATGTACCAGGCCACTGCAGCCTACGGCCACTTCGGTCGTATCCCGGTCGAAATGACCGTTGGCGATGACACCTTCACCGCCTTCACCTGGGAAAAAACCGACCGCGCCGACGCCCTGCGCGCAGCTGCCGGCCTGTAAAAACCCAGAAAAAAGCCCCGGACGACCTGGTCGTTTCGGGGCTTTTTTTGTCTGCGCGGCGGTTATTCCAAAGTCACACTTCAAGCCCGCCGCGACACCAGCAGTACCGATGCAGCGCCCGCCAACAACCCTGCGCACACCCTGTTGAACAATCGCTTGCCACTGGGTTTCGCCAAGAGGCGACGAGCATGTATACCCATCGCGGCATATAACGCGATCGCTACGCACTCCAGCACCAGAAACAGACCACCCAGCACTGCAAACTGACCTGAGACATTACTCTGCTGATCCACAAACTGCGGAAGAAAAGCAGTAAACAGCAGGATCGCTTTCGGATTGCCAATAGCCACCAGAAACTCTTGACGCGCAAGGCTGCCAGCGTTGGCTGTTATGACCGCTGCCTGGTCCTTTATGGACGGAGTGGCGCGCCACAACTGCACCGCGAGATAAAGCAGATATGCCGCGCCGAGAACCTTGATCACATGAAACAACCATTCGGACGTATGCAACACAGCAGCCAGTCCTGCACCGGCCAAGGCGATCATGATGACAAACGCCAGCAAGCGCCCCGCTCCGCCGACGCAAGAGCTGGTGAAGCCATAGCGCGTAGCATTACTGATCGACAAAAGATTGTTCGGACCGGGCGCCATGTTCAGCGCAAAGCAGGCCGGAATGAATATAGCGAGAGTCGAGATGTCCATTGGCTCCAATCCCTGAATTGAGTCAGCTACTCAGTCTGGCTTTTTTTAGTGAGCGGTCAAGACACAGCTGCGCCGTGAAATGCGACCGGGCTTTACTGGCAAGGCCATGCGTCCCCAGCCCCTGTGGGAGTGAGCTTGCTCACGAAGACGCCGGTACAGTCGCGACTATCGTGCGGCGCTCTGCGTCGCATGCCTTTCTGGACGCTCCGCGTCCTCTTGACGACGCAGAGCGTCGAGAACTGCGTTCCCACGCGGGAGCGTGAGGAACGATAACCTCAACTATCGTGCCCGATGATCTGCGCTTCTGCCCGAAGGGCGTGCGAGCTTGCTCACGAAGACGCCGGTGCAGTCGCGACTATCGTGCGGCGCTCTGCGTCGTATGCCTTTCTGGACGCTCCGCGTCCTCTTGACGACGCAGAGCGTCGAGAACTGCGTTCCCACGCTGGAGCGTGAGGAACGATAACCTCAACTATCGTGCCCGATGCTCTGCGCCTCTGCCTGAAGGGCGTCTGAGCTTGCTCACGAAGACGCCGGTGCAGTCACTGAGCACTCTGCGTGGACATGCCGCCTGCTCCATCGCAAAACCCGGTAACCAAGCCCTGCCCCTTCACCACACGACAACGACTAGCCTCATCGAGCCCATTCCTAAAGCAAGGATGCTTCGATGCTGCCCACCAGTCGCCTGATGACGTTCGCTCTTGTGTTTCTTCTGCCCGGCCTCGGCCATGCCAGTCAATGCCCTGACTGGTCTGCAGCCAAGGCGCGCAGCGAGGTCACAAACTTGCAACAGCAGATGGCTGCGTGGGACGACAGCTACCACCGCCAGGGCATTTCGCCCATTCCGGACGAGCTCTACGATCAGGCGCGGCAGAAGCTGAGCCTGTGGCGCTCGTGCTTTGCCGTTTCCACCCCCGAGGCCGATCCGCTAAAGACAGCAGTCGGCCCGTTGCCTCATCCCGTTGCGCACACGGGCGTCAACAAGCTGGCCGACGAAAGCAGCGTCAAGGACTGGCTCAAGGGCCGCAACGATCTGTGGATTCAACCCAAGGTCGATGGCGTAGCCGTCACCCTGGTCTACGAAAACGGCCAGCTTGTGCAGGCGATCAGTCGTGGTGACGGGCGCAAGGGGCAGGACTGGACCTCGCAGGCGCGACTGATCAAGGCCATTCCTCAGCACCTGCCCCAGGCTGACTCCGCAATATTGCAAGGCGAGCTGTACTGGCGTCTGGACGACCATATTCAGTCAGCATCCGGCAGCGTCAACGCGCGCAGCAAGGTCGCGGGATTGCTGGCGCGGCAGACGATCAGCCCGCAGCAGGCCGACACCATCGGGCTGTTCGTCTGGGACTGGCCGAACGGGCCTGGCGATATGGCGCAACGTCTCGCAGGCCTGCAAGCCATGGGTTTTGAGGACAGCGCGGCCTATTCGCACCCACTGGAAAACTACGCCAAGGCCGCACGCTGGCGCGAGCATTGGTATCGCAATCCCCTGCCGTTCGCCACCGATGGCGTGATCATGCGTCAAGGCCAACGTCCACCTGCTCAACGCTGGCAAGCCAGTGCGCCTTACTGGATCGCCGCCTGGAAACATCCCTACGCCCAGGCGCTGGCCGAGGTGCGCAAGGTCAACTTCAAGATCGGTCGCAGCGGCAGAATTACGCCGGTGCTGGAGCTGACCCCGGTACGCCTCGACGACCGTACTGTCAGCCGCATCAGCACGGGCTCGCTGCAGCGCTGGCAAAAACTGGATATCAGGCCTGGCGATCAGATCGCCGTGAGCCTGGCCGGGTTGACGATCCCACGACTCGACGGGGTGGTGACCCGAGCTGCCGAACGAGCCGACATAATCATTCCGCGAGCCGAAGACTTTCATGAACTGAGCTGCTGGCAAGCCACACCGGGCTGTGAAAGCCAGTTCCGCGCCAGGCTGGCATGGCTCAGCGGCAAGAAAGGCCTGGCGTTGCCCGGCGTGGGTCCGGGGACCTGGAACACGCTTATCGAGAACGGCCAAATCATGGGCTTACTCGATTGGATGACCCTGAATCATGCTGAGCTTGCTAACATTCCCGGCTTCGCTGAACGCAGTAGCGCTAAACTGCTCAACAGCCTGCAGACCGCACGCGAACGGCCGTTTCAGACATGGCTCAAGGCCATCGGACTGCCGCCCACCGGAGGCGCCAGACTGCCCGACAACTGGCACGAGCTGGCTGAACGCAGTGTGGAGCAATGGCAAGCAGAGCCAGGCATCGGTCCTGGTCGCGCAACCAGGCTCAGGGCTTTTTTTCAGGACCCGCAGGTACAGGCACTGAGCCAGCAATTGCAGGCACAGAGCATTTCAGGTTTTAAGTAGCGGACGTTCATTTTTCTGTCCGTATTCAAACGGAGTTCATATGCAGTTTTTATCACCACTGATTCTTTTCACCAGTTGCACGCTGCTCGCCACAACCGTGTTCGCAGACGCTCAGGCACCGGTGCCGTCCGAATGCCAGATCAAAAGCCAGGAGATCAGCAGCAAGATTCAGGATGCCAAGACCGAGGGCAACAAGGCAGAACAGGCCGGCCTTGAAAAGGCACTCGCCGAGGTCAACGCCAACTGCACCGAAACGTCATTGATCAAACAGCGCAAGCAAAAGGTGCTCGACGCCAAGCAGGAAGTCAGCCGCCGTCAGACCGACCTGAACAAGGCCATGGAAAAGGGCGATCCGGAGAAGATCAACAAGCGCAAGGACAAGCTCGCCGATTCTCGCAAGGAATTGCAGGAAGCGCAGACCGAACTCGAGAAAGTCCAGCCAGACGATTGATCAGGTCGCGACGCTGCGCATGATCGGCAGCGTCGCGAACAGCCTGTCAGGAAGCGGCCGGGAAAGCCGATACCCCGAACAACGCGATGATCAGGCCCATGCCCACCAGCCAGACAAGCGAGCGCAGTGCGGCCAGATCGGCCAGGTAGAAAATGATGTACAGCAGGCGACTGGTGATAAACAGTACCGCCAGCACATCAATGGTCACCAACTGCGCGTTACCGGCAATGTGCGCAATGATCACCGCTGCGGCAAACGCCGGGGTCACTTCAAAGCTGTTCAACTGGGCAGCATGCGCGCGGCGCGGGAACCCCTCCAGCTTGTCGAGAAAGGCACGCGGATCATGATTATGCCCACTGCCGAATTTGCCGCTGCCGAACTTGGCGATACCGGCACACATAATCGGCAGCAGGATCGCGACCAGCACGCACCAGAAAGCAACTGTCATACGTCCATCCTTATAGGTTCAGCTTCATCTGAAGCATCCGGGCAATACCCGCTCACACACTATGAGCAGGGGGTCAGCGAAAGGTTCTTGAAGAACGACCACCAACCTGACGCATTACACCAGTTTAGGAAAGATCAGGCTGAACGTGGTGAATTGGCCCGGCTCGCTCTGCACCGTCACCTGCCCTTCATGCAGGCTCATGATGGAGCGCACAATCGCCAGCCCAAGCCCGGTCCCGCCCTGCTGTCGCGCGCGGCTGACATGCACCCGATAGAAACGATCGAACAGGCGCGGCAGGTGTTCGGCATCAATGCCATCCCCCGCATTGCGCACCGCCAGTGACACTTCATCTTCGTGCGTGGCAAGCGTAAGGGTAATGACGCTGCCGGACAGACCATGGCGAATGGCGTTGGACAGCAGATTGGAAATCGCTCGCTGAATCATCAGCCTGTCCCCGGTCGCCCTGGCGTGCCCATGAACCTGCAGGGTGATGTCGCGATCCTCCGCCGAGGAGGAGAACAGTTCGGCGACCTTGTCTGCCTCCTCGCGAAGGTCGATGACCTCGACCGGCAATGGCGCTGAGGGCTGGCTGACGCTGGCCAGAAACAGCATCTGACTGATCATGCGCGACATGCGCTCCAGCTCTTCGCTGCAGGATTCCAGCGCCTGTTTGTATTCCTCCGACGGGCGCGGTCTGGACAGCGTGACCTGCGCCCGACCCATCAGGTTGTTCATCGGCGAGCGCAGCTCATGCGCGAGGTCGTCCGAGAACTGCGCCAATTGCTGCACATCGCCGTCCAGCCTGTGCAGCATGAAGTTGACGGCATGTGCCAGGTCGCGCAACTCGTCAGGCAGGCCCTTCACTTTCATGCGATGAGACAGGTCGCGGGCCGAGATCAGCGCGGTGACTTTCCTGAATGCCTGCAGCGGCCTGAGCCCGCGACGCACCACCCACCAGACGCCAAAGCCGACCAGCAACAGAATCACCGGCAAGGCCATGCAGGTCGATCTGACGTAAGCGTGCAACAGCGCGGTGTCGCTTTCCCTGTCCATGGACAGCCTGACCAGCACGTCCTGACCGGTCTTGAGGCGTACGGCCCTGTAACCCAGCAGAATCTTGTGGCCCTGGGCGGATTTCAGTTCCTGAAAGCCTGGCGGCAGCGCATCGGTATCGGGAACCGGCAGATTTCGCCCCTCTACGTTACCAACGCTCATCAGCTCTTGCCGAGGGTTGCCCGCGTCGAGAATGGTCAGCGAGAAGCTGTCATGCCCGACGATCTGGTCACGCAGCGTGTGCGGGTACTGGACAATGTCCTCGATGCCCAGAAACCCCTCGCTCATGCTGTGTTCGATCTGCCTGAACTTCTCGCTCAAACTGTCTTCGGCACGTATATCGAGCTGACGGGAAATGGCTGTGTAGGCAAGCATTTCCATGACCAGCACCAGACACCCGATGAGCGCCGCGACCGTCAATCCGAGGCGTGTCGAAAGACGGGTCAGCTTCATTCACGCACTTCCAGTACGTAACCGACGCCACGCAGCGTGTGAATCAGCTTGGTCTCGAACGGATCGTCGATCTTCGCCCGCAGACGGCGGATCGACACCTCCACCACATTGGTGTCGCAATCGAAGTTCATGTCCCAGACCAGAGAAATGATCTGGGTGCGCGACATGACTTCGCCGCTGTGCCGCATCAACAGGTGCAGCAGCGCGAACTCCTTGGTCGTCAGGTCGATGCGCTGGCTACCACGGAATGCCCTGTGGCGCCCCTGATCCAGCTCCAGATCGCCGACCTGCAACACCTTGGACGTGGTGGTCTGCTCGCTGCGGCGCATCAGCGTGCGGACCCGTGCCAGTAACTCGGGAAACTCGAATGGCTTGACCAGGTAATCATCGGCGCCCATTTCCAGGCCCTTGACCTTCTCTTCGAGACGGCCTCGTGCAGTGACCATCATGATGCGCGTACTGACGGTCTTCCTCAGGCGGCTCAACACCTCCCAGCCGTCCATCTCCGGCAGGTTCACGTCCAGTATCACCACATCGTAAGCCTGATGCTGCGCGAGATAGAGACCATCGAGGCCGGTTGCAGCGATATCGACGATATAGCCGCTTTCGGTCAGCCCCTGATGCATGTATTCGGCAGTTTTTGGCTCGTCCTCGACGACAAGGATTCGCATAACCAGGCTTCCTGTTTGATGAACGATGAATGACGATGCCGTGCAGTGTACTGAAAAGAAACGCCCATCCCGCTGGATAACAAAATCGTAATTTTGCAGCAATCCCTCTGATAACTCCGGTTGCATAAAGTCCCCTCAGCCAACTTCAGCGCCCTGGTGCCTGTTTGTTTTTTGCTTTCGATGGGGTGAGTCATGCGACTGGAGAATAACGTGCGCGCTCAGCGTATAGATCGATTGGCAGGGAGTGCGCTATGAGAGTCGCCGCACTGTGCCTGGTGTTGTTACCGTTTGTTGCCCCTGGCATCGCCGCAGCCCAAGGCATCAGCCTGGCTCAGGCACTGGAGGCAGCCTTCGCCCGTAACCCGGAACTTGCCGCAGCCCAGTGGGAGATCGGCGTTGCCGAGGGTGATCGGCAACAGGCCGGGCTGATCCCCAACCCGACCGTGTCATGGGAAGTGGAAGACACCCGCCGCGAGACCAGCACCACCACCGTGATGCTCAGCCAGGTACTGGAACTGGGCGGCAAGCGCGGGGCGCGCATCGAGGCCGCCAGCAAAGGGCAGGACGCTGCGCGTCTGGAGCTGGAGCGTCGCGGCAATGAGCTGCGTGCCGAGGTGGTTCAGGCGTTCTACGCAGCGGCGCGGGCGCAGGCAGGTCTGGACCTGGCGCGCCAGTCCAGAACACTGGCCGAACGCGGCCTGCAGGTTGCCGAGGGGCGTGTTCGGGCAGGCAAGGTGTCACCGGTGGAAGCCACACGCGCCCAGGTACAACTGGCCGAAACCGACCTGCTGGTACGCCGCGCCGAGACCCTGAAAATCAACAGCCACCGCGAGCTGGCGCGCACCACCGGTTCGCCGGTCGCCTCTTTCGAACGTCTGGACTACAGCGACCTGTCGCCAGGCAAGCTGCCACCGGGCGCAAAGCTACTGACCGCCCTCAATCAGTCCGCCGAGCTGCGCCTGGCGCAGACCCAGATCGAGCAGCGCGAAGCCGCGCTGGGTTCGGAGCGCGCCAAGCGCATCCCTGACCTGACCGTCAGCGTTGGCAGCCAGTACAGCCGCGAAGAGCGCGAGCGGGTCAACGTCGTGGGCCTGTCGATGCCGCTCCCGCTATTCGACCGGAACCAGGGCAACGTGCTCGCGGCATCACGCCGTGCCGATCAGTCGCGCGACCTGCGTAACGCCGTCGAACTGAAGCTGCGCACCCAGACGCAGTCCGCCCTCGATCAATGGAACACCGCCGCGCAGGAAGTCGAGTCCTTCGACCGCGTGATCCTGCCCGCCGCGCAACGTGCCGTCGACACGGCAACGCGCGGTTTCGAGATGGGCAAGTTCGGCTTTCTCGAAGTGCTGGACGCGCAACGAACGCTGATCTCGGCGCGCAGCCAGTACCTCGAATCGCTGGCCACCGCCACCGACGCCAGAGTCGCCATCGAGCGAATCCACGGTGATCTCAACCGTTTCAGCCTCAACCCCTGACTTTCCTTTTCCGCCTGTATCGAGCGTATCCAAAAGTGCTGCACGCACCTGATCGCCGGGAGCCTTCATGAACAACAAACGAAGCATTGCCATCGCGCTGGCGGTGGTGGTCATCATTGGTCTGGGCAGTCTGACCCTGAACCCGCAGAGGCTGCCGTTCGCAGCCGGACCAGAACCGTCAGCCGATGAGCACGCGCATGAATCCGGGCAGGGCCATGCTGAAGAGCCAGGCCACGCCGACGAGGCGAAAAAATCGGACGCCGCAGCCTCGGAAGCTTCTCACGAAGAGGATGAGGGACACATCGAGCTGACTGCCGGGCAGATCAAGGCGGCAGGCATCGAGCTGGCCACTGCAGAACCCCGGCAGATGAGCACGACCGTGACCTTCCCCGGTGAAATCCGCTTCGATGAAGACCGCACTGCGCATGTCGTGCCGCGGGTCAGCGGCGTGGTCGAAGCGGTGAAGGTCGATCTGGGTCAATCGGTGAGGAAGGGCCAGGTGCTGGCGGTGATTGCCAGCCAGCAGATTTCCGATCAACGCAGCGAATTGAACGCTGCACAACGACGTCAGGAACTGGCGCGCCTGACCTTGCAACGCGAAAAGAAGCTCTGGGAAGACAGAATCTCGGCCGAGCAGGATTACTTGCAGGCCCGTCAGGACTTTCAGGAAGCTGACATCAACCTGGCCAACGCGCGGCAGAAGATCAGCGCCATCGGTGCCAGCACCCATCCTTCGGCGGGAAGCCGCTACGAGCTGATCGCACCGTTTGATGCCGTGGTCGTGGAAAAGCACCTGGGCATCGGCGAGATGGTCAGCGAAGCGAGCAATGCCTTCACGCTGTCCGACCTGTCGCGTGTCTGGGCCACCTTCGGCGTAGCGCCCAGGGATCTGGACAAGGTGGTGGTCGGTCGTCCGGTCATCGTCAGTGCGCCCGACCTGAATGCCCGGGTCGAAGGACGAGTCGGCTACGTCGGCAGCCTGCTGGGCGAGCAGACCCGCGCTGCGGCCGTGCGCGTGACACTGGCCAACCCGCAGGGCGCGTGGCGTCCCGGCCTGTTCGTTTCGGTGGAAGTCGCCGCCGAGCAGGCCAGTGTGGCGGTCAGTCTTCCCGAAACGGCGATCCAGTCGGTCGAGGACAAACCCTCGGTCTTCGTGCGCAACGCTGAAGGGTTTCAACTGACGCCGGTGACACTGGGCCGCCGCGATGGTGGCCACGTGGAAATCGTCAAGGGCCTGGCGGCCGGCACACAAGTGGCCACCGCTGGCAGTTTCATCCTCAAGTCGGAGCTGGGCAAAGGCTCCGCCGAGCACGCCCATTGATCTGCGTCCCACGAGTACACCCCCATGTTTGAACGGTTGATTCAATTCGCGATTGAACAGCGCATCGTCGTGATGCTTGCTGTGCTGCTCATGGCTGGGCTGGGCATCGCCAGCTACCAGAAACTGCCCATCGATGCGGTCCCCGACATCACCAACGTACAGGTGCAGATCAATACATCTGCGCCCGGCTTCTCGCCGCTGGAAACCGAGCAGCGCATCACCTTCGCCATCGAGACCAACATGGCGGGCCTGCCCGGCCTGCAACAGACGCGCTCGCTGTCGCGCTCGGGCCTGTCGCAGGTCACGGTGATTTTCGAGGACGGCACCGACCTGTTCTTCGCCCGCCAACTGGTGAACGAGCGCCTGCAGATTGCCAAGGACCAGTTGCCGGAAGGCGTCGATGCGATGATGGGGCCGATCTCCACCGGCCTCGGCGAGATCTTCCTGTGGACAGTCGAAGCGCGCGAGGGCGCGCTGAAGGAGGACGGTACGCCGTACACGCCGACCGACCTGCGGGTGATTCAGGACTGGATCATCAAGCCGCAATTACGCAACGTACCGGGCGTGGCCGAGATCAACACCATCGGCGGTTTCGCCAGGCAGTACCAGATCGCGCCTGATCCGAAAAAACTAGCCGCTTACAAGCTGACGCTGAACGATCTGGTGGCAGCGCTGGAGCGCAACAACGCCAACGTCGGCGCAGGCTATATAGAACGCGGCGGCGAGCAGTTACTGATTCGCGCACCGGGTCAACTGGGCACCGTGGATGACATCGCCAACATCGTCATTGCCAACGTGCAGGGCACGCCGATCAGAATCAGCAGCGTGGCCGAAGTCGGCATCGGCAAGGAAATGCGCTCCGGTGCCGCCACCGAAAATGGCCGCGAAGTGGTGCTCGGCACCGTGTTCATGCTGATCGGTGAAAACAGCCGGACGGTATCGCAGGCCGTGGCCGCCAAGCTCGCCGACATCAACCGCACACTGCCTGCAGGTGTGGAAGCGGTAACGGTTTATGACCGCACCACGCTGGTGGAAAAAGCCATCGCGACGGTCAAGAAGAACCTGATCGAAGGCGCGATTCTGGTCATCGTGATTCTGTTTCTGTTCCTCGGCAACATCCGTGCTGCGCTGATCACCGCCATGGTGATTCCGCTGGCCATGCTGTTCACCTTCACCGGCATGTTCACCAACAAGGTCAGCGCCAACCTGATGAGCCTGGGCGCACTGGACTTCGGCATCATTGTCGATGGCGCGGTGGTGATCGTCGAAAACGCAATCCGCAGGCTGGCGCATGCCCAGCAAAAGCAAGGCCGCATGCTGACCCGCAGCGAGCGTTTCCATGAGGTCTTCGCCGCCGCCAGAGAAGCGCGTCGGCCGCTGATTTTCGGTCAGTTGATCATCATGGTCGTGTATCTGCCGATCTTCGCCCTCACCGGTGTGGAAGGCAAAATGTTCCACCCGATGGCCTTCACCGTGGTCATCGCCCTGCTCGGCGCCATGATTCTTTCGGTGACCTTCGTGCCTGCCGCCATCGCCATGTTCGTCACCGGCAAAGTCAAGGAAGAAGAAGGCTTTGTGATGCGCACCGCTCGCCAGCGCTACGCACCGATACTGAGCTGGGTACTGGGGCATCGCTCAATAGCGTTCGGCATGGCCTTGGTGCTGATCGTGCTGTCCGGCTTCACCGCCAGCCGCATGGGCAGCGAGTTCATCCCCAGCCTGAGCGAAGGCGACTTCGCCTTGCAGGCGCTGCGTGTGCCCGGCACCAGCCTGACCCAGTCGGTGGACATGCAGCAGCGTCTGGAAAAAGCCATCGTCGAAAAGGTCCCGGAAGTGCAGCGCGTATTCGCCCGCACCGGCACCGCCGAGATCGCCGCCGACCCGATGCCGCCCAACATCTCCGACAGCTACGTGATGCTCAAACCACAAAGCGAATGGCCGGACCCGGACAAATCCCGCGAGGCACTGATAGCCGACCTGCAAAAGGCCGCCGCCAGTGTGCCGGGCAGCAACTACGAACTGTCCCAGCCTATTCAGTTGCGCTTCAACGAACTGGTTTCGGGGGTGCGTAGCGATGTCGCGGTAAAGGTCTTCGGCGACGACATGAACGTGCTGAACCAGACCGCCGCTAAAATCTCCGCCACCCTGCAAAAAGTGCCGGGTGCTTCGGAAGTCAAAGTCGAGCAGACCACCGGGCTGCCGGTGTTGACCATCAACATCGACCGCGACAAGGCCGCGCGTTACGGCCTCAACGTGGCCGATGTGCAGGACGCCATCGCCATTGCGCTGGGCGGTCGTCAGGCGGGCACGCTGTATGAGGGCGACCGCCGTTTCGACATGGTGGTGCGCCTCTCCGAGCAACTGCGAACCGATGTGGACGGGCTTTCCAGCCTGCTCATTCCGGTGCCTGCAGTTACTGGCAGCAGTGCGGGCAACCAGCAGATCAGCTTTATCTCCCTGTCTCAGGTCGCCAGCCTCGACCTGGTGCTCGGGCCGAACCAGATCAGCCGCGAGAACGGCAAACGCGTGGTCATCGTCAGCGCCAACGTGCGCGGCCGCGACCTCGGCTCGTTTGTCGAAGAAGCGGGCACCACCATCGACAACGGCGTGCAGATCCCGGCCGGCTACTGGACCAGTTGGGGCGGGCAGTTCGAACAACTGCAATCTGCCGCCAAACGCCTGCAAATCGTCGTACCGGTGGCATTGCTGCTGGTGCTGGCGCTGCTGTTCATGATGTTCAACAACCTCAAGGACGGCCTGCTGGTATTCACCGGCATACCGTTCGCCCTGACCGGCGGCGTCATGGCCCTGTGGCTGCGCGACATTCCGCTGTCGATCTCCGCAGGCGTGGGCTTCATCGCCCTGTCGGGTGTGGCGGTGCTGAACGGCTTGGTGATGATCGCCTTCATCCGCAGCCTGCGCGAACAGGGCCACTCGCTGCACAACGCCATCAACGAAGGCGCCCTCACCCGCCTGCGCCCAGTGCTGATGACCGCACTGGTCGCCTCCTTAGGCTTCATCCCCATGGCCCTCGCCACCGGGACTGGCGCCGAAGTGCAGCGACCACTGGCGACGGTGGTGATTGGCGGGATTCTGTCGTCGACAGCGCTGACGTTGCTGGTGTTGCCAGCGTTGTATCAGTGGGCGCATCGGCGGGAGGATGAGGTGGAACTCAAGTCGCTTAAATAGGGTTTCAAACAACTATTTAAACCCCGGAAGGCTCAGGGCAGAGCCTTCTGGAGCTTTGCCCGGCCCACACTGAACTTTCATTTGGGAAAAGGTCAAACGATTCAGCCTTCGACAGTAGACTGTGTCCGTAGTCTTCTTCACACGGGACTTTCAGACACTTCCAGGCAAGCGGGTAACCGCTGGAGATACAAACCACCCGTGCAAGTACTTATCGTCAACTTGCAAATGGCAGCCACTGGGGCCGCCCTGCATAAGGACATGTAGATGTTGACGAACAAGGTTCCTGCCATATGACGCGCACCAGTCTCTACGACCGCATCTCCGAGCGCCGACTGGCTGACGAAGCCCTGGCGCGTGAGGCAGCCGAACATGCTGCCGCGCAGCAGGCACTTGAACGTGTCGAAGCGCTCATCCCTGTTCCAAAGCCGTTGCTCGACGCGCCCTGCAGTTTCAATTTCGGCGGGTTCCACTTCGGCTTTCCGGAAGGTTTCCAGTGCAACGCGATTGAAGCCACCGTTCAAGTGGGCGGAGAGCCTGTCGTCGTCTCCATTCAGCGTCGCGATGTACCTGAAGAGGCAACGCTTGCCGAAGCGTTCGCCGAAGCCGTCAAGGCGCTGCAGCCACTGCATGGCGAAGTCCAGGTCATTCGCCACTATGAAACGCTGTTGGCGGGTAATGCCGCGCTGGCGCTGGATTTTCATTTTCGCGCAGGCCTTGAAGAGCGGCATGGACGCCTGATCGGTGCCATCGTGCCGTGTGCCGATCACAACGAACGCCAATGGCTGAGCGTGGGCTGCGTGATTGACTCCGAAAAGCCCGCGCTGAAAACCTGGTTGCTGGATTTTGACAGCATGCTTGAAGGCCTGACCGCCCCCTGAACTCTATTTCATCGCTGACAGGACACGCTTTAATGGACTATCCGTTGCAGAACATCAGCGTCACGCCAGGTGATCGCACCTCAACTACTCGCAGCCCGCAGGAGTAACGGCGATGTTCGAGGCAGCGCGGTTACTGGATGAGATCGAACACACCGGTGCGATGGCGGGCTTTGTGCTCGGAGCGATCGTGGGCATCGCGGCAGTGGCGTATGTCTCGCTCACCTTCGCCACGTGCGGGTTCGGCGGTTTTTTACTGGCCATGGCAGTCGGCCTGGCCGGTAATGCCATCGCCAGTATCGGGGAGAGTATCGGCAGCGCCTTCAGCTCTCCCGCGGGGCAGATCGAATCTGCCTCGCCCAACGTGTTCATCAATGGCCGCCCCGCTGCCTTTGCCATCGAAAGCACCGCCGTGTGTGACAAGCACTCGCCGATCGTCAAGGTGGCCGAAGGCTCCAGCAACGTCTTCATCAACGGCCAGCCCGCTGCGCGCAAGGGCGACAAGCTGACCTGCGGCGCGAAGATCGGCACCGGCTCGCCCAACGTCTTCATCGGCGGCGGTACCCAACGCTACCTGCCGGTGGACGACGAAGTCTCGGCGATGGCCCGCTACACCGTGGACATTCTGTTGGTCGTAGCCGGCGGCGCCAAGGCCGTGCTCAGCATTGCCAAGCTGGGCATGCAGGCCGGTCTGAAAGCGGCAGGCCCTTGCGCGCTGCAGTTTATGGGCGGTGTCTTTCTCGGGGACGCCATTTTTCGCTTCGGCGTCGCCCCCGTGGCCGAAAAAGTGCTGGGCGGCCTGCACGGCAACCCGGTCGACACCACCACCGGACGCAAACTGCTGATCGACGAGTCCGATTTCAGCCTGCCCGGCCTGATGCCGATCGAGTGGACACGCTTCTACGCCAGCGACCTCGATGTCGACAGCGCGCTGGGCAAGGGCTGGGTGTTGCCCTGGGAACAAAGCCTGCGGCGCAAGGGCAGCTTTCTGTACCTCAGCGACAATCAGGGCCGCAGCGTGCCCTTCGTGACACTGGACTACAACCAGCGCATCTACAACGCACAGGAACAGCTGTACCTGGTGCGTACCGAGGGTGGTCATTACCTGCTGCAAACACTGGATAACGTCTTTTACTACTTCGGTGAAGTGCCCGACGACAACCAGCCATTTCCCCTGCAACGCGTCGAAAACGCCCTCGGTCATTTTCTGCATTTCGTACGCAGCGAAGACGGCGTTCTGACCGACATTTGCTCCACCGGCGGGCATCGCGTGCACCTGCACTACGACGAGGTGACCAACCGTCTGAGCACCGTCAAGCGAATCGTCGGCGACCAGGCCGTCGAGACACTGGTGCGCTATGGCTACGACAACAATGGCCAGTTGAACAGTGTGTACAACCGCAATGGCGACTCGGTGCGCAACTTCAGCTACACCGATGGCCTGATGACCCGCCACGCCAATGCGCTGGGGCTCAGTTGCGAATACCGCTGGGAAGTTCTCGACGGCAAGCCGCGCGTGGTCGAGCACTGGACCAGCGACGGCGAGCACTTTCATTTCGATTATGATTTCGAGGCGCGCCAGACGCGCGTAACCGATGTGCTGGGGCGTCGCGCCGAGGTGACCTACAACAAGGACCGTCGCGTCATCGCCAGCACTGATTTCGGCGGTGAGCAGTACCGTATCGCGCTGGACGACACCGGCAATATCACCGGTCTGACGCTGCCTGACGGCAATCAACTGAGCTTCGAATACGACGATCTGTCACGCCTGACCGCAGAAACCGACCCGCTGGGCCGAACCACGCGTTATCAGCATCACTACAAGACCACACTGGTCAAACAGATCGCTTACCCTGACGGCGCCATCTGGACGGCCCGCTACGATTCGAAAGGCAATCTGGTTGCCGAGATCGACGCGCTGGGTCAAAAGACCGAATACCTCAACAGCGAAGATGGCCTGCCACACACCATCATCGATGCGACCTACAAATCCAAATACCTGTGGTGGAACAACCTGGCGCAGGTCGAGCGCTTCCAGGACTGCTCGGGCAAGAGCACCTGGTACCGTTACGACGAGCGCGATCAACTGGTCGCCGTCACTGATGCCCTGAACAACACCACCACACTGGAACGCAAACCCGGCGGCGAAGTGCTGAGCATCAACCATCCGGACGGCACCCGCGAGAGCTTCACCTACAACGCCCACGGCCAGGTGCTCACGCACACCAACGGCAAGGACCAGACCACGCATCTGGCACGCAACGCCCGTGGCCTGCCGATCAGACGCCAGGACCCCAAGGGTTTTATCGTAGGCTACCAGTACGACAAGGCCCTGCGCCTTGCCGCGCTGATCAATGAAAACGACGCCACCTACACATTCGCCTACGACGACTCCGACCGGCTGATCGAAGAAAAGCGCATCGACCAACTGACCCGCCGTTTCAGCTACAACCTCGGCGGACACCTGACTCAGGTCGAGGAAATCGGCTACAGCGAGAAAGGTGAGCGACCACAGCGCAGCACGCATTTCGAGCGCGACCCGATTGGCCGCTTGCTGGCCAGACTCAACGACGACGCCCGTCAGGATTTCACCTACGACGACAGCGACCGCCTGCTGTCCATTCAGCGCACACCCACTGACGGCGGCAGAAAGATCGGTGTCACGGCTGAAAAACTGGAATTCGCTTACGACATTCTGGGCCGCCTGACACAGGAATCGTCGCCCCAGGGCGCGCTGGCCTACGACTACGATCCGCTCAGCAACCTGACCACACTGACCCTTCCCACCGGCCAGCACCTGAATCACCTGTACTACGGCAGCGGTCACCTGCATCAACTGAACCTCGATGGCCAACTGATCAGCGACATGGAGCGCGACGACCTGCACCGCGAGATCTATCGCACGCAGGGCAAACTCACCAGTTGCTTCGGCTATGACGCCCTTGGCCGCAAGGCCTGGCAGTACGCAACCACACTGCCCGCTGAAAAACTCTCACAGATCCAGAACCCGCTCATTAAGCCAGAGCGCTACATCGAGCACGCCTACAACCCGGTCCACCGCCGCTACGAATACGACCCGGCCGGCGAACTGAGCCGCACCCTCGACAAACTGCGTGGCGAAGTCACCTACGAATACGAAGCCAACGGCCGCCTGCTTGAACACAACCCCGAAAAACGCTTCGACGGCGAAGAATTCCGCTACGACGCCGCTGGCAACCGCCTGAACTTCAACACCAACCGCTTCGACCGCGTCAAAGACAACCGCCTCAAGCAATGGAGCAACCACGAATACAAATACGACGCGTGGGGCAACCTGGTCGAGAAAATCGTCGGCATCGTGCGTTGGCAAACCTTCACCTACGACTGCGAAAACCGCCTGGTCAAAACCGAGACCATGGCCAACAGTCAGGTGGAAAGCACCAGCAGCTACCGGTACGACAGCCTGGGGAGACGCGTTGCCAAACAGTGGGAGATCAAGGGGCAGACCGGCCAGAAACGCTTTCTCTGGCAGGGATTGCGGATGTTGCGTGAAGAAAGTCCTGGGCAGAGCAGCCTGTACCTCTACGAACCCGGCAGTTATGCGCCGCTGGCCCGTGTTGATGAGAAAGAGGGCGAGGTAGAGAACAAGGTCTACTACTTCCACACCGACCAGATTGGTACGCCGCTGGAGATGACCGACGCCGAAGGGCAGATCGTCTGGCAGGCCAAACATCGGCCGTGGGGCGCGGTTGAGAAACTGGTGGTGAACGAGGTCGAGCAGAACCTCAGGTTTCAGGGTCAGTATTTCGATGTCGAGACGGGGCTTCACTACAACACGTTTCGGTATTACGATCCGGAAATTGGGCGGTTTATTACGCAGGATCCGATTGGGTTGAGTGGTGGGGATAATCTCTATCTGTATGCTGTTAATTCAACATCCAGAATCGACCCTCTCGGACTGTGCTCTAAGACTTTAAGTTCCAGAATGGTAGACAGTGGCATTGCACGACCAGCCAACTCAGAAGCACACCATATCGTCGGAGACACATCGAAGTTAGCGAAGCCCGCGAGGAAAATCTTGGCTAAACATGACATTGATATTGACGACCCCATTAATGGTGTATTTTTACCAAGCAGGAACAACACAGACTTTGATTTGCCCGGAATTGCACATAATGGAAAGCATCCCAGTATCTACTTTGAGAATGTGAACGAAATGATAATTGCCGCCGATCAAGCAGGAGGCAAACCAATGGTAATGAAAACTTTAGACAACATACGTGGGGAGCTTCTTGCAGCCTCTCGTGACAGTAAGTGGGCCAATTTATTTAGGTGAAATCGTGAAATATTATAAAATCACTCAAGACGATAAATACAAAACATTGATTGATGGCGATAGTGCAAAAAGCCTTCAACAATTTGCAATCCAGTTGGCCTATGGCAAGGCAGACATGAAAGGTGATGAAACCTTCAAAGTCAAGTACAACGAAGATGACCACAAGAAAAAGCCTTTGTCGGACATATATACTTTTTTTAGGCCCATCCTTATAGCTTCCGAAAAAGCGGCAGAAGCACTACAATGCACAAAACAACAACAATTAAAATTGGAATTGCCTCAAGAAGGTCTGGTGGGGTTTTTCGTAACTCCACTATTAGAAAATCATTTGGACAAAGAAAAATCAAAATATGATCAAGGGCCTAATGGATATGTAGTTTATAAAATGGCACTTAAGAATGTGTCGACTATTGAGCATGATATATTTAGAATTCTTGAAAGCCCGCAAACCATCATCGTCAGCGAGCAATTAAAAGAGCGCATCCTGAAACGCAACCTTAAGGGATTTACGCTTGTCGAAATACCCTGCACCGAATAAATAAACTCACATGGCAAATGATAAGCTTGGAGCAACGCTAGCTGTAGTTACAGCCCACCGATTCAATGAGACACCATTGATTGAACCTCTGCTAGTTTTTGATATTGAAATTGTAGTTATTATTGATCCTGGATATTAAAACCAGCTCTTTAAAAGCCGAATCAGAAACCATCACACTGAAACGCAAACCCTGCGGCGAAGTGCTGGGCATCAACCATCCGTTGCCAAACAGTCCGACATTAAGGGCAAGACCGGCCATCGACTATTTCTCTGGCAAGGTCTTCGCTTGCTGCGTGAAGAAACCCCGTGACAGAGTAGCTTTTAACTCTACGAGCCGGGCAGCTATGCGCCGCTTGCCCGCGTTGATCAGCAGGAAGGCGAGACAGAGAACAAGGTCTACCACTTCCACACCGACCAGATCGGTACGCCGCTGGAGATGACCGATGCCGAGGGGCAGATCGTCTGGCAGGCCAAATATCGGCCGTGGGGGGTGATTGAGAAGCTGGTGGTGAACGAGGTCGAGCAGAACCTGAGGTTTCAGGGGCAGTATTTCGATGTCGAGACAGGGCTTCACTACAACACGTTTCGGTATTACGATCCGGAAATTGGGCGGTTTATTACGCAGGATCCGATTGGGTTGGCTGGTGGTGTGAATCTCTATCAGTATGCGCCTAATCCAATTCGATGGACTGATGCTCTGGGTTGGGCTTGCGAACTGTTCCGGGGAGTGAGCGCCAACCATCCAGCTATTGATGATGCTAAGAGGGGTGTGGCTAGGCCAGGCAAAATTGATAGTGATATTAGTCCTGCATCGCACAACGGCGGTGATGTATCTGATATAAGTTCTTACACATCATGGACGAGAGATCTAGAAATTGCTAAATGGTGGGCTAATAGACAAGGCCCGGGAGGTGTAATTTTAGGAACACCGACCGGGGCACCTAAGCCAGGTGATACATGGCGCTGGGAGTTTTCGCCTGATGAATATGGCGAGTCAGAAATTTTACTTAAGGGCATAAGAGATAAATTACAGGTATTTACTTCAGATGAACTCTAAAAAGTCAATAACCACTCAAACCATTGACGAGGCACTGTCAATTAACGACATTGACAAAGACACCAGAGCCTTACTATCTTGCTCAAAAAAAGATAAGGCTTTGGTGAACGGCATTAACATAGATAGGTACGACATACATAAATGCTCAGAGCTTAAAGAAATTGTTAATTATAGAATGGAGAGGCTGCAGTTAGAAAAAAGACCACTTGTAGGCGCTCAGACATGTATTGAGAAATTAAAAAAACTACCAAAAGACATGCCAACGAGTTGGGCCTCCGTACACATAGATAAAGAAGTATTGATTTTTATTATAAACCGCGTTAACAACAGCATCATACACGCAATGTCGTTCATCTCTAAAAATAAAATCAAACAACCAGACAAGTGACCGCTTGATTAATTCAACAAAAAGCATAGGAAACCTTCACTACGAAACGTCCCAGTATTACGATCCGGCGATTTGAAGGTTTATTACACCGCATCCGATTGGGCTGAGTGGTTGGGAGAATCTTTATCAAGATGCGCCTAATCCTAATGGGTGGGTTGATCCGTTAGGCTGGTGCGTCAATGCGAGTGTTACCCGAGGCACCGCAGGACAGCCTTTGCGAGCAACGGCTACGATTACCAAGGCCGACATCAAAAAAGGCGGAACTGCGACAAACGCGTCGTCCCGGAGTTGGGCGAGAAGCCTTGGCAATCCGGACGATGATGCTGGTCACATAATCGCTAAGCTTCTTGGTGGATCGGGTGGTAAGGATGGGGTCTTTCCACAGCTATCGAAAGTTAATAGAGGGTTGTTCAGAGACTTCGAACGAGCAATTGCGAACGAGGTTAAAGACAATGGGCCAGTTGATCTTTAAATCGTTTACCAATATGCAAATGGCGGCACACGCCCCACTAAAACTTATTATGACCTTTATCGTAACGGGAAGTTAATTGATGGCGCAGAATTCAACAACTAACATAAGCACCGAGCTTAACGAGGAAGTTGTAGAAAAAACGTTTCGCGATTTTTCGACGGCATTGCGCAATTGGGAAAATTGGTTTTATACGCACAAGAGAGAGAACAGAGACGCAAATAACAGTACGCCTAATGCGGATGGACGTGCGCGCGCTGAGTTACTAGCAATCTTTTCGACTTACGTTACTGAAAAAGGCAGAAACTATGATCGATTAGAGAATCTGGTATGCAGCATGCATCCTGAATATGAGTTTGAAGAAGAATCGATAAGGTTAGAAATCTCTTCAAAAAAGACTGCAAGCTTAGTATATAAAAAAAAGCACGGCCTAAGACAAACCTACAGATTGACCTTCTCAATAAAAGACAATACATGCAGAATACAAAAACGCGAATTTCAAGACAATGAAAAATGGAGAACCACTTACATCTAGACTTTAAAAAAACCAGAAGACCAACAAACGAAAGGAGCATCATTAAACATTCTCTTTTGGCCGTAAGCATCCAAGACGCGGATGATAATATTGAATATTAAAAATGGCTCTTTAAAAACCCAGATAAAGCGATATAGATGAGCAATGGCGCTAAGTATATGACCCGGCCGACAAATTGCGTGGCGAAGTCACCTACGAATACGAAGCCAACGGCCGCCTGCTTGAGCACAACCCCGAAAAACGTTTCGACGGCGAAGAATTCCGCTACGACGCTACCGCCAACCGCCTGAACTTCAACACCAGCCGCTTCGACCACGTCAAAGACAATCGCCTCAAACAGTGGGCGAACCACGAATACAAATACGACGCCTGGGGCAACCTGATAGAGAAAACGGTCGGCATCGTGCGCTGGCAGACCTTCACCTACGACTGCGAAAACCGCTTGGTCAAAACCGAGACCATGGCCGACACACAGGTGGAAAGCACCAGCAGCTACCAGTACGACAGCCTGGGCAGGCGCGTTGGCAAACAGTGGAAGATCAAGGGGCAGACCGGCCAGAAACGCTTTCTCTGGCAGGGATTGCGGATGTTGCGTGAAGAAAGTCCTGGGCAGAGCAGCCTGTACCTCTACGAACGCGGCAGCTATGCGCCTTTGGCCCGTGTTGATGAGAAAGAGGGCGAGGTAGAGAACAAGGTCTACTACTTCCACACCGACCAGATTGGTACGCCACTGGAGATGACCGACGCTGAAGGGCAGATCGTCTGGCGGGCCAAATATCGGCCGTGGGGCGCGGTTGAGAAACTGGTGGTGAACGAGGTCGAGCAGAACCTCAGGTTTCAGGGTCAGTATTTTGATGTCGAGACGGGGCTTCACTACAACACGTTTCGGTATTACGATCCGGAGATTGGACGGTTTATTACGCAGGATCCGATTGGGTTGAGTGGTGGGGATAATCTCTATCTGTATGCGCCTAATCCTAATGGGTGGGTTGATCCGTTCGGTTTATGCAAAAGCTCTTCGGGTGGTGCAAAAGGAACTGGGGCTGTTGTAGATGACACGATCAAGGCATTACCAGCCCCAAGACAAATAGATGCATCGTGGAGCGCGAGCACTTATAAAAAAGGCGGTTTGATGACAGGCATTGAGCATGTATTCTATCGCCACGGACCTGACTCAGGATTTTCGAATGTTAGTAAGTTCTCGCAAGGAACATCTGTTAAAGATGTCTCTAGTTATGTTGATAACGCACTGAGGTATGGGAAGGTAACTCCTAATGGCCCAGGTGGGCATGTTATTGAGTACAACGCAGGTAAGGTGATTGGAAGAAGCGTCTCAGGCGCTCCAACATCGACAATCAAAATAAATGTTCGGAATGGTGTGATTCAGACAGCGTTCCCGTACTAGTTAGGAATGGTTATGAGCAGTGACTGCACACTAATAGAACGATTTGTCGCCCAAGAGCTGGACGACAGCGTTCGCTCTATTTTGAAAGATGCTTTTGATGAGCGGATGTGCTCAAAAAGCGTTCTGCTCAGGGAGTTCGAGTTTAATTGCTTTGACGTTTCTTTGGACTTTGAAAAGGACATCGTCACATTGCAAGATGCTCTTTCCGCTGGAGAGAGTAGCTTTCTTGATATACCGATACGTGATTTTATCTCTGCTTGCGGTTTGAATGTCTCTTGTTAATTGTAGAAGCCTAGATGTGATCTGACACCGGCCTAGCGCCGGTGTTTTTGCACTCGGGGTGTCACAAGCGCTGAAAAAATCTTCCAAATGATCGTGTGTAACTCCCATTGCTTCGGCGATTACACCTATACCCTTGGCGTGTGCCGCCATGCCTAATACCTTGCCGACATAACCTGCATCACCCGCCTGAAGCGCATCCGTGAGAAAAATGGCCACCGCCTGCGGGTCGATAATGGCGTGCGCCGGATCGTATGGAGTGAGTAGCTCGGGCATGGGAAATGACTCGTGTGACAGAAATTTAAAATAGCGTATGTGGGCCGTAGCGACAGTGCCTGAAACCGCGTCTGGGCGATTTTATGCAGCGACAGCACATCACCGGAACCGACCTGCGCGCAGGCCGCGCCCCGTCTGACGTCGAGCGTGTAGACAACGAAAATCGCGTCGGGTGATACTGTTGTTGACGGCGGTAACGCCGCGAAAGCTTTCCGGCAGCAGTCGGGAGTCGCCGAAGGCAACCACGGGGGTGGAGGGAAACACATCGCCCACGTTGACGACGGTGTCGAAGGCTCTGGCCTTCAGCGAACCACCTACCTTGGTGTATTCGTCACGGGCGCGGCCTTCCCCATCGACCGGCAGCACGTCGAATGCGCTGCGGCCGCCGTTGCGGCCGTCACCGGTGTCGAGCTTGATGCCGATCATGGCAAATGCATCGACCCCGACGCCGAAGGTGCCTTGAGTGAAACCTGACTGGAATCGCCCGATGATGCCTTGCGCCCACGCTTCGGAGTAACCATTGCCGGTCGGGCTGGATTCGCCGTTGCGGTGGTCGCGGTTCATGTAGAAGTTGCGGTTGAGTACGGTCAGCGTGCTGCCTTCGATGAAGCCTTCTTTCTGTTCTTCGGCGAATACGGCAGCCGGTGCGACACCGGCAAGGGTCGAGCACAGGGCCAGTGATAGTGTTTTAAGTTGAGTCATGTGCGCTCCGTCTAATCGGCAGATTGTTATAAACATGTCGACCTGGCTCTTTTTATAGGTACGAGAGCTGCCAGTGGGGCACCATCTTGAAGTGGCGAAGATAACGGCGGGGTGACAGCGGGATTACAAATATGAAAGGAAATGCGCTGCAGCGTGTGTCTATTCAATAAAAATGACTCACGCTTTGACCAACACAAGCCAACATTCAAGATAGGGCGCAGAGCGTCTAAAACTGCATTCCCTGGTTCAAGTGCACTCCTTCTGGCGGCTGTAACGGCCTTTTCGCGAGCAAGCTCGCTCCCACGGGCGCTGGAGCACGGGCGTGATAACGATTTGTGGTAGATACGGGAATAAAAAAAGCGCCCCGAAGGACGCTTAAAGATTCGCCCCGACCAAAGGAGCAGGGAGCTGCTACAAAGGGCGAATAGGGGTGCAGCGGGTCGGGCAGCAAAGGCATCAGCCTTCGGACTTGGTCGACCGCTCGGCCTTGGCGTTGTCGTCTGTATTGACGTAGCGCTCGGCTTTATTGCTGCTGTTCTGTTCCTTGAAGCGCAGTTCCTGTGCAAGACGCATCTTGTCAGCCGCTGTGCTTGCGTACTCGTTACCGTCGTCGGCAAAGGCTGCGCTGGCGGACAAGGCAGCTACTGCGAAGACCATCGATTTGACCAGTTTCATCATCGTTACCTTTATCGGTTGAATGTCGGACCTGCGCAGCGCTCGGCGCTCGTCAGGGATGAAACAAGCTTACGGAGGGGGAGCTAACAGGAAGGTGAGCGAACAATGACAATACTGTTAGGAAGCTGACATCTTCGAGATGACCGATTTGTAATGTTTCAGCAACCTTCCGGTTAGTGCGCATTGGTTAGGGTTAAGCCACATTCAAACGGAGACAAAAGAAAATGCGCACAGCCAAATCGTTGTTACTTGCTCTGGTCATCCTTTCGCCCATCAGTGCTTTCGCCTACACCTCTGATGAAGTCAAAGCCACTACGGTGATCAAGGAGCACCAGGCCAGCGTGCAGAAGTATGCCGCCATCCATAACAAGCCAATGCCGGAGATCAAGGAGTACACCTACGGCATGAAGCTGGACATTGCCAAGCTGGTCCGCAAATCCCCGGATCTGCAAACCTGTAGCGTGATGCCAAAGCTGATGACTTACGAAGACTCCAAGGGCAAGCTGAACACGGTTCAGTATCAGGTCCTCGGCGGATGCAGAAACAGCCAATGATTCTGATCCTGCCAGGAAGGCCACTCAGCGTTACATCCCCCGTCAGCCCGGACCGTCATTCGGGCTGATTTTTTTGCGTCTGCAATGCCCTGCCTCTCCCGTCTCAAATCCAGCTTCGCTGGGTGATTCCAGCATTTTTTGCAACATCACCGCCTTTGCGTGGTCAACGCAAACCCCACTGTGGCGTGTCGAGATGTGTCTGGACGTAGATCCAGTCCATCAAACACAGGCTCGGTTACGGTGATCGAGACACTGCACTTACGGACTCTGGAATGACGGATGCTTGAACTCGCTGCTGGTTTTATCTGCCTCACTGCGCTGCTGACCTACGTGAACTACCGTTTCATCGGTCTGCCCCCCACCATTGGCGTGATGGTCACTGCGCTGATGTTCTCGTTGCTGTTGCAGGGTCTGAGCTTTCTGGGCTATCCCGGCCTGGAAGATCGCGTTCAACAATTGATCGGTCAGATCGACTTCGGCGACCTGCTGATGAACTGGATGTTGTCCTTCCTGCTGTTCGCCGGGGCGCTGCACGTCAACCTTGGCGATTTGAGGAGCTACCGTTGGCCCATCGGCCTGTTGGCGACTTTCGGGGTGCTGATTGCCACTACCGTGATCGGCGCACTGGCCTACTGGATCTTCGCCCTGTTCGGCTGGCACGTCAGCCCGTTGTACTGCCTGCTGTTTGGTGCACTGATCTCGCCTACCGATCCGATTGCGGTGCTCGGTGTGTTGCGTACCGCCAACGCCTCCAAACCGCTGAAAACCACCATCGTTGGTGAAAGCCTGTTCAACGATGGCACCGCGGTGGTGGTGTTCACCGTGCTGCTGGGTATTGCGCAGCTGGGCGAAACGCCGACGGTGGGCGAAACCGCTCTGCTGTTCGTCCACGAAGCGGTCGGCGGTGTGCTGTTCGGCGGCCTGATCGGCTATGCCGTGTACCTGATGATCAAAAGCATCGAGCAGTATCAGATCGAAGTCATGCTGACTCTCGCACTGGTGATCGGCGGCTCGGCGATGGCGTCTGAACTGCATGTGTCCGGTCCTATCGCGATGGTCGTGGCCGGCCTGATCATCGGCAACCTGGGACGTAATCTGGCGATGAACGACATGACCCGTCGTTACATGGACGGTTTCTGGGAGCTGCTGGATGACATGCTCAACGCACTGCTGTTCGCGCTGATCGGCATGGAGTTGTTGCTGTTGCCGTTCTCGTGGCAGCACCTGATTGCGGCCAGCCTGCTGGCGGCGGCGATTCTGCTGTCGCGCTTCGTCACCGTGGCCCCGGCCATCCTGCTCCTGCGTCGCTGGCGCAAGGTGCCGCACGGCACGATCCGCATCCTCACCTGGGGCGGCTTGCGCGGCGGTGTCTCGGTGGCACTGGCGCTGGCCTTGCCCACCGGGCCGGAACGCGATCTGCTGCTGAGCATCACCTACATCGTGGTGTTGCTGTCGATCCTTCTGCAGGGCCTGACCATCGGCAAGCTGGTGAATGCCGTTACCCGTGCCCCGCAGGCGAAAGAACCGGCAGAGCATTGATCAGGCCGATGCAGCGGCGCGCCGGTATTCACTGGGCGTCTGCTGCATCTCCACGCGGAAGTGCCGGTTGAAGTTGGACAGGTTGGCATAGCCGACTTCAAAGCAGATGTCCGACACTGACATCTCGCTGTGCAGCAGCAGCCGGCAAGCCCGCTGGACCCGCAGTTTGCGCATCAGGTCGATAAAACAATGGCCCGTGGTGCGCTTGAAGAAGCGTGAAAAACCCGGATCGCTCATGTCCAGCCGCTGCGCGATGACGGACAGGCGAATATCGCTGGTCAATTCGGTCAGCAGATAGTCGAACGCCTTGTTGATCCGTTCGGAGCTGCGCGCATCCAGGGTCGGTGCATACCAGGTGCTGGCCAGCAGACGAACCTCCTGCGCAGGCGCTTTCATCAGCGTGTTGACCAGTTGCAGGAACAGAATCAGCCGCTCAAGCCCCTGAGCCGGGCCGATCTGTTCAAGCAGGCGCGCGGCCTGCACCGCTGTTGCACCGCTGAACTCAAGGCCACGTCGCGCCTGCTCGAACAGACGCTGCAAATCGCCTATCTCCGGCAGCGTGCCGCGCAAGGCCAGCAACGCGGCACCATCAAACTGCAGCACCACGTCCCGCCCGGGCAGATGCTCACCGGGGGCCAGATCGCCGATCCAGTCATGCGGCAGATCCGGGCCGATCAGGGCCACATGCCCTGCCGCGAACTCACCGATGTAATCCCCGGCCACCAGCTTGCCGCTGCCCTGGCGGATCAGATGAATTTCGAATTCCGGATGATGGTTCCAGCGCGCCAGTGCGTAGGGATAGTCATGCTCGTACCAGCGAAAGCAGTGGTCGGGCTGCGGGAGAATAACCTCAAGCTCGGCAGGGCGCTGCTCGAGCAAGGCGGCTCGGCTGTCAGGCACGGGATGCCCCTTTTTATCGTTATGAATGCGCTGTTGACGCTTGAACATACCCCCTCGCGTCCAGCCAGCGCTAGCTCGCGTTCAAACCGGCACTGATACTTTTTTGCTTTCGGACAGCCGGAGCGCGGCCGGTTAAAAAAGTATCAGTCGATCATCCGCGCTGCGTTTGTTCAGCCCCCTGAGGGCTGCTGTAATCAAGCCGTCCACCAGGGTGACTCAACCGTGGCCAACAACAAAAACAATGACTCCCGCCAGACAAGGCGCGGGGTGGAGAGCACTACGATGAACATTCGGAAAACGCTTTTCCTGTCCGCAGGCGTGTCCGCCGCCCTTTTCAACCTGACCGTCCAGGCTGCCGAAACCGTGACCATCGCCACGGTGAACAACGGCGACATGATCCGCATGCAGCGCCTGTCGAAAACCTTTGAGCAGCAGCATCCCGACATCAAGCTCAACTGGGTAGTGCTCGAAGAAAATGTTTTGCGCCAACGCCTGACCACCGACATCGCCACGCAGGGCGGCCAGTTCGACGTGTTGACCATCGGCACCTACGAGACCCCGTTATGGGGCGCCAAACAGTGGCTGGAGCCAATCACCGATCTTGCGCCGGACTACGATCTGGAGGATATCTTTCCCTCCGTGCGCCAAGGCTTGTCAGTCAAGGACACGCTCTATGCCCTGCCCTTTTATGGCGAAAGCACCATCACTTATTACCGCACCGATTTGTTCAAGCAGGCAGGCTTGAGCATGCCCGAACACCCGACCTGGACGCAGCTGGGCGACTTCGCCGCGAAGCTGTATCAGCCCGACAAGGGCGTTTACGGCATGTGCCTGCGCGGCAAGGCCGGTTGGGGCGAGAACATCGCTTTGCTCAGTACCATGGCCAATGCATTCGGCGCGCGCTGGTTCGATGAGCAATGGAAACCGCAATTGACCAGCCCGGAATGGAGCAAGGCTGCGAATTTCTACGTCAACACACTGAAAAACTATGGCCCGCCGGGCGTGTCGAGCAACGGCTTCAACGAAACCCTCGCGCTGTTCAACAGCGGCAAATGCGCCTTGTGGGTCGACGCCAGCGTGGCCGGCTCCTTCACGACGGACAAGGAACAGAGCAAGGTGGTCGACAGCGTCGGCTTTGCACCTGCGCCGGTTGAAGTGACTGACAAGGGCTCATCATGGCTTTACGCCTGGTCGCTGGCGATACCGACCACCTCCAAGCACAAGGATGCGGCCAAGGCGTTCATCACCTGGGCGACGTCCAAGGCGTATATCCAGCTGGTCGCCGAGACGGACGGCATCAGCAACGTGCCGCCTGGCACCCGCGCCTCCACCTACAGCGAGGCTTACCTGAAAGCTGCGCCGTTCGCCAAGGTCACGCTGCAAATGATGCAACACGCCGACCCGGCGCACCCCTCGGCCAAGCCTGTGCCCTACGTTGGTATCCAGTACGTGACCATTCCCGAGTTTCAGGCCATCGGCACCTCGGTCGGCAAGCTGTTCTCTGCCGCCGTGACCGGGCAAACCACCACTGAACAGGCGCTCACAGCCGCGCAGGCGGTGACCGAGCGCGAGATGAAACGTGCCGGCTACCCGAAGTAGAGCGCCAGCCCTCAACTGTATTGAACGGACGATGAACCCATGAAACGACTTGAAGGTAAAAGCGCGCTGATCACCGGATCGGCGCGAGGCATCGGGCGGGCATTTGCGCAGGCGTACATTCACGAAGGTGCGCGCGTGGCGATTGCCGATATCGATCTGCAGCGCGCACAGGCGACAGCGACCGAACTGGGCCCCAACGCTTATGCGGTGCGGATGGACGTCACGGATCAGTCGTCCATCGATCAGGCCATCGCCGCTGTGGTCGCACAGACTGGCAAGCTGGATATCCTGATCAACAACGCCGCGCTGTTTGATCTGGCACCAATTGTCGATATCACCCGCGACAGTTACGAACGGCTGTTTTCGATCAACGTCGCGGGCACCCTGTTCACTTTGCAGGCAGCAGCCAGGCAAATGATTGCCCAGGGGCACGGCGGCAGGATCATCAATATGGCCAGCCAGGCTGGTCGGCGGGGCGAGGCGCTGGTGGCGGTGTATTGCGCGACCAAGGCTGCGGTGATCAGCCTGACCCAATCGGCCGGGCTGGACCTCATCAGGCACGGCATCAATGTCAACGCCATCGCGCCGGGTGTGGTCGATGGCGAACACTGGGACGGCGTGGATGCGCTGTTCGCCCGCTATGAAAACCGGCCGTTGGGCGAGAAGAAAAGGCTGGTGGGCGAACAAGTGCCTTTCGGGCGCATGGGCAAAGCGGACGATTTGACCGGCATGGCCATTTTCCTGGCTTCAGCGGACAGCGAATACGTCGTAGCCCAGACCTATAACGTCGACGGTGGCAACTGGATGAGTTGAAGTGCGACGGGAGTAAAGATGAGCCGAACCGCGCAAAAAAGCCTGCAACTGCTTCCATTGCCGAAGCGATTGGCTAAGATGCGCGGACCGCCTGCAGCCTGAGGCGGCTCATTGATGTACAGGAGTACGAATGTCCACTGAAGAGGAGATCGCCATTTCCGGCGGTACACCTATGATCCCTGACCAGCGCCGGGAGCTGATGCTGCGTCAGTTGCGCAAGCATCAGGTGCTCAGCGTGCATCAGTTGATGGAGATGTTCGATTGCTCGCACATGACCATCCGCCGCGACATCGCCCAGCTGGAGCAGGAAGGTCGCGCCTACTCGGTCACCGGGGGCGTGCGTATCGCCAGCCAGGTCCACAGCGAGCCCAGCCACCAGTCCAAGGCCGTGGTGGAGTTGCCGCACAAGCAGGGTATGGCGCGGCTCGCAGCGGGCTTGTTGCACCCGGACATGACGATCTATCTGGACGCAGGCACCAGCACACTCGAAATCGTCCCGCATATCATCGCGCTGTCGGGCATGACTGTGGTCACCAATGATTTCGGGGTGGTCAACGCGCTGGCCGATGCCGCGCATGTGGATGTGATTCACACCGGTGGGCTGCTCGATCATCCGAACCGCTCCAGCGTCGGCGGCCTGGCAGCGGCGACCCTGCGCCAGCTGGCGACCGATGTGGCCTTCATGTCCACCAGCTCGTGGGACCTGCAACGCGGCACCACCACACCGTCGGCGCTGAAGGTCGAGGTCAAGCAGGCCGCCATGCAGTCCGCCTCGCAAACCGTGCTGATCGCCACCAGCTCCAAATACGGCACCTTCGGCATGTACAAGGTCGCCGGGCTCGAGCAGTTCGACACCATCATCACCGACGCAGCCTTGGCCGAAGCGGCTGCCGACGGGATTCGCAAGCAGCGTATCGAACTGTTGCTGGCACCCGTGGCGGGCAAACGTCAGGCCCTCGATATCAAGTCCTGAACCTCATTGCGATGATCAGCAGGTCAAAAAAAACCCCGGTCTCTCGACCGGGGTTTTTTTATTCAGCGCAGGGCAGCTATCACGCCTTGGCTTTCTTGGCAGCGCGGGTACGCTCGCTTTCGTCCAGGATCTTCTTACGAAGACGGATGGACTTCGGCGTTACTTCGCACAGCTCGTCGTCCTGGATGAATTCCAGAGCCTGTTCAAGGGTGAACTTGACAGGTGGAACCAGGGCGATGGTTTCGTCTTTGCCCGAAGCACGCATGTTGTCGAGCTTCTTGCCTTTGGTAGGGTTCACACCCAGGTCGTTGTCACGGCTGTTCAGACCAACGATCTGACCACCGTAGATTTCCTGACCGTGCTCGACGAACAGCTTGCCGCGCGCCTGCAGGGTTTCCAGGGAGTAGGTCAGTGCCTTGCCGGTTTCAACCGAAACCAGAACGCCGTTCTGGCGGCCGGACATGTCGCCGGACTTCATCACGTCGTAACGGTCGAAGATCGAGGTCAGGATGCCTGCACCGGAAGTGAGGGTCAGGAACTCGTTACGGAAACCGATCAGGCCACGGGCCGGGATGTTGTACTCGAGGCGAACACGGCCCTTGCCATCCGGAACCATGTTGGTCAGGTCGCCTTTACGCAGACCCATTTGCTCCATGATCGCGCCCTGGGATTCTTCCGGCAGGTCGATGGTCACGTTTTCGTACGGTTCGTGCTTCACGTCGCCTACACGACGGATGATCACTTCCGGACGACCAACACCCATTTCGAAGCCTTCGCGACGCATGGTTTCGATCAGTACCGAGAGGTGCAGCTCACCACGGCCGGAGACCTTGAACTTGTCGGCGGTGTCGCCTTCTTCAACGCGCAGGGCAACGTTGTACAGCAGTTCCTTGTCCAGACGTTCCTTGATGTTACGGCTGGTGACGAACTTGCCTTCCTTACCGCAGAACGGCGAATCGTTAACCTGGAAGGTCATCGAAACGGTAGGTTCGTCAACGGTCAGCGGCTTCATCGCTTCGACATTCAGTGGGTCGCACAGGGTGTCGGAGATGAACAGCTGGTCGAAGCCGCTGATGCAGACGATATCGCCGGCAGCTGCTTCTTCAACGTCCACACGGTGCAGACCGTGGTGACCCATCAGCTTCAGGATACGGCCGTTACGCTTCTTGCCTTCGGCATCGATGGCAACAACCGGAGTGTTTGGCTTGACGCGACCGCGAGCGATACGGCCAACACCGATGACGCCCAGGAAGCTGTTGTAGTCCAGAGCCGAAATCTGCATCTGGAAAGGACCGTCACGGTCAACTTTTGGCGCAGGAACGTGATCGACGATCGACTGGTACAGCGGAGTCATGTCTTCAGCCATATCGGTGTGTTCCAGACCGGCAATGCCGTTCAGGGCCGAGGCGTAGACGACTTTGAAGTCCAGCTGTTCTTCGGTGGCACCCAGGTTGTCGAACAGGTCGAAGATCTGGTCCAGAACCCAGTCCGGGCGCGCGCCTGGACGGTCAACCTTGTTGATGACCACGATTGGACGCAGGCCGGCTTCGAATGCCTTCTTGGTCACGAAACGGGTTTGCGGCATAGGGCCGTCCTGGGCGTCGACCAGCAGCAGTACGGAGTCGACCATCGACATCACGCGCTCTACTTCACCACCGAAGTCGGCGTGGCCCGGGGTGTCCACGATGTTGATGTGGTAGCCATTCCAGTTGATCGCGGTGTTCTTCGCGAGAATGGTAATACCGCGCTCTTTTTCCTGGTCGTTGGAGTCCATCACGCGCTCGTCGTTGAGCTCGTTGCGCTCAAGGGTGCCGGACTGGCGCAGGAGTTTGTCTACCAGGGTGGTCTTACCATGGTCAACGTGGGCGATGATGGCGATGTTGCGTAGATTTTCGATCACTTGTGTATCTCGATCAGAGGATTCGGTCTGCTGACTGTTTAAAGGCAGCGATTAACTATTTCGAGTCGGCAAAAGCCGTTACGGCATGACGACTGGTGTCGGGGGGCCGGTGACGCAAGCCACAGGCAAACAGCCCCGGGCACTTAGCTCGGTCGATATACGCGCACATTGGCATGTCCCTCACTGAGCAAATGGTGGGCATGCAGGCGACTCATGACGCCTTTGTCGCAATACAGCAGGTACTGGCGCGTGTCATCCAGTGCCTTGAAACGGCTGTTCAATGCGTAGAACGGCAACGTCTGTATCTCCACGCCAGGCACCTGCAACGGCTGGTCTTCCTGGGCATCCGGGTGACGGATGTCGAGGATCACCTGACCGGCCAGCGCCTGGCTGACTTCTTCTATATCGACATTGCGGCTCAGATCGTCGATGACCCGATCGATCGAAACCAGCTTCGCGCGTTCGAGCGCCTGCTCGAGAATCGCCATGTCGAACTGTTTTTCTTCGTACTCAACGCGATTTCGCTTGGCGTTGGTCTTGGGGTTGACCGAAATCACCCCGCAATATTCAGGCATGTGCCGGGCGAAATCAGCAGTACCGATTTCAGTCGCCAGGTCCACGATGTCCTGCTTGTGGGTGGCAACCAGCGGCCGCAGGACCAGCTTGTCGGTCGCCGCGTCAATCAGCGACAGGTTGGGCAGCGTCTGGCTGGCAACCTGGGAAATCGCTTCGCCGGTCACCAGCACATCGATTTCAAGACGATCGGCCACGGCGGATGCAGCGCGTAACATCATACGCTTCAAAACTACACCCATATGACTGTTATCGACTTTCTGCAGAATTTCTCCGAGAACTTCCTCGAACGGTACGCTGACGAACAGCACGCGCTGAGAACTGCCGTACTTCTTCCAGATGAAGTGCGCGACTTCCATCACGCCCAGTTCATGGGCTCTTCCGCCCAGATTGAAGAAGCAGAAGTGCGCCATCAGGCCGCGGCGCATGATCTGGTAGGCCGCAACGGTCGAATCGAACCCGCCGGACATCAATACCAGGGTCTGCTCCAGCGCGCCCAGCGGGTAACCGCCCATGCCCTGATGCTGGTCATGAACGACAAACAACCGTTGGTCGCGAATTTCCATGCGCACCACCAGATCGGGCTTTTTCAGCTCGATTCCGGCCGCGCCGCACTGCATGCGCAACTTGCTGCCGACGTATTTCTCGACGTCCATGGAGCTGAAGTCGTGTCGGCCGGCGCGCTTGCAGCGCACTGAAAACATCTTGCCAGGCAACAGGTCGGCGTAGTGCAGTTTGCACTTCGCAACCACGTCATCCAGATCGCCCAGCGGGTACTCGGCGACCTGCAGAAAGTTGGCGATGCCTGGCATGCAGCTCAGCCGCTCCCTGATGCCCTGCAGCACTTTGGGGTCGGTCAGCCGGGTTTCGACCTCAAGGTTGTCCCATACGCCACCCACGACAATGTCCGCGTCCAGTTCACGGAGCACGGTACGAATGTTCTTGCCCAGTTGCCGGATGAACTTCTTGCGCACCGGCGGGCTTTTGATGGTGATTTCTGGGAAAACTTTAACGATTAGTTTCATGGAAACGGAGCGTGAGGTGCCGACCAAAAAAGGGGGGCGCGGATTATAGCGGAAATTGCTCAAGGTTTAACCAGTTATCGTACACGCAATCACCGATGCACCAAAAAGAGTCGATGCACCAAATTGCAGCGCCATAAAGGTGCGTGTTTTTCCTGCGCGGTGCGTTTTCGCCCCCTGAAAACCAGCGTTTGAGGCAAAAAACCCAACACGGGGCACTGGCATGCAAATTGCTCCCTTGTGAGGCAGGTTGCCTTGGCAGAGTATTTGCGCCGGCATCACCCAAATTCAAGGGACCACAACTCTATCAAGTCGGTCTCTAGCCACCCGGAGGACACCATGTCGAAGTCGGTTCAACTCATCAAAGATCATGACGTTAAATGGATTGATCTGCGCTTCACAGACACCAAGGGCAAGCAGCAGCACGTCACCATGCCTGCGCGCGATGCACTGGAAGACGATTTCTTCGAAGTCGGCAAAATGTTCGACGGTTCCTCCATCGCTGGCTGGAAAGGCATCGAAGCGTCCGACATGATTCTCCTGCCGGATGACGAAACCGCCCTGCTCGACCCGTTCACCGAAGAGCCAACCCTGGTTCTGGTGTGCGACGTCATCGAACCTTCGACCATGCAAGGCTACGACCGCGACCCGCGCGCCATTGCCCACCGTGCCGAGGAATACCTGAAGTCCACCGGTATCGGCGACACCGTATTCGTAGGTCCGGAGCCAGAGTTCTTCATCTTCGACGAAGTGAAGTTCAAGTCCGACATCTCCGGTTCCATGTTCAAGATCTTCTCCGAACAGGCTTCCTGGATGACCGACGGCGACGTCGATGGCGGCAACAAGGGCCACCGTCCGGGCGTCAAAGGTGGTTACTTCCCGCTGCCACCGGTCGACCACGACCACGAAATCCGCACCGCAATGTGCAACGCTCTGGAAGAAATGGGCCAGGTCGTGGAAGTTCACCACCACGAAGTGGCAACTGCCGGCCAGAACGAAATCGGCGTGAAATTCAACACGCTGGTCAAGAAGGCTGACGAAGTTCAGACCCTCAAGTACTGCGTGCACAACGTTGCCGACGCGTACGGCCGTACCGCTACTTTCATGCCCAAGCCACTGTACGGTGACAACGGTTCGGGTATGCACGTACACATGTCCATCTCCAAGGATGGCAAGAACACCTTCGCAGGCGAAGGCTATGCCGGTCTGTCCGATACCGCCCTGTACTTCATCGGCGGCATCATCAAGCACGGCAAGGCTCTGAACGGCTTCACCAACCCGTCGACCAACTCCTACAAGCGTCTGGTCCCTGGCTTCGAAGCCCCGGTCATGCTGGCCTACTCGGCCCGTAACCGTTCCGCGTCGATCCGTATTCCTTACGTCTCCAGCCCGCGCGGCCGTCGTATCGAAGCACGCTTCCCGGATCCAGCGGCCAACCCGTACCTGGCATTCGCTGCCCTGTTGATGGCTGGCCTGGACGGCATCCAGAACAAGATCCACCCTGGCGACGCAGCTGACAAAAACCTGTATGACCTGCCGCCTGAAGAGGCCAAAGAGATCCCACAAGTTTGCGGCAGCCTGAAAGAAGCCCTGGAAGAACTGGACAAGGGCCGCGCGTTCCTGACCAAGGGCGGCGTTTTCAGCGACGACTTCATCGATGCCTACATCGAGCTGAAAAGCGAAGAAGAAATCAAGGTTCGCACCTTCGTACACCCACTGGAATACGAGCTGTACTACAGCTGCTGATCCAGCCACGCCAGCGTTGATGGCGTAACAGGAGACCTCCTTCGGGAGGTCTTTTTTTGCCCGGAGTTTACCGCGTGAACTTTTGTTCACCCCGCAACGCTGGCTCTGCCCGGTCGCCTGGAGTTAAATCTGCATCTCCCCACCGAACCGAGATGGAACTGCCATGCGCCTTATCCTGGCCACTTCCCTGCTGACAATGACGTTCATGTCTTCCTGCTTCGCCTTCACTGCCGAGCAGAAGCCTTCTGCACTTGAACCCCTGCTGCAAGCGATCAGCGAGCGCCTGACCATCGCCGATCAAGTTGCCCTGAGCAAGTGGGACAGCGGCAAGGCGGTCGAGGACCCGCCACGCGAGCTGCAAGTGATCAACGCCGCCCAGGCCCGCGCTGCCGAGTTCAAGCTCAACCCCGATGATGTTCAACGTCTGTTCCGCGCCCAGATCGAAGCCAATAAACAGGTGCAGAACGCCCTGCTCGCCCAGTGGCACGCGGCAGGCAAAGCGCCCGACACAGTCAGGCTCAGCCTGGTCGATGACATCCGTCCGAAGCTGGATCGCCTGCAGACCCAACTGCTCCAGGCCTACGCGGACTTCCAGCCACTGCGCAAGGCGGAAACCTGCCAGATGCAACTGGATGCGGCGCTGAAGCGTTATCAGACCAACCCGATTCACGATCAGGCGCTGGTACTGGCCACTGCCGACCTTTGCCCTGCGAAACTCTGACACATCAGGCAGATAGCGCAGCATAGGGCGATGTGTTCTATGCTGACGGCCAATCTTGCCCTACTGTCGAGAGTCTCATGCGTCAAAGTCTGATTTGCCTGCTGCTGTTGATCAGCCTGCCCGCGCTGGCGCAGATCTATAAGTACACCGATGCGAACGGTAACACCGCGTTCAGCAACCAGCCGCCCAACGGGGCCAAGACCGAAGTGGTCGAGTTGCCGCCACTCAACAGCATAGAAACGCAGACGCCTTCCAGACCGGTCGTCAACAGTGCGCCGCAACCAGCCCCTGTCGCACCACCCTCGCAGCCGCAAACGGCCTATGACGTACTGGAACTCACCGACCTGCCCACCGACGAAGCGTTACGCGCCAACAATGGCACGTTCATCATCGGCGTGAAGATCCAGCCGCGTCTGCAACCGACTCACAGCCTGCAACTGCTGCTGGACGGCAACCTGTACGGGCAGCCCTCCAACCTGCCGCGCTTTCAAGTGGTCAACGTAGATCGCGGCGAACACAGCTTCGCGGTGGTCGTGAAAGACGGCGAGCGGATCATTCAGCAGAGTGAAACCATCACCCTGACCGTACAGCGCGTACACCTCGGCAAGCCATGAGCAGACACACGATGCGCCGTCTGCTGACCTGCCTGTTGCTGCTGTTGACGCTGCCCGCAGCGGCCGACGTCTATACCTATATCGACGCGCAGGGTAATCGGGTGTTTACCGACCAGCCGCGCAAGAACGCCACCCGCGTCGACATCGCGCCCAGCAACAACATGACCGGCACACCGCCGACCCGGACCTTGAAGGCCCACCCTGCCAAACCTGCAATAAAGCCGATGTTTCATTACCAATTGCTGAGAATTCTGGTGCCCGAACCGGACGCCACCCTGGTCAATCCCAGTGGCGACCTGATCGTTACCGTCACCAGCGAACCGGTGTTACAGGACGGGCACAGCTATCGATTGCTACTGGATGGTGTTGCCGTCGGCCAGGCCGGCCGCAGCCCGGTGTTCCCGTTGAGCAATGTCGATCGTGGCACGCATCAACTGTCGGTAGAGATTTTCGACGAACTTGGCCGTGTGCTGGAAAAAACACCGAACCAGCCCTTTCACGTGCAGCGCATTTCCCTGGCGCAAAAGCGCGCGACTCACCCCTGCAAAGAGGATGACTACGGTGTGCGGCCGGAGTGTCCGCTCAAGGACAAGCCCGAGCCCAAAAGCAGCATCCTGCCCTTCTTCTGATCTCGCCAAAACGCCAGCACCTTTTTGGTGCGCCCAATGACTGCCTGCGCAACAATACAGCCCAATCTGGTTCAGGAAGCCCGGCCGGGTAGCGCCGTATGCGGGCACGCTTTGCAAAAACGGCCCGACTTTGCAGATAAAACGCTTCTTTTCGGAGCCTTGGTTTGTTTTTTGCAACTTCACTGACACAGCACCGTATTGGTGGCTTTGCTCCTGCTGGCGCAGACCAGCCAGCACCAGCATGGCGCGACTGCAATGTGCCAAAAGAGGTCAACACGATTCATGACTATCAGCGATGCGCTGCACAGACTGTTACTGGATAACCTGACCACTGCCACCATTCTGCTCAACGCCGACTTGCGACTTGAGTACATGAACCCGGCAGCGGAAATGCTGCTGGCCATCAGCGGGCAGCGTAGCCATGGGCAATTCATCAGCGAGCTGTTCACCGAGTCGGCCGAAGCATTGAGTTCGCTGCGTCAGGCAGTCGAACAGGCTCATCCTTTCACCAAGCGCGAAGCGATGCTCACTGCACTGACCGGTCAGACCCTGACTGTCGACTATGCGGTGACGCCTATCCTCAGCAAGGGCGATACCCTGCTGTTGCTTGAAGTACACCCGCGTGACCGGTTGTTGCGCATTACCAAGGAAGAGGCCCAGCTGTCCAAGCAGGAAACCACCAAGATGCTGGTGCGTGGCCTGGCTCACGAGATCAAGAATCCGCTGGGCGGCATTCGCGGGGCCGCACAATTGCTGGCCCGCGAGCTGCCTGAAGAAAGCCTCAAGGACTACACCAACGTCATTATCGAAGAGGCCGACCGCCTGCGTAATCTGGTCGACCGCATGCTCGGCTCCAACAAGCTGCCATCGCTGGCCATGACCAATGTGCATGAAGTGCTGGAGCGTGTGTGCAGCCTGGTCGAGGCCGAAAGCCAGGGCTGCATCACCTTGGTGCGCGACTATGACCCGAGCATTCCCGACGTGTTGATCGACCGCGAGCAAATGATCCAGGCCGTGCTCAATATCGTGCGCAATGCCATGCAGGCCATCAGCGGCCAGAACGAATTGCGCCTTGGCCGGATCACCCTGCGCACCCGCGCCATGCGCCAGTTCACCATCGGCCACGTTCGCCATCGACTGGTGAGCAAGATCGAAATCATCGACAACGGCCCCGGTATTCCGGCCGAACTTCAGGAAACCATTTTCTACCCCATGGTCAGTGGCCGCCCGGACGGTACGGGATTAGGTCTTGCCATTACCCAGAACATCATCAGCCAGCACCAGGGTCTGATCGAGTGTGACAGCCATCCCGGCCACACCACATTCTCGATCTTCCTGCCGCTGGAACAAGGAGCAGCTTCGACATGAGCCGTAGTGAAACTGTCTGGATCGTAGACGACGATCGTTCTATCCGCTGGGTACTGGAAAAGGCCTTGCAACAGGAAGGCATGACCACGCAAAGCTTCGACAGCGCCGACGGGGTGATGAGCCGTCTGGCCCGTCAGCAACCCGACGTGATCATTTCCGACATCCGCATGCCGGGTGCCAGTGGCCTGGACCTGCTGGCGCGGATTCGCGAGCAGCATCCGCGTCTGCCGGTGATCATCATGACCGCCCATTCGGACCTGGACAGTGCCGTGGCGTCTTATCAGGGTGGTGCGTTCGAGTACCTGCCCAAGCCGTTCGACGTCGATGAAGCCGTCTCGCTGGTCAAGCGCGCCAATCAGCACGCTCAGGAACAACAGGGCCTGGACGTTGCACCGACACTGACCCGCACCCCTGAAATCATTGGCGAAGCGCCAGCGATGCAGGAAGTGTTTCGCGCCATCGGCCGTCTGAGTCACTCCAACATCACGGTGTTGATCAACGGTGAGTCGGGAACCGGCAAGGAATTGGTCGCTCATGCATTGCATCGCCACAGCCCGCGTTCGGCCTCGCCGTTCATTGCGCTGAACATGGCGGCGATCCCCAAGGACCTGATGGAGTCCGAACTGTTCGGGCATGAAAAAGGCGCGTTTACCGGCGCGGCCAACCTACGTCGTGGACGCTTCGAACAGGCCGACGGCGGCACGCTTTTTCTCGATGAAATCGGTGACATGCCGGCCGACACCCAGACCCGTCTGTTGCGTGTATTGGCCGATGGCGAGTTCTACCGGGTAGGCGGGCACACGCCGGTCAAGGTCGACGTGCGGATCATTGCCGCGACACACCAGAACCTGGAAACCCTGGTACAGGCCGGCAAGTTCCGCGAGGACTTGTTCCACCGCCTGAACGTGATCCGTATCCACATTCCGCGCATGTCGGACCGTCGTGAAGACATCCCGACCCTGGCCAAGCACTTCCTCAGCCGCGCGGCTAAGGAACTGGCGGTCGAACCCAAGCTGCTCAAGGCCGAGACCGAGGAATACCTCAAGCATCTGCCGTGGCCTGGCAACGTGCGTCAGCTGGAAAACACCTGCCGCTGGATCACGGTCATGGCGTCGGGTCGTGAAGTGCACATCAGCGACCTGCCACCGGAACTGCTGAGCCTGCCGCAGGACGCCGCACCGGTCACCAACTGGGAACAGGCGCTGCGCCAGTGGGCCGATCAGGCCTTGTCTCGTGGTCAGTCCAGCCTGCTGGACAGCGCCGTGCCGACCTTCGAGCGGATCATGATCGAAACCGCCCTCAAGCACACCGCCGGCCGCCGCCGCGACGCCGCCGTACTGCTGGGCTGGGGCCGCAACACCCTGACCCGCAAGATCAAGGAACTGGGCATGAAGATCGATGGCGGGGATGACGACGAGGCCGATGAGGGCTGAGTGGTTATATGATGGTCATTAGTGCCAATGCTCCGCATTGGCATGCATTTCGAAACACTCTGCGCCGCGCCTACTATTCAAGGCAGGACGCAGAGCGTCCAGAACTGCATTCCCACGCGGAGCGTGGGAACGATAGTCATCTCAGGAATTGCGTGTAACGCGCAGCTCAGCACAGCACCGCATCACTCAGCCAGTGATGGTTTTTCCCACAGGTTGATTCCGCCTTCCACCGCAAAGCTGTCGATCTCGGCCAGTTCTTCAGGACTGAACGCGAGGTTCTTCAGCGCGCCGACGTTTTCGACAATCTGCTCCGGACGGCTCGCACCGATCAACGCAGAGGTCACGCGCGGATCGCGCAGCGTCCAGGCCAGGGCCATTTGTGCCAGGCTCTGACCGCGACGCTGGGCGATTTCGTTGAGCGCACGCACGTGGGCGATGTTCTGCTCGGACAGGTGCGAAGCCTGCAGCGAGCCGCCACCCGGACGATTGACCCGCGCATCCTTGGGCACGCCGTTCAGGTATTTGTCCGACAGCAACCCCTGGGCCAACGCGGTAAAGGCGATCACGCCCGCGCCCAGCTCTTCAGTCGCGTCGAGCAAGTCTTTCTCGACCCAGCGATTGAGCAGGTTGTAGGCCGGCTGGTGGATCAGCAACGGCACTTTCCACTCTTTGAGCAACGCCGCGATCTCACGGGTCTTGGCCCCGGAATAGGATGAGATACCGATATACAGCGCCTTGCCCTGCTGAACCGCGGTGGCCAGCGCGCTGGCGGTTTCTTCCAGCGGAGTGTCCGGGTCAAAACGGTGGGAATAGAAGATGTCGACGTAATCGAGCCCCATGCGCTGCAGGCTCTGGTCGAGGCTGGCGAGCACGTATTTACGTGAACCACCGCCCTGTCCGTATGGGCCCGGCCACATGTCCCAGCCAGCCTTGCTGGAGATGATCAGTTCATCACGGTAGTGCTTGAAGTCTTCGCGCAGCAGACGGCCGAAGTTGATCTCGGCGCTGCCGTACGGCGGGCCATAGTTGTTGGCCAGGTCGAAATGGTTGATGCCCAGATCGAACGCCGTGCGCAGCATGGCGCGCTGGGTGTCGATCGGCGTGCTGTCACCGAAGTTGTGCCACAAGCCCAAAGACAGTGCCGGAAGCACCAGCCCGCTGCGGCCGGTACGGCGATAAGGCATGTCTTCGTAACGATTTTCGGCAGCGATGTAGGTCATTGAATCCTCTCTTGTCTGGGGGATATTCGAGGCGTCTTGATTGCGTTTGCGAACAGGCGACGCCTGTTCGCAACGCCGGAATCATGGCTTTTGCCAGACAACCTGCTGAATGTCGACCCGCTTAGGTATCAAGTGGTTGTCGTAAAACAGATCAGCGGTCGCCTGTTGCGCACTTACGATCTCCGGCGTGATCGGCAGGCTGGGTGATACAGGCCGATGGTCAAGATACTGAGTCATGACCGCTTCGGACAAGCCCATGCTGCGCGCCAGTATCTGAATACTCTCGGCACGCTGCGAGCGCGATAGCCCATCGGCAACTGTCAGTTCATCGAGCACCTGCTGCACGAGCGCTGCATTTTCCTCGGCAAACGCCCGCCGTGCGGTATAGAACGGCCCGGACAATCCAAGTCCCTCGCCGTTGGCCAGCAGGCGAGTGTGGCCTTCGCTCATAGCGATGGAGTAGTAAGGGTCCCAGATCGCCCAGGCATCGACACTGCCGTTTTCAAAGGCAGCGCGGGCATCGGCAGGGGTCAGATAGATTGGCTGAATATCCTTGAAGGTCAGGCCTGCTTTGTTGAGCAAACGCAGCACCACGTTATGCGAGCTGGAGCCTTTCTGCAGCGCGACCTTGCGGCCTTTCAATTCTGCGACGCTGTGCACCGGGCTTTCGTTGCGCACCAACAGGGTTTCCACCTGCGGCTTGGGTGGCTCGGCACCAATGTAGACCAGGTCGGCACCTGCGACCTGGGCGAAAATCGGCGGAATGTCGCCGGTGGAGGCGATGTCCAGGCTGCCAATGTTCAGCGCCTCCAGCATCTGCGGCCCGGCCGGAAACTCGATCCATTTGATTTGTTTCTCGGGAAAACGCTTTTCCAGCAAGCCGTGTTCCTTGGCCAGCACCAGCGTAATAGAGCCCTTCTGGTAGCCGATGCGGAGGGTGTCGGGCTCGACGGCAGCAGCTGTCCCGAACAGGCCACTGAAAGCCAGAATGGCGGCGATAAACGTGAATGGTTTCATGGGTGATCCCTTAATTCTGTATAAAAATCTGCCTCTGATTCTGGCCGAAGGCCCCGGTCGCTCCCACGCCCTGCGGACAGAAGCCCGCTTGCTGCGCTCATCAGGACTTGCATGCGGCAACGATCAAAATCTGTAAGCAGGCCGTTGCAAGCCAAGGTTTTCACGCAAGGTCGTGCCCTCATACTCGGTACGAAACAGCCCACGCCGCTGCAACTCGGGCACCAGCAACTGCGCGACATCTTCCAGACCACCCGGCAGATGCGGCACCAGCACATTGAAGCCATCCGCCGAACCTTGCTCGAACCAGCGTTGCAGCTCATCGGCAATCTGCTCAGGCGTACCGATCAGGCTGTAGTGCCCTCGCCCGCCGGCAATCCGCCGCCCCAGTTGCGCCAAGGTCAGGTTTTCCTGATCGGCCAGTTCGGTGAGCAGTTTCTGCCGGCTGCGCTGGCCGCTGTCGGTCAGTGGCAGCTCTGGCAACGGGCCATCCAGCGGGTAACCCGACAGGTCGAAATTGCCCAGCATGCGGCCCAGCAGAGCGACCCCGACCTGAGGCTCGACCAGCGCCTGAAACGACTCGAATTTAGCTTTCGCCAAGGCTTCGGTTTCGGCCACGACGATGAACACGCCGGGCATGATTTTCAGCGAATCGACGTCACGCCCGTAAGCACTCAGACGGCCTTTTATATCCGCATAAAACGCCTGGGCGCTGGCCAGCGAGGTCTGCGCGGTGAACACCACTTCCGCCGTCTGCGCCGCCAGGTCACGCCCGACTTCCGAGGAACCGGCCTGCACCACCACCGGTTGTCCTTGCGGCGAACGTGCCACGTTCAGCGGGCCTTTGACGCTGAAGTGCTCGCCCTGGTGATCGAGCACATGCAGCCTGGCCGGGTTGTAATACTCGCCGCTGGCCTTGTCGCGGGTGAAGGCATCGTCTGCCCAGCTGTCCCAAAGGCCGGTCACCACCTGATGAAACTCTCGTGCGCGGCTATAGCGCTCGGCATGCCCCACATGCTCGGCGCGACCGAAGTTCTGCGCTTCGGCGGCGGCATCCGAGGTCACCAGATTCCAGCCCGCTCGCCCACCGGAGAGATGATCCAGCGAGGCGAACTTGCGGGCTACGTGATACGGCTCGTTGTAGGTGGTGGTTGCCGTCGCGATCAGACCGATATGCTCAGTCACCGCACTGAGTGCCGAGAGCAGGGTCAGCGGTTCGAAATGATCGGAGCGTGCCATGCGGCTGGCGATATCACCGGTCGCGGCAGCCACGCTGTCGGCGACGAACAGTGCATCGAATTTTGCCGCCTCCGCAACCCTGGCCACGTGCCGGTAATGCTTGAAATCCAGCCCTGCATCCGCAGGCACATCCGGGTGCCGCCAGGCAGCGACATGGTGCCCGGTGGCCATCAGGAAAGCGCCCAGCTTCATCTGTCGAGCAGTCGTGCTCATACCTCACTCCTTACGTGTTGCCTGGGGTCTCGGCTCAAAAATCCTTGCGTAACTGCACACCGAAATAACGTTCATCATCACGCGGCACGGATCGGTAAACGTAGTTGCCCCCGGTCGCCAGCATTGGCGAATAGGACTTGTCAGCCAGGTTCTTGCCCAGCAATGCCACACGCCAGCCACTGTTGTAATCAGCCAGTGCCACGCTGGCGTTCCAGATGCCGTAAGCGCCCTGTTTGGTGTCCGGGTTCTGGCTGATGTCGTACTGCACTTCGCTCTGCCAGCTGTAATCGGTGCCCAGTTCGATATCCAGGCCGTTGTCCAGCGGGAGGGTGTAGTCGGCGCGCACGTAGCTTTTCCAGTCCGGGCTGTACGGCAGGGTTTTGCCGTCGACGTTGCAGGACGCCGCCGCACCGGCCGGGCAGGCAAAGCTGTCGATGCGTGCTCTGGTGTAGGACAGCGCGCCGGAGAATTTCAGGTTTCGCGTGGCTTGCAGGGCGTAATCCAGCTCGACGCCTTCGGTGCTGACACTGCCGGCGTTGATCAGGCGCGTCACGACCTGTCCGGCAACACTGTCGAAGAAGTTCGCCTGATAGTTGTCGTATTCGCTGTGGAACACCGCCAGGTTGGTGGTCAGGCGATTATTCCAGGTGGTGGCCTTGAGGCCGACCTCCCAGGTGTTCGAGGTTTCCGGCTTGAGGGCCTCGGTGTCACGCGGCTGCATGTTGAAGAACACGTTGTAGGCCGGGCCTTTGTAGCCGCGCGAATAGGTGATGTAGGTCATCACACTGTCGCTCAGGTCGTATTGCAAACCGAGACGCCCGGACTTGCCGTCTTCGTCCACCGACCCGGAACTGCTGGTCGCTGGCTGAATGCCGCTGACGGTCGTAGCCGATGTCGAGACGCGGCGATGATCGTATTCCAGATCGTCGTGGGTCCAGCGTGCCCCGGCAATCGCACGGAAGTCCGGCGTGAAATTGAACGTGGTTTCGCCGAACACCGAATAACTGTCGGTGGTGGTGCTGTAGTCGGCGATGCCGCGATCCTGAGTCGTCGGTGTGATCAGCGTGCGCTGATAGGTCTCGTCGCTCTTGCCGTGCATGTAAAACAGCCCGCCCACGTATTCGACGAACTGGCCTTTCGGCGACGCCAGACGCAGCTCCTGTGAATACTGGTTGAACTCAAGATCGCCCTTGTCTTCAGTGCCGGGGAACGCGGCGGTGATGGTGCCAAGCCGATCGCCGTCCTGATACTGCGTGTTGTCCCAACCGCGCCAGGCGGTGATGGAGGTCACGGTGTAGTCACCCAGTTGCCAGTCGAGCTGACCGGACAGGCCTTTGTTGACGTCCTCGACATGGCTGCGGTAATCGCTGACGACATTGCGGTTATCGCTGTCGGCACGTACCGGCGCCAGGGCACTGGCGAAGGACGGGGTCAGCGCCTTGGCTACCACGCCGTTGGGCGCGTCGTCATGGGACTGCATGTAGTCCGCTGCGAGGGTGAAGGTGATGTCGTCATTGGGCGTGAATTCCAGCTTGCCGCGTGCACCCTTGCGGTTGTAACCGTTGACTTCCTGACCATTGAGCTTGTTATCGACATTGCCGTCATAGCTGCCGAACAACGTCGTGATCGAGCCTTTGAGGGTCTGCGGAATCAGGCTGCCGCCAATACCGAAACGGGTGCGGCTTTCGTTGCCGCTGTAATACGACTGATCGATGTAACCGTGAGTCTCTTCGGTCGGTGCCTTCGTGGTGACGTTCAGCACGCCCGCCGAAGCGTTCTTGCCGAACAGCGTACCTTGCGGGCCGCGCAGCACTTCGATGCGTTCCAGGTCGAGCAAGTCCAGCGTGGCCTGACCCGGACGGGCATACACCACGCCGTCGATCACGGTTGCCACGGTCGGTTCGACGCCTGGCGAGGTGGAAATGGTGCCGACACCGCGAACGAACAGCGAAGTGTCCTTGTTGGAAGCCCCGGTGCGGAAATTCAACGACGGCACCTGCTGCACAATACTGGCCACGCCATTACGGTTATCGCGCTCCAGTTGTTCGCCCTCGATCACGGACACGGCAACCGGTACTTTTTGCAGCGATTCTTCACGGCGTGTGGCGGTCACGGTCACCGATTCCAGCGCTACCGTTTCTGTATTCTGCCCTGCCGCTGTCTCTGCCATGGCCGGAACACACGGCAATGCCGTCAGCCCCATCAGTAACCACCCACAACGACGCCCCCGCGCCGCATGAGCCTGATCGATCGCCTGCGCCAGAAGCGTGTGTCTGACGCCATCCCCAGCTGTTGTGTGCATCTGCGTGCCTACCTGAAATATGCCCTGATCCGACAGTGCGATGCGCACTGGCGCCTATACGTGCTGACTAAACCGGGTCCGGGCATTCGCGGTGGCGAGTAGCAGACAACCATCTTTGTTAGCGCTAACATCGCCAGTATCGGGAAATGCTAGATAGACCGTCCAATACTGAAAAATTAGTTTTATATTCTTTTTAATTTTATGCGAAGTGATCGAGCATGGCTGACGAGAAACCCCTGACACGTAAACGCCGAGGCGCAGGCCGGGTGACGATCACTGCCGTGGCGCGTCAGGCGGGGGTGTCGGCCATTACCGTATCGCGCTATTTCAATCAGCCGGAACAGGTATCGCCCGAACTGCGCGAGCGGATTGCGAGCACGGTCAATGCACTGGGTTACGTGCCCAATCTGGTTGCTGGCGGCCTGGCGTCAGCACGCAGCCGGGTGGTGGCGATGGTGATTCCCAACATCTCCGGGCCGATCTTTGCCAATACCATTCAGGGCTTCAGTGACACCCTGAGCCGACACGGTTTTCAGTTGCTGCTGGCCTCCAGCTACTTTTCCGCCGAGCAGGAAGAAAGCGCGGTACGGGCATTTCTGGGCTGGTCACCGGCGGCACTGGTGCTGACCAGTCGCTTTCACAGCCCTGCTACCGAGAAAATGATCGAGCAGACCGATGTCCCGGTGATCGAAACCTGGGACCATCAACCCGACCGCAGTCCGATCCAGATCGGCTTTTCGCACTACGACGTCGGCGTCATGGCAGCCCGTTATCTGCATGACAAGGGCTACCGGCGAATCGCGTTCGTACAGAACAGCATTGCGGGCGACTTCAGCGCACTGGAGCGCCGCGACGGCTACGCTGCGACTCTGGAAGGGCTCGGTATCACGCCGTGGGTCTTCGTCCCGGACGCGGACCGAGCGCCATTCGAGGCAGGCAAACAGGCGATGGACACCCTGATGAACCAAGAGCCCCGCCCTGACGCGATCTTCTTCGCCAACGACAACCTGGCAGCCGGCGCCCTGCTCGCCAGCCAGCGCGCAGGCCTGAGCATTCCGCAGGATTGCGCCGTGATGGGTTTTGGCGACTACGCCTTCGCAGAAATGATGCTGCCCAGCCTGACCACCATCAAACCGCCCGCACTGCAGATCGGCGTAATGGCCGCCACGCGGGTGCTTGAAAGCCTCGGAGTGTTACCAGTAGAGGGAGAGATACAACGCCTGAACCTGCTGGAATGCAGATTGGTAGAGCGAGAGAGTACGTGAGCCTGCCGCACTCTCGAGCCTAAGCGGGAGCGTGAGGAACGATGACCCTGTAACCATCGTGCGACGCTCCGCGTCGCATGCCGTTCTGGACGCTCCGCGTCCTCTCCTGAACATGAGGCGCGGCGCAGAGCGTGAGGGACGATAGTTGTAACCGCCCCCCACGCCCCGATCACCGCACCAGATGCAGGAACTGCATATGCCGCTCGTACTGATCGAGCACGTCGTTGATGACCTGTTCCTTGGTGTAGCCCACCAGGTCGTAGTCCTGACTGCCCTCGCTCAAGTGAACTTCGGCGCGGTAGTAGCGGCGATTGTTCAATTGCTTGGAGCCCATGCCGCCACGAGCGAACGAAGGCGTGAAGAAGCCTTTCATCTGCACTTGGTAAATGAACGGACGTTCTTCGCCGTGACCGATTTCCAGGGTCACCGAGTCGTTGGACGGGTCGGGCACGTTGACCACGTTCAAACCCTTTTCGACGAACACCGCCGTCACTTCTTCAATCGCCGGACGCACGGTCTGATCGAGGAAACGGTACACCTCGTCTCGCGACGGGTAATGCACAGCTTGGCTCAGGCGCTGACGCCACCCGCCGCGCCTTGAACCGGACACTGGCGCCAACGAATACAGTTGCGCAATCTGGCGCTGGGATTCCATGACGAACGCTTTGTGCAGGCCCCACATCATCAGCAGCAGAATCAGCGAGAACGGCAGCGAGGTCAGTACCACAGCCGACTTCAGCGCATCGATACTGCCCGAGAACAACAGGCCACTGGTGATCAGCGCCGTGGCCACACCCCAGAACACCCGCAGCCATTTCGGACCGTCTTCGTCAGGGTTGCCGCCTTTGGCTGACAGTGTCGACAGCACCACAGTGCCCGAATCGGCCGACGTCACGAAGAACACAAAGCTGATGAACACCGTGACCGCAATGACCGTCTTGCTCCACGGATAGGTTTCCAGCAGCAGGTACAGGGTCATCGACGGATCGTCGATAGCCGATTGACCCAGCGCAGTCATGCCATGGTTGAGCACTTGATCGATGGCGCTGTTACCGAAGATCGACATCCACGCCAGGGTGAAGCCCAGCGGGATCAGCAACACACCGAAGACGAACTCACGGATGGTCCGGCCACGCGAGATACGCGCAATGAACAGGCCCACGAACGGCGCCCAGGCAATCCACCAGGCCCAATAGAACACCGTCCAGCCGCCCAGCCAGTCACTCGGCTCGTTGTAGGCATACACGTCGAAACTCTTGCTCGGCAGTGCACCCAGATAGTCACCGATGTTCTGCACCAGCGTGTTGAGCAAGTGCTGAGTCGGGCCGGCGAACAGCACGAACAACAGCAACGCACAGGCCAGCAGCATGTTGATGTCGGACATGACGCGCACGCCTTTGTCGACACCGGCGATCGCCACTAGAATCGCAGCGCCCATCATCAGGGTGATCAGTCCGACCTGAATCCAGTGGGTGTGCGCCACGCCAAACAGGTAATCCAGACCGGAGTTGAGGTGCAGCACCCCGAAGCCCATGTCTGCGCCGAGGCCGAAGATGGTCGCAATGATGCCGAAACCATCGACCGCATAGCCGATAGGGCCGTTGATGCGTTTGCCGATCAGCGGATACAGCGCCGAACGCAGGGCCAGCGGCAGGTTGTGCCGATAGGCGAAATAGGCCAGCGCCATCCCGACGAAGGCAAACACGCCCCAGCCATGCAGCCCCCAGTGCAGAAACAGCAACTGCATGCCCTGGCGTGCTGCTTCTGCGCTACCACCCTCGCCCTGCGGCGGTTGCAGCAGGTGCGTCAGGGGTTCTGAAACGCAGAAAAAGAACAGCGTGATGCTGATGCCGGCGGCAAACAGCATCCCGGCCCATGACAGGTAACTGAACTCGGGTTCGTCGTGGTCGGCACCGAGCTTGATCTTGCCGAAGCCCGACAAGGCGGTGACCACCACGAAGACCAGGTACAGGGTCATGACCATCATGTAGTACCAGCCGACCGTGTTGGCCGCCCAGTTTTGCGCCGCCAGCAGCCATTCGCCGCTGGCTTGCGGGAACGCGATCACGACGATGCCGAAAATCAGAATAAAACTCGCAGCGAAATAGAACACTGGAGCATTCATGCGAACCATGCCGCTTGAAGAGGAACTCGCAGAACTCATCGGTTGAGTGCCTCCGGACTGATAAAACCAACTGCAAAAAGCGGATACGGCAAGGGTAAGCCTCCTGTTGTGAGCGGGCAGCGAACCACCGGTTTAACTTGAACGAGCGTTCAATTTAAACACGAAAACACCCGCGAGACCTAATCGCAGGCCGGTGAATGCTGGCTCAGGCCTGGGTATGACGCATGCTTGATCGGGTTCGTTCCCATGCTGAAGAGGCCATTTGCAGCCCGCCAAATGCGCTGTTTGCAAACACCCAGCGGCAGTTCATTCCCGGCCCGAACGCGGCGCACACATTCCCCGCACCAATCTGTTACCTGCCGCCCCAAAACTGCGCAAAAAGTCATTCAGGTAACAACGTCCAGCCCTCTTCGGAGAAATGCCCCTTTGCTGATCAAAAGCACCAGGCCCGCATAATTAAAGCCCTGCAGATAGATTCGATGGGCAAAAAACAGCGACAGCACAAAGTTGGTCTTTTGATTGCATATGCTTGTATGTACAAGTAGAGACAGGCTGAACACTCTGTCTTCTACCCAAGTGAATAGGCCTGCTTCGCCAGGCGCTGCTCGCCCTTCATCGGGCTGGTTCGAATTGATCGCCGAGGATTTTTTTGTGACCGAGAATAATCAAGACCTTAAGCAGGACTGGACCCGCCATCGCGAAGGCGTCGTACGGGCTGCACGCGGTACTCAACTGACCGCCAAGAGCTGGCTGACCGAAGCACCGCTGCGCATGTTGATGAACAACCTCGACCCGGAAGTCGCCGAAAACCCCAATGAACTGGTGGTTTACGGTGGCATCGGTCGTGCCGCACGCAACTGGGAGTGCTACGACAAGATCGTCGAAAGCCTCACTCAGCTCAACGATGATGAAACCCTGCTGGTGCAGTCCGGCAAGCCGGTCGGCGTGTTCAAGACCCACAGCAACGCCCCGCGCGTATTGATCGCCAACTCCAACCTGGTGCCGCACTGGGCCAGCTGGGAGCACTTCAACGAACTGGATGCCAAGGGCCTGGCCATGTATGGCCAGATGACCGCCGGCAGCTGGATCTACATCGGCAGCCAGGGCATCGTGCAAGGCACTTACGAAACCTTCGTCGAAGCCGGTCGCCAGCACTATGACGGCAACCTCAAGGGCCGCTGGGTGTTGACCGCAGGTTTGGGCGGCATGGGTGGCGCGCAGCCGCTGGCCGCGACATTGGCCGGGGCCTGCTCGCTGAACATCGAATGCCAGCAGAGCCGTATCGATTTCCGCATCAAGACCCGCTACGTCGACGAACAGGCCGCTGATCTCGATGACGCACTGGCGCGTATCGCGAAATACACGGCCGAAGGCAAAGCCATCTCCATCGCCCTGTGTGGCAACGCGGCGGACATCCTGCCGGAAATGGTCCGTCGCGGTGTGCGCCCGGACATGGTCACCGACCAGACCAGCGCCCACGACCCGCTCAATGGCTACCTGCCCAAAGGCTGGACCTGGGACGAGTACCGTGCCCGCTCGGTCAGCGAGCCGACCAGTGTGGTCAAGGCGGCCAAGCAATCGATGGCCGAACACGTCGAAGCCATGCTCGCCTTCCAGCAAGCCGGCATTCCGACCTTCGACTATGGCAACAACATTCGCCAGATGGCCAAGGAAGTCGGCGTCACCAATGCCTTCGATTTCCCGGGTTTCGTGCCCGCCTACATCCGTCCGCTGTTCTGCCGTGGCATCGGGCCGTTCCGCTGGGCCGCGCTGTCGGGCGATCCGCAGGACATCTACAAGACCGACGCCAAGGTCAAAGAGCTGATCCCGGATGACGAGCACCTGCACAACTGGCTGGACATGGCCCGCGAGCGAATCAGCTTTCAGGGCTTGCCAGCGCGTATCTGCTGGGTCGGTCTGGGCCAGCGCGCCAAGCTGGGCCTGGCCTTCAACGAAATGGTCCGCAGTGGCGAGTTGTCGGCACCGGTTGTAATCGGCCGCGACCACCTGGACTCCGGCTCGGTCGCCAGCCCCAACCGCGAAACCGAATCCATGCGCGATGGCTCCGATGCCGTCTCCGACTGGCCGCTGCTCAATGCCCTGCTCAATACCGCCAGCGGTGCGACCTGGGTCTCGCTGCACCACGGTGGCGGCGTCGGCATGGGCTTCTCGCAGCATTCCGGCATGGTGATCGTCTGCGACGGTACGGATGAAGCCGCCGAGCGTATCGCCCGCGTATTGCACAACGACCCGGCCACCGGGGTGATGCGTCATGCCGATGCCGGTTACGACATCGCTATCGATTGTGCCAAAGAGCAGGGCTTGAACCTGCCAATGATCGGACGTTGACAACGTTGCCGGCCATCAGGCCGGCACACGTCGGGGACGGGCATGAGCATGCCCACGGGCCGGATGCCTACTTGAAGCTGCCGTCATCCATTTCAGGCTTAGGAGCATCGACAATGAATATGAAAAAGGCCCTGCTGACCACCCTGGTATCCGCTGGCCTGCTCGCCAGCGCAGGCGCAAGTCAGGCTGCCGGCTGGTGCGAATCAGGCAAGCCGGTGAAATTCGCCGGTCTTAACTGGGAAAGCGCGATGCTGCTGACCGACATTCTGCAGGTCGTTCTGGACAAGGGTTACGGCTGCACGGTTGACGCCCTGCCCGGCAATTCCATCGCCATGGAAAACGCCTTGGGCACCAACGATATCCAGATCTTTGCCGAAGAATGGGTCGGTCGCAGCGAGGTCTGGAACAAGGCCGCCGCTGCCGGGAAAGTGGTTGGTGTCGGCGCGCCGATCGTCGGCGCAGTGGAAGGCTGGTACGTGCCGCGCTATGTGATCGAAGGCGATGCCAAACGCAAGCTGGAAGCCAAGGCACCCAACCTGAAATCCATCAGCGATCTGGCCCAGTATTCAGCCGTGTTCAAGGATCAGGAAGAGCCATCCAAAGGGCGTTTCTACAACTGCCCGGCGGGTTGGACCTGTGAATTGGAAAACAGCGAAATGCTCAAGAGCTACGGCCTGGAAAGCAAATACACCAACTTCCGCCCGGGCACCGGCCCGGCGCTGGATGCGGCGATTCTCTCCAGCTACAAACGTGGCGAACCGATCCTGGCCTACTATTGGTCACCCACGCCGCTCATGGGTCAGGTAGACCTGGTGCGTCTGGAAGAGAAAGCCGGGGTCAACAAGACGATCGATATCAAGGTCGGCGTGTCCAAAGTGTTCCACGATGAGGCCCCTGAACTGGTCGCCATCCTGGAAAAGGTCAACCTGCCTATCGACCTGCTCAACCAGAACCTGGGGCGCATGGCCAAGGAACGCATCGAATCGCCGAAGCTGGCGAAGATTTTCCTGAAAGAGCACCCCGAAGTCTGGCACAAATGGGTCAGCGAAGACGCCGCGAAGAAGGTGGACGCTTCGTTGTAAACGACCGGGCTGTCGGACTGAACGGTTCGACAGCCCCGTCGTTGACCCGACACACCTCATTTGAGAGCCGCTTATGTTTCCTGAAAGCTTCACTTTCTCGATCGCCAACTGGGTCAACGATGGCGTCGACTCACTGGTCACGCAGTACGGCGATGTGTTCCGGCACATTTCCGACACCCTGCTATGGGCCATCGTCAACCTCGAAGGCCTGCTGCGCATGGCGCCGTGGTGGCTGATGCTGATGATCGTCGGCGGTATTGCCTGGCACGCGACACGCAAGATCGTCACGACGCTGGTCATCGTCGGCCTGCTGTTTCTGGTCGGTGCGGTCGGGTTGTGGGACAAGCTGATGCAGACGCTGGCGCTGATGCTGGTCGCCACGATCATCGCGGTGCTGATCGGCATTCCGCTGGGCATCCTCTCGGCACGCAGCAATCGGCTGCGCTCGGTGCTGATGCCGCTGCTGGACATCATGCAGACCATGCCCAGCTTCGTGTACCTGATCCCGGTGCTGATGCTGTTCGGTCTGGGCAAAGTGCCGGCGATCTTCGCCACCGTGATTTACGCCGCACCGCCGCTGATTCGTCTGACCGATCTGGGCATTCGTCAGGTGGATGGTGAAGTGATGGAAGCCATCAACGCGTTCGGCGCCAATCGCTGGCAGCAACTGTTCGGCGTGCAACTGCCGCTGGCGATGCCGAGCATCATGGCCGGTATCAATCAGACCACCATGATGGCGCTGTCGATGGTGGTGATCGCCTCGATGATCGGCGCACGCGGGCTTGGCGAAGACGTGCTGGTGGGCATTCAGACCCTCAACGTCGGGCGCGGGCTGGAAGCGGGCCTGGCCATTGTCATTCTGGCGGTCGTCATCGACCGTATCACGCAGGCCTATGGCCGCCCACGGCATGAGGCGCACAAATGAGCAGCGTGGAACCGAACAAAATCGTCGTCAAAAACGTATTCAAGATCTTCGGCAACCGCTCGAAAGAAGCGCTGGAGTTGATCAGGCAAAACCAGAGCAAGGACCAGGTGCTGGCCCAGACCGGCTGTGTGGTCGGGGTCAACGACCTGTCGCTGTCGATCGGCAGCGGCGAAATCTTCGTCATCATGGGCCTCTCCGGCTCGGGAAAATCGACGCTGGTGCGTCACTTCAACCGGCTGATCGACCCCACCAGCGGCGAGATTCTGGTCGATGGCGAAGACATCCTGCGTTACGACATGGAGGCCTTGCGCCAATTCCGTCGGCACAAGATCAGCATGGTGTTCCAGAGCTTCGGCCTGCTGCCGCACAAGACCGTGCTGGCCAACGTGGCCTACGGCCTGACCGTGCGTGGCGAGAGCAAGGCGCTGTGTCAGGAACGCGCGCTGCACTGGATCACCACCGTAGGCCTCAAGGGCTATGAGAACAAATACCCGCACCAGCTTTCTGGCGGCATGCGTCAGCGTGTGGGTCTGGCCCGCGCGCTGGCGGCCGACACCGACATCATTCTGATGGACGAAGCATTCAGCGCCCTCGACCCGTTGATCCGCGCCGAGATGCAGGACCAGTTGCTGGAGCTGCAAGCCAGCCTGCACAAGACCATCGTGTTCATTACCCACGATCTGGACGAGGCCGTGCGCATCGGCAATCGCATCGCGATCCTCAAGGATGGTCGATTGATTCAGGTCGGTACGCCGAAAGAAATTCTCCACTCGCCCGCCGACGATTACGTGGATCGTTTCGTTCAGCGCCGCGTAGCCACCCTTTAAGGACCGTTGCAGATGTCGCGAGCAGAACAGATCGTCATCGGTGAAGCACCTGCAGGCTGGCAGGACGTGGTCGCCGTGGCCCGGCAGGGCGCAAGACTGGTCCTGTCGGATGCTGCCTGGGCACGGATCGACAACGCTCAGGCCATCGTGCAGCGCATCGTCGTCAGCGGCGAGCGCGCCTATGGCGTGAACACCGGGCTCGGCGCGCTGTGCAATGTGTCACTGCAAGGCGAACAGCTCAGTCGCCTGTCGCGCAATACCCTGCTCAGCCATGCCTGCGGCGTCGGTGCGCCACTGGCCGACGAGCAGACCCGCGCAATCATCTGCGCCGCGATTCTCAACTACAGCCAGGGCAAGTCCGGCATTCACCGGCAAGTGGTCGAAGCGCTACTGGCCCTGCTCAACCGGGGCATCACGCCGCAAGTACCGGCGCAGGGCTCGGTGGGTTACCTGACGCACATGGCGCACGTCGGCGTCGCGTTGCTGGGCATCGGCCAGGTCAGCTATCGCGGGCAGATCGTCCCGGCTGAGCAGGCCTTGAACGAAGAAGGTCTGGCTCCGGTCATCCTCGGCGCCAAGGACGGATTGTGCCTGGTCAACGGCACACCGTGCATGACCGGCCTGAGCTGTCTGGCCATCGCCGACGCCGAGCGTCTGAGCCAGTGGGCCGACGTGATCGGCGCGATGAGCTTCGAAGCCCTGCGCGGCCAGCTGGACGCGTTCGATGCAAGCATCCTCGCCCTCAAGCCGCATCCGGGCATGCAACAGGTGGGCAAGAACCTGCGCACGTTACTGGCAGGCAGCGAAGTGCTCGCCAGCAGCGAAGGCATTCGTACCCAGGATGCGCTGAGTATTCGTTCGATTCCCCAGGTGCATGGCGCCACCCGCGACCAGTTGGCTCACGCCACTCGCCAGGTCGAGATCGAGCTCAATTCAGTCACCGATAACCCGCTGCTGCTCGGCACGCCCGACGCTTTCCGAGTGGTGTCCCAGGCCAATCCACACGGCCAGTCGGTGGCCATGGCGGCAGACCTGCTGTGCATGGCGATGGCCGAGCTGGGCTCGATCGCCGAACGGCGCCTGGACCGCCTGATCAACCCGATGGTCAGTGGCCTGCCGGCGTTTCTGGTCACCCAGCCGGGGGTCAACTCGGGAATGATGATCGTCCAGTACGTCGCCGCTTCGCTGTGCGCGGAAAACCGCCAGATGGCGCAACCGGCTGTGGTCGACAACTACGTGACTTCCGGTCTGCAGGAGGATCACCTGAGCCTGGGCACCAGCGCTGCGCTCAAGCTGCACAAGGTGCTGGGCAATACCACGCAGATTCTGGCCATCGAGTATTTACTCGCGGCCCAGGCATTCGAATTTCTCAAGACACAGGGTTTTGGCGTGGGCACCGGTGCCGCGTGGCGACTGCTGCGCGAGCGCATCCCGGCCTACGACGAAGACCGCTGGCTGGCTCCGGACATCGCCAGCAGCGCGGCCCTGATCAAAGACGAAACGTCGCTGGAAAGGGTTTTCCAGCACTGCCGTAACAACGCGGCAGACCTATAAAAACAGCATACGGCCACCAGCCGTCGCTGACATTCATCAAGGAGTAGCAGCATCGTGACCACCTTATCTGCCAAGACGCTGAACCTGATCCCCGGCCAACTGACCCTGGCGCAACTGCGCGGTATTTATCTACAGCCGGTCAGCCTGACGCTGGACAGCAGCGCAGACCAGCAGATCGACGACAGCGTCGCCTGTGTCGAGCGCATTCTGGCCGAGAACCGCACCGCCTACGGCATCAACACCGGGTTCGGTCTGCTGGCTTCGACGCGGATTGCCAGCGAAGACCTGGAAAACCTGCAGCGTTCGCTGGTGCTGTCGCATGCGGCCGGTGTCGGTCAGCCGATCAGCGATGAGCTGGTGCGTCTGATCATGGTGCTCAAGGTCAACAGCCTGAGCCGCGGCTTCTCGGGCATTCGGCGCGTGGTCATCGACGCCCTGATTGCGCTGATCAATGCCGAGGTCTACCCGCATATTCCGCTCAAGGGCTCGGTCGGTGCTTCCGGCGACCTTGCACCGCTGGCGCACATGTCGCTGGTGCTGCTGGGCGAAGGCAAGGCGCGCTACAAGGGCGAATGGCTGAACGGCGTCGATGCGCTGGCGGCTGCCGGGCTGCAACCGCTGACCTTGGCAGCCAAGGAAGGGCTGGCACTGCTCAACGGCACGCAAGTGTCTACCGCCTACGCATTGCGCGGCCTGTTCGAAGGCGAAGACCTGTTCGCTGCAGCCCTGACCTGCGGCTCGCTGACGGTTGAAGCGGTACTCGGTTCACGCTCGCCCTTCGACGCGCGTATTCATGCCGCACGCGGTCAGCGCGGGCAGATCGACGCGGCAGCCTGCTACCGTGACCTGCTGGGCGAAAGCAGCGGCGTGTCCGAGTCGCACCGCAACTGCGACAAGGTTCAGGACCCCTACTCGTTGCGCTGCCAGCCACAGGTCATGGGCGCATGCCTGACCCAACTGCGTCAGGCCGCCGAAGTGCTGGAAATCGAAGCCAACGCGGTGTCCGACAACCCGCTGGTGTTCGCCGCCGAGAACGACGTCATATCCGGTGGCAATTTTCACGCCGAGCCGGTCGCCATGGCGGCGGACAACCTCGCGCTGGCCATTGCCGAGATCGGCTCGCTCAGCGAACGTCGCATTTCGCTGATGATGGACAAGCACATGTCGCAACTGCCGCCCTTCCTGGTGGCCAACGGCGGCGTCAATTCCGGGTTCATGATCGCGCAGGTGACCGCCGCCGCGCTGGCCAGTGAAAACAAGGCATTGGCCCATCCGCACAGTGTCGACAGCCTGCCGACCTCGGCCAATCAGGAAGACCATGTGTCGATGGCCCCGGCCGCCGGCAAGCGCTTATGGGAAATGGCAGAAAACGTTCGCGGGATTCTTGCCGTAGAATGGTTGGCTGCCTGCCAGGGTCTGGACTTGCGTGAGGGTCTGAAAACCTCTCCGAAGCTGGAGCAAGCCCGCAGCCTGTTGCGCAGCAAGGTCCCGTTCTATGAAAAGGACCGCTTTTTTGCACCGGACATCGAAGCTGCCAGTCAGCTGTTGTCCTCCACTTGCCTGAACCCGTTGGTTCCTGCACGTCTGCTACCCAGTCTGTGATGCACCGCGAGCCTGGCAGGGCTCGCTTTGGTCATCGCTGCGGGAGGCCGGATGCAGGCGTTCTCGCGGCTTTTGCCATACCTGTAATGAAATGGACCTGAAATGACGTCACAAGATGGTTTGAAACGCGGGTTATCCGCCCGCCACATCCGCTTCATGGCCCTGGGCTCTGCCATCGGCACAGGGTTGTTCTACGGCTCGGCCTCGGCGATTCAACAGGCCGGGCCTGCCGTACTGCTGGCGTACCTGATCGGCGGCGCGGCGGTGTACATGGTGATGCGCGCGCTCGGCGAAATGGCGGTCCACGACCCGGTGTCCGGTTCGTTCAGCCATTACGCCACGCGTTACATGGGCCCGCTGGCCGGCTTCGTGCTCGGCTGGACCTACGCGTTCGAAATGATCATCGTCTGCCTCGCCGACGTGACCGCATTCGGCATCTACATGGGCTTCTGGTTTCCGGAAGTACCCCGCTGGATCTGGGTGCTGGGCATCGTCTTTCTGATCGGCGCGCTCAACCTGTGCAACGTAAAAGTATTTGGTGAAACCGAGTTCTGGCTGTCGATCCTCAAGGTCAGCGCCATCGTGGCGATGATCGTCGCAGGCTTCGGCATCATGATCTTCGGTATCGGCAGCTCGACCAGCGGCACCGAAATCGGCATCAGCAACCTGTGGGCACATGGCGGCTTCATGCCCAACGGCGTCACCGGTCTGATCGCCTCGTTTGCGGTGGTGATGTTTGCCTTCGGCGGCATTGAAATCATCGGCATTACCGCAGGCGAAGCGAAGGACCCGCAACGCAGCCTGCCGCAGGCGATCAATGCCGTACCGCTGCGCATTCTACTGTTCTACGTGCTGACACTGTTTGTGCTGATGTGCATCTACCCGTGGCCGCAGATCGGCACGCAGGGCAGCCCGTTCGTGCAGATTTTCGACAACCTGGGTATCGCTTCGGCGGCGACCATCCTCAACATCGTGGTGATCTCGGCGGCCGTATCGGCCATCAACAGCGACATCTTCGGCGCAGGCCGCATGATGTATGGCCTGGCCCGTGATGGTCAGGCGCCCGCCAGTTTTGCCCGCGTTTCACGCCATGGCGTGCCGTGGATGACCGTGCTGGTCATGGGCATCGCGTTGCTGGGCGGCGTGCTGCTCAACTACCTGATCCCCAAGGATGTGTTCCTGCTGATCGCGTCGCTGGCCACCTTCGCTACCGTGTGGGTCTGGCTGATGATTCTGCTGACGCAGGTCGCCATGCGCCGCTCGATGCACCGCGAGGAAGCGGCACAGCTGAAATTCGCCGTGTCGTTCTGGCCTTACGGGCCTGCGGCCGCCATCGCCTTCATGCTGTTCATCTTCGGCGTGCTGGGCTATTTCCCGGACAACCGTGCAGCCTTGATCGTCGGCGCAATCTGGATCGTGCTGCTGCTCATCGCCTACGCTGTGTGGGTCAAGCCCAAGGCGCTCAACAACACTCATTGATCAACGAGGCCTGGAATGAAAACGCTCTGGAAAAACTGTCACATCGCAAGCATGGCGCACGGCAAATACTCGATCATCGAGCATGCCGCCATCGTGACCTCCGGAGCGCTCATCGAGTGGATCGGGCCTCAGGCCGAGCTGGCCGAGCCGGAACATGACAACTGCATCGATCTGGGCGGTGCATGGGTCACGCCCGGCCTGATCGACTGTCACACCCATACGGTGTTCGGCGGCAACCGCAGTGGCGAGTTCGAACAGCGTCTGCAGGGCGTCAGCTACGCAGAAATAGCGGCAGCGGGCGGCGGTATTGCCAGCACGGTGCGTGCGACTCGCGCCGCCAGTGAAGATGAGCTGTACGCCAGTGCCGAGCGCCGCTTGCGGCACTTGCTCAAGGACGGCGTCACGACCGTCGAGATGAAGTCGGGCTACGGGCTGGACCTGGAAAACGAGCGCAAGATCCTGCGGGTGATTCGTCGTCTGGGCAACACCCAGCCAGTCACCGTGCGTGCCACCTGCCTGGCCGCCCATGCGCTGCCGCCGGAATACGCCGATCGCGCCGACGATTACATCAACCACATCTGCAACGACATGCTCCCGGCGCTGGCAGCCGAAGGGCTGGTCGATGCGGTGGATGCTTTCTGTGAATACCTGGCGTTTTCACCTGCGCAGGTCGAGCAGGTGTTCATCACCGCAGGGCAGTTGGCACTGCCGGTCAAACTGCATGCCGAGCAGCTGTCGTCATTGGGTGGATCGAGCCTGGCCGCGCGCTACAAGGCGCTGTCGGCGGATCATCTGGAGTTCATGACCGAGGACGACGCCATCGCCATGGCGGCTGCCGGAACCGTCGCGGTGCTGCTGCCGGGGGCGTTTTACTTCCTGCGTGAAACGCAACTGCCGCCGATGGACGCGCTGCGCAAGCACGGCGTGCCGATTGCGATTTCCACCGACCTCAACCCTGGCACCTCGCCGGGCCTGTCATTGCGCCTGATGCTGAACATGGCCTGCACGCTGTTTCGCATGACGCCCGAAGAAGCACTGGCGGGGATGACGTTCAATGCCGCCAGGGCGTTGGGCATGAGCGCGACCCACGGCTCGCTGGAGGTCGGCAAGGTGGCGGATTTCATCGCCTGGAACATTGAACGGCCGGCTGATCTGGCCTACTGGCTGGGCGGCGATCTGGACAAACGTATCGTGCGCCACGGCGTCGAATCATCGATCTGAAGGAGAGCCCTGTGGATAACGTTCTGACATTCAAGCGTGGCCGTATTCCGCTGCTGATCAGCATGCCGCATGCCGGTCTGAAACTGACCCCGGTGGTCGAAGCCGCGCTGGTGGACGAAGCCTTGAGCCTGCCGGATACCGACTGGCACATTCCGCGTTTGTATGACTTCGCCGCTGAATTGGGCGCCAGCACCCTGGCCGCCGAATACTCGCGCTTTGTCATCGACCTCAACAGGCCGTCTGACGACAAGCCCATGTACGCCGGTGCGACCACCGGCCTGTTTCCGTCGATCCTGTTCGATGGCGTGCCACTGTTCAAGGACGGCCAGACGCCCAGCGCCGAGGAACGAGCGCGGTATCTGCAACAGATCTGGACGCCGTATCACCAGACGCTGGAGCAGGAACTGCAGCGCATGCGTGACGAGTTCGGCTATGCGCTGCTGTTCGACGCCCACTCGATTCGCGGCCACATCCCGCACCTGTTCGACGGCCGCCTGCCGGACTTCAACCTGGGCACCTTCAATGGTCTGAGCTGCGACCCGGAACTGGCCAGCCGACTGGAGCAGGTCTGCGCAGCGGCCAAGGACTACAGCCATGTGTTGAACGGACGCTTCAAGGGCGGCCACATCACCCGCCACTACGGCAACCCGGCCAACAACATCCACGCAGTACAGCTGGAGCTGGCGCAAAGCACCTACATGGACGAATTCGTGCCCTTCCACTACCGCCCGGACCTGGCCGAGCCGACCCGCGCCGTGCTAAAGCCACTGCTGGAAACCTTCATCGCCTGGGGGCAGGAGCGCTTTGGCTGATGAAGGCGGACGCCGAGCGTCCAGAAAGGCGCTACCACGCGGAGCGTGGGAGCGATAGCCAGTGATCGGAGCCGGTGGCCATGATTATCGTTCCCATGCTCCGCGTGGGAATGCCGTTTGGACGCTCCGCGTCCGCCCTTCAACGTTGCCGACTGATCACTTCTTGAGCAAGCGCAAACCGTTGAACACCACCAGCAAGCTCACGCCCATGTCGGCAAACACCGCCATCCACATGGTCGCCAGGCCCGCGAAGGTGATGCCGATGAACAGCACCTTGGTCACGATGGCCAACACGATGTTCTGCTTCAGCACCGCCGATGTCCGGCGTGAAAGCGCAATGAATGTTGGAATCTTGCGCAGATCATCGTCCATCAGGGCGACATCTGCTGTCTCGATAGCCGTATCAGTGCCTGCAGCGGCCATCGCGAAACCGATCTCCGCACGGGCCAGCGCAGGCGCATCATTGATACCGTCGCCCACCATGCCTACCCGGTGATTACGGCCGTAAAGCGCCTCGATCGCACTGAGCTTGTCGGCAGGCAGCAGATTACCCTGCGCTTCATCGATGCCGACCTGATCGGCAATCGCCTTGGCGGTGTGCGGGTTATCACCGGTCAGCATGACCGTCTTGATGCCCAGCTCGTGCAACTGGGCAACGGCTTCGCGGCTGGTCTCCTTCACCGTATCGGCGACGGCAAACAGCGCGATCGGGCCAGAGGCGTCAAGCAACAGCACCACGGTCTTGCCCTGCATTTCCAGCGCATCGAGCCTGGCTTCCAGCTCCGGCGAACACAGGCCCAGCTCCTCCACCAGGCGATGGTTGCCCAGGTGATACATCTGGCCGTTGATCTCGCCTTTCACACCCCGCCCACCCAGCGCCTCGAACGCGCTGACTTCATGCAGCGTCAGGCTGCCATCGGCGGCCTTGGCAATCGCCTGGGAAACCGGGTGATCTGAACGCCCGGCAAGGCTCGCGGCAATCACCGGGGCACTGTCGGCAACAGCAGGGTTCAATGGCACATAATCAGTCTGCACCGGTTTGCCGTGGGTCAACGTGCCGGTTTTATCCAGGGCCAGGTAATCGAGCTTCTCGCCCATTTCCAGATAAACGCCACCCTTGATCAAAATCCCCTTGCGCGCCGCCGCTGCCAGACCGCTGACGATGGTCACCGGCGTGGAAATCACCAGCGCACATGGGCAGGCCACCACCAGCAGCACCAGCGCCCGGTAGATCCAGTCATACCATTCGCCGCCGAAGAACAGCGGCGCGACCAACGCCAATGCCAACGCGACGACGAACACCACTGGCGTATAGATACGGGAAAAGCTGTCGACAAAGCGCTGGGTCGGCGCACGCGAACTCTGCGCCGCTTCTACCGCATGAATGATGCGCGCCAGCGTCGAGTTGTTCGCGGCGGCGGTTACGCGGTACTCCAGCGAACCGGCCTGGTTGATGGTGCCCGCGAAAACCTTGTCGCCGACTGTCTTTTCCACCGGCAGGCTTTCACCGGTAATCGATGCCTGATCGATCGTCGAGCTGCCGGACACCACTTCACCGTCGAGTCCGACACGCTCGCCCGGCTTGATCCGGACGATAGCCTCCAGTTCGACGTTTTTGGCGTCGATTTCCTGCCAGCTGCCATCCGCCTGCTTGACGGTGGCAAGCTCAGGCGTCAGTTGCATCAGGCCACTGATCGCATTGCGCGCGCGGTCCAGTGACTTGGCTTCGATCAACTCGGCGATGGTAAACAGGAACATCACCATTGCCGCTTCCGGCCACTGACCGATCAGAATGGCGCCGGTCACCGCGATGCTCATCAGCGCATTGATGTTCAGGTTGAAGTTCTTGAGTGCGATCCAGCCCTTCTTGTAGGTCGTCAGCCCGCAACTGAAGATCGACACCAGCGCCAGCAAAGCAACCACCCAAGTCGGGCCGAGCGAAGCAAAATGGACCACTTCTGCACCCAGCGCCGCAGCGCCGGACAACGCCAGCGGCCACCAGTGTTTCTTCACCACCGGCGCCGAGTCGGCAGACGCTGCACCTTCCTCGATCGGCTCGGCCTGCATGCCAAGTGAACTGATAGCCTCACGAATCGGGTCGGTGGACGGCAGGTCGTGCCAGACCCCCAGCATGCGGTTGATCAGGTTGAATTCCAGCTTCTGCACACCGGCCAGCTTGCCCAGCTTGTTCTGGATCAGCGTCTGCTCGGTGGGGCAATCCATCGCCTCGATACGGAAACTGCTCAGACGACCACCCGCTGCAGACGCTTCGCCAAAGGTCACTACAGCGGGCTGTGCATCGCTGGAGCAACACGAATGGGCATGCTCCACGGGCTTTTGCTCGTGCGCGTGCTCGCCGTGATCATGGTCATGGTCATGGTCATGTGCGGGGGAATTCTTGATCGTCGTGCCCATTCGTTGTGGCTCCAGGATTCTGCTTGTTGCCAAGTGAACACCCTGTAGCCACTATAGGGTCAAGCACTCAAACGAGATGGGTCCACATGAAAATCGGCGAACTGGCAAAACTGACCGACACCCAGGTCGAAACCATCCGTTATTACGAGCGCGAAGGCCTGCTGCCCGCCCCCGCCCGCAGTGACGGCAATTACCGGCTGTATACCCAGGCGCACATGGAGCGCCTGTCGTTCATCCGCAATTGCCGCAGCCTGGACATGACCCTCGAAGAAATCCGCAATCTGCTCAACCTGCGCGACAGCCCGCAGGACCAGTGCGAAAACGTCAACGCCCTGATCGACGAACACATCGAACACGTCAACGCCCGAGTCGCAAGCCTGCAAGCGCTCCAGGAACAACTGCTCGACCTGCGCCGCCGCTGCAGCGATGGCACGACAGAACATTGCGCGATACTGGAGAGGCTGGAAGTGACGGGGGCTGTGGCAGCGCCAGAGGGCGAGCCTTCACATGTGGGGAGGAGTCATGGGCATTGAGAGGGGTTTGACACCTCTCGTTCCTCAGGCGGGAACGAGAAGGTCATAGCGCGAAGCCCTCTTAGACCGCCATCGGCGCCGTCATTGCCGGGTGGTGCTGGTAGCCTTCCAGGGTGAAGTCCGAAGGCTCGATCAGTTCCAGCCATTCAGGCTGGTACACACCGGTCTTGGCAAACTCGGGTACACGATCGGAGATGACCAGTTTCGGCATCGGGTACGGCTCGCGGGTCATCTGTTCGTTGAGCATGTCCAGATGGTTTTCGTACACGTGGGCGTCGCCGATGAAGTAGGTGAACCAGCGCGGCGTGTAGCCGGTCAGGCGGCCGATGAGGCTCAGCAGCGCGGCGCCTTCGGTCAGGTTGAACGGCGTGCCGAGGCCCAGATCGTTGGAGCGGATGTACAGCGTCAGCGAGATTTCGCGGGTCTGCGGGTTCGGGTGCAGTTGGTACAGCAGGTGGCACGGCGGCAGGGCCATTTCATCGAGCTGTGCGCAATTCCAGCCGTGGAACAGGATGCGGCGGCTGCCTGGGTCGTTGATGATGGTGTCGACGCACTGACGAATCTGGTCGATGGCCTTGTACAGGACCACGAACGACTGACCGTCTTCTTCGGATTCGGCAATCTGACGATACCCTTGGCCCAGCGCCAGTTCGATGGCCGCGACATTGCCGGCATCGATACGCTTGTAGGCTGGCCACTTGCGCCATTGCACGCCATAGATTTCGCCCAGATCGTCCTCGCCCTTGCGGAACGGATTGTTCAGCCACTGAGCGTTTTCGTTGGCGTTCTGATCCCAGACCTTGCAGCCCAGTTCGCGGAATTCCGCAGCGTTGTTCACGCCACGCAGAAAGCCGACCATCTCGCCGATGGCCGATTTGAAGGCCATGCGCCGTGTGGTGATCGCCGGAAAACCTTCCTGCAAGTCATAACGCAGCATCGCACCCGGAAAGCTGATGGTGTTCACGCCGGTACGGTTGGCTTGCAAGGTCCCGTGCTTGATCACATGAGCGACCAGTTCCAGATATTGCTTCATAAATCACCTGCCTTGTTGAACGCGCCGGGTGCTGACACCCGGCGTTTCGGTATTAAGCCGCTGCCTTGCTGGCAGACGGTTCGCGCTTGTAGGCCAGCCAGATCAGGAACAGGCCGGCGATGATCATCGGCAGACTGAGGATCTGGCCCATGGTCACCCAGCCCCACGCCAGATAGCCCAACTGGGCGTCAGGAACGCGGACGAACTCGACCACAAAGCGGAAGATCCCGTAAAACAGCGCAAACATGCCGGAAACGGCCATGGTTGGACGCGGTTTGCGGGCGTACAGATTGAGGATGATGAACAGCGCAACGCCTTCCAAGGCGAACTGATACAGCTGCGAAGGATGACGCGCCAGTTGCGCAGGGTCGCTGAACGGCGGGAAAACCATCGCCCACGGCACGTCGGTCGGCTTGCCCCAAAGCTCGGCATTGATGAAGTTGCCGATACGCCCGGCACCCAGGCCGATCGGCACCAGCGGAGCAACGAAGTCCATCAGTTGGAAGAAGCTTTTGCCGTTGCGCTTGCCAAACCACCAGGCCGCGATCATCACGCCGACAAAGCCGCCGTGGAACGCCATACCACCCTTCCAGACTTCGAAGATCAGCAGCGGGTTGGCGATGTAGGCCGACAGATCGTAGAACAGCACGTAGCCCAGCCGCCCGCCGACAATCACGCCCATGGCCAGCCAGAAAATCAGGTCGGAGAGTTTTTCCTTGGTCCAGGTCGGGTCGAACTTGTTCAGGCGACGCGACGCAAGCAGCCAGGCGCCGCCGATACCGACCAGGTACATCAAACCGTACCAGTGAATTTGCAGCGGGCCGATAGCGACGGCTACCGGGTCAATCTGCGGGTAAGGCAGCATTGCGACTCCTCAATTGGAACGCCCTTGCGAGCGACTGAATCAGGCGCGCATGTTACCGGAGCCCGGCAGGATGCTCTAGCGGCGACCGATGGAAGCCGCCTGAACGAAATGAAAAAAGATACGCCTGATGTGTCCAGCCGTACGCTTAGCGCTTCCGCGCACAGCGTTATAGACAGGTGGAGCGCACTGAATACGTGCCTTACAGGCTTCTGCCCCCAGGGCGCAGGAGCGAACCGGGCAAGGCTTGGCGTATTCGCGAAGATGGTGATTCAGACAATGCATTTTCGGCGATCATGCCGGCCTCTTCGCGAACAAGTTCGCTCCTACGGGGCAGTGTGTACCCCTGTGGGAGTGAGCTTGCTCACGAAGGCGGTAGCCCAAACGCCCCATTCCCCGGAGTCTGTACCGGCCTCTTCGCGAACAAGTGAACGTCGACCGGCCCGCCCCAAAGGTGCATGTGTCCCCCTGGTGGGAGTGAGCTTGCTCACGAAGGCAGTAGCCCAAACGCCCCATTTCCCGGAGTCTGTACCGGCCTCTTGGCGAACAAGCGAACATCGGTAGCCCAAACGCCCCATTTCCCGGAGTCTGTACCGGCCTCTTGGCGAACAAGCGAACATCGACCGGCCCGCCCCACAGGTGCATGTGTACCCCTGTGGGAGTGAGCTTGCTCACGAAAGCATTGGTAGCGCTTAGTGCCCTTTGACCGAGCTCGGGTTGATCATCCGCGACAGGCCGAGGTTTTTCAGCGCCAGTTGCAGAGAACTGCTGATGACTTGCGGGTTATCGTTGGTCATCAGTTGCGCCAGCAGTTCCTTGGCCTTGCTGAGGTTGATCTGGCGCAGCATCCACTTCACTTTCGGCAGGTTGGTGGCGTTCATCGACAGGCTGTCGAAGCCCATCGCCATCAACAGTACCGCTGCTGCCGGGTCACCCGCCATTTCGCCGCAGATGCTCACCGGCTTGCCCTCGGCGTGGGCATCACGCACCACGCTTTGCAGCGCCTGAAGCACTGCCGGGTGCAGGTAATCATAGAGATCGGCCACGCGCGGGTTGTTGCGGTCGACCGCGAGCAGGTATTGAGTCAGGTCGTTGGAGCCGACCGAGAGGAAGTCCACCTGACGCGCCAGATCGCGGGTCTGGTAGACCGCGGCTGGCACTTCGATCATCACGCCCACCGGCGGCATGGGCACGTCGGTGCCTTCGTCGCGCACCTCGCCCCAGGCGCGGTGGATCAGGTGCAGCGCTTCTTCCACTTCGTGGGTGCTGGAGATCATCGGCAACAGAATGCGCAGGTTATTCAGGCCCTCGCTGGCCTTGAGCATGGCGCGGGTCTGGACCAGGAAAATTTCCGGGTGGTCGAGGGTGACGCGAATACCGCGCCAGCCGAGGAACGGGTTGTCTTCCTTGATCGGGAAGTAGGACAGCGACTTGTCGCCACCGATGTCCAGGCTGCGCATGGTCACCGGCAGTGGATGGAAGGCGGCCAGTTGCTCGCGGTAGATCGCCAGCTGTTCCTTTTCACTCGGGAAGCGCTGGTTGATCATGAACGGTACTTCGGTGCGGTACAGGCCCACCCCTTCGGCGCCACGCTGTTGCGCACGCGCCACGTCGGCCAGCAGACCGGTGTTGACCCACAGCGGCATGCGATGCCCGTCGAGAGTGACGCAAGGGAGTTCGCGCAGGGCATCCAGGCCCTGGGAGAGCTGACGCTCCTCCTCCACCACCTTGCCGAACTGCTTGCGCATGATTTCGCTGGGGTTGGTGAAGACTTCGCCATGATAGCCGTCGACCACCAGATCGATGCCATCGACCTTGGAGTAAGGGAAGTCCACAAGGCCCATGACCGTGGGAATGCCCATGGCCCGCGCCAGAATCGCGACGTGGGAGTTGCCGGAACCCTGAACCGACACCAGGCCGACCAGTTTGCCTTCCGGCACTTCGCCGAGCATGGCCGGGGTCAGCTCCTCGCTGACCAGAATCGTATTATCGGGATAGACCAGCGCCTGTTGTCGCGCCTCCTGGAGGTAAGCCAGCAGACGGCGGCCCAGGTCCTTGACGTCCGACGCCCGCTCGCGCAGGTAGGCATCGTCCATCAGCTCGAAACGTTTGACGTGCTCACTGACCACCGAGCGCAAGGCACCCTGCGCCCATTGACCGGTCTTGATGACGTCGGTCACTTCGCTGCCCAGCGAGGCGTCGTCGAGCATCATCAGGTAGACATCGAACAGCGCCCGCTCTTCGGGACGCAACTGGGTGGCCAGTTTGGCTGACAGGGTGCGCATGTCATTGCGTACGCCTTCCAGCGCGTTCTGGAACAGCGCCAGTTCAGCGGCGATGTCAGTGACGGTCTTGTCGGGGACCACTTCCAGATCGGCAGGCGGCAGCATGACCACGGCGACACCGACCGCAGCACCCGGCGAACCGGCCACACCCACGAACTTGGCTTCCTGAATGCCTTTGCCCTGACGACCCAGACCGCGGATCGAGCCGGTCGCTTCGGCATGCGCGATAACGCCCGCCAGTTGCGCGCTCATGGTGACCAGGAAGGCTTCTTCGCCCTCGTCGAACTGACGGCGCTCCTTTTGCTGGATGACCAACACGCCAACCACGCGCCGGTGGTGGATGATCGGCGCGCCCAGGAACGAGGCGTAACGCTCTTCGCCGGTTTCGGCAAAATAGCGATAACGAGGGTGATCTGCGGCGTTTTCGAGGTTCAGCGGTTCTTCGCGCGTACCGACCAGGCCGACCAGGCCTTCATTCGGCGCCATGCTGACTTTGCCGATGGAGCGCTTGTTGAGGCCTTCGGAAGCCATCAGGACAAAGCGGTTGACCTCGGCATCGAGCAGGTAGACCGAGCAGACCTGGCTGCCCATGGCCTCCTTGACGCGCAACACAATAATGCCCAACGCCGCCTTGAGATCCTTGGCGGAGTTAACTTCCTGGACGATCTTGCGCAGCGTATTGAGCATGGCTCGGGGTCGAACTCCGTGTCAGTCGCGCGATAAGAGGCGCGGGGCAAGCTCTTTGAGTGCGCGTCGATACACCTCGCGCTTGAATGTCACCACCTGGCCTAACGGATACCAATAACTGACCCAGCGCCAGCCATCGAACTCCGGTTTACCGGTCAAATCCATCCGCACCCGCTGCTCGTTGGAGATCAGGCGCAGGAGAAACCATTTTTGCTTCTGGCCGATACACAGCGGCTGGCTGTGGGTACGGACCAGTCTTTGCGGCAGACGATAGCGCAACCAGCCCCGAGTGCAGGCAAGTATTTGCACATCATGTCGTTCCAGACCGACTTCTTCATTCAATTCGCGATAAAGCGCGTCTTCCGGCGTCTCCTGCGGGTTGATACCCCCTTGAGGAAACTGCCAGGCATCCTGGTTAATACGCCGAGCCCATAGGACCTGACCAGCATCGTTTGTCAGAATAATCCCGACATTAGGACGGAAACCATCGGGGTCGATCACGGCAACAACCTCGCAAACGCATGTCGCCGCATTGTTCCACAAAGGCGATCAAACCAGCAACGAGGCTTATCACCTTATGTGAAGACTTGTGAAAACCTCGTATTCTGGGGCTCTTTTTTCAACTATTTCAGCGAGTAACCCTATGCGCCTGGCTTTATTCGACCTCGACAACACCCTTCTGGGCGGCGACAGCGATCACGCCTGGGGCGATTACCTGTGCCGGCGCGGGATCCTTGATGCCGCGACCTACAAGACCCGCAACGACGAGTTCTATCAGGATTACCTGGCCGGCACGCTGAACATGACCGACTACCTGAATTTTACCCTGGAGATTCTGGGCAACACTGACATGGCGCAGCTTGAGCAGTGGCATCGCGAGTTCATGCGCGACTGCATCGAACCAATGATGCTGCCCAAGGCGCTGGAATTGATCGCCAAACACCGAGAGGCTGGCGACAAGCTGGTGGTGATCACCGCCACCAACCGCTTTGTGACAGCACCTATCGTGGCGCAGCTGGGCATCGATACCCTGCTGGCGACCGAGTGCGAAATGGTGGATGGACGCTATACCGGTCGTACCACGGGTGTGCCCTGCTTCCGTGAAGGCAAGGTGACACGCCTCAACCAGTGGCTGGAAGACAACGCGTTCAGCCTCGAGGGCAGCTATTTCTACAGTGACTCGATGAACGACCTGCCTCTGCTGGAGCAGGTGGCCAACCCGGTCGCGGTCGATCCGGACGATAAATTGCGTGCCGAAGCCGAGCGACGCGGCTGGCCGGTGATTACCCTGCGCCACTGAGTGCTGGCAATACTCAGGCCGGTTTGAAGCCCGTCAGACCGGCCATTGCCACGAAGCACACAACGCTGATCACCGTCAGCGCCAAGGTGAAGCCGCGCTTGCCACCTTTGGCACCAAGACGCAAGCGGTTGAGCCTGGCCACCAGCCAGACCCAACTGCACAGCCCCAGGGTGTAAAGCACGCTGCTGCCCAGCACCCAGGTCTGGCCCAGTGACAGGCCTTTCAAATGCACCAGCCACCAGCCACTGAACGGCAGCGTCGCCAGGCAAACGGCCATCAACACCCAGAAAAACAGCAATGGCCGCTTGAGCAGGCGATTCTGCACGGTCGTGTCGCCTTCAAGACGCACCTTGACCACCCCGCTGGCCAACACCAGCGCGCTGATCAGCAACAACGCGATGGCGACGATGTGCAGGGTGTTAAGGGTGGTGATGGGTTCCATGACGCGGTGTTCCTCTGGAATCGGGCTTGGGTGAGTTTAGCAGTGTGGACACAAGAGCCGTGCCCTAAGCGCTATCGCGCCCGTGCTCCACGTGGGCATGCCGGTCTGGACGCTCCGCGTCCTCTTGCGACGCAGAGCGTCGTGAACTGCATTCCCACGCTGGAGCGTGAGGAACGATAGTTGTCAGTCAGATCCCCATCGTGCCCATGCTCCGCGTGGGTATGCCGGTCTGGACGCTCTGCGTCCTCTTGTGACGCGGAGCGTCGTGAACGCGAGATATCCCGGCCTTAGCCCAGAAACAGCCTGTACGCCGGGTTCTCGCTCTCGTCCCAATACGGGTAACCAATCTCATCCAGCGCAGCACCGACCAGATGCCGCTCTTCCTCCGGCACCACCAGCCCGGCAACCACCCGGCCGTCAGCAGCGCCGTGGTTGCGGTAGTGGAACATGGAGATGGTCCAGCGGCCGCCCAGACGGTTGAGGAAGTTGAACAGCGCGCCCGGTCGCTCCGGGAACTCGAAGCGCAGCACCACTTCATCATTGACCCGCTCGGCATGCCCGCCAACCATGTGGCGAATATGCAGTTTGGCCAGTTCGTTGTCGGTCAGGTCCAACACCGGGAAGCCCTGGCCGGTCAGGCTGGCGATCAGGGCGCTGCGTGGGTCGTTCTCGGGATGGGTCTGCACGCCGACGAAGATATGCGCCTCGCGATCAGTGTGATAGCGGTAGTTGAATTCGGTGATCTGCCGCTTGCCGATGGCCTCGCAGAACGCCTTGAAGCTGCCCGGTTGTTCAGGAATCGTCACCGCAATGATTGCCTCGCGGCCTTCGCCCAGTTCGGCGCGCTCGGCCACGTGACGCAAGCGGTCGAAGTTGACGTTGGCCCCTGAATCAATCGCCACCAGCGTCTGGCCGCTGACGCCGCGCTGCTCGACATATTTCTTGATCCCGGCCACGCCCAGCGCGCCGGAGGGCTCGGTGATCGAACGGGTATCGTCGTAGATGTCCTTGATCGCCGCGCAGATCTCGTCGGTGCTGACGGTGATCACTTCATCGACATAATGGCGGCACACTTCGAAGGTGTGATGGCCGATCTGCGCGACCGCCACGCCATCGGCAAACAGCCCGACCTGGCTCAGCACCACGCGCTCCCCGGCGGCCATTGCCGCTTGCAGGCAGTTGGAGTCGTCCGGCTCGACGCCGATCACCCTGATCTCCGGGCGCAGGTATTTCACATACGCCGCGATACCGGCAATCAGACCGCCGCCCCCGACAGGAACAAAGATCGCATCCAGTTGGCCCGGTTGCTGACGAAGGATCTCCATCGCCACGGTGCCTTGCCCGGCGATGGTGTCGGGGTCGTCATACGGATGGATGTAGACGAAGCCCTGCTCATCGACCAGCTTCAGCGAGTAGGCCAGCGCTTCCGGGAAGGAATCGCCGTGCAGCACCACGGTGGCACCCCGCGAGCGCACACCTTCGACCTTGATCTCCGGCGTGGTGCGCGGCATGACGATGGTCGCCTTGATCCCCAACTCGCGTGCCGCCAACGCCAGGCCCTGGGCATGATTGCCCGCCGACGCCGTCACCACGCCCCGTGCAGTCTGCTCTGCGGGCAATTGCGCGAGCTTGTTGTACGCGCCGCGAATCTTGAACGAGAACACCGGCTGCAGGTCTTCGCGCTTGAGCAGCACCTGATTGCCCAGCCGTTCGGACAGCTGGCGAGCGCCTTGCAGCGGCGTTTCGATGGCAACGTCGTAGACGCGGGAGGTGAGGATTTTCTTGACGTACTGTTCAAGCATCGGGGTGGCATCACTGACGAAGCGGGCAAGGTCGGGAAGTCTACTCTGCACACCGAAAGACGACCATACGAATGACAGGGCTTTGCGGCGCAGTCGCCGCTATAATGCGGGCCTTTTTTGCATCCCCCTCTTCTACCTACATCAGGCACCGTGGAGCCCGCATGACCCAGGATCAACTCAAACAGGCAGTCGCCCAGGCAGCTGTCGACTTCATCCTTCCGAAGCTCGATGACAAAAGCATTGTGGGCGTCGGCACCGGCTCCACGGCTAATTGCTTCATCGACGCACTGGCAAAGCACAAGGCCGCCTTTGACGGCGCCGTCGCCAGCTCGCAAGCCACTGCGGCGCGCCTGAAGGCGCATGGCATTCCGGTCTATGAGCTGAACACGGTCAGCGACCTGGAGTTCTATGTCGACGGAGCCGACGAAAGCGACGAGCACCTGAACCTGATCAAGGGCGGCGGCGCGGCACTGACTCGCGAGAAAATCGTCGCGGCCGTGGCCAAGACCTTCATCTGCATCGCCGACGGCAGCAAGCTGGTGCCGGTGCTGGGCGCGTTCCCGCTGCCGGTCGAAGTCATTCCGATGGCCCGCAGCCACGTTGCGCGACAACTGGTGAAACTGGGCGGCGACCCGGTTTATCGCGAAGGTGTTCTAACCGACAACGGCAATATCATCATTGATGTGCACAACATGAGCATCACCAATCCGGTGGAACTGGAAGCTCAGATCAACGCCATCGTCGGCGTGGTCACCAATGGCCTGTTCGCCGCCCGTCCGGCCGACCTGTTGCTGCTGGGCACCACTGAAGGCGTGAAAACCCTGACGCGCTGATAAAATCGGTCGTGCCCACGCAAGGTGGGCATGACCCTCACAGGCTCAAGGCTTGCGGAACACGTAAAACAGGTTCGGCTCGCTCACCAGATACAGCGTCCCTTCTGCGTCCATAGCCATCCCTTCAGCCTGCGGCACGTCCTTGCTCAGCCCCATCGCCCCTTTTGCCAACGAGCCGCTGCCAATCGGATGACCGCTGGTGTCGAGTTCAAGAATGCGCTTCGACTCATCGGACAACGCCAGCAAATGGCCGCTGGTTTCATCGAATTGCAGGCTGGAGAGGTCACGAACCGACAGTCGGCCGTCGCGCTTGCTGTTGGAGATGACCTGCAGATTGCCGGGAGCCTCGGAGTTGGTCCTGGGAAAGCCGCGCACTTCGATGATCTGCACCGGATCACGCTCGCGGGCGACAAACAGGCGCTTGCCGACCGAATCATAGGCCAGCCCTTCATAGCCCTTGTTGCCACTGGCGGTGATGCCCAGCGTCAATTGTTCTGCCTGGGCAGCGTCCAGACTTTTGGTGTTGTCATCGACGTGAATCTGAATCAGCCGGAGCCGGCGCTCATCGCTGATCACATAAGTGCCCGGGCTGATGTATTCGACAGCCTCGGCATCACCGAACCCGACCAGCGGAATGCGCCGCAGCACACGACCGTCCAGGCTCAGCTCGACCAGTTCGGGGTTCTGGTTGGTCACCGTAAACAGGCTCTTGCGGTCCGGGTCGAAGCTCAGGCCCGAGACATCATCCTGCAGCCCGTCGATCACCTGTGCTTCGGTGACGACGCGGTACTGATCCAGGCCAATGGACTGAAGCGAGTCGGACTGCCAGAACACCTGCCAGTCGAACAGGGCACTTTCAACATAGCGGTATCGCTGATTGGCGATCACGAACACAACGATCAGGGGTACAAGGGCCAGAAGCAGGACTAAAGAGCGAGTAGAGCGACGCATGAAGGGTGACTCGGGCAGATTGAGCGGACGGGATTGATACCATGCCATCCTGAAAGCAAGCTTAATGGCATGGTGCTATATTTTTGCCGATTGTGTATCGGCGACCTGTGTAGTTGCCGTCCAGGCTCAGTGCTTGTGAAGCGCCCGGTGAAACGAATAGAACAGGTTCGGTTCGCTGACCATGTACAGCGTACCGGCCTCATCAAGGGCCACGCCTTCTGCGCGCGGAATTGTGTCCTTCAAACCGTTCATGCCGCCCAGCAGGGTCATGAAGCTTACCTGCTCGCCTTGCTCGTCGACTTCCAGCAACAAGTGCGAATCGGCAGACAGCGCGAGCATGTGGCCGGTGCGCGGGTCGATGCTCAATGACGACAGATTGCGCATGTCCAGCGAGCGACTCGACAGCGGTTGCTTGTCGCCTTTCAGCACGTCACTGCCATCACTTTTCCAAGTGTACAGCGCGGGAGGTCGCTCCTCGCCCAGTATCAGCTGCTGACGCTGTGGGTCCCAGGCGATACCTTCGAAGCCCTTGTTCTGGTTGGCAGACTTGCCCAGTTCGTACTGGGGGAAATCCGCGATGTTCAGGGTGGTGGTGTCGGCGTTCACTTTAACGATGGTCAACTTGTGTTGGCGCTCATCAGTGATCGCAATCAGGCCATCGTTCATGACGGCGACACCTTCCGGATTGCTCCAGCCCACCAGCGGGATCTTGCGCAGTACATCGCCCGTGAGCGTCAGCTCCACCAGAAACGCATTTTTGCCCATGACCGCAAACAGCGTTTTGGTGACCGGGTTATAGGACAGGTCGGACGCCTCGTCCTTTTCCATGCCCGGCAGCACCTTTGCGTCGATATCCACATGGTAGTCCGGCAGCCAGATACTGGCGTGACGACCTGCCTTGCTCTCGAACCGCTCCTGAAACCAGAGCAGCGCGCGATCATCCCAATGCATGATGAAGGCCAGCCCATAGCCCAGCAAGGCAACCACCAACAACCACGAGTACCAGCGCATGTTGCGTAAGTAAGCGAAGCGTTTTTTGTTACGAGGCGGCGTTGCGGCAGTACTGGCCATTCATGTGTTCCTGAGCAAATGAGACTTCATGACGACGTGGTGCCCTTGCAGGGACGGCCGGATTATCCGGAACAGGTGTGAAAAAAACGCAAAATCGGCGGAACTATCAGTCACTCCACAAACAAAAGCCACCCGGGAGTGATCCCGCGTGGCTTTGGGTACAGCTTGAAGATGCTGTCGGATTACCTGACGACGCTCTCGAACGGCGTCTGCCCGACCAGTTCCAGCGCGATCTGGTCGCCGGCTTCGAACGGCCCGACACCGGCAGGCGTGCCGGTCATGATCAGGTCGCCGGCCTGCAGCGAGAAGTTGGCTGCCATGTGCTGGATCATCGGCACGATCGGGTTGAGCATCATGTTGCTGTTGCCGTCTTGAACCACCTTGCCATTGAGGGTCAGGCGGATACCAATGTCCTCCAGATCAGGGAAGGTCTCGGCGGGCACGAACGGCGGAATCACCGCAGCGCCGTCGAAACACTTGGCCAGCTCCCACGGCAGGCCTTTCTCACGCAGACGCGACTGGACATCACGCAACGTCAGGTCCAGGCCGGGCGCAAAGCCGCTGATCGCGTCCAGCACTTCTTCGCGCGAAGGGTTCTTGCTCAGGGGCTTGCCGATCAACACCACGATCTCGGCTTCGTAATGCACCGAACCGCGGTCTGCCGGGATAGTGAAGCCACCCTCCAGCGCAACCACCGCGCTGCCGGGTTTCATGAACAGCAGCGGCTCGGTAGGCACCGCGTTGCCCAGTTCCTTGGCGTGTTCGGCGTAGTTACGCCCGATGCAGACCACTTTACCCAGCGGGAAGTGAATGTTGGTGCCATCGACATATTTGTGCTGGTAGCTCATGACGTCTCCTGAGGCTGTAAGAGGCAGCCTGCTTATTGTTGCGACGGATCAAATGTTGCGACGGATCAAACGGCGAAGATTTTGCCGGGATTCATGATCCCGTTGGGATCGAATACCGCTTTCAACGCCTTCATGTATTCGATTTCGACCGGCGAGCGACTGTACGTTAAATAGTCACGTTTGGTCATCCCGACGCCATGCTCGGCCGAAATCGAGCCGTTGTACTTTTCGACGGTCTCGAATACCCACTTGTTGACCCGGGCACATTTGACGAAGAACTCGTCCTTGTCGAGGCCCTCGGGCTTGAGGATGTTCAGGTGCAGGTTGCCGTCGCCAATGTGGCCGTACCAGAGCACTTCGAAGTCTGGGTAGTGTTCGGCAACGATCGCGTCGATTTCAGCCAGAAACTCTGGCACTTTCGAGACAGTGACCGAGATATCGTTTTTGTACGGTGTGAAGTGCGAGATGGTTTCGGAGATGTACTCGCGCAGCTTCCACAGGTTGCGTAATTGCTGTTCGCTCTGGCTCATCACGCCGTCCAGCACCCAACCCTGCTCGACGCAGTGCTCGAAGGTCGCCAGGGCCTGATCGGCCAGGTCGTCGGTGGTCGCTTCGAACTCCAGCAACACATAGAACGGGCATGGCGTGTCGAAAGGCGACGGCACATCACCGCGCGCCATGACCCGGGCGAAGGATTTGTCCGAGAAGAATTCGAAGGCGGTCAGGTCGAGCTTGCCGTGAAAGGCATGCAGCACCGGCATGATCGAGTTGAAGTCGGAAGTGCCCAGCACCATCGCGGTGAGGTTCTTCGGCGCACGGTCGAGGCGCATGGTCGCTTCGACGACAAAGCCCAGCGTACCTTCGGCACCGATGAACAACTGGCGCAAATCGTAGCCGGTGGCGTTCTTGATCAGGTCCTTGTTCAGCTCCAGCAAGTCGCCCTTGCCGGTGACCACCTTGAGGCCGGCGACCCAATTGCGCGTCATGCCGTAGCGAATGACCTTGATACCGCCCGCATTGGTGCCGATATTGCCGCCGATCTGGCTGGAGCCCGAAGAAGCGAAGTCGACCGGATAATAAAGGCCGCTCTCTTCAGCCAGCGCCTGTAATTGCCGGGTGATCACGCCAGGCTGACAGACCGCCGTGCGGTCGGTGAGATTCAGATCCAGCACCTGGTTCATGTAATCGAACGAGACGACCACTTCACCGTTGGCCGCCACCGCGGCCGCCGAAAGCCCGGTGCGTCCACCCGAAGGCACCAGCGCCACGAGCCGCTCATTGGCCCAGCGTACGATGGCCTGCACCTGTTCGGTGGTCTTGGGGAATACGATGGCCAGTGGCGCAGGAGTGAACTGCTTGGTCCAGTCCTTGCCGTAAGTTTCCAGAGAACCGGCATCGGTGAGTACCTTGCCAGGGTCAACCAGGGTCTGCAGCTCATCAATCAAAACGCGATCGGTCATTGAATCAACTCTCGAACGATTCATGGGCATCCTGAGAACGGTTCACGTTCGGGATGAGGTTTCGCGGGGCTCATATGCTAGCATACGCCCCCCGCGAGTCGTGCCCAGAGCCGATCCGGCCACCCCCTGCCAATTTTCTTCGGGACACAGGTTTACGCAGATGAGCAAGACTTCCCTCGACAAGAGCAAGATCAAGTTCCTTCTTCTCGAAGGCGTCCACCAATCCGCTGTCGACGTCCTCAAGGCAGCCGGTTACACCAGCATCGAGTACCACACCAAGTCTCTGCCGGAAGCCGAACTGAAAGAAAAGATCGCCGACGCCCATTTCATCGGTATCCGCTCCCGTACTCAGTTGACCGAAGAGCTGTTCGATTGCGCCAAGAAACTGGTTGCGGTCGGCTGCTTCTGCATCGGCACCAACCAGGTTGACCTGAACGCGGCGCGCGAGCGCGGTATCGCAGTGTTCAATGCGCCCTACTCCAATACCCGTTCGGTCGCCGAACTGGTACTGGCCGAAGCCATCCTGCTGCTGCGCGGTATCCCCGAGAAGAACGCTTCCTGCCACCGTGGCGGCTGGATCAAGAGCGCGGCCAACTCCTTCGAGATCCGTGGCAAGAAGCTGGGCATCATCGGTTACGGCTCGATCGGTACGCAGCTGTCGGTGCTGGCCGAAGGTCTGGGCATGCAGGTGTACTTCTACGACACGCTGACCAAACTGCCGCTGGGCAACGCCACTCAGGTGTCGAGCCTGAACGAGCTGCTGGGCATGTCCGATATCGTCACCCTGCACGTTCCGGAAACCTCGGAAACCCAGTGGATGATCGGCGAAAAAGAAATCCGCGCGATGAAGAAGGGCAGCATCCTGATCAACGCCGCGCGTGGCACGGTGGTCGAGCTGGACGCACTGGCTGACGCTATCAAGGACAAGCACCTGATCGGCGCCGCCATCGACGTGTTCCCGGTCGAGCCGCGCTCGAACGACGACATCTTCGAAAGCCCGCTGCGCGGTCTGGACAACGTGATCCTGACGCCGCACATCGGTGGTTCCACAGCCGAAGCGCAGGCCAACATCGGTCTCGAGGTGGCGGAAAAGCTGGTCAAGTACAGCGACAACGGTACGTCGGTGTCCTCGGTCAACTTCCCGGAAGTGGCGCTGCCTGCGCACCCTGGCAAGCACCGCCTGCTGCACATCCACGAAAACATCCCGGGCGTGCTCAGCGAGATCAACAAGGTCTTCGCCGAAAACGGTATCAATATCTCCGGTCAGTTCCTGCAGACCAACGAGAAAGTCGGCTACGTGGTCATCGACGTCGACGCCGAATACTCCGACCTCGCCCAGGCCAAGCTGCAACAGATCAAAGGCACCATCCGCAGCCGCGTTTTGTTCTGATCCGAGCGCCGTGCCCACCCCGTGTGGGCACGCATCCTGTAATTCCCCGCGCTACACCGCCCCACTCAAGACAGGACGCAGAGCGTCCGGAACTGCATACCCACGCGGAGCATGGGCACGATCAGTGTTCTTCCGGACACCGATCGTTCCTCACGCTCCAGCGTGGGAATGCCGTTCGTGACGCTCTGCGTCACACAAGCACTGACAGCCCTACTTCACATTGATGGTGATCTTCTTCGACTCGACCGAAGGGTTCAGCGGCATGTGGCCTTTGTCGCCCATCAGCAATTGCAGGGTGTGCTGGCCCGGCGGCAGGTTGATTTCGGTTTCGGTCTGGCCCTTGCCGAAGTGGCGGATGTTGTCGCTGACCGGCAGGGGTGCATTCATCGCCGGCTGGTCCTTCACGTCGATCAGCAGGTGATGGTGACCGGTCTCGGGCACATCGACACCCGCAGGCGCGACGCCCATACCCTTGAGGCCGAATTGCACCTTGAACGGTGAGGTGACGGTTTCACCGTCCTTGGGCGAGATGATGTACACCTCGGCGCCTTCAGGGGCTGCGGTGCGGGGTATATCGGCGGCGCTGGCCAGCATGGATGCGCTGAGCAACAGTCCGGCGACCATCGTTCCAGAAAATAAGGATTTCATGATTGCTCCGGCTGCAGTTGACGTAAGTCGACCCTCACACGACGAATCCGTCGGTTCAGGAGTGCTCACGATAGACCGCAGTCAGGCCCAATGGCTCATTGCGTTGATGAAACTGTTTTCATGAACGCAGCCCGCAGGTCACTGGAACAGCTCGTTGCCCCGGCGTCTGAACCACCCCGTCAGTGACAGACGATCACGACTGGCGGGCATGACTTCATGGGGAATTTCGCCGGACAGAAAGACCACCAGACAGCCGCCCGTAGGCTGAACGTCGTAAGCCACCTCGTCCTTGAGGTACATGCGCAACTGACCGCCGTGCTCGGGCAGCCAGGCGTTGTTGAGGTAGAGCACCGCCGACACCATGCGCCTGTCGTCATCGCGGAATCGGTCCACATGCCTGAGGTAGCGGGCACCCGGCGGATACAGCGCAAAATGGCTTTCGTAATCTTCCAGGCCGAGGAAAAGGCCGCGATTGAGCGCCTGACGCAAACTGTCCATCAGCTCGAGATAGTGGTCGCAGCACTGCACCTGCCCCGGCTCGAGCCACTGAATGCGGTCGCCACGAATGCCCTCGCGTATTTCCAGCGCGGTTCCCTTGCCAATCGCGGCAGGCTCAAGCTCGCCTTCGGCTGCACGTTTGCGGCACTCTTGCTCAAGTTCCAGAGTCAGAGCTTCGGGCAGGAAAATATTCTGCTGCGACCAGCCGTTGGCGGCCAGATCGTCGACGATTCGTAACAGCAGTGGGTGGTCAGAGGGTATGCGCATGGCGTGCATAGTATCCATAAGCCCTGAAATCGGACAGAGGCTTATACATGCGGTATCAAACGCATGAGATTTCATTCACCGAAGGCACTCATAACTCGACAAATCCACGCTAACACCGGGAGAATAGCGGCCTGCCGACAGGAGTCCCCAATGCGTCGTTTGTTTGTTTTGCTGTTGATGTTCTGCACCTCACCTGCCTGGGCAGACAGCTACGATCAGTTGTACAAGTCTGCAGGCTGGCCGGAACAGCGCGCGCATTTCAACGATGCCCTCAAGGCTGCCCAACAGCGTTACAGCAACAACCTGCCGCCTGCGGTTTATCAAGCGCTGGTCAACAACAGCAATCAGCGTTTCGCCCCCCAGGCCATGGACCAGCGCGCGTCGAAGCGCCTGCGTGAAAGCCTCAAGGACCCTGCCCCGTCACTGCAGTTTTTCCAGTCACCGCTGGGCCGCAAGATCGTCAATGCCGAGCTGACCGCCACCCGCGCCGATCAGTTGGCCAAACATGCCCAGGGGCTGCCGCATATCGAAGCGGACGCGACGCGTCAGTTGTTGATCGGCCATCTGGCCCAGGCACTGCCTGCCAGAGAGGCCGGCGCGGAAGTCAGTCTTGCCATCGCAGGCGTTGCCGCCGACAGCCTGAGCCAGATGATCCCCGGCCTGCTGGGCGGAGGACAGGCGCAGGGCATGCTCGAAGGCCAGCGCGAGCGCCTGATGGCGCAGATGAGTGCTGACCTGAACAACACGCTGCTATACGTCTATCGCGACCTGTCGGACCCTGAGCTCGAAGAATTCTCGACCTTCGCCGAGTCGCCGGAAGGCAAAGCCTATTACCAGGCCGCTCTTGCCGCGATTCGTGCCGGTCTGGCGGTCGGACAGAGTGCGTCGAGCCTGAATCCCGGACAGTAAAAACCGTTCAGGCCTTCAAGCGCCTGAGGTCAAAGGAATGGACACCAGCGTATGAAAGACTCATTGGCTTTGCTCGCCACCGGTATCGTAATGGCCTTTTTCTCCTGGCTGTTCTGGAGTTCTCTGGGGCAGGACGCCTTTGCCGTGTTTGGGGCGCTGATGCTCGTCGTACTGGCCCTTGAAAACTATCGCCTGCGCCGACAGGTCAAGGCGCTGCAGGCCGGCAAGGCTGAAAAAGTCTAACGAAGTCGCCCTTTCAGAAAATCAAAATACCGAGCCCGCAGCTCTGGCGTTTCGTTGGCCAGATGATGCCGGGCATGCCTGAGCATCAGAATCTGCGGTTGGCTGAATTTGTCTTTCAGAATCGCCAGATTGTGCGACCAGTCGACCGTCATGTCCGCCTCACCCTGGATGATCAGCGGGCTGCGCAGGCTGCGCGGCGCGCTTTCGACACGCACGATCCATTGCGCCAGCGCGCCGACCCAGGCCGTGGGCAGTCGCAGCGGCTGTAACGGATCGGCCATCAGAAAAGGCAGGAACGCGGGTGCATTGGAGTTTTCGGTGAAACGGCGGGCAATGCCCTTCACGAACGGTTTGAGCAGGTGATAACTCAGACGCGACCAGCCCCACGCACGCGGCCTGACCAGCGGTGCCAGCAGGATCACCTCACCCTGCGCGGGCGAGTCTGCCCCCTGATGAAGCAGGTGATCCGTTACGATGGCACCGCCCATGCTTTGTCCGCACAGGTGCCAGGGATGTGGCAGCCCAAGACCTTCAGCTTCGAGCAGCAGGCGTTGCAACACCAACTGGTACTCGGCGAAGTCATTGATACAGGCGCGACTGCCGCTCGACAGCCCATGCCCCGGCAGGTCGCAGGCGATCACGGCAAAGCCTTGCTCCAGAGCCCACTCGATTACATGCCGGTACAGGCCCATGTGGTCATAGAAGCCGTGAAACAGAAACAGCGTGGCGACCGGATTGTCAGGCAGCCAGACCTGACCGACCACCTCATAGCCCGCCACATCGAGGCGCCCCAGCCAGCTGCGTATGACGTTTTCGCCACACAGTCCGGCAAGACCGTAGAAGCGCTGATAGGCCAGTCCCTCCATGGAAAGCGGATCAATAACGCTCAGCGGCAGCAGGCTGGCACGCAGGTTATCGGGGTCGAACGTGACGGACATGTGGTTTCCAGATTTCAACAAATGACTCGTAAAGTTGTGTAACGATATTCTTCTGTCTGCCCCGGCATGGCAAGCTAAGCGGCTGTAATCGCAGACATCTGTCATTGAACGTGCACATTGCTGTCTGCACACTGGGCGATGCTCGCGAGCTCACCTGCCCGAATTCGCCCTGAAGCCGTTTCGAACGGGCTCTTGTGTCGGGTTTCATCGAATCAACCGCGTCACAACGATAGTCTTAATTCCCGCCTACGCCATTTACAGAGAAACCGGATGAAACGCAGCCTCTTCATTCTAGCCATCATCTTCGCCCTGCTTGCGGGTGGCGCGGGCTGGTACGTAAATAGCAAACTGCCGGTACGTGACGGCGAGATCGCCATGAGCCGTCTTCAGGCCCCCGTCACCCTGCGCTACGACGAGCGTGGCGTGCCGCACATCCGCGCCGAGAACGAAGCCGACCTTTACCGCGCGCTCGGCTATGCCCATGCTCAGGACCGGCTGTTCCAGATGGAAATGCTGCGTCGCCTGGCACGCGGTGAGCTGGCAGAAGTACTGGGGCCGAATCTGCTCGAGACCGACAAGCTGTTTCGCAGCCTGCGCATTCGTGAACATGCGGATGCGTATGTCGCACACCAAGACAAGAACACCCCCACCTGGAAAGCGCTGGAAGCCTACATCGACGGCATCAACCAGTATCAGGATACCCACGCAAGGCCGATGGAGTTCGACGCGCTGGGCATTCCCAGACGGCCGTTCACCACAGAAGACACGGTCAGCATCGCCGGCTATCTGGCTTACAGTTTTGCTGCGGCGTTCAGAACCGAGCCACTGCTGACCTACGTCCGCGACCAGCTCGGCCCGGAGTACTTGAAAGTCTTCGACCTGGACTGGCACCCGGACGGCATGCTCGACTCGAAACCGGCACTGGCCGACGCCGACTGGAAGGGTCTGAATCAACTGGCGCAGTTGAGTCACAAGACGCTTGAAGATGCTGGCCTGCCGCAATTCGAGGGTAGCAACGCCTGGGTGATTTCCGGCAGCCGCACGCAAAGCGGCAAGCCGATTCTCGCGGGCGACCCGCACATCCGCTTCTCGGTGCCTTCGATATGGTACGAAGCGCAGCTATCGGCGCCGGGTTTCGAACTGTACGGACACTTTCCGGCGCTCAACCCGTTCGCGCTGCTGGGCCATAACATGGATTTCGGCTGGAGCCTGACCATGTTTCAGAACGACGACGTGGATCTGATCGCCGAGAAGACCAACCCGGACAACCCGAATCAGGTCTGGTACCACGGGCAATGGGTGGACATGAAACGCACCGAGCAGCAAATCACCGTCAAGGGCCAGGCCCCGGTCACACTGACGCTGCTCGAATCGCCGCACGGACCGATCGTCAATAACGTGATGGGCAAGAACGCCGGCCAGACGCCAATCGCGATGTGGTGGTCGTTTCTGGCATCCGCCAACCCGGTGCTGGACGGTTTCTATGAGACCAACCGCGCCGATACGCTGGACAAGATGCGTAGCGCGGCCGAGAAGATTCAGTCGCCGGGCCTCAATATCGTCTGGGCCAACGCCAAAGGCGATATTGGCTGGTGGGCGGCGGCGCAACTGCCGATCCGTCCGCAGGGCGTCAACCCCAGTTTCATTCTGGACGGCAGCACGGCACAGGCCGATAAGCTCGGCTTTTACCCGTTCAGCGCCAACCCGCACGAAGAAAACCCGGCGCGTGGCTACATCGTGTCGGCCAACTTCCAGCCGCAGTCGCCGACCGGCATGCCGATTCCCGGCTACTACAACCCGGCCGAACGCGGCCAGGCGCTGAACCGGCAACTGAGTGACTCCAGCATCAAATGGGACTTGGCCGCCAGCAAGGCGCTGCAACTGGGCACGCAGACCGACTATGCACCGAGTATTCTCAGGCCATTGATTCCGGTACTGCGCAGCGCTGTCAGCGACCCGGACGAACTGGCACTCGTGGAGCGACTGGCCAGTTGGAAAGGTGATTACCCGGTCAATTCGGTGGGTGCCACGCTGTTCAATCAGTTCCTGTTCGACCTGACTGAAGAGACCTTTCACGACGAACTGGGCGACGCGATGTTTGAAACCCTGCTGTCGACCCGCGTCCTGGACGCTGCGCTGCCGCGCCTGGCCGCCGATGCCGACTCGCCGTGGTGGAACAATCGCAATTCACCCCACGAAGAAAGCCGTGCCAACACCGTCAAGGTGGCCTGGCGCGCCACTGTTTCGCACTTGAGGTCGCTGTACGGCACCAACCCGGATGAATGGGTGTGGGGCAAGGCGCATACCTTGACTCAAGGCCACCCGCTGGGTTCGCAGAAGCCGCTGGACATGATCTTTAACGTCGGCCCGTATGCCGCGCCGGGCACGCATGAGGTGCCGAACAACCTGTCATCGAGCATCCGTCCTGCCCCGTGGCCAGTCGGCTACGGCCCCTCGACCCGCCGCCTGATCGACTTCGCCGACCCGGCGCACAGCCTGGGGATAAATCCGGTGGGACAAAGCGGCGTGCCGTTCGACAAGCACTACTCGGATCAGGCCAAGGCTTTCGTGAACGGCGAGTACCTGCCGCAGCGCTTCAGCGAGAAGGACGTGGCCGAGCATACGGAAGGGGTTTTGCGGCTGGTGCCGGGGGCCTAGCGACACGCTTTGCGCCGAGTCCGGAAACGGGGCTTCTGCCCGGAGGGCGTGGGAGCGAGCTTGCTCGCGAGCTGTCGGGCACCGACAGTGAAACCTTCACGTACGGTACATCAGGCACAACCGGGTTTGACTATCGTGCCAATGCTCTGCATTGGCATGCCTTTCGTGACGCTCCGCGTCACAAGTCTGCGTAGCACCGCGCTATCAAGATCGGACGCAGAGCGTCCAGAGCTGCGCTCCCACGCTGGAGCGTGGGAGCGATAAACCGAGATAGCTAGTTGCTGCCGGTACCCGGCAGTTCGCGAGCAAGCTCGCTCCCACGCCCTCCGGGCACGATCAGGTTTTCAGGCCGCCGGAGCACGCCTCGGATCAGGCTGCTTCCAGGCGTCTGCCGCGCTTTCCTCGATAGCCTGCTGGATCGCACGCTTGCGGTTGTTTTCGGCGCGGCGGGTGAAGAACCAGACCAGAAAGGTTGCCAGTGACACGGCCAGCAGGATCAGGCTCGCCACGGCGTTGATTTCAGGCTTCACGCCCAGACGCACGGCAGAGAACACTTCCATCGGCAAGGTCGTCGAGCCGGGCCCGGAGACGAAGCTGGCGAGCACCAGGTCGTCCAGCGACAGCGCGAAGGACATCATGCCCCCGGCTGCCAGCGATGGCGCGATCATCGGGATGGTGATCAGCAAGAACACTTTCCACGGACGGGCACCCAGGTCCATTGCAGCCTCTTCGATCGACAGGTCCAGCTCACGCAGGCGCGCCGACACCACCACCGCCACATAGGCCGCACAGAACGTCGTGTGCGCGATCCAGATGGTCATGATGCCGCGTTCCTGCGGCCAGCCGATCAATTGCGCCATGGCCACGAACAGCAGCAACAGCGACAGACCGGTGATCACTTCCGGCATGACCAGGGGAGCTGTAACCAGCCCGCCAAAGAACGTGCGGCCCTTGAAGCGGCTGATGCGGGTCAGCACAAACGCAGCCATCGTTCCCAGCGCCACCGCAGCAACGGCGGTGTAGCAGGCGATTTCCAACGAGCGCATCACCGAGCCCATCAGTTGCGAGTTGTCCAGCAGGCCGACGTACCACTTCACCGACCAGCCGCCCCAGACCGTCACCAGCTGCGAGGCGTTGAACGAGTAGATGACCAGAATCACCATCGGCGCATAGATGAACAGCAAACCCAGAACCAGCATCAGGTTCGAGAATCGAAAGCGGTTCATGCCTTGCCCTCCAATTCTTTGGCCTGACTGCGGTTGAACAGGATAATGGGCACGATCAGCACCAGCAGCATGATGACCGCCAGCGCCGAAGCCACCGGCCAGTCACGGTTGTTGAAGAATTCCTGCCACAGCACGCGGCCGATCATCAGGGTTTCCGGGCCGCCGAGCAGCTCGGGAATCACGAACTCGCCGACCACCGGAATGAATACCAGCATGCAGCCGGCGATCACACCGTTCTTGGACAGCGGTACGGTGATTTTCCAGAAACTGTTGAAGGTGCTCGAACCCAGGTCGGACGCAGCTTCCAGCAGGCTGATGTCGTGCTTCACAAGGTTGGCGTACAGCGGCAGAATCATGAACGGCAGGTAGGAATAGACCACGCCGATGTACACCGCCAGGTTGGTGTTGAGGATCTGCAACGGAGCGTCGATCAGCCCAAGCCACATCAGGAATGCATTGAGCAGCCCGTTGTTGCTGAGGATGCCCATCCAGGCGTAGACGCGGATCAGGATCGCCGTCCAGGTCGGCATCATGATCAGCAGCAACAGCACGGTTTGCAGGTCCTTGCGCGCGCTGGCGATGGCATAGGCCATCGGATAGCCGATCAGCAGGCACAGCAAGGTGCTGATGAAGGCCATCTTCAGCGAGCCCAGATAGGCCGAAACGTACAGGTCATCGCCACTGAGCAAGGTGTAGTTGGCGAAGTTGAGGACCATCTGCAGCTTTTCGTCGGCGTAGCTGAAGATTTCGGTGTACGGCGGGATCGCGACGTCGGCCTCGGCGAAGCTGATCTTGAGCACGATCAGAAACGGCAGGGCAAAGAACAGGAACAGCCAGAGGAACGGCACGCCGATGACCATCTGCCGCCCGTTGGGCTTTATGCGCTCGAACGCGCGCTTGATCTTGCGGATTTTCATGAGCGCAGTACCACGCCGCTGTCGTCTTCCCACCAGACGTAGACTTCATCGCCCCAGGTAGGCCGTGCGCCCTGACGCTCGGCGTTGGCGACGAACGACTGCACCAGTTTGCCGCCCGGCAGCTCGACGTAGAACACCGAATGACCGCCCAGATAGGCGATGTCGTGGACCTTGCCGCGCGACCAGTTGTATTCGAAGCCTGGCTGCTCGGTGGTGATCAGCAGCTTCTCAGGACGCAGTGCGTAGGTGATGTGCTTGTCTTCCACCGACGTACTGACGCCGTGGCCGACATAGATATTGCGCTCCAGCTCGGGACTGCGGATCAGCGCGTGGGCTTCCATGTCTTCGATCACGTCACCTTCGAACAGGTTGACGCTGCCGATGAATTCGCAGACCAGACGGCTGGTCGGGGTCTCGTAGATGTCGATCGGGCTGCCGATCTGCGCGATCCAGCCCAGGTGCATGATCGCGATGCGCTCGGCCATGGTCATGGCCTCTTCCTGATCGTGAGTCACCATCACACAAGTCACGCCGACGCGCTCGATGATCTCTACCAGTTCCAGTTGCATCTGCGAACGCAGTTTCTTGTCCAGCGCGCCCATCGGCTCGTCGAGCAGCAACAGCTTGGGCTTTTTGGCCAGCGAACGGGCCAGGGCCACACGCTGACGCTGACCGCCGGACAGCTGATGCGGCTTGCGCTTGGCGTACTGGGTCATCTGTACCAGCTTGAGCATCTCCGCCACGCGGGCTTCGATTTCCGGCTTGCCCAGCTTGTCCTGCTTCAGGCCGAAGGCGATGTTGTCCGCCACGGTCATGTGCGGGAACAGCGCATAGGACTGGAACATCATGTTGATCGGGCGTTCGTACGGCGGCATGTCGGTGATGTCGACACCGTCGAGGTAGATACGGCCTTCGGTTGGCCGTTCGAACCCGGCCAGCATGCGCAGCAGTGTCGATTTGCCGGAGCCAGAGCCGCCAAGCAGGGCGAAGATCTCGCCCTTGTTGATCTGCAGGGACACATCGTCCACCGCGACCGTCTCGTCGAACTTCTTCGTGACCCGATCGATCCTGACCAGCACCTCTTTGGGTTGCTGACCGCCTTCGATGGCTTTCTTGTAGGCGCCGGAGGCAACTGCCATGGGTGAAACTCCCAACAGGTAGGCAACCCGGCCCATATGGCCGGGTGCTGGATTTTTATTTGCCCGACTTGACCTTGGTCCAGCTGCGGGTCATCAGACGTTGCACCTTGGGTGGCAACTCGCTGTTCACGAACAGGCGGTCCAGCACTTCCTGAGGCGGATAAACCGCTTCATCGGTACGGATGCTCTGGTCCATGAACTCGCCGGAGGCGGGATTGGGGTTGGCATAACCGACTTCATCGCTGACCTTGGCGATCACCTTGGGGTCGAGCATGTAGTTGATGAAGGCACTGGCTTCCTTGATGTTTTTCGAGTCCGCCGGGATCGCCAGCATGTCGAACCACAGGTTACCGCCCTCTTTCGGGATGCTGTAGGCGATCTTCACGCCCTTGCCCGCTTCGTCAGCCCGGGATTTGGCCTGGAACACATCCCCCGAAAAACCTGCGGCGACGCAGATGTCGCCGTTAGCCAGGTCGGTGATGTATTTGGACGAGTGGAAATAGGTCACGTAAGGACGAATCGCCAGCAGCTTGGCTTCGGCCTTCTTGTAATCAGCTTCCTTGGTGCTGTTGGGGTCCAGCCCCATGTAGTTGAGCACCGCAGGCAACATCTCATCGGCGGAGTCGAGAAACGCTACGCCACAGCTGGAGAGCTTCTTGATGTTCTCCGGCTCAAACAGCACGGCCCAGGAGTCGATCTTGTCGACGCCCAACACGGCCTTGACCTTTTCGACGTTGTAACCGATGCCGTTGGTACCCCACAGGTACGGCACGGCGTACTGGTTACCCGGATCGTTCTTCTCCAGACGCTTGAGCAGCGCCGGGTCGAGATTCTTGTAATTGGGCAGCAGCGACTTGTCGAGCTTCTGGAACGCACCGGCCTTGATCTGCTTGCCGAGGAAGTGATTGGACGGCACCACCACGTCATAACCTGTGCGTCCGGCGAGCAGCTTGGCTTCCAGGGTTTCGTTGGAGTCGAACACGTCATACATCGGCTTGACGCCGGTAGCGGCTTCGAAGTCCGCCAGGGTGGTCTTGCCGATGTAATCGGACCAGTTATAAATATGCACGGTGGACTCAGCCTGGGCACTGATCGACAGTGTCAGCCCGGCAGCCGCCAGCAAGGCTTTGGAAAGAATAGAAATAGACAAAGAATGAGTCCTTTTAACAGAGGGGCCTGAGCGCCGGAGGGCGTCCGGAAAACCAAACCGGCGCGCAACTTACCGTCTATGAGCCCAACCAGCAAAGGTTTAGGCAATATTCCTGTCTGCTGGCTGCTGCGCGGCCGAGGCTACGCAGCATCCACAGGTTTGATGACAGGCTTATTTACCTGACTTTATCTTGGTCCAGCTGCGGGTCATGATCCGCTGCGTAGCTGCAGGCAGGTCAGCGATTGCATACAGTTTGGCCTGTACGTCGGCAGGTGGATAAACGCCAGGGTCACTGGTGATTTCCTTGTCGACCAGCGCCGTAGCCGCCGCGTTACCGTTCGGGAAGCGTACGGCGTTAGTGATCTCGGCCATGATTTCCGGCTTCATCAGGAAGGTCATGAACTTGTAGGCACCCTCGACGTTTTCGGCATCCTTGGGAATGGCGACCATGTCATAGAAGCTGCCGGCGCCTTCTTTCGGAATGTTGTAGGCAACCTTCACCTTGCCACCGGCTTCAGCAGCGCGGGATTTGGCCTGGTAGATATCACCCGAATAGCCGACTGCGACGCAGATGTTGCCATTGGCAAGGTCCGAGATGTACTTGGACGAGTGGAAATAGCCAATCGATGGACGAATCTTCATGAACAGCGCTTCAGCTTCGGCGAGCTGCTTCTTGTCCTGAGAATCGGTCGGGTAGCCCAGGTAATGCAAGGCAATCGGCAGCATTTCGGTCGGCGAATCGAGGAAGCTGATGCCGCACGACTTCAGCTTGGCAGCGTTCTCCGGCTTGAACAGCAGGTCCCAGGAATTGACCGGCGCATCGGCGCCCAGCGCAGCCTTGACCTTGTCCGGGTTGATGCCGATACCGATCGAACCCCACATGTACGGGAATGCGTGCTTGTTGTCCGGATCGCTGACCGACACGGCCTTGAGCAGCGATTCGTTGAGGTTCTTCCAGTTCGGCAGCTTGGACTTGTCCAGCTCCTGATAAACGCCGGCCTTGATTTGCTTGGCCAGGAAGTTGTTGGAGGGCACGACGATGTCATAGCCGGATTTGCCAGCAAGCAATTTGGCTTCAAGCGTCTCGTTGCTGTCGAAAACGTCGTAGACCACCTTGATGCCCGATTCTTTCTCGAATTTGGCAACGGTGTCCGGCGCGATGTAATCGGACCAGTTATAGACGTGCAGCACTTTGTCATCGGCCTGCGCAGCAGTGGCCACAACGCCCATCAGGGACAGCGCGAGAAGGGTCTTGCCAAATTTTTTCATGCGTAGCTCCAATGTATTTTTATCACTGACCGTCAGTTAGCGGCGTGTAGCCATTAGTCTGGCAACTTCCTGGGCAGGCTTTCAAGCCGAAGCCCCTCAAACAATGCACATTGCGCTTGAATCGACGCTTTTTTTGCGTTTTCAGCCCTGCAACACCGCCAGCGTCAGATCCAGGCATTTGCGCGCCTTCTCGACCAACTCATCGATTTCCGCAAAACTGATCACCAGCGGTGGCGCAATGATCATGGTATCGCCCACAGCCCGCATGATCAGGCCATTGTCGAAGCAGAAGGTTCGACAGATCATTCCCGCGCCCTTGTCGGTATAGCGCTCGCGGGTGGTCTTGTCCTTCACCAGCTCGATGGCCCCCAGCAAACCGACACCCCGGACTTCGCCCACCAGCGGATGATCGCTCAACTCACGCAAACGCTTTTGCAAATACGGTGCCGTTTCCGACCTGACCCGTTCGACGATCTTTTCTTCGCGCAGGATACGGATGTTCTCCAGCGCCACCGCCGCAGCCACCGGGTGCCCGGAGTAGGTAAAGCCATGATTGAAATCGCCGCCCTCATTGAGCACCGCGACGATTTCATCGCGCACGATCAGGCCGCCCATTGGTACATAACCGGAGGTCAGGCCTTTGGCGATGGTCATCATGTCCGGCTTGAGGCCGTAGAAATCGCTACCGAACCACTCACTGGTACGCCCGAAGCCACAAATCACCTCATCGGCGGCGAACAGGATGTCGTAGCGGGAAAGGATTTCCTTGATCTTCGGCCAGTAGGAATCGGGCGGGACGATCACACCGCCCGCGCCCTGGATCGGCTCGGCAATGAACGCACCGACGTTCTCGACGCCCAGTTCGAGAATTTTCTTTTCCAGTTGCTCGGCAGCCCAGATACCGAACTCGTCCGGCGTCATGTCGCCGCCTTCGCCGAACCAGTATGGCTGGGGAATGTGCACCACCCCCGGAATCGGCAGGTCGCCCTGCTCGTGCATATACGTCATGCCTCCCAGGCTGGCACCGGCGACGGTGGAGCCGTGGTAGCCATTGACGCGGCTGATGATGGTTTTCTTGTTCGGCTGGCCTTTCAGCGCCCAGTAATGACGAACCATGCGCAGCATCGTGTCATTGCCTTCAGAGCCAGAACCGGTGAAGAACACATGGTTCATGCCCTGCGGTGCAATCTCGGAAATGGCCTTGGCCAACTCCAGCACGGGCGGGTGGGCGGTCTGGAAAAACAGGTTGTAGTACGGCAGCTCGCGCATTTGTTTGCTGGCTGCGTCGGCCAGTTCTTCGCGGCCATAACCGATGGCCACACACCACAGGCCGGACATGCCATCGAGGATCTTGTGGCCCTCGCTGTCCCACAGATAAACGCCTTCGGCACGTGTGATGATGCGCGGGCCTTTCTCTTTCAATTGTTTGTAGTCGCTGAACGGTGCCAGGTGATGCTCGCTGCTCAGGGCCTGCCATTCGAGGGTTTGCGGGTTGTTGGCACTCATGCAGCATTTCCTTTGATCAGGTCAGTTGGCAGAGCGCCGCGCATCAATCGCAGCGGCGCTCTGCGTGATCAGACGGCGAAAAGCAGGAATTCCCGCTCCCACGAACTGATCACGCGCTTGAAGTTTTCATGCTCGGCGCGCTTGACCGCGACGTAACCGATGATGAATTTCTTGCCCAGGTATTTTTCGATGGTCTTGCTGTTTTCCATACGCTCCAGCGCGTCTTCGATGGTCAACGGCAGACGCAGATTACGCCGCTCGTAACCCCGCCCGACCACCGGTGCGCTCGGGTTGATGCCTTCGACCATGCCGATGAAGCCGCACAGCAGACTGGCGGCGATGGCCAGATAAGGGTTGGCATCGGCACCCGGCAAACGGTTTTCCACGCGACGGTTCTGCGGTACGGCGTCCGGCACACGCAGGCCGACGGTGCGATTCTCTTCGCCCCACTCGACGTTCACTGGCGCCGAAGTGTCGGGCAGAAAGCGCCGGAACGAGTTGACGTTGGGTGCGAACAGCGGCAACAGCTCGGGGATGAACTTCTGCAGACCACCGACGTGGTTCAGAAACAGCTCGCTCATGGTCCCGTCTTCGTTGGAGAAGATATTCTTGCCGGTCTCGATGTCGATGATGCTCTGGTGCAAGTGCATGGCACTGCCTGGCTCGCCGGTCATCGGCTTGGCCATGAAGGTCGCCGCGACGTCGTGCTTGAGGGCGGCTTCGCGCATGGTGCGCTTGAACACCAGAATCTGGTCGGCCAGCGACAGGGCATCACCGTGACGGAAGTTGATTTCCATCTGCGCCGTGCCGTCTTCGTGGATCAGCGTGTCCAGATCCAGGTTCTGCAGTTCGCACCAGTCATAGACGTCTTCGAACAGCGGATCGAATTCGTTGGCCGCTTCGATCGAGAACGACTGACGCCCGGTTTCCGGTCGCCCGGAGCGCCCGATCGGTGGCTGTAGCGGATAGTCCGGGTCGTCGCTACGCTTGGTCAGGTAGAACTCCATCTCCGGCGCCACGATTGGCTGCCAGCCCTGATCGGCGTAGAGCTTGAGGACCTTCTTCAACACATTGCGCGGCGACAGCTCGATGGGGTTGCCCTGCTTGTCGTAGGTGTCGTGAATCACCTGCGCAGTGGGTTCGACCGCCCAGGGCACCAGATACACCGCGTTCTGGTCGGGACGGCAGATCATGTCGATGTCTGCCGGGTCCAGCAGCTCGTAGTAGATATCGTCTTCTACGTAGTCGCCGGTCACCGTCTGCAACAGCACGCTTTCAGGCAGGCGCATGCCTTTTTCAGCGATGAACTTGTTGGTCGGCGAGATCTTGCCGCGCGTAATCCCGGTGAGGTCGGACATCATGCATTCGACTTCGGTAATCTTGTGTTCTTTCAACCAATCGGTGAGCTGGTCGAGGTTGGTACTCATAAATACCTCAGGGTTTTATTGTCCTGATCGTGATCAGGCGTTCCAGACGCATCGGCGTCATGATGTACAACTCGTTTCGGCAGACGCCGATTAGGGGTAAGGTGACAGCTGCGGGGCCGGATTTCCAGACGGCAGCGGTCACACTGACGACGCCGTTATAGTGGTAATGTCCAGCGCTGAGAGTAGAGCAGACTGGCTTCGATAGCCGTTCAGGGGTGTCGCACAGTGTGGCAACCCACCACGAGCACCGATATCACAGGCATGATGAGCGCTGTACGGACTTGATAGTCGCGTGTCGACCAGGGAAAGGTGAAGCATAGGACCCCCGCTATTGTTGCTCTACTGGGTTGCGATCGAGCTTAGCCTCGTTCATTTTTTTATACAACAACCCGTTAAAAATAGAAGACAGGCCGCTCTAGCTCGTATTTAACAGCGGTCAGAAACGGAATAAAACGCCCTAAATAGCGGCAAAAAAGGCCATATGGCGCAGTTTTAGGGCAAAAAAAGGCTCTATTGACTTCATCATGGCTTTCGGATTGACTGAGATCCGCAATCATTGATGATTGATATTTTTAACAACAAAGGTGTTGCATCATGTCGGTACCCCCGCGTGCCGTTCAGCTTAACGAAGCGAACGCGTTCCTTAAGGAACATCCTGAGGTTCTGTACGTTGACCTTCTGATTGCAGATATGAATGGTGTGGTGCGTGGCAAACGCATCGAACGCACCAGCCTCCATAAGGTTTACGAGAAGGGCATCAACCTGCCTGCCTCTTTATTTGCTCTGGATATCAATGGCTCCACGGTGGAAAGCACCGGCCTGGGCCTGGACATCGGTGATGCTGACCGAATCTGTTATCCCATCCCTGACACCCTGTGCAACGAGCCATGGCAAAAGCGCCCTACCGCGCAGTTGCTGATGACCATGCACGAACTCGAAGGCGACCCGTTTTTCGCCGACCCGCGTGAAGTATTGCGCCAGGTCGTCGCCAAATTCGACGAAATGGGCCTGACCATCTGCGCAGCGTTCGAGCTGGAGTTCTACCTGATCGATCAGGAGAACGTGAACGGTCGCCCACAACCGCCCCGCTCGCCTATTTCCGGCAAACGCCCGCACTCGACACAGGTCTACCTGATCGACGACCTCGACGAATACGTCGACTGCCTTCAGGACATCCTCGAAGGTGCGAAGGAACAAGGCATTCCTGCCGACGCCATTGTCAAGGAAAGCGCCCCGGCCCAGTTCGAAGTCAACCTGCATCACGTCGCCGACGCGATCAAGGCGTGCGATTACGCCGTACTGCTCAAGCGCCTGATCAAGAACATCGCCTACGATCACGAGATGGACACGACCTTCATGGCCAAGCCCTATCCGGGTCAGGCGGGTAATGGTCTGCACGTTCACATCTCGATCCTGGATCGCGATGGCAAGAACATCTTCACCAGCGAGGATCCCGAGCAGAACGCCGCATTGCGTCATGCAATCGGCGGTGTGCTCGAGACCCTGCCGGCACAAATGGCTTTCCTGTGCCCGAACGTCAACTCGTATCGCCGGTTCGGTGCGCAGTTCTATGTGCCTAACTCGCCGACCTGGGGTCTGGACAACCGTACCGTCGCCGTTCGCGTACCGACCGGCACCGCCGACGCGGTACGTATCGAACACCGCGTTGCCGGTGCCGATGCCAACCCGTATCTGGTGATGGCTTCGGTCCTGGCGGGCGTGCACCACGGCCTGGTCAACAAGGTCGAGCCTGGCGCCCCGGTAGAAGGCAACTCCTACGAGCAGCATGAACAAAGCCTGCCGAACAACCTGCGTGATGCACTGCGCGAGCTGGACGACAACCCGGTGATGGCCAAGTACATCGACCCGAAATACATCGACATCTTCGTGGCCTGTAAGGAGAGCGAGCTGGAAGAGTTCGAACACTCCATCTCCGACCTCGAGTACAACTGGTATCTGCATACGGTCTGATTGAGGCCGAGTAGTACAAGACGCCGCAGGCTTTGAGCCTTGCGGCGTTTTTGTTTGGTGTGCACCCCCCGGCACCTATCGTTCCAGCGTGGGAGCGATGATCGTTTGGCGACGACAGCGATTCATCCCGTCAGAATCCCTTACAATGCCCGCAGCCCAACCAAGAGCCACGCCCATGACACGCGCCGCCACGCCTCGCAAACCTCAAGCACGCAGCCAGGCCAGAATCGATTCGATTCTCGACGCCGCGCGCACGCTGCTTGCCGAACAAGGAGTGGCCAGCCTGTCGATTTACAGCGTTGCCGAGCGAGCCGGCATTCCGCCCTCGTCGGTGTACCACTTCTTCGCCAGCGTCCCTGCACTGCTTGAAGCACTGACCGCCGACATCCACGCCGCCTTTCGTGCGTCGCTGCAGGCCCCCATCGATCACGACCAGCTCACCACCTGGCGCGACCTGTCACGCATCGTCGAACTGCGCATGCTGGCCATCTACAACGCCGACGCCGCCGCCCGCCAATTGATCCTTGCCCAGCACGGCCTGACCGAAATCAACCAGGCCGACCGCCAGCACGATATTGAGCTGGGGCACTTGATGCTTGAAGTGTTTGACCGCCACTTCCAGTTGCCCGCACTGCCGGACGATGTAGACGTGTTTGCGCTGGCCATGGAACTGGGGGATCGCGTGTATGCGCGGTCGGTGCAGTTGCATGACGAGATCACACCGCGCATGGCCGAGGAAGGGATGCGGGTATTTGATGCTTATCTGGGGTTGTATTTGCCGGTGTTTTTGGTGAAGAGGGTAGATTGAGAATTACGACCGAGTGGATTTATTTGTTCTCTCGGGTTCTGTAGATACTTAGCCTGATCTCTTTTTTCTCGCTTCAATGCCGCGACCTGATCAGCATAGGTGGTTGAATTCTAATTATCAGTACCTTCAATCCTGGACCTATAATTTATCTTCTCTTGAAAATACTTAATTCTTGCAGCGAAAGCTTCAGTTTCTAGCGTGCCATTAATATAAATAGGACTGTCAGGCTCAGGCTTTTTAATACCGGCAGCTTTAAGTGCAGCATAATATTTTTGGCGTGCACTCCTCACGACAGGATCTCTTCTGGCAAAGCCTATTTGATGCCCTCCTCGTCTTTTACTCGGCCTCGATGAAGCTGCTTTACTGGGTTGAAGAGGTCATGGCAGTTTCTTCAAATAGAGCCAGCTGTCAGCATCCGGCAAAACCGCTACGTCGCTACCTCACATAACTGCTAGGTAAAAAGCAAAAAACCCCGGAGGGTCAGGACCGTCCAGGGTGTTTTTTGCCCATCGTTTACAGCTTGGCGATGGAGACTTCTGTCGACTTCACGAAGGCGATGACTTCGCTGCCGACGACCAGCTCCAGCTCCTTGACCGAGCGGGTGGTGATGACCGAGGTCACGACACCCGATGCAGTCTGTACGTCGATTTCCGACAGTACGTCGCCGTGGACGATTTCCTTGATGGTGCCTTTGAACTGATTGCGAACGTTGATGGCTTTAATAGTCATGGCATGTCTTCCTTTTTGGGTATCAGGGTTAATTTGCCCAGCGCAATTGCGTAGGCAGTGGCGAAAACGGTTCCGGGTCAGGTGGCGAACCCGGCAGGGCCAGCACACGGTTGAGCACTTCAGCCTCCAGCGCCGCAAGGCGATGCGAACCACGAACACGCGGGCGTGGCAGGTCGACCAGCAGATCGAGACCGATCTGCCCCTCTTCGATCAGGATCACCCGGTCGGCAATGGCCACGGCCTCGCTGACGTCGTGGGTTACCAGCAGCACCGTGAAACCATACTGGCCCCACAGCTTTTCGATCAGTTGCTGCATTTCGATCCGGGTCAGCGCATCCAGCGCGCCCAACGGCTCGTCGAGCAACAGCAGACGCGGCTTGTGAATCAGTGCACGAGCCAAGGCAACGCGCTGCTTCTGACCGCCGGACAATGCGGCAGGCCATTCATTGGCGCGCTCGGCGAGGCCGACGGCCTCAAGCGCTTCAAGGGCCTGCGCCCGCCAGTCGCCGCTCAACCCGAGGCCGACGTTGTCGATGATCTTTTTCCAGGGCAGCAAGCGCGCTTCCTGAAACATCAATCGCGTGTCTTCGCGGGCATCGTCCAATGGTGCAGAGCCGGCAAGCAGCTGGCCTTGCGTTGGTTTGTCGAGCCCGGCGAGCAGACGCAACAGTGTGCTTTTGCCACAACCGCTGCGGCCGACGATGGCGACGAACTGACCGGCAGGGATGTGCAGGTCGATGTCCTTGAGCACTTCACGGGCACCGAACGCTTTTTTCAGCTTGCGTACTGCCAGCGGGATGCCACGCAGCAAGTGTGGAGGTTGCTGTTTCAGACTGGTCATGCGGCACCGCCTTTGCTCACTTGATAGGCCGGGTGCCAGCGCAGGCAGACACGTTCCAGGCCTCGCGCCGCCAGATCGGCCAGCTTGCCGAGTACGGCGTACAACACGATGGCCAGCACCACGACGTCGGTTTGCAGAAACTCCCGCGCATTCATCGCCAGGTAGCCGATGCCGGAGCTGGCAGAAATGGTTTCCGCCACGATCAGCGTCAGCCACATGAAGCCCAGCGCAAAGCGCACGCCGACCAGAATCGAAGGCATGGCGCCCGGCAGGATCACATGACGGAACAGGCTGAAACCTGACAGCCCATAGCTGCGGGACATTTCTACCAGTGCCGGATCGATGTTGCGGATGCCGTGGTAGGTGTTCAGATAAATCGGGAACAGGGTGCCCAGCGCGACAAGGAATATCTTGGCGGTCTCATCAATGCCGAACCACAGAATGACCAGCGGAATCAGCGCCAGGTGCGGCACGTTACGGATCATCTGCACCGAGCTGTCCAGCAGACGCTCGCCCCATTTGCTCAGGCCGGTAATGAAGCCCAGCGCCAGACCGATGCCGCCGCCAATGGCGAATCCGATCCCGGCGCGCCAGCCGCTGATCGCCAGATGCGTCCAGATTTCGCCGCTGGCGACCAGGTTTATGCCCGCTTCGATGACAGCGCTGGGTGCGGGCAGAATGCGTGTGGATAACCAGCCGGCGCTGACTGACAACTGCCAGACTGCCAACAACAGCACTGGAAGTGCCCAAGGCGCCAGTCGATGAACGATGCGTTGCGAAGCACTGAGGCTCATGGAGTTGTCTCCTCGAAGGGCCTGACGATCACTGTGCTTGAGCAACAGCAGCAGGAGGTGTCCAGACCACATCAGCAATGCTGAGCGGCTTCGGAATCAGCTTGAGCTGGTAGAAGGTGTCAGCGATTTTCTGCTGTGCCGCCACCACCGGCGGGGTCAGGAACTGCGCGCCGTAGCCCTGACGCTTCACTGAAGTCAGGGTGATGTCGGCCGGCAGCCCCAGCAACGGTGCGACCTGTTGGGTCACTTCATCGGGATTGGCCTTGGACCATTCGCCCACCGCACGGACCTCCTCGATCAGGGCCTGAATGACCTTTGGGTTTTTCTGCGCGTATGGCTTGGTGGCGAGATAGAACTGATGGTTGTCGACAATGCCGGTGCCGTCTTTCAAGGTCCGCGCCTGCAATTGCTTTTCAGCTGCGGCCTGGTAAGGGTTCCAGATGACCCAGGCATCCACGCTGCCGCGCTCGAAAGCGGCACGCGCATCGGCCGGAGGCAGGAAGACGGTCTGGATATCGGTGTATTTCAGACCGGCATCTTCCAGTGCCTTGACCAGCAGGTAATGGACGTTCGAGCCTTTATTGAGGACGACTTTCTTGCCCTTCAGGTCTTTGACCGAGGTGATCGGGGAGTCTTTGGGGACCAGGATGGCTTCACTGGTCGGTGCTGGCGGCTCATAGGCTACATACAGCAGATCCGCGCCTGCGGCCTGAGCGAAGACTGGCGGCGTTTCGCCGGTGACGCCGAAGTCGATGGAACCGACATTCAGGCCTTCAAGCAGTTGAGGGCCACCGGGGAACTCGGTCCACTGGACTTTAACGCCCTGCTCGGCCAGACGCTTTTCCAGCGAGCCCTTGGCCTTGAGCAGCACCAGCGTGCCGTACTTCTGGTAACCGATGCGCAGATCTTCCGCCTGGGCCTGAGTGACCGCACCAAGAGCGACCGCAGCAGCAAACAGCGCGACAAGGCTTCGACGCAAAATGACAGTGCGCATATGCGCTCCTTTACCTATTTGGGGTGATCCCCTGCTCGACCGGTGAGGGACGAGCAAGGTGGGAATAGGCACGACATTAACAGCCCTTTTTTATATCTATAAATCTTATTTATTCATTTAGTTATTCCATAAATGAATATAAGGGAAGTGCCGTTGCCTGCACGTTGCGGACCTGTGACGCAGAGCGTCACGACCTGCATTCCCAGGCTGGAGCGTGAGGAACGATAATCTCAACTATCGTGCCCATGCTCTGCGTCCGCGGTTGATCCAGCGACGCAGCCAGCGGCAGGGAACAATAAAAAAAGGGCCGATAAATCGGCCCGAATAACCCCACGCTTGGTAGATCGAAAATCAGCGGTTTGGCTGTGGTGTCAGGCGCAGATAAGGCGTGACTGCCTTATAGCCCTTGGGAAAGCGTTGCTTGATCTCGGCTTCATCCTTGATCGACGGCACGATCACTACGTCATCACCGTCCACCCAGTTGGCGGGCGTGGCGACCTTGTAGTTGTCGGTCAATTGCAGAGAGTCGATAACGCGCAGAATCTCGTGGAAGTTACGCCCGGTGCTGGCCGGATAGGTGATCGTCAGACGCACCTTCTTGTTCGGATCGATCACGAACAGCGAGCGCACAGTCAGTGTGTCGTTGGCATTGGGATGAATCAGGTCGTACAGGTCGGAGACCTTGCGGTCGGCATCGGCCAGAATCGGGAAGTTGACCAGGGTGTTTTGCGTGGTGTTGATATCGTCGATCCACTTGATGTGCGAATCGACCGGGTCCACCGACAGCGCAATGGCTTTTACGCTGCGCTTGGCGAACTCGTCTTTCAATTTGGCGGTGAAACCCAGTTCTGTGGTGCACACCGGCGTGAAGTCAGCCGGATGAGAAAACAACACACCCCAGCTGTTGCCGAGCCATTCATGAAATCGGATACGACCCTCGCTGGATTCCTGCTCGAAGTCAGGGGCGATGTCGCCAAGTCGCAGTGTCATGGTGTTGCTCCTTGTCTTTATCAGGTAGGCCTTGGTATAGCACTACTGTGCGCCCTGTCGAGGAAAGTTAAAAAGAATAAATAATACGCCCTATAGATCTTTCAGGAATATTAAAAAACAGGCAAAAGAAACCCCGCACGGGGCGGGGTCTCTTTGAGCATCAATACACTTACATGAAGCTGTAGGTGTAGTTGAAGAGGATGCGGGTTTGATCGGTATCAGCAGTAGTAGCGGAGTCGCCTCGGAAACTGCCGTGACGCACAGTTGTACCGAAGCCTTTGAGCGGACCACTCTGAATTACGTAGTCAACGCGCATATCACGCTCCCACTCGGAGTGACTACCCAGATTGCGATTGACGTCACGGATGTCATCACCGCTCAAGTAAGCAATCGCCGCCTTCAGACCAGGAACACCAACCTTGGCGAAGTCATACGAGTACTGACCGAAGGTGGTGTTTTCACCAGCACGGTTGAACCCGTTGATCATCGAGTCAGTGAACAGGTAGAAGCTCGAGCCGCCGTTACCTTCAGGACGGCCGCGACCGTCAACTACGTTGCCCTGGCCAAGATAGACCATGCCGCCGCTGTCACCCACTTGCTGGTGACCGACCATAAGCGCGTGACCGCCCAGGGAGTAAGTGAACATGGCAGACCAGGTCTGGTTGTCGACTTCACCGGTGTGAGAGGCGTAACCACCGTTGTTGTTGAAACGATAGCCTGCTTCGGCTTGGCTGTTTTTGCCGTCAGCGCTACTGTTGAAATAACGCAGGTCAGTCTTGAAGGACTGGTCGTTGTCGATCTGGTAAACATGAACCAGACCCAGGAAGTGTTGCTTGTAGAAATCTTCCAGGTTGGCGTAGTAGTACTGCAGGGTCAGGTCTTTGGTGACTTTCCAGTCTGCACCAGCGAAACGGAACTGGTCGGCGGTCTGGGAAGCACCAGCAACGGACAGGTCAGTCCAGTTGCTCGAAGCACGGCCGATAGACTTGTTCAGTTGACCAGCGGTGAAGGTAACGTTATCCAGATCCTTGGAAGTCAGGATGCCGCCTTCAAAAGCCTGAGGCAAAAGACGACCATCGTTGCTGACCAGAATCGGCAAGTTCGGCGCCAGAGCATTACCGACCTTCAATTCAGTTTTGGAGAAGCGCATCTTGGCGTTGGCGCCTACACGGGACCAATCGCTGACCGAAGAGCCGTCAGTGTCGGTTGGAACTACAGTGTTGGTCGTGTTGGCATTATGGTGCTCAATGCCGCCACCCAAATGCAGACCTACTACAGCTTGTGCATCGAGGCCAAAACCGACGGTGCCCTGAGTAAAGCCAGAGAGGTAGTCGAATTTCAGACCGGTAGCGGTTTCGCGCTGGTCGGAAGCACGAACGCCTTCACGCAGGTCGTTGTTGAAATACAGAGTACGAGAACTAACGGACGCTTTGCTGTCTTCAAGGAAACCAGCTGCACCGGCCTGCTGGGCCAATACACCGACGGTTACGGCCAAGGCCAGGGTGGACTTCTTCATTACTACGCTCCTCGTGAATCTAATTTTTTATGTCTCTGGTGCCGGGCGCTGCCCTGACCCAGAGATATTGCGATAGGCGACAGTCCCGACCTGGAGGTCAATGGATTCTGTCTACCCCGACTTTTGACTAGACCGCGTATGTCGGTGGCCGCACGAATTAGTGAGAATTCTTCATGCTCCAAAGGAACCGTTTTGCAGATCCTAAGAACATTCAGGCATATGTCACAACTCGTGTCAGCCAAGACGTCACGGAGTGTATCGACCTAATTGCGCAATTCCCAAAATTTATTTTGGTACCGTTCGTCAGATCTATCATTTTCGTGCGCTCGACCGGAAAAATGCACCTTCACCGGTCTCGATCTCCGCCAGTAGAGTACAGATGCAAAACTGGCGAAAGCCTTGTATTACGGGAACTTCGGGGAGATTAGTCAGTTAATGTGACAGTTGTCATCACTTTGACGGCGCACCTCGTTCAAGCACAAAAATTTTTTTTCACTTTGCTTTTTGGGGCCATTTTCAAGCGTTTTTCGGCCTTCCGAGCTGCCCTTCACTGTAGCCCACGTGAACAAAAAGGCAATTCTGGTGTCGGGCGCTGTAACAGCCAGCAGATTGGCCAATGCGCAAACGGCTCATTTATGCATGAGACTGGGACGGTCCATCATCGAGTTCGAATGAATGAGTGCATCAGTATGGTTTTTTGCACCCTCGTGGTGCGCAAATTGAGTGCACTCCTGAAAACCGGAAGGCTGGAACATGTACTACGTTACGAGGGATGAGCGACGCTGCACTACGGCTCCGTTCTATAGCCAAATCACCTTCGGCACTCGAAGAACATGTATAAATATTTATAATTCAAAGAGTTATGCGCCGCACAAATAAAGCATGGCATCACACAGAGAGGACCCGTCTCACACGCGGATGCGTTTTTTCTGAAACGATTTGAAAACTGGCACGCCCCCTGCAATAGGTATTACATCACCAGTTTTGGGGACCTTGGTACAGGCAGGCCGGGGATTCCCCTCTTTTATTCCTCCCGGAGACTGACCTCCAGTCTCCAGCGCCCGTCCACCTTCTCAGTGCGCCAGTCGCCATGAAGTGGACGGGCTGCCAGGAGCGTCAGCACCAACCCCTTCTCTCCCCGTTCCACCTTCCAGCGCGCAACCCTATTGTCGAACCTCAGTTGGCCCGTCCACGGCTGTCCTGACGCATCGACGTTGAGTACCACGGCACCATCCACCGTCGCGCCGCGATACTTTGGTTCTTCGTTGAACCAGAGCGCCAGACCGGCAGGCAATTCTTCGATCTGCTCCAGTTCAACCGGGTCAGGCTGCTGCAGACGGCCGATAATCGTGCCCACGGTAAACCCGACAATCGCCATGGAACCAAGAACACGCGGCCATAGCTTCGGTCTCGGGTCCTCTTCAAGGGTAGAATGCATCCCGTCCTTTCGTTCGGAGCCGTGCATGTTTCACGTCATCCTTTTTCAACCAGAAATTCCGCCGAATACCGGCAATGTCATCAGGCTATGCGCCAACAGTGGCTGCACCCTGCATTTGATCGAACCCTTGGGTTTCGAGCTGGACGACAAGCGCCTGCGCCGTGCCGGGCTCGATTATCACGAGTATGCCACGCTGCAGACACATGCTGACCTGGCAAGCTGCCTGGAGAAGATCGGCAACCCGAGGTTGTTTGCCTTCACCACCAAAGGCTCGCGGCCTTTTCATGATGCGAGCTTCGAGCCAGGCGATGCCTTTCTGTTCGGTCCGGAAAGCCGTGGCCTGCCCGCCGATATTCTTGACTCGCTGAGCAGCGAGCATCGCCTGCGACTGCCCATGCGTGAAGGCTGCCGCAGCCTGAACCTGTCCAATACAGTGGCCGTGGCCGTCTATGAGGCATGGCGTCAGCACGGATTTGCTTAGGCCTAAGTGTGGCATTTGCTTAATCAGACTGATGCTCCGCATCACATAGCGGTTCTGCGATTCAGTGAGATTCAGGCTCGACTCAGGTCACCTTTTCGCCCCTCGGCGACTCACTTTGAGGGACCAAAGTGAGCAAAGTCCTTCGCTCCTGTTTCCGGCCCGACTTCGTCGGTTTCCTTCGCGATAAAAAGCATCCATTTGGCCCAGCCGCCATTCTTGAACAGACACAAAAAAGCGCCCCGAAAGGCGCTTTTTTTTGCAGCGGTAACGCTTACTGAACAGTCGGCGTTTCGCCAGCTTCCTGCATGCGTTGCAGTTCTTGCGCGTACAAGGCGTCGAAGTTCACCGGAGCCAGCATCAGCGCAGGGAACGAGCCACGTACGACCAGGTTGTCGATGGCTTCGCGAGCGTAAGGGAACAGGATGTTCGGGCAGAATGCGCCGAGGGTGTGGCTCATTGCGCCGTCGTCCAGGCCCTTGATCAGGAAGATACCGGCCTGTTGCACTTCAACGATGAAGGCAACTTCGTCGCCGTTGTTGACGGTCACGGACAGGGTCAGCACGACTTCGTAGAAATCGCCTTCCAGCTGCTTCTGACGGGTGTTGAGGTCCAGGCTGACGGTCGGCGTCCACTCCTGGCGGAAGATCGCCGGGCTTTTTGGCGCTTCGAACGACAGGTCGCGAACGTAGATACGCTGCAGGGAAAATTGTGGGCCGTTTTCTTCGTTGGCAACGGCGTCGTTGTTCGGTTGATCGGTCATCTCGGATCCTTGTCAGATTAGGCTGAAAGATTAAGGGATATCAGGCCAGCAGCGCATCGAGCTTGCCGGCACGCTCCAGAGCAAACAGGTCATCGCAGCCGCCCACGTGGGTCGAGCCGATCCAGATTTGCGGTACGGAAGTACGACCGGCCTTCTTGGTCATTTCGGCACGCAGCTGCGGCTTGCCGTCGACGCGGATTTCCTCGAAGGCCACGCTCTTGCTCTGCAGAAGCTGTTTGGCACGTATGCAATACGGGCAGTAGTCGCTGGAATAGACGATGACTTGAGCCATGTTCACTTCACCAGAGGAAGGTTATCGCCGCGCCAGCTGGAAATGCCGCCGGACAGCTTGGCCGCCTTGAAGCCGGACTTGAGCAGCTCGCGGGCGGTGGTGCCAGCATGCTGCCCCATTGCATCGACTATGATCAACGTCTTGTCCTTGTATTTCTCCAGTTCGGCGGTACGGGTCAGTACCTTGTCCTGTGGGAAATTCAGGGAGCCGACGATATGCCCTGCGGTGTAATCCTTTTTCGAGCGCACGTCGATGACCACGCCCTGATCGCTGTTGACCAGTGCGGTCAGCTCGCGAGTGCTCAGGCTGGCGCCGCCCTTGCTCATTTCGTAAGCAATCAGCAGTCCCAGCAGAATGACGAAGGCACCGGTGATCAAATAGTGGTTAGTGGCGAATTCAAGCAGGTGAGCAACCATCAGTAGGTTCCAGGGCGTTAAAATGTCGGCCAGTATACACAGCAGCCAAGGTCGGCCAAAGTCCGTACGGCAGTGACGCCGTTTGAACTTGTCCTTAAAATGCCGTTCCCTTGTACTTTGTTCATCTCTTTATCCAATCAGCATCGAGTGGGTTCTATGACTGCCACGCCAAAACCTCTGGTTCTTATCATCCTGGATGGCTTCGGACACAGCGAAAGCCACAAGGGCAATGCCATTCTGGCCGCGAAGATGCCGGTCATGGATCGTCTCTACCAAACCATGCCCAATGGCCTGATTTCCGGGTCGGGCATGGATGTCGGTCTGCCGGACGGGCAGATGGGCAACTCCGAGGTCGGGCACATGAACCTGGGGGCCGGGCGTGTGGTGTATCAGGACTTCACTCGGGTGACCAAAGCGATTCGCGATGGCGAGTTCTTCGAAAACCCGACAATCTGCGCCGCCGTGGATAAAGCCGTCAGCGCCGGCAAGGCCGTGCACATCATGGGCCTGCTGTCCGATGGTGGCGTGCACAGCCACCAGGATCATCTGGTTGCGATGGCTGAACTGGCGGTCAAACGCGGTGCAGAAAAAATCTACCTGCATGCCTTCCTTGATGGCCGCGACACGCCACCGCGCAGCGCGAAGAAATCCCTCGAGCTAATGGACGCAACCTTCGCCCGTCTGGGCAAGGGCCGTACCGCCACGATCGTCGGCCGCTACTTCGCCATGGACCGCGACAACCGTTGGGACCGGGTTTCGTCTGCCTATAACCTGATCGTCGACAGTGCCGCCGAATTCCACGCAGACAGCGCCGTTGCCGGGCTCGAAGCCGCCTACGCACGCGACGAGAACGACGAGTTCGTCAAAGCCACGCGCATTGGCGGAGCCGCCCGCGTGGAAGATGGCGATGCGGTGGTGTTCATGAACTTCCGCGCCGACCGCGCCCGTGAACTGACTCGTGTGTTCGTCGAAGACGATTTCAAGGACTTCGAGCGCGCCCGCCAGCCGAAGGTCAACTACGTGATGCTGACCCAGTACGCGGCCAGCATTCCTGCGCCGTCCGCTTTTGCTGCAGGCAGCCTGAAAAACGTGCTGGGCGAGTACCTGGCGGCCAACGGCAAGACCCAGCTGCGTATCGCCGAAACCGAGAAATACGCCCACGTCACGTTCTTCTTCTCCGGCGGCCGTGAAGAACCGTTCCCGGGTGAAGAGCGCATTCTGATCCCGTCGCCGAAAGTCACCACCTACGACCTGCAGCCTGAGATGAGCGCACCGGAAGTGACCGACAAAATTGTCGATGCCATCGAACATCAGCGTTATGACGTGATCGTCGTCAACTACGCCAACGGCGACATGGTTGGCCACAGCGGGATCATGGAAGCCGCGATCAAGGCTGTGGAATGCCTGGACGTATGCGTCGGGCGCATTACCGAGGCGCTGGAGAAAGTCGGTGGTGAAGCGCTTATCACCGCTGACCACGGCAACGTCGAGCAAATGACTGACGACCACACCGGCCAGGCGCACACCGCGCACACCTCCGAGCCGGTACCGTTCGTTTATGTGGGCAAACGTCAGCTGAAAGTCCGCCAAGGCGGCGTTCTGGCCGATGTCGCGCCGACCATGCTGCATCTGCTGGGCATGGAGAAACCGCAGGAAATGACCGGTCACTCGATTCTTGTGAACGAGTAACCCGGTCAAAACCGGCCTTTAGCCATCAGGCAAGGCCGGTTTTTTATGTTTCAGGCCTCAAAGCAGTGGTTGCGAGGCGTTTTTTTTGCAGCGCATGGCGGGCATACTAGGCCTGACATTTTTTCTCACAATTCCTCGGTATCGCCCACCCACATGCTTCGCGCCTTGATTGCCCTTGCTCTGATCTGCCTGCTCAATCCGGCGTTTGCCGAAGACGAGCGTGTGCAAACCCAAAAACAGATAGATGCTGCGCGTCAGGATGTGGCGGAGCTGCAAAAAGTCCTGGGCAAGCTTCAGGAAGAACGTGCAGGCGTCCAGAAGGACCTGCGCACCACTGAAACCGAAATGGGCAAGTTGGAAAAGCAGGTCGAGGTCCTGCAAAAGGAACTAAAAAAGACGGAAACCGAGCTGCAAAAGCTCGACAGTGAAAAAAAGAAACTGAACAGCGCCCGTGTTGAACAGCAACGCCTGATTGCCATCCAGGCCCGCGCCGCCTACCAGAGTGGCCGCCAGGAGTACCTCAAGCTGCTGCTCAACCAGCAACACCCCGAGAAGTTCGCCCGAACCCTCACGTATTACGATTACCTGAGCCAGGCGCGCCTGGAGCAGCTACGCAATTTCAACGAAACCCTGCGCCAGCTGGCCAATGTCGAAAAAGACATCGACCTGCAACAGGCCCAACTGCTGGTGCAGAAAAGCAACCTGGACAGCCAGAGCGAAGAGCTGGCCAAGGTTCGCCAGGAACGTCAACAGGCGCTGGCCAAGTTGAATCAGGACTACAAGGCCCGCGATCAGAAACTGCAGGCCCGTCAGCAGGATCAGGCCGACCTGGCCAAAGTCCTCAAGACCATCGAAGAAACCCTGGCTCGCCAGGCACGTGAAGCCGAAGAAGCTCGCCAGAAGGCGCTGGTTGCAGCCCGCGAGGCGGAAGAAAAGCGTCAGCGCGAAGCTGAAGCCGTCGCCCGCAATAACAGCAGCAACAGCAGCAGTAAAAGCGATGATGAACCGGCACCGCGTCGCCCGGTCAAAGCCCCCGGCGCAGTCGTTTCCAGTGCCGGAGTTTCCTACGGCGGACCTTTTGCAGAGGCCAGGGGAAAACTTCCATGGCCTATCGATGGTCGACTGCTTGCGCGTTTCGGTGAAGCCCGCGGTGATGACGAACGGACCAAATGGGACGGCGTCATGATCAGCGCCGCAGCCGGAAGCCAGGTGCGTGCCGTGCATGGCGGACGAGTGGTGTTCGCCGACTGGTTGCGCGGTGCCGGGCTTCTGGTCATTCTCGACCATGGCAACGGTTATCTGACCCTTTACGGGCACAACCAGAGCCTGCTCAAGTCGGCAGGTGACATTGTAAAAGCCGGTGAAGCGATTTCCACGGTCGGCAATAGTGGTGGTCAGGACACGGCAGCGTTGTACTTTGCTATTCGTCAGCAGGGTCGCCCCAGCGATCCGGCCCAATGGTGCCGCACTCAAGGATAAGTCGGCGTCAATATCTGTAGGAGTTCGTTAGACATGCTGCATTTGTCCCGCCTCACCTCGCTGGCCCTGGCAATTGCCATCGTTATCGGCGCGCCGCTGGCGCAAGCTGCCGAAAAGACCGCGCCAGCCACGCCTGCAGCAGTCTCGCCCGCCAAAACCAATACCACCGCAAAGCCACCGCTGCCGCTCGACGAGTTGCGCACCTTTGCCGAGGTCATGGACCGGGTCAAGGCGGCCTACGTGGAGCCGGTCGACGACAAGACCCTGCTGGAGAACGCCATCAAGGGCATGCTCAGCAATCTTGATCCGCACTCCGCCTATCTTGGCCCGGAAGATTTCCAGGAGCTGCAGGAAAGCACCAGCGGCGAGTTCGGTGGGCTGGGCATCGAAGTCGGCGTCGAGGACGGTTTCGTCAAGGTGGTTTCGCCCATCGACGACACACCGGCTTCCAAGGCTGGCATCGAGGCAGGCGACCTGATCGTGAAGATCAACGGTACGCCGACCCAGGGCCAGAACATGCAGGAAGCGGTCGACAAGATGCGCGGCAAGATCGGTGAAAAGATCACCCTGACGCTGGTCCGCGATGGCGGTACGCCGTTTGACGTGACCCTGGCGCGGGCGACTATTCAGGTCAAGAGCGTCAAGGCGCAGATGCTGGAAAATGGCTACGGCTACATCCGCATCACCCAGTTCCAGGTCAAGACTGGTGACGAAGTCGGCAAGGCACTGGCCAAATTCCGCAAGGACAACGGCAAGAAGATGAGCGGCCTGATTCTCGACCTGCGCAACAACCCGGGCGGCGTGCTGCAATCGGCGGTGCAGGTGGCGGATCACTTCCTCACCAAGGGCCTGATCGTCTACACCAAAGGCCGCATCGCCAACTCCGAATTGCGCTTCTCGGCAGACCCGGCAGACGCCAGCGAAGGCGTGCCTCTGGTAGTACTGATCAACGGCGGCAGCGCCTCGGCATCGGAAATCGTTGCCGGCGCCCTGCAGGACCAGAAACGCGGCATCCTGATGGGCACTGACACCTTCGGCAAAGGCTCGGTGCAGACCGTTCTGCCGCTGAACAACGATCGCGCCCTGAAGATCACCACCGCGTTGTACTACACGCCGAACGGCCGCTCGATCCAGGCCCAGGGCATCAACCCGGACATCGTGGTACGTCGGGCCAAGGTCACCAGCGAAGCAGACGGCGAGAACTACAAGGAAGCCGACCTGCTGGGTCACCTCGGCAATGGCAACGGCGGCGCGGACAAACCGACCGTCAAGGGTGGCGCAGCCGCCAAGGCGCGTCCGCAGGATGACGACTTCCAGCTCAGCCAGGCGCTCAGCCTGCTGAAGGGGCTGAGTATCACCCGCGGCAATTGACGGATGCGCTTTCTCGCTCTGTTGCTGCTGACCCTCTCGATCACTGGCGCTGCCCATGCAGCGCCGGCAGAGAGCAGCGGCAAACCGCCCAAGGCCTACCTGAGCCTGATCATCGACGATCTGGGCCAGAATCCGCAGCGCGACAGCCGCACACTGGCGCTTCCCGGCCCGGTTACCCTGGCGATCATGCCCGACACCCCGCACGCCACCGAGTTTGCCCGCCAGGCCCATCGCGCAGGCAAAACGGTCATGCTGCACATGCCCATGGACCCCGCGACCGGCCCTTACGCCTGGCACCCCGAACTGCCACTGCCTGAGCTGGAAAGCCGTCTCAATGCTGCCCTGCTGAAGGTGCCGTATGCAGCCGGTATCAACAACCACATGGGCAGCCGGATGACCGCCGAGCCGGTCGCCATGACCTGGCTGATGGCCGAGCTACAGCGTCGTCACCTGTTTTTCGTCGACAGCCGCACCAGCGCGAAAACCGTGGCCGCCGCAGAAGCGCAGCGTATCGGGCTGGCCAGCGTCTCGCGTGACGTATTCCTGGACGACGAACGCACCGCAGAAGCCATCACCCGCCAATTGCAGACCGCGATAAAAATCGCCCGCAAATATGGCTCGGCCGTGGTTATCGGCCACCCCTACCCTGTCACGCTGGATGTACTGGAGCGCGAACTGCCCAACCTCAAGGCTCAGGGCGTCGAATGGATCGACCTGCGCAGCATGATCGGCGAACGCGGCAATCAGGCGAGTGCGGCGCATGGCAAGAATGGGATTTATCGCTGATCGCACCTCTTCCACGTCAGCACTTTCCATACGCCAGGTCCGGCAAGTCTGCTTTCCGTGTCCACCAGCGTCTCAGCCTTGATGAACGTGTCAATTCCGACTTAAAGGAAGGTGCCTCAATGACGGAGGCCAAGACACATTTATCAGGGATTGATGATGAAACCGACCATGATGACGGGGGCGAAGGGCTGATGACTCTCGCACCTTCGATAGCCCTGCTCAACGCAGACGGCTCGCACGACCACTGGAACGGCGTCGGCCGTATCAACAGCAGGTCAGGGTCAAACTGCACAGCGACGCTGATCGATAGCCGAAGCGTCGACAGCCCGCCTGACGCGCCCGCAGCGGGCTGAGCGGTTACTGATAGCGCGCCTTGACGGCATCGACCCAGCCTTCAGCGCGCATCTGATCGAGGGCCTTTTGCAGGCGTCTGACGACCTCGTCAGGCGTGCTCTTGTTGACCGCCAGGTAAAGTTCGGCGCTGTTGAACCGCAGCGCTGTCTTGAAGCCGGTGACGCCTTCCAGCTTCGCCAGATAGCGGCCAACCGGATCGCCTACCGCCCACAGGTCGATCTGGCCGTTGGCGAGTTTTTTCACGTTGTCGCGGTCACGCAACATCAGGATCGGGTTCAAGCCCATGGTTCTAAGGCGCTCGCCAATGGCATCGCCCTTGTAAGCCCCGATGCGGTAATCCCTGGCCTGCTCCAGCGACGTCAAGGTGATCGGGCTGTCGCCGCGCGCCAACATGATCCAGTCGTAGGAACCTACCGGGCCGACCCATTTGAAGAGGTTTTCACGTTCGGGCAGGCGAGTGGTGGAAAACACGCCGTAACCGGGCTTTTCCAGGGCCAGTTTGTAGACTCGGTCCCACGGAAAGCGCAGCGTCATGCTGTAGCCGATATTGGCGCGCTTGAACATCTCGCGCACCACTTCGGCGGCGATACCGTCAATGTTGTTTTCCTGGGCGAAATTCTTGCCGTCGACCGCCATGTTGAACGGCGGGAAGTTCTCGGTCAGCAACACCATGGAATAAGGCGTCGACTCGCTGGCCCGGACACCTTCACTCGACAAGACACCGATCCCGATCAGTGCAAGCAATAGGCGTTTGAACATGTTCCGGCACTCGATCGTGAACGACGCATGCAGAGTGCCGTGAACCCGGCGCACTGTCTAGCGCGCTGTCCGGCGATGTCGCTTACAGGCAATATTCGAATGCCACAGGGCTGAAACAAAGCGAGCGCCGGCTGTTTCAAACCCTTGGCCTGAAACAAGCGGCGCCCGCTTTCATGCGCCGTGACTCAGCGCACGACAATCCCGCGGCTGGCCATGTAGGCCTTGGCTTCAGGGACCGTGTATTCGCCAAAGTGGAAGATACTCGCCGCCAGCACAGCGCTGGCGTGGCCCTCGATGACACCGGCAGCCAGGTGCTCAAGGTTGCCGACGCCACCCGAAGCAATCACCGGAATACCCAGTGCATCGCTGATGGCGCGCGTGACGCCCAGATCGAAGCCGTTTTTCATGCCGTCCTGGTCCATGCTGGTCAGCAGGATCTCGCCAGCGCCCAGGTCTTCCATCTTTTTCGCCCAGAACACCGCGTCCAGCCCGGTGGGTTTGCGCCCGCCGTGGGTGAAGATTTCCCAGCGCGGGGTTTCGCCCGGACCGGAGACCTTCTTGGCGTCGATAGCGACCACGATGCACTGCGACCCGAAACGCGCGGCGGCCTCACCGACGAACTCGGGGTTGAACACCGCGGCCGTGTTGATCGAGACCTTGTCGGCACCGGCGTTGAGCAGGTTGCGGATGTCCTGCACGGTGCGCACGCCGCCACCAACGGTCAGCGGGATGAACACCTGACTGGCCATGCGCTCGACGGTATGCAGCGTAGTGTCGCGGCCATCGACGCTGGCGGTGATGTCGAGGAAGGTAATTTCGTCGGCACCCTGCTCATCGTAACGACGAGCGATTTCCACCGGATCGCCTGCGTCCCGGATGTTCTCGAACTTGACGCCCTTGACCACTCGACCGTTGTCGACGTCCAGGCAAGGGATGATGCGTTTGGCTAGGGCCACAGGGTCAATCTCCAGCTGTTCAGCGTTGTTCGCGGTCGCAGAGCGCCTGAGCTTCGGCCACATCCAGCGTGCCTTCGTAAATCGCACGGCCGGTGATCGCGCCGATGATGCCCGGAGCCTTCGCATTCAGCAGCGCCTGGATGTCGCCCAGGTTATGGATACCACCCGAAGCGATCACCGGGATCCGCGTGGCAGCCGCCAATGCCGCGGTGAACGGGATGTTACAGCCCTGCATCATGCCGTCTTTGGCGATGTCGGTGTAGACAATGGCCGACACGCCATCGGCTTCGAAACGCTTGGCCAGATCAATGACCTGCACCGAGCTGACTTCAGCCCAGCCGTCGGTGGCGACGAAACCGTCCTTGGCATCCAGACCGACAATCACCTTGCCGGGGAACGCACGGCAGGCTTCGGCCACGAACTCGGGCTCTTTGACGGCCTTGGTGCCGATGATGACGTAGCTCACGCCCGCCTTGACGTAATGCTCGATGGTTTCCAGCGAACGGATGCCACCACCGATCTGGATCGGCAGGTTCGGGTAGCGTCGGGCGATGGCCGTGACCACATCACCATTGACCGGCTGACCTTCGAACGCACCGTTCAGATCGACCAGATGCAGACGGCGGCAACCACCCTCGACCCACTTGGCGGCCATGGCCACCGGGTCATCGGAGAACACCGTGGAATCTTCCATCCGGCCCTGACGCAGACGGACGCAGGCGCCGTCCTTGAGATCGATAGCGGGGATAATCAGCATGCTTTTTCCTTGGTCAAAAAGAGCGGCAAGCTGCAACGATGCGCACTCACCCATTCTTGCTGCTTGATGCGTGCAGCTGCTTTCTAGCTAATTTTTTTCGAGTGCCCACAAGTCACTTTCGATGCTCTCGAAGCGCTCCTTGAGCTGCTGCTGAACATCGAAAATGGCGCGATTGTAGTAGTGCGGGGCAATCTCGCGCGTGAACAGCTCGAGGACTTCAGCCACTTCGAACGAGCCCAGGTCCAGCTCGAAGCGCTCTGCGAACAGGCGCTTGAGCTTGTCGATCGCCTGTTGCTCGTGCTCGGGCGAGAGGGTCAGAATCGGTGGCTTGCCCTTGGCTTTGCTCATGCGCTTACCAGCGACCATCCCAAGCGGCGAAGTTCTGCAGCAACTGCAGGCCGTGGGTGTGGCTCTTTTCAGGGTGGAATTGCACGGCAAAACGCGAACCGTCGGCCAGCGCAGCGGCAAAGTCGAGGCCGTAGTGACCGCGCCCGACCACCTGACGCTGATTGGCGGCATCGATGTAGAAACTGTGCACGAAGTAGAAACGTGCCAGGTCCGGAATGTCATGCCACAGCGGGTGATCCACCGCCTGAGCGACCTGATTCCAGCCCATGTGCGGCACTTTCAAGTGCTCGCCCTCTTCGTGCAGGTCCTTGCCGAAAAACTTCACCTGGCCGGGAAACAGACCGATGCAATCCACGCCGCCGCTCTCTTCACTTCTGTCGAGCAACGCCTGCATGCCGACGCAGATGCCGAGAAACGGACGGTCCTGGCTGACTTCCCTGACCAGCGAATCAAAGCCCAGACGGCGGATCTCGGCCATGCAGTCGCGAATCGCGCCCACACCCGGAAACACCACACGGTCGGCTTCGCGAATCACCTTGGCGTCACTGGTAATCAGCACACGGCCTGCGCCTACGTGCTCAAGCGCCTTGGCGACAGAGTGCAGGTTGCCCATACCGTAATCGATGACCGCAACCGTCTGCATCAGAGCACACCCTTGGTCGATGGCATCTGTCCGGCCATACGCTCATCCAGCTCGACCGCCATGCGCAGCGCACGACCGAAAGCCTTGAACACGGTCTCGATCTGGTGGTGAGTGTTGGTGCCACGCAGGTTGTCGATGTGCAGCGTCACGTTCGCGTGGTTAACGAAGCCCTGGAAGAACTCCTGAAACAGGTCCACGTCGAAGCCGCCTACAGTGGCGCGGGTGTACGGCACATGCATCTGCAGGCCCGGACGCCCGGAGAAATCGATGACCACGCGCGACAGCGCTTCGTCGAGCGGCACGTAGGCGTGGCCGTAACGACGAATGCCCTTCTTGTCGCCGATCGCCTGGCTGAACGCCTGGCCCACGGTGATGCCGACGTCTTCCACCGTGTGGTGGTCGTCGATTGCCAGGTCACCCTTGCATTCGATGTCCAGATCGATCAGCCCGTGCCGGGCGATCTGGTCGAGCATGTGCTCAAGAAAAGGCACGCCGATATCGAATCGGGCCTTTCCGGTACCATCCAGGTTGATCGAGGCTTTGATCTGGGTTTCCAGAGTATTGCGCTCGACGTACGCCTTACGTTCGGCCATCACCAGCTCCGCAAAATCATTGGGCGAAAAAAAGGCGAGCATTATAGGCCCAGAAGCGCCCGCCATGAAGCAAACAGACGACCAGCAGGGTATTTAACGGGCGAAGAGGCTCGCGATTGCGTTACATACCTTGTCGATATTCCCTTCATTCAAACCGGCCATGCATACCCGACCACTGCGCAGCATGTAAATGCCGTGAACATCTTTCAGTTCATCGACTTGCTGCGGGGTCAGACCGGTGTAGCTGAACATCCCGTTCTGCCTGAGGATAAAGCTGAAATCGTGGCCGGAGACCTTCTGCGCCAGCACCTCGACCAGACGCGTGCGCATTTCGATGATACGCAGGCGCATGGCCTCGACCTCGCCCAGCCACTGCTCGCGCAAGTGCGGTGTGTTGAGCACTTTCGACACCAGAAACGCGCCATGTGCAGGCGGGCTGGAGTAGTTGCGGCGCACGGTCGCCTTGAGCTGGCCGAATACGTTGGCAGCGGAGGCCGCGTCTTCACAGACCACCGACAGCCCGCCTACCCGCTCGCCATACAGCGAGAAGATTTTCGAGAACGAGTTACTGACCAGCGTTGTGATACCTGCGTTGGCCATCGCCCGGATGGCATAGGCGTCTTCGTCCATGCCTTTGCCGAAACCCTGATAGGCGATATCCAGGAACGCAATGAGCTGACGATCCTTGATCACTTCGATCAGGCGGTCCCATTGCGCCACCGTCAGATCGGCACCGGTCGGGTTATGGCAGCACGGGTGCAGCAGGAGGATGCTCTGCGCCGGCAGCCCCTGCACCGTGTCGAGCATGGCCTCGAACCTCACGCCACCCGTCTGGGCATCGAAGTACGGGTACGCGTTGACTTTGAAGCCCGCCCCGCCGAACAGCGCGTTATGGTTTTCCCAGGTCGGGTCGCTGACCCATACCTGCGAGTCCGGAAACGCATACTTGAGGAAATCGGCACCTATCTTGAGTGCCCCCGAGCCGCCCACGGTTTGAATGGTGGCCACACGGCCTGCCTGAACCAGCGGGTGATCGGCACCGAACAACAGGGTTTGCACCGCCTGCCGATACGCCGCCAGGCCTTCCATCGGCAGGTACACGGACGCTGCCTGCTCGCCTTCGGCCAGTTGCTGTTGCGCCGTTGCTACACAGGCCAATTGCGGAATGCGGCCCTGTGCGTCGTAATACAGACCGATGCTCAGATTGACCTTGTCCGCACGCGAGTCCTTGCCAAAGGTCTCCATCAGCGAAAGGATCGGATCACCGGCGTATGACTCCACGTGGGCTAGCATGCAAACAACTCCTTCAGGCAATAAAATCAGGGCTGACTAATGTAGCAGCGTATGCACCGGAACGGGCAGTGCATCGAGTACATAGGGTCAACTGAATATGACTATCGCGACGAATAAAATCCGGACGCGATGATCAAAAGCGCAGTGCACCAAAAACCCAGGCAAAAAAAAGCGCCTGCACCGAGGTGCAAGCGCTTTTCTGTTACCGGCAGGCTTTTAGTGGAACAGCACTGCGGTTTTTTGCAGGGTAATCCAGATGCCCCACGCCAGCGGGATGCCTACGGCCAGCCAGGCGGCGATGACCAGCGGCTTGCTGCCTGCGGATGCTTTCCACTCCAGCGAAGTCGTGGCGTTGGCACCCTTGTCGTGACCGATGGCTTGTTCAGCCGCCAGCTCGGCGTCGGTCATGAAGTACTTGTCGGCAACCGGACGAATCAGCAGGTTGCAGATAAAGCCCAGCACCAGCAGACCCGAGAGGATGTACAAGGTGATGTCATAGGCATCGGCACGTGCAACACCGTGGGCGAGTTGGTACTCACGCAGGTAGTTGACCAATACCGGGCCGAGCACACCGGCCGCAGCCCAGGCAGTCAGCAGGCGACCGTGGATCGCGCCGACCATCTGCGTACCGAACAGGTCTGCCAGATAAGCCGGAACTGTGGCAAAACCGCCACCGTACATCGACAGCACGATGCAGAACGCGGCCACGAACAGCGCGATGCTACCCATATGGCTCAGGGTCGGAACCGACGCATAAAGCAGGAAGCCCAGTGCGAAGAATACGAAGTAGGTTGCCTTGCGACCGATGAAGTCCGAGCACGAAGCCCAGAAGAAACGACCGCCGATGTTGAACAGACTCAACAGCCCCGTGAAGCCGGCTGCGATCGCAGCAATGGCTTTCAGCTGGTCGGCATTGAGCTGGCTGAAGGTCAGGTCGACGCCCAGCAGTTTGCCAGCGAAGACTTCCTGCAGCAGCGGCGAAGCCATGCCCAGGATGCCGATACCGGCCGATACGTTCAGGCACAGCACCAGCCAGACCAGACGGAACTGCGGTGTCTTCCAGGCCACGCTGACGTGCACGTGCCGGTTGGTGATCATCGAGTTCTTGGCCTTGGCAGCCGGAGCGGTCCAGCCCTCAGGCTTCCAGCCGGTTGGCGGAACGCGATAGCCCAGTGCACCGCCGATCATGAAGATGAAGTAAATCACCGCCATCACCACGAAGCTCTGCCATACGCCCACGCTTTCAGCCGAAGCGAAGTGCCCCATCAGAGCCGTAGCCAGCGGTGCACCCACCATCGCACCGCCGCCAAAGCCCATGATCGCCATGCCGGTCGCCATGCCGCGCTTGTCCGGGAACCACTTGATCAGGGTCGACACCGGGGAGATATAGCCCAACCCCAGACCGATACCGCCGATCACGCCCGAGCCCAGCCACATCAGCCAGATCTGGTGGGTATAAATGCCCAGTGCGGAAATCAGCAAGCCACCACACCAGCAGAGTGCCGAAACCACACCCGCCTTGCGTGGACCTGCGTGCTCCAGCCAGCCACCCCAAATGGCAGCCGAGCAACCCAGGAAGATGAAAAACAGTGTGTAGATCCAGCCCAGCATGGAGATCTGCCAGTCACAGGTCGACGCGAACATCTGCGCGAAAAAACCCATGTCCGGTGCGCAAGCGACAGGTGCCGTAACACCGATAGCCTTCGACAGCGGCAACCAGAATACCGAGAAGCCGTAAGCCATACCGATACAAAGATGGATGGCCAGTGCTGCAGGTGGAACAAGCCAACGGTTGAAACCTGGCTTGGCGATAATGCGCTCTTTGGACAAGAACGCAGGTTGAACGGCTGCGCCGCCCAAGGCTGTGCTTGTGCTCATTATAATTACCCCAATGTGTGAAGCTCGCAGATGGTCCGCTGGTCCGCCACAGACTCAGTGCCGAGCGGCCATGTCTGTTTTATCGGCAGGTTATCCGGATACGTGACAAAAAGACGCACCCTAGCCAGCAAAAACGGAGACTATCACTGTCTGATGGCAAATAAGCATCTCGCTACATGCTTTTTATTATCTATTTTCACACGTTAATCCACGTGCTCTATCGAGCCATAGATGCAACCAATTAAGCATTATCGAAAAGCTGCTTTGGACTTAGTTGGGCGCACCTGTGTGGCTGTTCGGCCGGTGCGCGAAGATTCGGAAGATATATCGAGACGAGGCGACGCACATTTTTCATCTGCTCTCAGGCGTAGTGGCGCACGGTGCCAGCGTCTTGAACCGTAGGCCGGACAGCAATAACGGTATCCGCAGCCCGACAGGCTCGTCGGAGCGGTATACTCGTGGGCTATTTTTGAACATCGACACAAGGACTCGCCCATGAAAGCGTTCGGCAAAATCCTGGGGCTGTTTATTCTCGGGTTGTTGCTGATCATCGTGGCTCTCGGCTTCGCCCTGACCCACCTGTTTGATCCCAACGACTACAAAGACGAGATTCGCCAGCTGGCACGCGACAAGGCCAACGTCGAGCTGACGCTCAACGGCGATATCGGCTGGAGCCTGTTTCCCTGGCTCGGCCTGGAATTGCACGACGCCCATGTCGCCACCCTGACCGCTCCCGATCAGCCGTTCGCCGATGTGCAGATGCTCGGCCTGTCCGTACGCGTCCTGCCATTGCTTCGTCGCCAGGTACAGATGAGCGACATTCGCGTCGAAGGCCTGAACCTGACCCTGCACCGCGATGAAAACGGTCATGGCAACTGGGAAGACATCGGCAAGCCTGCCGTGGCAAGCACTGAAACATCTGGCGAGACAACACCTGCCCCGGCTCCGGACGCGCCCAAAACGGATCGCCCTTCCCAGCCGATCCGCCTGGATATCGACAGCCTGACCGTCAACAACGCCCGCGTGGATTACAGCGATGCCCGAAAAGGCAGGACCTTCATGGCCGAGAGCATTCAGCTGAGTACCGGGCCGATTCGTGAAGCGTCCGATATCCCGATCAAACTGACGGCCTTTCTAAGCACCAACCAGCCCGTCGTGCGCGCCAAGACCGAGCTGGTCGGCGAGCTGCGCATGGACCGCGTGCTCAAGCGTTATCAATTCGAAGACATGCGCCTGTCCGGTGAAGTCGCCGGCGAGCCGCTGCAAGGCAAGACCGTCACCTTCTCGGCGCAGGGCCAGTTGCTCGTGGACCTGGCCGCCAACATCGCTGAATGGAACAGCCTCAAAGTCTCGGCCAACCAGTTGCGTGCACTCGGCGAACTGCGTGCCCGCGATCTGGACAAAACGCCACAGATCAGCGGCGGCCTGTCCATCGCTCAGCTCGATCTGCGCGCGTTCTTCGAGAACATCGGTCAGCCGTTGCCAGCCATGTCCGAGGGTGCGCTGAGCAAGGTTGAAATGGTCACGCGCCTGGCGGGTACGCCTACCAGCCTTGCGCTGGACAACCTCAACCTGAAAGTCGACGACAGCACCTTCACGGGTCGCATCGCCGTGGACGACTTCGCCAAACAGGCGCTGCGTGTCCAGCTCAAGGGCGATACCTTCGACGCCGACCGCTATCGTCCGGCTGAGAGCGAAGAAAGCAAAGGTGCCAAGGCCGCGCGCAAATCCGAGGTTCAGTCCGGTGAAGCCGCCGCTGCTGCGGGTGATTCACCGCTGCCCGAACAACCGACCAAGGCCGCCTGGAGCACTGCCAGGCTGCTGCCGCTGGAGCGCTTGCGTACGCTGGATGTCGAGGCTGACCTGAGCTTCGGCAAACTGACCCTGAACAAACTGCCCATCGACAACGCAGCGTTCAAGACCCAGGCCAACGGTGGCCTTATCAAGGTCGATACGCTGAGTGGCGACCTGTACAACGGCAACTTCGAGGTCAAGGGCAATCTGGACGCGCGTCCGGACACGCCTGTAGCCACGGTGCAGACGCACATTGCCAAAGTACCGGTCGAACGCATTCTGGAAAGCCAGGGCCAGACGCCGCCAGTGCGTGGCCTGCTGAACCTCGACAGCAACCTGACCGGCACAGGCAACAGCGAAAAAGCCCTGATCGACAGCCTGAACGGCACCGCCAGCTTTGCGCTCAATAACGGCGTACTGGTCAATGCCAACCTGGAGCAGCAGCTGTGCAAGGGTATTTCGATCCTCAACCGCAAGACGCTTAGCGGCGAACCGCGCGCCAAGGACACCCCTTTCCAGCAGCTCAACGGCAATCTGGTGGTACGCAACGGCGTGGCCAGCAATCCGGACCTCAAGGTTCGTACGCCGGGCATGGCCGTCAACGGTAACGGCGACGTCGACCTGCGCGTACTGGGCATGAATTACCGCGTCGGCATCATCGTCGAAGGCGACAAGAGCGACATGCCGGACCCGGCCTGCGAGATCAATCCGCGCTTTGTCGGCATCGAGTGGCCGGTGCAGTGCCGCGGCCCGCTGGAACTGGGCGCCAAGGCTTGCCGTCTGGACAAGGAAGGTGTCGGCCAGATCGCTGCGAAACTGGCGGGCGACCGGATCAGCGAGAAGCTCGAGGACAAGCTGAACGACAAACTCGGTGACAAGGTCAGCCCCGAGCTCAAGGACGCCCTCAAGGGACTGTTCAAGCGCTAGGGCAACGTGAACTGCTCAGGAGCGCCCTCGCGGCGCTCCGCTGGCACGACCGTTCATATCACCACTCATATCCAGACGAGAGCCCTCCAGGCCATGCAACCCGAACAATTCTCCAGCGCCGTGCTGGACTGGTACGACCGTCATGGCCGACATGACCTGCCCTGGCAACAAGACATCACGCCGTACCGGGTCTGGGTGTCGGAAATCATGCTGCAGCAGACCCAGGTCAGCACCGTTCTGAATTACTTCGACCGCTTCATGGAGGCCCTGCCGACCGTGCAGGCGCTGGCCGACGCGCCCGAGGACGAAGTGCTGCACCTGTGGACCGGGCTGGGTTACTACACCCGCGCCCGCAACCTGCAGAAAACGGCAAAAATCGTGGTCGCCGACCATGGCGGCGAGTTTCCCCGCGATGTCGAAAAACTCATTCTGCTGCCCGGCATCGGCCTGTCCACCGCTGGCGCGATTGCCAGCCTGAGCATGGGCATTCGCGCGCCGATCCTCGACGGCAACGTCAAACGCGTGCTGGCGCGCTTCACCGCGCAAGAGGGCTACCCTGGCGAACCCAAGGTGGCCAAGCAGCTGTGGGCCACCGCTGAACGCTTCACGCCGCACCGCCGGGTCAACAACTACACCCAGGCGATGATGGACCTGGGGGCCACGCTCTGCACCCGCAGCAAACCGAGCTGCCTGCTCTGCCCGCTGGAGCGCAGTTGTGAGGCGCACATGCTGGGCCTGGAAACGCGCTACCCGATCCCCAAGCCGCGCAAGACCGTGCCGCAGAAACGCACGCTCATGCCGATGCTCGCCAACGAAGACGGCGCGATCCTGCTTTATCGTCGACCTTCCAGCGGCTTGTGGGGCGGCCTGTGGAGCCTGCCGGAACTGGATGACTTCGATGACCTTCAGCACCTGGCCACCCAACACGCGCTGCAACTGGGCGAGCACCATGAACTGCCGGGGCTGATCCACACTTTCAGCCACTTCCAGTTGAGCATCGAACCCTGGCTGGTCAAGGTCCAGGAGTCCACCGATCACGTGGCCGAGGCCGACTGGCTCTGGTATAACCTCGCCACCCCGCCACGCCTGGGCCTTGCCGCCCCGGTGAAAAAGCTGCTCAAACGCGCAGCCGACGTATTGAACGCAGGAGAGTCGTCATGACCCGCACCGTAATGTGCCGCAAATACAAAGAAGAACTGCCCGGCCTGGAACGCGCCCCGTATCCGGGCGCCAAGGGCGAGGACATCTTCAACCACGTCTCGCAGAAAGCCTGGGCCGACTGGCAGAAACACCAGACCCTGCTGATCAACGAGCGTCGCCTGAACATGATGAACGCCGAAGACCGTAAATTCCTCCAGACCGAGATGGACAAGTTTCTCTCCGGCGAAGAATACGCCCAGGCCGAAGGCTACGTTCCCCCCGAAAAATAAAGCGTTTCACGCAGTGAAGGTCGTAAGCGTCGGTAATAATTCAAATTTTTTAAAAAACACGCTTGACGACCTCCTGAAAAACACGTCTAATGCGCCCCGTTGCCCAGATAGCTCAGTCGGTAGAGCAGGGGATTGAAAATCCCCGTGTCGGCGGTTCGATTCCGTCTCTGGGCACCACCTTTCGTTTTCAGGTGATGCCAAGCACACCTGAAAGCACACAAGAAGCCCGCCTCGTGCGGGCTTTTTGTTGTCTGGGCCTAACCTTCCTCGTATCCCCAAAGCTCGGCACACAACCCGTCCATTGACAAGCTCGACCACTGAACGATGCCAATCATTCAGCACGTAGCTAAATTGCTGAGTACCGGCTGATACCTATGGTCGTTGAGCGCTATGCTCGCTGAAGCAGACATCTTCTATCCAGCCCTGAAAATCTGCTGACGCGCGAGCGCTCGAAACTTTGCGTACAACGTTTGCGCTTGCCCGCATTTTGCGTTGCATGACAGAGTGCACATATGCACTCCCGAAGGGGGAAGCCAAGTCATCTGGCGAGCTGAGGGTATAGGCAAACCAACGAACCGGCGGGGGTGTACTGCAATAAACAACGCAGCTGGCTTCCTCGGCTGGACCATGGCACACGGAGGTGAAGTTGATACCACTATGGGATCATCAGGGGGTAATTCCGCCGATCAACGAGCGGAATCCAACATCTTTTGAGCGAGCGCCCTATCCGACAGACGTAAAGCGGTTGATTGATCGCTTCTCGACTACCTTAGAAAGATGCGAGGTGCTTGAGGGCTTCCTGTCTCATCGATCTGAAATCCATCGCATGGGTATCGTTTCGGGCATTCAGTGGCTTAACGGCAGCTTCATGGAGAACGTGGAGATGCTGGAGGGCCGCCCGCCCAACGATATGGATGTTGTGACATTCGCCGATGTGTCAGCCGCCATTCAGCAATCATTGACCGCTGATGATGTTCAAAAGCTGACGGACACAGAATGGATCAAGACATCGTATAGAGTCGATTTTTATATAAATCTGCTCTCTGACCCACCCGAAACACTCATTGAGCTTGCGGCGTACTGGTACAGTATGTGGTCGCACAGAAGATCTCAGCAATGGAAAGGATTTCTGAGCGTGAAACTCGATCCATTGCATGACCAAGCTGCGGCCGACCTTTTGGGGATTCGAAAGCGGGAGCTCCAGAATGAATAGAACTGAATTCACTCACGCACAGGCAGAAATCGGTTTCCTGGACCGCATCGCTCAGAAGCCAGGTCTGAGCAACCTTTCACGTCTTTCGCTGCGAGCCAGGAAGAATCAGGTAGGCGCAGGTCTTCGAGAGCCTGGCCGCGGCGCATTCTCACCCGCTAAAGCAGTGGTTACTTACCGCGGAACTCCAGTCAGAGGGGTACACGGTATAGGTGCTGAGTTTGGGGCCGCGGTAACCACAAAATTTTCCGATGCCGTATCGGCTATTGCAGCCTCTATAAGCGGTGTTCTGAATGATTTTGGGCCAATCCCAAACAAAGCTCAAAACCAGATACTGATCACAGGGACGGCACTGGGCTCATTTGGTTTTGAGTTTGAGGAAGCGCCAAGTGGTGACCCTCAGCTCACACTGGAGGGGACTACGCCCGTCTCGCAAGCTTTCGAGCTGGTTGCAGAACTTCTTGAGGCATCCACCAAAGGTGATGAGGAGTTGTCAGAGCCAGCGTCTAGGCTTGGTACAAGGGCTATTGCCACGGTCTCAGAGTACCTGGACAAACTAATAGCCTATGAAGCCTACTGCTCCGTAACAACCAGAGACCACGTATTTTCCTTTACCAGCGTTGATCAGGTTCGCATTAGCAGATCGCGCCTGAGCGTGGAAAACATCACTGAAACCGATATCGAGTTCAGTGGCGAATTTCTTGGCGCCTTTCCTGCAGAACGTCGCTTCGAATTCAAAACCCAGGAAGGCACAATTATCCACGGACGGATTGCTGCCGCAATTGAAAACCCGGCAATAATTAACACCCGGCTAAACCAGACATTCACTATTGGCGTAAGCGCGAGAACAGTGGGAAATGGCAGGCCAAGGTACACAATTTCCAAACTTCCTTGGTAAATGCTGGCCCAGCCTGCAGCTGGGCTTTTCATTTCTCCCTCCCTGATCCGATCCTTGGATATCGACCTGCCGAGGTCATGTACAGTCAATCTGCGAAGAAAGGTATCAACCCGAATCGCTTCCAGATAGCGCTCGGCCACAGGTGCGAAACGATGCTTCGAGCCCCTCAAGACCAGCAATCCAGAGCCCTGCCACCCCCATCCCATTGAACTAATTTTCCCCGCCCACCCTCGAAGCCATACATTTGCTTCCACAAGGAAAATTCCGTGCTCAAGTTAACTGCCTCCGCCCTCATCCTCGCCGCCACTCTGGGTCTGGCTGCCTGCGACAGCAAATCCGAACAGAAGGCACAGGACGCTCAGGCGCATCAGGAGAAATCCCAGGAGAAGATGGAGTCTGCTCAGGACAAAGTGAACGAAGCGGCCAAAGAGAACACCGAAGCGGCCAAGGATAAAGCCGAGTCCAAGGAAGCGGCTGCCGAAGAGTCGAAGACCTTCGTGCCGACCTCCGAAGTGACCAATACCATTCAGCCTGAAAAAAAGTAAAACAGTGAAAACTCTTCACAAAGTTTTCACAGCGGCCGCGTCATTGTAGAGCTGCTCCCAAGTGTGAATCCTTAAGCCCGCTCCCCCATCGCGGGCTTTTCTTTGTCCGGAATTTGGCGAGCAGACCCTCTGCGCGCCAGCCCCGCACTCATTGCCGCATGCTTTTGTCGACAAATCAGCTCCGCGCGTTTCTCTGGCGCCAAAAAATACTTGATTTATTTTTTCAATTGTTGCAATGCGCATTCATGCTGCAGCCTTTCGAGTCGATAGCCTCATCACAGTAGGTCCGCAAACACACCGAGGGGCACGTTATGTTCGGAAATAAGAACAAAGCTGAGCTGACGGCCATGAAGGCCCAGGTAGATGGACTCAACGGACTGACAAGCGCGCTGGAAAAGTCGATGGCGGTGGTCGAGCTGAGCCTCGATGGCAAGATCCTACGGGCCAACGATAACTTCCTCGCGGCGATGGGCTATCGCGCCGAAGAGCTGGCAAGCAAGACGCATCGCGACTTCTGCGAACCGGAGATGCTCCGCAGCCGCGAGTATGCTGACCTCTGGGCATCCCTGAAGGCCGGGAAATTTATCTCCGGCACCTTCAAACGCGTTGGCAAGAACGGTCACAGCGTCTGGCTTGAAGCCAGCTACAACCCGGTCGTTGACGCGCAGGGCAACGTCGTCAAGGTGGTCAAGTACGCCTTGGATGTCACCGCACGCGTGATGCTGGAGAACGAAACCAACAGCAAGCTGGCAGCGGTAGACCGCGCGATGGCTATCTGCGAATTCGAGCCCAACGGCAATGTGATTACGGCCAATAACAACTTCCTGAACGTCATGGGCTATGCGCTGAACGAGATCAAGGGTAAACACCACCGAACCTTCTGCGAGCCGGCACTGGTCAACAGCCCGGAGTACGCCGAGTTCTGGCGCAAGCTGAACCACGGCGAGTTCATCGGCGACCAGTTCAAACGCATCGGCAAACAGGGTCGGGTTGTCTGGCTGGAAGCGACGTACAACCCGGTTTTTGATGTCGACGGCAAACTCTACAAAATCGTCAAGTTCGCCAGCGACATCACCCACCGCGTTGAAAAACAGGAAGCGGACGCACACGGTGCATCGCGCGCTTACCATATCTCGGCAGAAACCGAGAAAGTGGCTGAACAGGGAACCCTGGTCATTCAGGACACGGCGCGGGAGATGCGCCAAATCTCCGAAAACATCGGTGCATCGGCAAAGCTGGTGAGTCAGCTGGGTGATCGCTCCGAGCAGATCACCGCCATCGTCAACACCATTCGCGGCATTGCCGATCAGACCAACCTGTTGGCGCTCAACGCAGCCATCGAGGCGGCTCGGGCGGGTGACCAGGGCCGCGGGTTTGCCGTGGTGGCCGACGAAGTCAGGCAACTGGCGGGACGTACCAGCGGCTCGACCACCGAGATTGCCGAAATGATTGGCAAGATCCTCGCCGAAACACGCGAAGCCGTGGCAAGCATGGGCGCGACTCAGGAAGGAGCCATTCGCGGTGTGATACTGGCAGACCAGGCCGGGCAGGTCATCGTGCAGATCCGCGATGGCGCAAGCGATGCGGTCGAAGCCGTCAGCATGTTCGCCAACCGCATGGATGAAGCCGAAGCGTTCGCAAAGCCGGGCAAACGGTGACGCGTCGGTAACACCCCGCAAATCAAAAACCCGCGCGCTGCGGGTTTTTTATCGCCCACCAATTACCGCACAAACCTTGGTTATCGGGCTCGTCTGCGCTTCAATAGCGGCCATTGCACCTCACGCCAGCCAAAGGACCGCTCATGGCCTCGCCAGACAAGCAGCAAAAACGTGCCAAGCGCGCAAAGATCAAGGCCAAGCAGAACCGCTCGGGCAAGGCTGCAACCAGCCTGGTTCATCCGGTGTTTGCCTCGGCACTGGTCAACCAGCCGTTCGATGACGTCGAACTCGACCTCAATACCTTCGACTTCAGCGACATTGTCGAGAACGGTTTTGACCCGGCTGACTACGACGACCTGTTCACGGCCATGAAGCAAGCGGAGGCCATCAGCCAGCTCGCGCTGTGCGTCGTCTTCCTGCAATACCCGGTGCTGGCACTGGTGATTTCCGAAGAGGACGAGGACCCGGCCACGGACTTTATGATGGGCCTGCTTATCGTGTACCGCGCGATGTACCACGATGAGGACGAAGACAGTGCAATCGAGTGGATCGAAAGCCCTGCCTTCCAGAAGGATTACACGCTGGCGTCCGACCTGCTGATGAAGAGAGACACCAGAGCCGCACGCTAATGCAAGCTCGTACCAATGCATGACATTGGCACGAGCATCATCCGCTAAGGGGCGCGATCAACCCAGCGCAGCAGCGCCCACGCGACCGGCCTTGCGGCGACGCGATACGATCAGGCCAGCGCCGATCACCAACAGGCTGAGTACGCCGGTGGCGATGATTTCGAGGCGATGCTCTTCCTGCAGCAGCATGATGGTCAGCACCGCGACGATGAACGCGATCACAGCCCAGGTCAGCCATGGGAACAGCCACATCTTGAAGTCGATGGCCTCGCCTGCAGTAATGCGCTTCTGGCGCATACGCAGCTGCGACACCGCGATCACCAGATACACCAGCAGTGCGATGGCACCGGAGCTGGCGAGCAGGAAATCGAATACGGCCGCAGGCGCGATGTAGTTGGCGAACACGGTCAGGAAAGCCGCCGCAGTCGACATGAGCACCGCCCAGTGAGGCGTACCGCCCTTGCTGGTGCGCTTCGACACGGCAGGTGCATCGCCGCGCTTGCCCAGCGAGAACAGCATGCGCGAAGCGGTGTACAGGGCCGAGTTCAGGCAGCTGGTCACAGCAACCAATACCACTAGGTCAACAATCAACTTGGCGTTCGGAATGCCCATTGCATCGAGCACGGTCTGATAAGAACCCACCTCGGCAAGGCGCGGGTCGTTCCACGGCACCAGCGACACCACGATGAAGATCGAAACCAGATAGAACAGGAAGATCCGCCAGATCACCGAGTTGGTGGCCTTGGTGATCTGCTTGCCAGGATTCTTGGACTCGGCCGCTGCGATGGTCACGATCTCGGTGCCCATGAACGAGAACATGGTGGTCAGCATCGCTGCCAGCACTGCGCCCATACCGTTGGGCAGGAAGCCGCCGGTGTCGAACAGATGGCTGACACCGCTGACGTTGCTGGTGGGCAGCAGACCGAAGATCGCCGCAACACCCAGCACCACGAACGCGATGATCGCCACGACCTTGATCAGCGCGAACCAGAACTCGAACTCACCGTAGTTCTTCACGCTGAACAGGTTGGTCGCCGTCAACACCAGCGTGATGACCAGCGTGAACATCCAGATCGCGATGTTGGGGAACCAGGCGTGCAGGATGGTTGCAGCAGCGTTGGCCTCCAGTGGAATCACCAGCACCCAGAACCACCAGTACAACCAGCCGATAGTGAAACCGGCCCAGTGACCGATAGCGCGGTCGGCATAGGTTGAAAACGAACCGGTGTCAGGCGAGGCAACGGCCATTTCGGCCAGCATGCGCATCACCAGCACCACCAGCGTACCCGCAGCGGCATACGCCAGCAGCACGGCAGGGCCGGCTTCGGCAATCGCGTGGCCGGAGCCGACGAACAAACCGGCGCCAATCACGCCAGCAATCGACAGCATCGTAATGTGTCGAGGTTTCAGCCCTTGTTCGAGCTCGGAAGAGTTAGCGGTACTGCTCATAAAACCACCTGTGCAAGACGAGCGAGGCACACCGGAGCGTTACGTAAAAAGAAACCTACGGTGCCGTTCTTTATATTTGACGCAAGAATTGCGCCAAAATATTTCGAAAACGACGTCGCTTAGAGAATACGAGGCCTGTGGCTTGACCCGTGAAGCATGCAAGACGATGGCTTTTCTTAGCTGTCTGTAGGATTTGTTACCAAACGCCTCAGATTCGTCTATATGCACGCACCAAAAATGCCCCAAACCTTCTTCCAAGCGCAAACATGGTGCAGAAATCAGACCGCCGCTCAGCAAATGCTACTTCCAACACCAGGCCAAAGCTGGCAACATCGCGCCTTTTTCGCGCACGCCCCTGTTTTACAGGGCATCATGCTTGCCTTCTTGCGACCGTCCGCTGCCCGGATGAGACAACCCGTCGAGCGCCTCCACGCTGGACGCCAGACGTCGATGGTTGTCCTTTAAACGCTGTGCTAGCTTGGCGTTCGCTGGCAGCCAGCGCGCACACTTCAATGAGGACCCCACATGGCCGAGGCCACGCCCGCCCTGGAAATCCGCAACCTGCACAAGCGCTACGATCAGCTTGAGGTGCTCAAAGGCATCTCGCTGACGGCTCGCGACGGCGACGTCATATCGATCCTCGGCTCCTCCGGTTCCGGCAAGTCCACGTTGCTGCGCTGCATCAACCTGCTGGAAAACCCGCATCAGGGCCAGATTCTGGTGGCCGGCGAAGAATTGAAGCTCAAGGCCGCGCGCAACGGCGACCTGATTGCCGCCGATAACCGGCAGATCAATCGCTTGCGCAGCCAGATCGGCTTCGTGTTCCAGAATTTCAACCTGTGGCCGCACATGAGCGTGCTCGATAACATCATCGAAGCCCCGCGTCGCGTGCTCGGTCAGAGCAAGGCCGAGGCCATTGCGGTGGCTGAAGAGTTGCTGGCCAAGGTCGGTATCGCCGACAAGCGCCATGCCTACCCCGCGCAACTTTCCGGCGGACAGCAGCAACGCGCCGCCATTGCGCGTACGCTGGCCATGCAACCAAAGGTTATCCTGTTTGACGAGCCGACCTCGGCCCTCGACCCGGAGATGGTTCAGGAAGTACTCGGCGTCATCCGCGCACTGGCTGAAGAAGGCCGGACCATGCTACTGGTGACCCACGAAATGAATTTTGCACGTCAGGTATCAAGTGAAGTGGTGTTTTTGCATCAGGGAATGGTCGAAGAACAGGGCACACCGCAGCAAGTGTTCGAAAACCCGCTGTCGGCAAGGTGCAAACAATTCATGTCGAGTCACCGCTAACGGAGCAACACCCATGCATTCGTACAAAAAGATCTTGCTGATCGCAGCGGCCACCCTTGCCTTCAGCGGCAGTGCCTTTGCTGAAACAATGAAAATGGGCATCGAAGGTGCCTACCCGCCGTTCAACAACAAGGACGCGAGTGGCCAGGTGGTGGGCTTCGACTATGAAATCGGCCAGGCCCTGTGCGCCAGGATGAAGGTCGAGTGCGAAGCGGTGACGTCAGACTGGGACGGCATCATCCCGGCGTTGATGGCCAACAAGTTCGACTTCCTGATCTCGTCGCTGTCGATCACCGAAGAACGCAAGCAGGTGGTCGATTTCACCAACCCGTATTACTCGAACAAGCTGCAATTCATCGCGCCGAAAACCTCCTCGATCGACGTATCGAGCACTGAAAAAGCCAAAGAAAGCCTTGCCGGCAAGTCAGTGGGTGCACAGCGCTCGACACTGGCCGCCACTTGGCTGGAAGACAAGCTCGGGATCATGGACGCCAAGCTCTATGACACTCAGGAAAACGCCTTCCTCGACCTGTCCTCCGGTCGCGTCGACGCCATGCTGGCCGACAAATACGTCAGCTTCGAGTGGCTGAAAAGCGAAGCGGGTCAGAACTTCGAGTTCAAGGGCGAGCCTGTCGTTGAAGACGACAAGATCGGCATCGCCGTGCGCAAGGGTGACGACGCCCTGCGCGAGCGCTTGAACGCGGCCCTGAAAGAAATCATCGCTGACGGCACCTACAAGAAGATCAACGACAAGTATTTCCCTTTCAGCATCCTCTGATTCACCTGACCGCGTCGCCGCCGCTTCCTGTCGAAGCGCGGCGACCGGCCCTGACAAAGCCTGCCCATGAACATTGATCTCCACGGATTCGGCCCGGCCCTTGCGGCTGGCGCGCTGATGACGGTCCAGCTTGCACTCTCGGCCCTGTGCCTGGGGCTGATACTCGGACTGCTCGGCGCCTTGGCCAAGACCTCGCCCTACAAGCCGCTGCAATGGCTGGGCAGTACCTACTCGACCCTGGTACGCGGCATTCCCGAACTGCTTTGGGTGTTGCTGATTTACTTCGGCACCGTCAACGGCATGCGCGCTCTGGGCAACCTGTTCGACATTCCTGACCTGGCCCTGAGCGCCTTTGCTGCCGGGGTCATCGCCCTGGGCATTTGCTTCGGTGCCTACGCGACCGAAGTGTTTCGCGGCGCGATTCTGGCCATCCCCAAAGGCCATCGTGAAGCCGGGCTGGCGCTGGGCATGTCACGCTCGCGCATCCTCTTCAAACTGGTCCTGCCGCAGATGTGGCGCATCGCCCTGCCCGGCCTGGGCAACCTGTTCATGATTCTGATGAAAGACACCGCGCTGGTCTCGGTGATCGGCCTGGAAGAAATCATGCGCCACGCGCAGATCGCCGTGGGCTTCACCAAGCAAGCGTTCACCTTCTACATGGTCGCGGCCTTCATGTATCTGGGCCTGACCGTGCTGGCCATGGCCGGCATGTACTTCCTTGAGAAGCGCGCCAGTCGCGGCTTTCTGAGGAGCGCGTCATGAACTGGGAAGTCATCATCAAGTGGCTGCCACGCCTGGCACAGGGCGCGACCCTGACCCTGGAGCTGGTGGCGATTGCCGTCATCGCCGGGCTGATCCTCGCCATCCCGATGGGCATTGCCCGTGCATCGCGCCACTGGCCGGTGCGCGCCCTGCCCTACGCCTACATCTTTTTCTTCCGCGGCACGCCGCTGCTGGTGCAACTGTTTCTGGTCTATTACGGGCTGGCGCAGTTCGAGTCGGTGCGCCAGAGTGCGTTGTGGCCGTACCTGCGCGACCCGTTCTGGTGTGCCGTGGTGACCATGACCCTGCACACCGCCGCCTACATCGCCGAAATCCTGCGTGGCGCCATGCAGGCGGTGCCGCCAGGTGAAGTCGAAGCGGCACGGGCGCTGGGCATGTCGAAATGGAAGGCGCTGTTCTACATCGTCCTGCCTCGCGCAGCACGCATCGGCCTGCCGGCCTACAGCAACGAAGTGATCCTGATGCTCAAGGCCAGTGCGCTGGCCAGCACCGTCACCCTGCTGGAACTGACCGGCATGGCGCGCACGATCATCGCCCGCACCTACCTGCCGGTGGAAATCTTCTTCGCCGCCGGCATGTTCTATCTGGTCATGACCTTCGTGCTGGTGCAGGGCTTCCGGCTGCTGGAAAAACTATTGCGTGTAGACGCAAGCCAGGGTCGCTGATATGAAAGGTGCTGGCGTCGATCCAGTCAGCACCTTGCCACACGAGGCCGCCACCATGCCCTCTGAACCTCGCTTGCAGGATGAACACCTCAGCAGCCACTTTGGTGCGCTGGACAGCTTCCTGTTCGCGCATCAGGCCTTGTGGCGACCCAAGCCGTTCACGCACCTGGCCCTGCCATGGGAAGACAAATACCCTGACCTCGCGCACTGGCTGCGGCAACGCACGCTGGAACAGGCCGAGGCCGCGCACAATCACCCGGAACACCTCGACGCGCCCTTTCCGTTCAAGCAACTGGCCGCCGAAGCCGTCGCGCTGAGCCACGTCGCCGAACTGCCCGTGCACGCTCTGCAGCCGGTCGATGCGCGCATGAGCGTCGATGTGCCGGGGCGCAAGTGGCAGCAGATCGAAGCCTTCGCCAGCCATCTGGACATGCGTGACAGCACAACTCACTGGCTGGACTGGTGCGCTGGCAAAGGCCATCTGGGGCGCCGCCTGACCGGGCCCGGCCAGCGTCTGACCTGCCTGGAGCACGACCCGGCGCTGATCGAAGCAGGCCTGGCCCTGAGTACGCGGCAAGGCATCGACGCCAGGCATGTGCAGCAGGATGTCATGGCCGACGACACGTGGCGCTACCTGCAACCCGAACACACGCCTGTGGCGCTGCATGCCTGCGGCGACCTGCACATTCAGTTGATGGAGCTGGCCAGCCAGACGGGCTGTCGGCACATGGCGATTGCGCCGTGCTGCTATAACCGCACCCGGCACGACCTTTATCAGGCGCTGTCCAGCGAGGGCAAGGCGTCCGGCCTGAAGCTGTCGCGAGACGAGCTGGGTCTGCCACTCAGTGAAACCGTGACAGCCGGCGCGCGCGTACGCCGTCAACGCGACATCTCGATGGCCCGTCGCCTGGGCTTCGACCTGCTGCAGCGCCGCCTGCGCGGCATCGATGACTACTTGCCCACACCGTCGCTGCCAACGTCCTGGCTGGATGCGTCCTACGCTGACTACTGCAACCATCTGGCAAAACTCAAGCATCTGCCTGCACCGGGTCAACAGGACTGGTCTGCGCTGGAGGCCGCTGGCTGGAAAAGACTGGCCGAAGTGCGCAACCTGGAACTGGTCCGCGATCTGTTTCGGCGTCCGCTGGAGATGTGGCTGGTGCTGGACAGAGCGATGTATGTGCGTGAGCAGGGTTATAGCGTGAGCGTTGGCACTTTCTGTGACAGCCGGATTACACCGCGCAACCTGCTGATTCTGGCTCGAAAATCGTGACGTAAATCGATTGAGCAACCTGTGGATAAGTCTGTTGATGAAAATGTGGATGAGTGCGTTAAAGCTTGGCGCGCCAGTTACTGAAGCCCCTTATTTTTTTCCGCAATCCTTCCCGTAACCCGCAAAAACAATGCCTTGCGGCTCAATGCACCCGACTGCACACAATTACCCGACTGCGCAAATCTTTATCAGCAAATTGTGCATAAAGATTTGGTAAAGGCTCTGGCGCAAGCGTTTTGCGCGGCCCAATCGTGCACATGCAGACGCCTGTGCACGAGCTGTCCGACGTAAGATTTCAGACCTCTTCGACACACTCCAGCGAGCGCTCGACCATGACCTTGGCCATTTCCAGCATGTGCATGGAAGCGAACGCCAGATCGCGTTGCGAACCGGTCAGTTCATCGCCGAGTTCGTGAGCGGTGGCCGATGCGCAGCGCAGAAAATCCAGCGCGTGCACCAGGGTGGCTTCCAGGCTGATGAAGTCGAACTTGCTGTCGTGGGGTTCCTTGGCCGGTCGGGAGATTGGCAGGTAACACTCCATGGCGCGCTTGACCACAGCCTTGTCGAAGACCGGTGCGGCGCTGGACGGTTTGTTGGGCGGATCGGGGGTTACTTTGACCATGCTTTAGCTCCTTCTATTGAAGTCGCTGCCATTCCGCTACTAAACGAAAAGGCGGCAACTGTACGCGAGTTAGTAGACCGGTGAGCTAAGAACCGGCGCACCCGAAGGTGCCAAGCGCACAGTCGCCATAGCATCAGGATGAAGCCTAATGAAACGCGGCTGTGTTACGCCTTAACTCACTGCGGGCTACTAAACCCGATCGCTGATGGGCAGCGACGGGGCGGAGATTAGAAGCCCAGACAGAGGGGCGCAAGCGGTCGGGGATTCTCTCGGAAATGTCCTTCAAAAGAAAGAGACGGTGCCTGCAAAAACCGGCCTGAAAGCGTTGCAAAACATGATCTCAACACAGGTGCGCAGAACCCGTGGGAGCGAGCTTGCTCGCGAAGACTGAATACGCAGCGCCGCATTCCTGTCATGACTCACTACTAAAACTGATCATCCTTCAACCGCGCAAACGGCACACTGCGGTTCTGCAGCTTACGCAACGTCAGCTTGTAGGCACTGGACTTGATCTGACTGCCCATCGGCGTCTCCTCCAGCAAAATCCTGCCCGACGCAAAAGCACAGCCCGTGCTCATCATCTTGTACTTGAGCAGGTACAGCCCCGGGTCCATCTTGGCGAACACAAACACCGCCCCGGCCGGCACAAACGCATGCCGAAACGCCCTGCGCCCCACCGCATCCGTGACCTTGGCATACACCGCCGACTCGCCCGCCGAGTTATCCACAGTGATCTGCGACCAGCCGTTGTCCTTGAGCACCGGCATGTCCTTCACATAGCCCGCCTTGTCCGGCCACGGCGCGCCCATCGGATCAAGCGCCGGCACGCCACATTCGGACGCCGCCGCATCCACCGTCTTGGCTGGGCTCGCTACAGGCTCCTCAACCGGCGCGGCAGGCATGACAGGCGCGGGCTTGACCCACGTCTGCGCAACCGGCGCAGGCTCGGACGGCACAAACGACTTGCCTGCACCCGGGTCGTAGCCCATCCACGCGCCACCCGCGCAGAACACCGCAAACAACAGCGCCCAACGCCACGCACTGCGACGACGCTTGTCACGGGAAGGGGATGCAGAAGCATAGGCAGAAGACTTGGGCGCCGGCCCCGAGCGAGCCGCCTGAGACGGCGCAGCAGCAGTGGCTGCAGAAGTGGCCGCATACACATGAACCGCCTGCCCACGGGCTGCATGCGCCTGCTTGCGGCGCGCAGCGTCCATACGCGCCTTGTGCTCGTTGGCAGCGAGCTGCGCATCATAAGCCGCACGCCGCGAAGGGTCAGCCAGCACATCGTGAGACGCGTTGACGACGCCCATCATCTCCGAGGCGTAAGGATCTGGATTCCTGTCAGGGTGCAGCTTCTGCGCCAGCTTGCGATAAGCCTTCTTGATCTGCTCAGGAGAGGCATCGCGAGCGACACTCAGCAGCTCGTAATGCGTAGGCGTTCTCTGCATTGCACTTGCTGTCCATGGCCGACTGCCATTTTCGATACAGCTGTATCGGCCAAAAAGCCGGTAGCTCCAGTGCAAATCCGACGCAACAGCAACCAGCGCACAGGAAAATGCCCGAATCCAGAGGATCCGGGCATTTCTTGAAACATCGATGAAGCCTTCGTCGGCATCCAGACGCACATTCATGCGATTCAGACAGCCATCCTCAGCCCACCCTGCGCAAAGCCAACAGGCCAGGCGCACCTGCAAATATCCTTCAACAACTCTTCAGCGAATGACCAGCCTGCGGCAAACAACACCCCAAACCTGGTTACGATCCATCGCATCACTCATCAGATAGTCCTTTATCTGCCTGGCTGAAAAGCCAACGACCCGTGCTGCTGACTCAGTAGCCTGGGCCGTTGAGAACAAGCCTATGCAAAGCCCTCCTGCCCCGCAACTGCTCAAAAATGGCGGGGTCGGATGGGTGCCTTCTTGAGCGCCAGATAGCCATCAAGGCTAGACATATCGGTTTGCAAGGCCAAGTGAAAAATCCAGCGTTCCGTGATGCACAAGCCGTGTGCGCCAACGGCAAAATCAACGCCCGAATTCAACGCCATCCGCCCTGCCACACAGACCAATCCGTCCAAACCAACAGAAACGTCCTGCACCACCACCTGCCCACATCCGACCTGAAGCGCCAATGGTCGATTTTTTTCAACTGAATCAGACAGCTAGGCTTTACAAGCGCATCAGACTCTATATACTCGCAGCCCATTACGCCGGTATAGCTCAGTTGGTAGAGCAACTGACTTGTAATCAGTAGGTCCCGGGTTCGACTCCTGGTGCCGGCACCATACAAGGTTTCAAAGGTGGTTTTTGCAGCCTTTGAAATCTCCGAAAAACCCGCCTTTTGGCGGGTTTTTTCGTTTTGGGCTGGAAAACCCAGATTGAGACACTATCTGCGACGTCGAGCCAGGAGGCTGAAATGAGATTTCTTGAGCTCTACCTAAAGGGCGATGTGGTAGAAGAAGATATCCACCGGTTCGTGGAAGACTGGCATGAAGGACGCGAAGGTGCAGGCATGGAACTGCACGAATATCTCGGCATGAGCTGGGAAGAGTATGGGGTGTGAGTAGCAACCCTGGCAGCCCTAGCTTTCATACTGACGGCTAGAAAACAGGGCAGTTCTCTGGGTCAGTAGCTCTCGTATCGGCCAACCTGCCGGTAAAGCGATAAGGGTGCAAAATCAAGAGATGCTCAAGCTCCTGGTAATGGCGTTAGTGGACAAACCTGATAGACATCAGGGACTTGATCGGTGGTGACACATCAAAATGCAGCAGCAATGTCACCCACCAACTGGAAGGCCGCAATCCCACCTTCCCATTGGTGTCTTTCTTCAAGTAGGATAAACACGATGCGATGCTCAGTTGTTGTCGCCCTATGTGCGCTTGAGAAAACCTCCAAGGACGTGAGGGTCAGTGCATTTACTAACCCGGATGAATTCAATACACGAGCATAAAGCTAGGTTAGGATCCCAGGCGCTAGTCGTGGGCAAGAGTTAAAGGATATTTGCATGATCACGAAAAATGCGCACTATAGGTTGAGAGTTGCAATAGTTGATCTAGAAGCGTTGCCAGTGACCACTAGCATCTATCAATCGCACATGATTATGCAGAAAATGTCAGCTTAAAGCGGTTATCGCTAAGATTATGGCCAGACAAGGGAATATCTGTGTGAATAAGTATTTAACCCCGCCAACTTCAGCACGTTTAAGCTGCACTCAAAGGCAATCAGGCTTACTGGGAGGAGGCTATCAGGCAGCCTCTGGAGGGACTGCAAGCAGCTATTATATGCCTCTCTCTAACTTCGCAGGCACCTATGAAACGGACGATTACAATGCTGCGTTATACCTTATTTATCAGCTGTCCTCGCCTGACGAACAATTGAGTGCGGAGGAATCAAAAAAAGGAGCCTTGTTACTTCGTGAGATATTTCAGAGATTGGAGACCGGTGCAAAAATCTCGGTAGAGGCTCTAAAATCTCTTCAACAAGCTGCCGAAAATATTCCCGAAATCGGTCCTTTGATGTTTTCGCCAGGAAACTTAACAGGAACCGTTGCTACCGCCGCAGGGGCAGTCATGGCGGCGGCACAGACCAAAAAAGTCATGGACCTTTTAGACTTGACCGCGGCCCAAAAAGCGAAGCTCAACTCATGGGCTGACGCTAGGGGTACGGCAAGCGCCAGATCGGCGAGCAAAACGTTTAAAGGGACAATTAGAATAATTTCAAAAGAGGGGAAGTTATTTTTTGAAATACCAACAACAGCTGTAGCTCGGCATTATATATTAATGGGAAAAGTTGGACAATCGGTTGCCCACATACCGCTAATTAATACCAATACCGCATTGAGTCAAAGTGCCCGACTGCATGCTGACGGTGCCACTGGAATACTGAAAAGACTAGGCGGCCCCTATGTCGGCATGGCAATAGCAGTTGGCCCTCAGTTAGCGATCGACGCATCAAACTCTCAATCCTGGAAAGAGCTGTATAATAAATCTGCGGATAACCAACCGACTAACGTCATTTCAGCCGTCGCAGGTATTGGTGGAGGTTCAGCGGTGGGCATTGTAACTGGCGCGCTATCTTTGCCTGCAGCGCCTCTTGCAGTAGTAATTGGCGTTGGCTTTATTGTAGGCCTAGGCGTACAGTGGGTAATTGTTGAAAATGGTTGGGATAAAAAAATTGGAAAAGCACTACAAATATGATGGCCTACTATGATTGACGCAGATAAGCTAAAGCGTGGAAGCTGGACATTGCTAGGGACACTGATCCTTTTTTTAGCTCTGGCCCCTTCTAACCTGCCTTACTTTTGGCATTTATTTTTTATTACTTCATTCTTAGCGTTTGCATGGACGTTGTACTTAATATATATGTGCGAGCGCTACACTACTTACATGACTTCGCTGATTATGTCAGCAGCTGGTTCCTTCTCTCTGCTCGCCAGTAGCGCTGCTTATTTCGCTGCGGCAAAATTTTGGGGTAGAGAAAGCATCCTTACGGCTATGACAGGCTTGTTACCATTAGTTCTATCTGTTTTGATGTATCTTTTCCTGGCCAGTACTAAACCTTCTTTTCATCCTTTTGAATATGACGGAATAAAAGTTCAAACACGCCCACAGACGACGCAACGTCGTTCGACTGTATATAATCCAATTCTGGTGGCCGGTATAACAACCTTGGCGGCCAGCATGTTTACTAAGGTGATGGGGGCGCTCACCTCTGGGCTAGTTGCAACGTTCGGCCTTATCGCATGTAGCTTGACGTTGTTATTCTACGCACGCCACGTTATTAGAGGCCTACGCGCCCTACGCATAAAAGAAAAAGCCATGCCCTCTCCATACACGTTCATGCAAATCGATGAAATTCGAGAGGCTCGCAACCGCTGGTGGCTGGGCAGATTGCTCAAGTGGGTAACCGCGCGGGGTAAATCTTCGGATACATGATTTGAATGTCCTTTTTTTTCTAGGCGATATGAATGGTTCGACTCCTAACGCCGCACTAAATATGAAAGAAGGGTCCGCCGCGATGCAGTCCCTTTTTCCCTCAGCCTTAATAGCGACCTATGCAGGGCATTTAACGCATACGTCAGCGCTCATCAAGCCTCCGCCACCTCTCCTGCAACATTTCGCCGCTTTATAACAGCCCCTCGTAAACGCCAATTTCTGTAATTCCTCAATCTGAATCACAGCTTCGCTCATTTCCGATCAATAGCATGCTGTCGATAAGGATATTCAACCATCTATCTGTCTCTTTTAAGGTACATTCCTCATGTACGAAGTGGAACACGTACTGTCTGCCAATGGAGTGGATATCTATCAGGGTTGGCTCGACACCGTTCGAGACACGCGATCCAAAGCAAGAATCACTACCCGGATCGACCGAGCGGCGCTTGGCCACTTCGGCGTAACCGAGCCGGTGGGTGATGGGGTCTTTGAGATGAAGCTGGATTTTGGGCCTGGATTTCGGGTGTATTACGCGATTCAGGGCCAAAAAATACTTTTTCTCTTGGGTGGCGGCTCAAAGGACAAGCAGCAAAACGACATTGACCAAGCCAAGGCTCTATGGAAATGGCACAAGGTGAAAAATAAATGACGACTCGTACGCGCTCCCATGATGAAAGCGTTCTGAAAATGCTCCGTGAGGACGAAGCGTTTGCCATCGAATACCTGTCTGTTGCGCTGGAAGAAATCGACGAAGATGGGGGTGAAGACGTTTTCCTTACGGCCATCCGTCGACTGATCGAGGCGAGAGGTGGCATGGGTAATCTGTCGAAGAACACGGGCCTGGCCAGACCTAACCTTTACAGGTCTATCGCTGCTGGCGGCGACCCGAAGCTTTCCACCATCCTCAAGGTGCTCCAGGCACTTGGCGTGGGAATGTCGAAGGTCGTTTCGCACAGAGCTGACATGTGCAACCAGAGCCCCGATCAGTGGTGATTCCTCCGCCCGAAATGGCGCCGCTTTCACGACAACGAGCAGTTTTTTGTAGTCGTCAGAGCGCCATCTGCAAGTGAAGCTGTTTGGCTTCATCTGCTCTCAGCGTTTTGTGAGGGTTGTGAGCATATTCGCCAGTCATCAGCGCCCACATGCCTGAACAGTATGTAGCCACCACCGTTAGCCACATGGTTCTTGATTTCATACTCCCGCCAGTCCGCCATCGCTTGCCCACAAATGTCTTTCGGCTTGCGCTCGATCAGCCAGGCGATGGCACTGATGAATTGCCCATGCGAAAACACTGCGATGTCCTGGGCAGGATGCTCCGCAAGTCGAGCCAGGAAGGCCTGCGCTCTGGTTATAAATCCTGAAAAAGATTCGGCGCCTGCTCCATCCGTAAACGCCGGGTCTGACTTGGCCCAATAGGCTTCAACCCAATCCCGCCTCTGAGCACCGGTTGTGTTGGCACATCGCGCGGGTTCGAGGTAGGTAAATTCTTGAATGGGCCAGGTTTCAAGCGGGGTGGCAGGGAAAGTAGCTGCGGTCGCCGTGGCGGTTGCCTGCGCTCGGGAAAACGGCGAGGCGACAATCAAATCCGGCGCATGAGTGAATGATCGGGCCACTGACTGCGCTTGCTCTACCCCCTTCAACGTGAGAGGGATAGTCGCGTGATCCACACTGGCTTCGCCTGCGTTGGCAGCGCTTTGTCCGTGGCGAATTAGTCTGACCTGCTTCATTAATCAGAGACTCGCGTAAGAGGCAGAGGCTGAGCGCATTCAAGCGTATGCCCCCTTCTGGCAAAACCTGTCAGCATCAGGGGGCATAAAGGCGGTTGATTACCACTCACGCGGCGCAATCAGCTCCTCAATGTCCGCGTCGGTGAAACCATAAGCGTCTGCTATCCGTACGAAATCATCGGCAATGGTTTCGCGGGCGACGGTTTCGATCTCACTGCCGTTCTCTTCAAACACCTCCTCCAGCTCGTTGATTTGCTCTGTCGCTTTGTGAGTCAGGGCATACAGCGCGTCCAGGTCGGAAGGCTCTTGTTGCTCGATTTCGCGACACAGGTTGACCAGCACGTCTTCGCACATTTTCACAACGGCATCAGGGAAATACTCATCCTGATACATGCCTTTCAGGAAGGTGTGTTTGGCCATGGCTTCATTGGTCAACTGCATGGGTATCCCTCGTCGATGTACAGTAGGCGCTCAGTGAGTCCAATTGAGGTGACAATCGGAGATGCATTACAAGATTATTGCCCATTCTGCAGGCTGGGCGTATACGGCGGCGGAGCCAGGGCTGATAGCCTGCAAGACATTTGTAACTGAAGACTCCATTGTGAGCACCGAAGATCAGGTTTTCTAACCATGAACGAACCCCTTGATTACAAAATAATGGATAGCATTGTCGTCTGCATCAACGATACCGCGGGCTTTGGAAGAAAGGCGTTTGAAAGCTTCAGCTTGGCGACCGATGTCGCGAGGGACATGGGCGTTGATGGCGACGATGCAAATGATCTGATGGTCGAGTTTTTCGAAAGGTTCTCTATCGATCTTAACGATTACGACCCTTATCGGTACTTTTTGGAAGAAGGTTTCAACTTCTTTTCCTTCAGGCGCGCCAAAGACAGACGCGGAAACATTCCATTGAGGGTGGGCATGTTGTATTCAGCCTTGAAAGCAAGACGTTGGGATACGCACGCATTTGAACAAGCCACATTCAGCGATGCTCCACTGTATGAGCGCACAGAAGATATTCCGATTGATGGCTACAAGATAAAGAGCCGTTGATCTTGCCTACGTGATCCGCTTGGTATGCATGTTATACTCCAAGCGCCTTACGAAAAGTGAATGCGCTCGGTGATGACGTCAGGTCGCAGCAATCCACGTAATTCAACCCCCCTTTCAGCGTGACGGAGGTTTCCTGTGCGCGTGGCCTTGAGCAGGCCGCGACGTGCCAAGTTCTATCGGGAAACAAAAGCTCCCGAGGCAAAGCTCACGGAAACAACCTGAAAACCTTCGTCCTCCCCAAACTCCTCAAGCTTCCCACCCACCCCGTCGATACCCTCCATACAACCCCGCAATCATGGATCGATGAAATGGTTATCTCACTAACCCCCGGTAACAACACCTCTCCAACCATCACCCTGCCCAATTCCGGCATCACGCTCACGCCGCAGCCGCTCACCGATGCGCAGAAAGAAGCGTTTAAGAACGCTGCTGCCAGTACGCCCGCTGTCGTTTATCACCCGAGTACCGAAGTGCCTGCGACCACTGAGCCGATGGAAGCGGTTGATACCTGGATAGGCCGCTCGCAGTCGCCTGATTTCCCAAAGATGGCGGCGCAGCACAGTAACTCGACGGAGGCGCTGAAGACGTCGTATGAAGCGTTCACGTCGACGCTGGCGTCGGTGTATCCGGATCTGGCCAGCAAGAAGTTTGGCTTCACGATTGAGGCAAACGGCAATCTGAAGGCGACCAACAGTTCCGGTGAGTTGAGCGATGCGGATACCAAGCAACTCAATACACTGTTGAATGCGTCCAGCGGGCTGAAAGCCGCTGCGGCTACCTATCGGGAGACGGCCATTGATCTGGTCGACGCCGATTCGCCCTGGAGCGGTAGTTATCTGGGTCGCTACAACCTGAACAAGGAGAACTTCGCCAACTCTCTGGATCTGGGCGCGTTGTTTATTCCCAAGACGTCGACGCCATCGAAAGATCAGATCGACGGTATGTTCTTCAATCAACTGGCCTACAAAGGTGAGCTGCACACCCAGGAATCGGAGGCGGCCATGCTCGCAGCACGTGCGGCGGAGAAGGCTGCCTCGGCGGGTTGATCCCAACCCGTCAGCACATCGGCAGACGTGGCGGGCGGAGATAGTAGTTATCGAACTCGCCGCTCTCAACGAGCTGAAACCCGTGGCGGACGTAGAAGCGGTTGGAGTCGCTTTCTTTCAGGGCGCCCACTCGTACTGTGGATGCGGTTGCGTCCGCTTGCGCGAACACTTGCCGAAGCACGGCAGCACCAATGCCCTGCCCTTGAACAGCGGGCTTGATGTACAGGTGATCCAGCAACAGACCATCGCCGGTTGGTTTGACTACTACGAAGCCGACCTTGCTGCCGGCGACCTGAATGTAGTGCGTGCATGACGCAGAAAACCCTTCACGAAAACGCTCTCGGGCGCGCACCGGATCGAACCGGCCAACGCGCTCGAGGCTTTCGCGCATGGCTTCGATACGGATGGCCACCAAGGTTTCGAAGTCTTCGGGCTGGACCGTTACCAGGGTGATATCGGGTTCGATCTTGCGGGTCAACGGCATTCGGGTCGCTCCCTGTTTATTGAGCAATATCACTTGGGCTGGTGGTGATGGGCAACAGGTTAATGCCGGGTCGGCCTCTACGTCAGACGTTCGAAGTGCCTGCTTGCAGCGCTCGCGCCAACCTCTCCTCCCGCGTCATCTCCCAGACTTATACCTCGAACCGTCCGCCAACAAACTCCCCGTCCTGGGTGCTCACTTTGCGCATGCCTTCGCTGATCGAGATGCGCCGCGAGGCTTCATTGGGGGCGGCTTTGGGCACTTGCATCAGGGGCATGCCCATCACGTCGAACCACTGTCGATTGATCACGCGGCAGGCCTCTTTCATGTAGCCGTGGCCGTGCCAGTCCGGGTGCAGCCAGAAGCCTCGGTTGTTACCGGGATGGGTCATCAGGGTGATGCTGCCGATGATGTCGCGGGGCGCGCTCTGCAGGCGGATCATCCAGTGCCATTCGGTGCCGTTTGCTATGGCGGGCAGTGCGACGTCCTGAATGTAGCGCAGCGCACCGTCCTGTGGATAAGGCCAGGGGACGCGTTTGTTCAGGTAGCGCACGATGTCCCAGAGCGGAAAGCGTTGCTGAACCGCAGGCGCATCCTCAAGCTGCAGTGGCGTCAGCAGCAGGCGGTCGGTGTGTAGCGTGGGGGTGATGTTCATGACGATGTCTCTGTTCGTCGAAACGTGCTCACTGGATGAACGGTCCCGTATGCCGGGGATTTAAGTCGAACTGCTGGCTGCAGGTGGGGGTCTATCCAGCACCTTTTATACATCGGTAACACCAGTGCCCAGAATCATAACGGATGAAACACCCGCGAAAGTGGTGGATGAGCAGCAGGTCAAATTGTTTGGCTCGCCCAAGGAACGGCTGGATTTTTATCGACGCGAAATTCATTACGAAACCACCAACCTCTCCAACCGCACCAACGCCTATTTGTCGGCGCAGTCATTTCTGGTGATTGCTTACGCGTCGTCGATGGCCAACATGAACACGGCCTGGGGCGCGATGTTCACGCTGGTGGTGCCGCCGATGCTGGCACTGTTGGGGCTGCTCAGTACGCTGTTCGCCTGGCCGGGTATTCGGGCGGCGTGCGACATCATCCAGCACTGGCATCACAAGCAGGCGCAACTGTTGCTCAGCGAGCCGGTCATCGGGCTGACCTATGACGATTCGCCGTTGTTCAGCGATTGGGAGTCCAGCGAAACCGGGCCGAAAAAGTCCTTGCTGTTCTCCAAGCGCAGTCCTTGGCTGTTCAGCTTTTTCTGGATATTCCTCGGCAGTTTCGCAGTGTTTGTTCAGTTGGTCGCGGACTGAGTCAGGCGACGGCCTTTGCCAGGCCGCCGCCCTCGGATCAGAAAACGTTGATCGGGTAGTCAACGAAGATGCGTGTCTCGTTGCCTTCGCTGTTGTAGGCCTGTGCATCGTCTGAGACCCGCAGGAACGAGTTGCGCAGGCGGATCGAGAGGTCTTTGGCCGGGCCGCTCTGAACCACGTAGGTCAGCTGGCTGAAGATTTCGCGTTCAGTGCCGTCGCCGCTGCCTGCGGTGCCATCGTCGATATTATCGCCGCGTACGTAGGCAGCCTTGTAGCTCAGGCCGGGCAGCACCAGTCCGGACAGGTCGATGCCATACGCCGCCTGCCACGAGCGTTCGTCCTTGCCGTTGAAGTCGGACCAGTAGGAGTTGGCGAGGTAGATGGTGTTACCGCCATCACCATAACCGCCGTCGTTGCGATAGCCGCCGTAGGCGTAACCCATGTCACCGGTGCTGCGCTGATGCGCCAGGGTGAAGGAGTGGATGCCCACGGCCCAGGTCGCGGCCAGGCTCCAGATCTTGTTGTCACGTGCGTCGCTGGCCGTGAAGTCTTTGTCCAGTCGGGTCTTGTAGCCATTGAAGTCGAAGGTCAGCGACTGGTCTTGCGGCAGGGCGAAGACGTAGTTCAGGTTCAGGTACTGCTTCTTGAACACGTCTTCGTTGTCCGAAGCATAGAAAGCGGCGCTGAACTCATCGGTGAACTTGTAGCTGGCGCCGTAGACGTTGATGCTTTTCAGGTCACCACTGTCGCGACCTTCGGCGCTCTTGCGCGCTTCCTGGGTGAAACGCCCGGCGACCACTTCCAGCCCATCGATCTCTTTGGAGGTGATCAGCGTGCCGGTGTAGCTTTCCGGCAGCAGGCGGGAGTTGTCGTAGCTCAGCACCGGCAATTGCGGCATCTGATCGCCGTACTTGATGACGGTATTCGAGAAGCGCGCTTTTACCGCAGCACCTGCACGGGACAGGTCATCGGCAGCCGCGCCGCTGTCGCCCTGCTTGAAGAAGTCGATGCCACCATTGCCACTGCGGCCCTTTCCGCCATCGAGGCGAATACCGTACAGCGCAAAGGCGTCGACGCCCACGCCAACCGTGCCCTGAGTGAAACCGGACGCGAAGGTGCCCATGAAGGCCTGGCCCCATTCGGATTTGTCTTCACGGTCGTTTTTGTAGTCGCGATTGATGTAGGCGTTACGCAGGTTGATGTTCAGGCTGCTGTCTTCAACGAAGCCCTTCGAATCCGCCTGGCCCTGCGCCATGGCCTGACTGGCGCTGATGATGCCCAAAGCGAGCATGCCCATACGTGTGTTAAGCATCTTGTCTTCCTTGTTCTGCAAATGACATGCGCTGTGGCGGCGGCCAATGACCGTCTGGCTTCCAGCCTCTGATCAGGCGGTGGAGCGCCGCACGAGGTCATCGCAGTGGACTACGAAGCACGTACAGGGAGTGGAGCCACAGGCAGTGGGGGCGCGAATCCTAGTTCGGGTGCCTGGGGGTGTCAAATGTGTAGATGGACGGGTTGGGGCGTGGTGTATTACTTAATCTGTCAGCACGCGCGCCAACGCTTCGAATTCGGCATCGTTGAAGAGGCCTGCCGGATAGCGCTGCAGCAGCATGGCACGTACGTCCGGCCTGGCGTTCACGGGCCTGGTTGTCCTTAACCAATCCGCCACTCGCTGGCGTGCCTCGTTACTGAGCGAAGCAGAAAAACCACGGACTCGCTGTTGGCTCATACCTGCATTCATAACGAAAACCTCTTGATTCATGAGGGGCTAAATCTACTGATGCCATGTGACAGTCAAGCTAAGAAAACGGGTTTTCGCCAGTCTGATTTAGGGTCATTCGGATAAACGAACCCAATTTAGTTATAAGGTAACGCATAAAAAAGCCCATCAGATGACGGGCTTAATACAGCAAAAACGAGACCAACTAGTTGCTGTTAGATACAACTAGTTACTAAGCGCTAGTTCTTGTGGGGGGCTGGCTGTTGCTGTGTCAGGCAGTGGATATTGCCCCCGCCCAGCAGTAACTCGCGGCCTGGCGCCATCACCACCTCATGCTCTGGAAACAGCTTTCGCAGGATCTCGCGGGCCTTTCCGTCCATCGGATCGTCGAAGCTGGGCGCAATGATGCCGCCGTTGACGATCAGAAAATTCACATAAGACCCTGCCAGACGCACCGAAGGGTTGCGTTCCTGGCTGCCATGCACCTGATCGACGCCTGCGCATTCTTCTTCTGTTGCGAACAATGGGCCTGGAATCGGCATTTTATGCACGATAAACGCACGACCTTTGGCATCAAGGGTGTTTTCCAAAATACTCAATGCTGCATGGCAGCGTGAGTAGTTGGGGTCTTCGGGATCATCGGTCCAGGCCAGTAACACCTCGCCCGGACGGATGTAGCAGCAGAAGTTATCCACATGCCCGTCGGTTTCATCGTTGAACAGGCCATCCGGCAACCAGATGACTTTATCCACAGCCAAGTAATCGCCGAGGATCGTTTCGATCTGTTCACGGGTCAGGTGCGGGTTGCGGTTGCGATTGAGCAGGCACTCTTCGGTGGTGATCAGCGTGCCTTCGCCATCCACGTGGATCGAGCCGCCTTCTAGCACGAAGCCTTCGGTGACGTAACGCGGGCAGCGCTCGATTTCGAGTACCTTGCTGCCCAGCTGCGAATCGAGGTTCCAAGGCGCATACAGGCCGCCATCGAAACCGCCCCAGGCATTGAATTCCCAGTTCACGCCACGTACTTCGCCACGGTCGTTGATGACGAACGTCGGCCCGCTGTCGCGCACCCAGGCGTCGTTGCTGCTCATTTCCACAACGCGGATGTTCGGCATGTCCAGCCGCGCACGGGCGTTGTCGTATTGTGCAGCGGACACCGCCACCGTGACCGGCTCAAAGCGGGCGATGGCCTTGGCGATGGCGACATGGGCAGCCTGGGCGGGCTTGCCACCCAGGCGCCAGTTGTCCGGACGCTCGGGCCAGACCATCCAGACCTGGGTTTGCGTTGCCCATTCGGCCGGCATGTGGAAACCGTCGGCGCGTGGCGTGCTATTGAGCGTGGTCATGGCGATCAGGACTCCAGCGAACCGTCGAGGGTCTTCACCGCGCCGTACAGGTTAGGGCGGCGATCACGGAACGTGCCCCAGGCACTGCGGATATGCTCCAGCTCGTCCAGATCGAAGCTGTGGACCAGCACGCCTTCCTCGGTTTCGTTGAGCTCGGCGACTTTTTCACCGAACTGGTTGGCGATGAACGACGAGCCGTAGAAGGTGATGTCGTAGCCGTCCTGCTCTTCGTTGCCGATGCGGTTGCTGGCGATCAGCGGCATCAGGTTCGCGCCGGCGTGACCTTGCTGCACGCGCTGCCAATGGTCGCGCGAGCTGATGGTCTTGTCGTGCGGCTCGCTGCCGATGGCGGTCGGATAGAACAGAATTTCCGCGCCCTGCAACGCCATGCTGCGCGCGCACTCCGGGAACCACTGATCCCAGCAGATACCGACGCCGATTTTCGCGTAACGGGTCTGCCAGACCTTGAAGCCGGTGTCGCCCGGGTTGAAGTAGTACTTTTCGTGGTAGCCGGGGCCGTCCGGGATGTGGCTCTTGCGGTAGATGCCCAGGTTGCTGCCGTCTGCGTCGATGATCGCGATGCTGTTGAAACGTGCACGCCCTGCCAGCTCGAAGAAGCTGATCGGCAATACGACCTGCAGTTCTTTGGCGATTTTCTGGAAGTGCTTGATCGCGACGTTGGATTCGAGGGTAGTCGCCAACTGCAGATAGTCCGGGTTCGGCTTCTGGCAGAAGTACGGGGTTTCGAACAGTTCCTGAATCAGGATGATCTGGGCGCCCTTGGCGGCAGCTTCACGTACCAGCTTTTCAGCGGTCTCGATGTTGGCTTCCAGATCCCAGGAGCAGGCCATCTGGGTAGCAGCGACAGAAACGATACGGCTCATGAAAATATCTCCAGGGGCGGTTGCAAAGGACTTATCACCATAGCAGACGAGCGATGACGATTATGAACGCCTTTATAACGGATATAAATCGGTATTAAAAGCTAAATAAATGTATTTTTCTTATTAATTTTTGAATTTTGCCGATATTAATCTGCTTAAGGCTCATGACGGCGCTCATTTCTACGAGCTGGGTGTGACGCGGAGCGTCACGAACGGCATTCCCACGCTGGAGCGTGAGGAACGATGGGTGTCGGGCACTACCTACCGTACCCATGCTCCGCGTGGGTATGCCGTTCTGGACGCTCTGCGTCCTATCCTGCATATCAGCGCGGAGCGTCACGAACGGCATTCCCACGCTGGAGCGTGAGGAACGATGGGTGTCAGGCGCCACCTATCGTGCCCATGCTCCGCGTGGGTATGCCGTTCTGGACGCTCTGCGTCCTCTATTCCAGTTCGTGGAGCACCTTCGATACGTTGTCGACAAAAAAGTCCACGCTTTGGCGGGTGGTGCACATCGGGGGTTTGATTTTCAGGATATTCAGGTAGTCGCCGGTCGGCTGCATGAAGATGCCCAGTTCACGCAGGCGCTCGCACAGGCGGGCGGTTTCTTCTGTGGCGGGTTCCAGGGTGTAACGGTCGCGGACCAGTTCCATGCCCAGATAAAACCCCATGCCATGCACCGCGCCCACCAGCGGATGTTTGTCGGCCAGGGCCTGCAGCCGCGCTTTGAAGTGGTCGCCCACGATTCGCGCGTTGTCCCAGAGTTTCTCCTCCTCCATGACATCCAGCACCGCCATGCCGATTCGGCAACTGACCGGACTGCCCCCGGATGACGAGAAGAAATAGCCCTCGGCCTCCAGCGCCTCGGCGATCTCACGGCGGGTGATCACCGCGCCCAGCGGATGGCCGTTGCCCATGCCTTTGGCCATGCTGATGATGTCCGGCACCACGCCCTGCTCTTCGAAACCCCAGAAGTGATGACCCAGCCGGCCATAACCCACCTGCACCTCATCGGCAATGCACACGCCACCCACAGCGCGGACCTTCTGATACACCTGTTGTAAATAGCCCGGCGGCAGGGAAATCCCGCCCGCATTGCCATACACCGGCTCGCAGATGAAGCCCGCCACCTGCCGTTGCTGCTCAGCCAGCGTGGCAAGGGCCTGATCGACACTGCGCACGTACTCCGGCGCACTGTCCGCGCCCCTGAATGGCCCGCGATAGGTATTGGGCGCGGTGACCGGATGCACCCAGTCCGGGCGGGTGCTGAGTGCCTGCGGGTTGTCGGCGATCGAGGTTGAGATGGCATCGGTCGCCACCGACCAGCCGTGATACGCCTCCAGCACACTGAGCATGTCGCGGCCACCGCTGTAAGCCCACGCCAGCCTGATCGCGAGGTCGTTGGCCTCAGTGCCGCTGTTGACCAGAAACACGCGGTCCATGCCCTCGGGTGCCAGCTTGAGCAGACGCTCGGAAAACTCGGCGATCGCCGCATAGTGAAAGCGCGAGTTGGTGTTGAGCAGCGACCACTGTCGCGCCGCCTCGTGGGCCATGCGCGGATGGCCGTGGCCGAGAACCGCGACGTTATTGAGCATGTCCAGATAGGAGCGGCCCTGCATGTCGATCAGGTGATTGCGCCAGCCCCGCTCGATCTGCGGCGGGGCCTGGTAGTAGTGCTTTTGCGAGCGGGCAAAGCTGGCATCGCGGCGCGCCAGCAATTGCGCGGCATCCTGCAAGGCTGGCGCGTCACAATCAAAACCCAGCAGGGCTGACGGCGACGGACAGATTGCGCGCCAGGCATCTGCCCAGGCCGGTGTAGTGAACAGCGGCGGGCTGAGGTCTGGCGCCGTGCACAATTGCAGCAACAGCGAGCCACCGCCCTGCCCGATCAGCGAGCCCGCCGCCACCTGACCCGCTAGCGAAGCCTCCGGCAACACACCCCACAACTTCAAACTGATGCGCTCGCCGACCAACAGCACCGCAGCATCGGCCGTCAGTTTTAAGGTGCCACCGAACGGCGCATGCAGCGGCGTTGCGGCGGGCACGTGCAACTCGACGTGCAGCGCAAAGGTCTCCGGCTCGCGGGCGCAGTCAGGCAAGGTGCGTGACAGACGGTATTCACCGAACCGACTGGCTGCCAGACCACCGTCCCCGGCCGCTTGCGACAGCAGATATTCATCGATGCCGCTCTGTTCCCAGTTGCCTGCCACGAAGTGTTCACTGAGCACGCCCAGATCCACCAGCACCGGCTGAAGCCCCGCCAGGCTGGGCAGCAACGGCGAATAGGCAGGCTGTTCGACAGGCAGCAGGTCCAGACCCACCGCGCGCAGAATGGCAGCTTCCATCAGCGCCATCGGCACCGAAGTGGCGACCTCGAAAATGTTCCATTCCCCGGCAAGGTTGGCCTGGATATACGCATTGCCGGGCTCGACGCTGGCCTGCTGTTCGCTGCTGAGCACAAGCACTGCGGATCGAGCGACGATCAGCGGCCAGAGCGCCTGCAATTCCTCGATCTTCAGCGGATTGAGGGCGTGATAGGCGGCAATGGCCGGGAGGATGTACAGCGGATCGCCCTCGGCATGGTGCAGCAGCGCCGCACAGGTCACCGACAGATCAGCCACTCGCCAGGTACTGAGCAGATCGCCGAAATCAATCAGCCCCTGCAATTGCCACGGATGCCCCGCCTCGCGCCGCCAGACCGCGTTGTGCTCGGAGATGTCCAGATGCACCGCCTGGATCGGCAGTGCCGCAATCAATGGCAACAGACGGCGATGAGCCTGCTCGCCGGCTTCGATCAGACAGGCGCGGGCGTCGGCATCCTTGATCACCGGCAGCAGGTGCTTGATCAACGCATGGGCGTGGCGCGGGTCCCACTGCAGGATGCGCTGCAGACCGGGGTGGTCGAAATCGGCCAGCGCGATATCCACATGGGCACACAGCTCGCCCAGCTCAACCACGATGTCACGGCCCAGATGCTCGACATGTCCCAGCGATTGCCCGTCGATGAATTCGAGCAGGCGCACATGTACTGCCTGGCCGTCGATGTCGACCGACAGTAACTGCTCGGTGTCGTTGGCGCGGATCACACCCGGCACATTGAATGCACTGTGGCCGGCCAGATGATGCAGCGCCGCGTGCTGGGCGTTCAGCTCGGTGGTCGAATAAGCCCCGTGGCAGATCTTCAGCACATAACGCCGCGTGCCGGTATCCAGTAAAAAGTTGCGATCCTGCTGGCTGCCCAACGCTTTCAGGGTGCCGCTCAGCCCGTAGTGCTCGGAGAGCAATTGCAGCGCCTGGTCCACGCTGACCTCGGGGCAAGGCAGACTGGATCGGCGGATGAGCGTGGCAAGCGGCATGGAAAACCTCGTTATTGTTGTCAGGCCAGACTCGTTGAGCCAGGCGTGATGGGCAGTCGCACAACTACAGGGGATTGACTATAAGGGGATTGCGCTGCGCGACCAATCCGCACCTGCACCCCAGGTCGGGAAACAGCCGGAGTTTTATTCGACCTGCTGCTCGGGTTTAATGGTCCGATCCTGTCATACGCGTTCAAGCGCTATGCTGCATTACTCCAGAACACACAAGAAGGTCAGTTCATGCGAATACTCGTTACCGGGGGCGCAGGTTTCATCGGCTCTGCACTGATCCGCCACCTGATAAACAACACCGAACACGAAGTGCTGAACTTCGACAAATTGACCTACGCGGGCAACCTTGAATCGTTGCAGTCCATTGCGACCGACACGCGCTATGAGTTCGTGCAGGCGGATATCTGCGATCAGGCCCGCGTCAGTGCGGTGCTCGAGCGCTTTGCGCCGCAGGCGATCATGCACCTGGCGGCTGAGTCCCACGTCGACCGCTCCATCGATGGCCCGGCCGAGTTCATCCAGACCAACATCGTCGGCACCTATAGCCTGCTGGAAGCCACGCGCGCCTGGTGGCTGAAACTGCCGGAAGCGCAGCGCCAGGCGTTCCGCTTCCACCATATTTCCACTGATGAGGTGTATGGCGACCTGCACGGTGTCGATGATCTGTTCACCGAAACCACGCCGTATGCGCCCAGCTCACCTTACTCGGCGAGCAAGGCTGCGTCCGACCACCTGGTGCGCGCCTGGCACCGCACCTATGGCCTGCCGGTGGTGGTGACCAACTGCTCCAACAACTACGGGCCGTTCCACTTCCCGGAAAAGCTCATCCCGCTGGTGATTCTCAACGCCCTGGCGGGCAAGCCCCTGCCGGTGTACGGCAATGGCCTGCAGGTGCGCGACTGGCTGTACGTCGAGGATCACGCACGGGCACTGCTCAAGGTCGTGACCGAAGGTGAAGTCGGCGAGACCTACAACATCGGTGGCCACAACGAGCAGAAAAACATCGACGTCGTGCGCGGTATCTGCGCGCTGCTCGATGAGCTCGCGCCGCAGCACCCGGCAGGCGTCGCGCAGTACAGCGACCTGATCACCTACGTGGTCGACCGTCCCGGCCACGATCAGCGTTATGCCATCGACGCCAGCAAGATCGACAAGGAGCTGGACTGGACGCCCGAAGAAACCTTCGAGTCCGGGCTGCGCAAGACCGTGCAGTGGTACCTGAATAACCTGGACTGGTGCCGCAGGGTTCAGGACGGCAGTTATCAGGGCGAACGACTGGGTTTTAGCGAGCCTAAAGACCTAATTGCCTGATCAGCACCCTTCTCGGCAGGCGCGCCTCAGGGCAGACTGTCGAGTCGCCACCACTTAATGAAGATTGCAGGGGAAGCCTCGTGAACGTAGTCGCAACAAAATTGCCGGAAGTCCTGATTCTCGAACCCAAGGTATTCGGTGATGAACGAGGCTTTTTCTATGAAAGTTTCAACGCCAAGGCTTTTCAGGCTGCCACCGGCCTGACCCGCGAATTCGTGCAGGACAACCACTCCCGCTCGCAGCGCGGCGTTCTGCGCGGGCTGCACTATCAGATCGAAAATGCCCAGGGCAAACTGGTGCGCGTCACCGTCGGCAAGGTGCTGGATGTGGCCGTGGACATTCGCCGCAGCTCGCCGAACTTCGGCCAGTGGGTCGGCGTCGAGCTGTCCGCTGAAAACGCCCGTCAGCTGTGGGTTCCGGAAGGCTTTGCACATGGCTTCGTGGTACTCAGCGAACACGCCGAGTTCCTGTACAAGACCACCGACTACTACACACCGTCTGCCGAGCGCTGCATCGCCTGGGACGATGCGGATCTGGCCATCGACTGGCAGTTCGACGGCCAACCCAGCCTGTCGGCCAAGGATCAGCAAGGCAAGCGTCTGAAAGAAGCCGATCTGTTTGCCTGAGCCCCAAGGCAGCCCGGCGTAATGTCCGGATGCCTGACAAGCCAGCGGCGGGCATAATACGCGCCTGATGCCCACGTCAGGATCGACCGGGTGTATCTGTTGCCTGCCACGGCGTGACCGCCAGCAGGCATCGTCAACCCTTCGGCGACGGCCAATCGATGACCATGACTCCCGCACTGCCACGCCGCCCTCGCTGGCGCAGCCTCGCCCTTCTGGCACTCTGCCTGGCGCCGTTGCTGTGGCCGCTGGAGCATCTGGCCGAACGTTATTACCGCAACGTGCTGGCCAATCAGAATCGCCAGACCCTGGACCTGTACGTCGCCAACCTGCTCGGCACCCTGCACCGTTACGAAACCCTGCCGCAGATCCTCGGCGACCTGCCTGCCTTGCGCGCCGCACTGGCGGCGCCGGGCGACACACCCACCCTGGCGAACGCCAACCGTCTGCTCAGCGAAATCACGCGCCAGACCGGTGCCGATGTCATGTATTTGATGGACGCAAATGGCCTGACTCTGGCGGCCTCGAACTCGGAGCAGAAGGACAGCTTCATTGGCCGAAACTTCTCGTTCAGGCCCTACTTCATTGATGCACGGGCGGGCAGAACCGGGCGGTTCTTCGGCCTCGGCACGACCTCTGCCAAACGTGGTTACTTTTTTGCCGGCCCGGTGCGTGATGGTGAGCGGATCATCGGCGTACTGGTGGTCAAGGTTGATCTGGACCACACCGAAACCCTGTGGGGCAAGACGCCCGAGCAACTGCTGCTGACCGACCAGAACGGTGTGGTGATTCTGACGTCCAACCCCGAATGGCGCTTTCGGGCAACCCGCGACCTGACCGATGACGAGAAAAAAGCCATCGTCGCGATCCAGTCCTACCCGACCCGCGATCCGCGCCCGTTGAGAATCGATGAACACGCCTGGCTGACCCAGACCCAAGCCATCGAAGAAACCGGCTGGAACGTCAACATTCTCGCGCCTCGCGCCCTTGTCGACCGTCAGGTGCGCACGGTGGTGGCGATTGGCGGCGCAGCGCTGCTGGTGCTGATGTTGTTGCTGGGCCTGATGATGCAGCGTCGTCGTCATTATCTGGACCGCATCGCTTTCGAGGCCAAGGCGCGCCGCGAGCTGGAGATGCGGGTTATCGAGCGGACCAGCGATCTGGAGGGGCTCAACAGCCGGCTGCGTCAGGAAGTGCTGGAGCGCGAACAGGCGCAGCAGGAGCTGGTGCAGGCCCAGGACGAACTGGTGCAGACCAGCAAATTGACGGCGCTGGGCACCATGTCGGCGAGTATCAGCCATGAGCTGAATCAGCCGTTGGCCGCCATCCGCAGTTACGCCGAAAACGCCGAAGTGCTGCTTGATCATCAGCGCACCGAGGACGCACGCGGCAACCTCAAGCTTATCAGCGAACTGACCGGGCGCATGGCCTCGATCATCGCGCACTTGCGCGCCTTCGCCCGTCGCGACCGCCACGCCCCTGAAAGCGTGGCACTGCAACCGGCGCTGGAAGATGCGCTGGCGCTGCTGGCCAAGCGGCGGCGCGCCATGGAAGTCGAACTGATCCGTGACCTGCCGGACGCCACGATCTGGGTGCAGGCCGGTGAAACCCGCCTGCGTCAGGTGCTCGGCAATCTGCTCGCCAACGCGCTGGACGCCCTCACCGAGAAAGGCCCGCCGCGCAGGCTGTGGATAAGTGTCGAGCAAACCGCCGAGGGCGTTAACCTGTACATTCGTGACAACGGCCCCGGGTTTTCCCAGGAAGCGTTGGCTCGGGCTCGCGAGCCCTTCTTCACGACCAAGACCCGTACCCAGGGGCTTGGCCTTGGTCTGGCCATCTGCGATACGCTGATGCGCGCGCTGGGCGGCGAATTGCTGTTCGCCAACCATCCCAGCGGCGGTGCGCTGCTGACCCTGCGCCTGCGGGCCGGTGCTTCCGGAGCCAATCTTCAACCGCCAGAGGACCTTTCTGCATGAGTTCGGACACAGCCATCGACAGCCAGATTCAGGTGGTGCTGATCGACGACGATTCGCACCTGCGTCAGGCACTGCGTCAGACGCTGGACCTGGCTGGCCTGAACGTTCTGTCGCTGCCCGAGGCAACCGGGCTGGCCGAACGCATTGGCCGTGACTGGCCGGGCGTGGTGGTCAGCGATATTCGCATGCAGGGCATGGATGGCCTGGAGCTGCTCGACCAGCTTCACGCGCAGGACCCCGACCTGCCGGTGCTGCTGATCACCGGGCATGGCGATGTACCGTTGGCGGTGAAAGCCATGCGCGCCGGGGCCTACGACTTTCTGGAAAAGCCCTTCGCCAGCGACGCCATGCTCGACAGCGTGCGCCGTGCCCTGGCGCTGCGCCGTCTGGTGCTGGATAACCGCAGCCTGCGCCTGGCCCTGAGTGATCGCCAACAACTGAGCACACGCCTGATCGGTCAGTCGCCGCCGATCCTGCGTCTGCGTGAACAAATCGGCGCACTGGCCGGGACGCGAGCCGACGTGCTGATCCTCGGTGAAACCGGCGCAGGCAAAGAAGTGGTCGCCCGCGCGCTGCACGACCTGTCCAACCGCCGCAGCGGCCCGTTCGTGGCGATCAACGCCGGGGCGCTGGCTGAATCGGTGGTGGAAAGCGAGCTGTTCGGTCACGAGCCCGGGGCCTTCACCGGCGCGCAGAAGCGGCGTATCGGCAAGTTCGAGTTTGCCAACGGCGGCACGCTGTTCCTCGATGAAATCGAAAGCATGAGCCTGGACGTGCAGGTCAAGCTGCTGCGCCTGCTGCAGGAGCGCGTGGTCGAGCGAATGGGCAGCAATCAGCAGATCCCGCTGGACATCCGCATCATCGCCGCGACCAAGGAAGACTTGCGTCACGCGGCCGATCAGGGCCGCTTCCGGGCGGACTTGTATTACCGCCTGAACGTGGCCTCGCTGCGCATCCCGCCGTTGCGCGAACGGGGTGAGGATGCGCTGATGCTGTTCGAGCATTACGCTGATGCCGCGAGCATGCGCCACGGCATCCCCAAGCACGAACTCAAACCGGGCCAGCGCGCGCTGCTGTTGCGGCATAACTGGCCGGGCAACGTCCGGGAACTGCAGAACGCCGCCGAGCGCTTTGCGCTGGGTCTGGAACTGGAGCTGGAAGGCGCTGATACAGAACAGGCACCGCCGCCGGGCGGGGGTTTGAGTGATCAGGTGGAAAGCTTCGAGCGCGCGTTGATCGCCGCCGAACTGGCGCGCCCGCACAGCTCGGTACGCAGCCTGGCGGAGGCGCTGGGTGTGCCGCGCAAGACCTTGCACGACAAATTGCGCAAGCATGGCCTGACGTTTGGCGACAGCAGCGGAGCTTCCGATGACACCGATTGAGCCTGAACATGACGCAGCCCACGCACTGGAGCAGGTGCTGCACCACGATATTCCGCTGACCCGCGAGATGGGCATGCGCGTGATCGACTGGCACAACCAGATACTGCGCCTGCACCTGCCGCTGGCACCCAACGTCAATCACAAGAGCACGCTGTTCGGCGGCAGTCTGTATTGCGGCGCAGTACTGGCGGGCTGGGGCTGGCTGCACCTGCGACTGCGCGAGGCCGGGATCACCGATGGGCATATCGTGATTCAGGACGGGCAGATCAGTTATCCACTGCCGGTACGCAGCGACGCCATCGTCCGCTGCGACGCGCCAGAGCTGGCGCAGTGGGACAAATTCATCGCCACCTACCAACGCCGAGGCCGCGCCCGCCTGACCCTGCACACCGGCATCAGCGAGCAGAACAGCAAAGAACAGGCTGTTCGTTTTGTCGGGCAGTTTGTGTTGCACCTGTGAGTGAGGCTGCGCGCAGTTGACGCACTGGTGAAACTTTCTCAGCCCCATATGCAGACCTGTGGGAGCGCGCTCGCCCCTGCATACTTGTATCAAGCGAAGAACAGGCCGTGCGCTTTGTCGAGCAGTTCGTGTTGCGCCAGTGAGGCTGCACGCATTGGATGCACTGTACGCAGACCTGTGGGAGCGAGCTTGCTCGCGAAGAGGCCAGTGCAATCTGCGAAAATTCATCGCTTGAACAATCGCCTTCGCGAGCAAGCGAAGCGTCGCCCGGCTCGCTCCCACGCCCGCCGGGCAGAGGCCTTGAAGCCGGCCTCAGGACTGCGCCAGCACCAGCAGTTTGTCGCGCCATTCGGCGTTGGCGGGCAGGGCCAGGAAGAATGGGTTGAGCAGCGATTCACGCGCCGGGTAGCTGAATGGCTGGCCGTCCAGTTGCAACACTTCGCCTCCTGCACCTTCAAGCACGCCCTGCGCCGCAGCGGTGTCCCATTGCGAGGTCGGGGCCAGGCGTGGGTAGCAGTCGGCGGCGCCTTCGGCCAGCAGGCAGAATTTCAATGAGCTGCCGATGTTGGTCAGTTGCAAATGGCCCAGCCCGTTCGACAGGCCGGCGAGCAAATGCTCCTGCTCCGGGCTGGAGTGGCGGCGGCTGGCGACCACGGTAAAGGTCTGCCCTTCGCCAGGCTGTGTGCGCACTGCGATCGGCTGGATGTGACCGACGCCATCGCTGCGCCAGGCACCCAGCCCGGCACCGCCGAAGTAGCAGCGGTTATTGGTGGGCATCGAGACCACACCGAATACCACGCGGCCACGCTCGATCAGCGCGACATTGACGGTGAACTCTTCACTGCCGGAGATGAACTCCTTGGTGCCGTCCAGCGGATCGACCAGCCACCAGCGCTCCCAGCTTGCCCGCTCGCTGAGGGGGATGTCTGCGTCCTCTTCGGAGAGCACGTGAATGTCCGGATCAAGCGCCTGCAGACCCTCGACCAACACCTGATGGGCGGCCAGGTCAGCGGCGGTCACCGGCGAATCGTCGGTCTTGGTGGTCACGGTGACGTTGGCGCGCCAGAACGGCAGGATCACTTCGCCCGCCAGTCGCGTCAGTTCGATCACCGGCGCGAGCAGCGGATGTGGCAGGTTGTGCAACGAATCGGTCATGGCTGAAATAATCCACGCTGGGTCAGCAGGTCACGTGTGAGGTACAGCGCGGCCAGCGCCCGGCCTTCGCTGAACTGGGCATTCTGGGCAAGGCTCGATAGCTCGCGCAGGTTGATCCGGTCAACCCGGATCGGCTCGGGCTCGTCGCCTTCCAGACGCTCTTCGTACAGGTCGGTGGCCAGCACCACCTGAATTTTCTGACTCATGTAGCCGGGGGACAGCGACAGCTCGGTCAACAGCTCCAGCTCACGCGCACCGAAACCGGCCTCCTCCTTGAGTTCACGGTTGGCAGCCGCCAGCACGTCTTCGCCCGGCTCGATCAGGCCCTTGGGCAGGGACAGCTCGTAGGCATCGGTGCCGCCGCAATACTCTTCGATCAGCACAGCGTGATCGGCATCGAGCATGGCCACGATCATCACCGCCCCGGGGCCCGTGCCTTTGCTGGCCAGACGCTCATAGGTCCGCTCGACGCCATTGGCAAAGCGCAATTGCAGCTCTTCAACGCGGAACAGACGACTACTGGCGACGATTGCGCGGGCAAGTACGGTAGGTTTCTGACGCATGACAGGCTCCTTTACATGAACGAGGTACTATACCGAGCTTTTCCCGATGTCTGTGTCGGATATGCTTACCCGCTATCAACCCCCTGACGAGGCCAGAATGCTTTCCATGCCCTGGAGCGAAATCGATACCGTCCTGCTGGATATGGACGGCACGTTGCTCGACCTGCATTACGACGAACACTTCTGGATGCAGCACCTGCCGCAGCGCTACGCCGAACTGCACGGCGTCAGTTTCGCCATGGCCTGGCTGGAATTGAAACCGCTGTTCGAAAACAACGCGGGCACGCTCAACTGGTACTGCCTGGATTTCTGGAGCGCCGAGCTTAACCTGTCGGTCCGCGACCTGAAACGCGAAATCGCCCACATGATTGCGCTGCGCCCAGACGCCGAGACCTTTCTCGCGGCCCTGCAAAAGGCCGGCAAGCGAGTGATCATGATCACCAATGCGCACCGTGATTCGTTGTCGCTGAAGATGGAGCGAATCGAGCTGGCGCCTTATTTCGAACGCCTGATCAGCTCTCACGATTACGGTTTTCCCAAGGAAAGCCAGCATTTCTGGGACGCTCTGAAGGCCGAAACAGCCTTCGACCCGGCACGCAGTCTGTTTATCGACGACACCCTGCCGATCCTGCGCAGCGCTCGACACTTCGGTGTAGCCCATTTGCTGGCCGTCAGCCAACCCAACAGCCAAAAAGGCCCGAAAGACACCGAAGAGTTCGCCGCAGTGGACGACTATCGGGAGTTGATCAAGGGCGTGCTCGATCATTCAGCCTGAGCGCGTAGAATCGGCTGTCTGGACGGCTCATCGGAGTGAACATGGACATCAAGCAACTTAAATTTCTGATCGCCCTCGACGAGACGAGGCACTTCGGCCAGGCGGCTGCGCGCTGCAACATCACCCAGCCGACGCTGTCGATGCGCCTGCGCAATCTGGAAGAAGAGCTTGGCTTGCCACTGGTCAATCGCGGCCAACGCTTCGAAGGCTTTACCGCACCAGGCGAACGCGTATTGGCCTGGGCACGCACGGTACTGGCTGCCTACGACGGTCTGCAGGCTGAAGCGGCCGCCTGCCGCGGTCATCTGGTCGGGACGTTGCGCCTGGGCGTGGTTCCGCTGTCGAGCTTCGATCCGCTGCCATTGCTGCACCGGCTGCACCAGCTGCACCCCAATCTGCGCTTCGAGCTGTCGTCACTCAGCTCCGAGCAAGTGCTGGAGCAACTGGCAAGCAATCGTATCGATCTGGGCGTCTCGTACCTGGAACGTCTGGACAATGAGCGTTTCGATTCGCTGACCCTGGACGACACGCGCATGGGCCTGCTGTACGACCGTCGGCACTTCACGTTTGGCGACGATCCCTTGAGCTGGGCCGATCTGGTCGAGCTGCCACTGGGCATGCTGACCAGCGGCATGCATTTTCGGCAGTCGATCGATCACAACTTCCATAGCCGCGGCCTGCAACCCAATCCGCTGATACAAACCGATGCCGTTCATCAGTTGCTGCAAGCCGTACATGGCGGTTTTTGCTGCGCGATCATGCCGCTGGATGGCGGTCTGGAAACGCTCACCGAACATTTGCGCCTGCATCCGATTGCCGACTCCCGGACTTTGGCCCGGCTGGGGTTGATCATGCGCCGCAGTGCGCCACGTTCGGCACTGGCTGAAGCCTGCTTTGCACTGGTAGCAGAAATACCGCGCTAGAGCGTTGATCGACGTCATCTATCGGGACATCAGCACTAGCGATTAGACGATTTCCAAGAACGGGCCTAGTCTTGCAGATGTCATTCTGCCGGTATTTCAGCCCATGCCCGTTACGCGCAAGGTCAGCTCGGCGTCTTTTGCTACGCCAGCCCCCGAAGCAAGCCAGTCTTACAGCTACTCGAATCTCGAGGGCACGGACTCTGCACGTAACGAACTTGCTGAAGAAGTGGCGCTGGCGATTGCCTACAACGGCATCAGCCAGGCGGTCATGCTGGTCAGCCCTACTGATCTGGAAGACTTTATCGTCGGCTTCAGCCTGGGCAGCGGCATCATTGCCTCGCATGACGAAATCTACGACTTCAAAATCAGTGGTTGCGGCTCGGCGATGCAGGCCGAGGTCGAGATCGCCAGCCGCGCGTTCTGGGAACTCAAGCAGCAGCGTCGGCAACTGGCTGGCACCAGCGGTTGCGGACTGTGTGGCGTTGAAGCCGTCGAGCAGGCACTGCCTGACCTGAAGGCGCTGCCCGGCGCGCCCCTGCCCCCGATCGAATGGCTGGAAGGTCTGCGTCAGCGCATCGGTGAGTTCCAGCCGCTCGGCCGCCATTGCGGCGCCGTACATGCGGCGGTGTTCATGGACGGTAACGGCCAGCTGTTGCTGGGACGTGAAGACATTGGCCGCCACAACGCGCTGGACAAGCTGATCGGCGCATTGATCCGTCAGGACATCCCCTTGGCAGGCGGCGTCGCCATCGTGACCAGCCGCTGCAGCCTGGAACTGATTCAGAAAGTATTGCGCGCCGGCATCCAGACCCTGGTCAGCCTGTCTTCGCCCACCGGCCTGGCCCTGCAATGGGCCCGCCGTCACAACCTCAATCTAATTCACCTGCCGCAGAAAAGTGCGCCGCGGGTCTATAGCCCTGCGATGGAGATTCAAGCGTGAGCACTCATCATCAAGCCGACAAGACACCAACCCCCCGCTACAAGCCGTACAAAGGTGCGGCAGGCGGCTGGGGCGCACTGATCAGCGTGACGCAACACTGGCTGGGCAGTGACAACGCGCTGAAGAACCTGCGCATGATGCTCAAGACCAACCAGAACGGCGGTTTCGACTGCCCGGGCTGTGCGTGGGGTGATTCGCCGGAAAGCGGCATGGTCAAGTTCTGCGAGAACGGCGCCAAGGCGGTGAACTGGGAAGCGACCAAGCGTCGTGTCGACCCGGCCTTCTTCGCCCGCTACAGCGTCAGCTCGTTGATGGAGCAGAGCGATTACTGGCTCGAGTATCAGGGCCGCCTGACCGAGCCGATGAGCTATGACGCGGAAACCGACCGTTACAAGCCGATCAGCTGGGACAACGCGTTTGCGCTGATCGCCAAGCACCTGAAGAACCTGCCCAGCCCGAACATGGCCGAGTTCTACACCTCCGGACGCGCCAGCAACGAAGCGGCGTACCTGTATCAGCTGTTCGTGCGCGCTTATGGCACCAACAACTTCCCGGACTGCTCGAACATGTGCCACGAGGCCAGCGGCGTAGCACTGTCGCAAAGCGTCGGCGTCGGCAAGGGCACCGTGACGTTCGAGGATTTCGAACACGCCGATGCCATCTTCGTCCTCGGCCAGAACCCCGGCACCAACCACCCGCGCATGCTCGAGCCATTGCGTGAAGCGGTACAGCGCGGCGCCCAGGTGGTGTGCGTCAACCCGCTCAAAGAGCGTGGCCTGGAGCGTTTCCAGCATCCGCAACACCCGGTCGAAATGCTCACCAACGGCGACCGCCCGACCAACACCGCTTACTTCCGCCCTGCCCTGGGTGGCGACATGGCGCTGTTGCGCGGCATGGCCAAGTTCCTGCTGCAATGGGAGCGCGAGGCGCAGGCCAACAACGCACCTTCGGTGTTCGACCACGCGTTCCTCAACGAACACACCGAAGGCGTGCTCGAATACCTGGCCGCCATCGATGACACGTCCTGGGACTCGATCGTCGAGCAATCCGGTCTGCCGCTGAGCGACATCGAACAGTCGGCACGCATGTACGCCAAGGGCAAGAACGTAATCATGTGCTGGGCGATGGGGATTACCCAGCACCGTCACTCGGTGCCGACCATCCAGGAAATCGCCAACCTGATGCTGCTGCGCGGCAACATCGGCCGTCCGGGTGCCGGCCTGTGCCCGGTGCGCGGTCATAGTAACGTGCAGGGGGACCGCACCATGGGCATCAACGAGCGCCCACCGGTGTTCCTGCTCGATGCCCTGGAAAAACGCTTCCAGTTCAAAGTACCCCGCGAAAATGGTCATAACGTCGTCGAAGCCATTCACGCCATGGCCGAAGGTCGCGCCAAGGTGTTCATCGCGCTGGGCGGCAACTTCGCTCAGGCCACCCCGGACAGCCATCGCACTGCCGAAGCCCTCAGCAATTGCGACCTGACCGTACAGATCAGCACCAAGCTGAACCGCAGTCACCTGTTCCACGGCAAGGACGCGCTGATCCTGCCGTGCTTCGGCCGTACCGACATCGACATCCAGGCCAACGGCCCACAAGCCGTCACCGTGGAAGATTCGTTCAGCATGGTTCACGCTTCCAACGGCCAGTTGAAGCCGTCCTCGAAGCAAATGCGTTCCGAGCCTGCGATCATCGCCGGTATCGCCAACGCTACGCTGGGCAAGGCGCCTGTGGACTGGTTGTGGCTGGTCGAGGACTACAACCGTATTCGCGACCTGATCGCCGACACCATCCCCGGCTTCAAGGATTTCAACGAGCGCGTCAAGCACCCAGGCGGCTTCTACCTGGGTAACGCTGCTGGCGCACGTCGCTGGAACACTGCGTCGACCCGCGCCAACTTCAAGTCCAATGCGCTGCCGCTGACTCTGATCAATGAACACGTCAGTTCAACCGGGCAGATCCCGGACCTGATCATGCAATCCATGCGCTCACACGATCAGTACAACACCACCATCTATGGCCTGGACGACCGCTATCGCGGCGTCAAAGGTCAGCGTGACGTGCTGTTCGTCAACGAAGCCGACATCATCCGTCTGGGCTTCCAGCCGGGGCAGAAGGCGGACCTGATTTCGATCTGGAGCGATAACCGCGAGCGCCGCGTCAAAGGCTTCACGTTGCTGCCATTCGATATTCCGGCCGGTCAGGCTGCCGCCTACTACCCAGAGGTCAACCCGCTGGTGCCGCTGGAAAGCGTGGGCGATGGCAGCAGCACGCCGACCTCGAAGTTCGTTGCCATCCGCCTCGAGCGCTCTGCAGAGTCGGCACGCATCCTCTAACGTCCCTGAAAGACGCCCACAAAAAAGGCCCGTTTCTCTGGAAACGGGCCTTTCGCAAGTAACCTCAGACTCTCATTTCCGACTTAAGTTCCTTAGCCAAAACAATAACTTAGCAGTTTGTGTGGCAATCGTGTTACTCGTCGGAATTGCATTGCTACATTCTTCACTTGACACCAAGATCGCGCCGTCATCCCTATGAGATTCCATACATGAAGTATTCCTCGATACTGTTGTTGTCTCTTACCTTGATCAGCGGTGCGGCGTCTGCAGGCAACCTTGAGTCAGGCGTAGGCGGAGCATTGGGTGGGGTACTCGGTTCGGTCGTCGGTCAGCAGATCGGCGGCAGCACTGGTTCAGCAATTGGCGCAGGTGTCGGCGGCGCAGCCGGTGGCGCTGTAGGCGCAGACCGTCGCAACCGCACAGAAGCAGCTATTGGCGGCGGTCTGGGCGCTGCGGGCGGTAACGTGCTGGGTCGCAGCGTCGGCGGCAACACCGGCAGCCTGGTCGGCTCGGCGGTAGGTGGCGGCGGCGGTGCTGCACTCGGCAACTACATGGGCAACGAAAGCCGCAGCGATGATCGTCGTTATCGTGGTGGCCGTGATCATGGCCATCGCCCGAAGCACCACGGCCATCGCCGTCATCGTGACTGATACCACCGTCAGTTGCTGAAGCACAAAAAACCGGCCGCTCTTTAGCGGCCGGTTTTCACTTGTCTGTCGCAATGCAGGTTCAGGACTGGATGCAGAGCATCGTCCCCTTGGTCAGATCACTTTGTACGTGTAGTCAGTTGCCAGCCATGGCCTGCACCCACGTCCTGACCTGTGCGTACGGATAGTCCTCCAGCACCGCAAACCCGGTGGTGGCGCGGGCTTTGAGCTTGGTGAACAGCGGCACGCTGATGCCACACAGAAAACGCGTCAGGCAGTCAGCGCTGGGCCGCTGGCCGGTATAGTCCTGGTGCTTGTGGATAAACTCGCTGCACAGGTGCTGAAAGTCCCGATTCGCCAGGGGCTCCAACGCGGGTGGTTCGGGCAGGTGGGCGACTTCGCCAAGGCAGACCGAGCAATGCCCACAGCGCTCCGGCGCATTGTGATCACCGAAGTACCGCGCCAGCCGATGGGTCAGGCACTGGTCACTGGCGAACACATCCAGCATGGTGTGAATGCGCGCAACTTCAGTGGCTTCGTGATGAGCGAAATAATCGTGCAATTCGATGCTCAAGGCCTGTGCATCAAAGTCGCTGCGCAACAGGTTGTAAACCTCAGTCATCTGTTTGCTTTCAAGCTCGATCCAGCCTTTTTCCTGAAAGTAATCCAGCGCCTTGACCACCCGCCCGCGCTCGGCGCCGTATTGCTGGTACATCGCCTCGAAATCGACGGTGGCCCAGGTCCTTGCTCGGTGTGAAGTGTCGATCAGGGCTTGAACGAACTCGCGTCGCTCCCCCTCGAAACGCGCCATCAGGTCTTGCGGCTGAAGCAGAAACTTGAAGCGGTACTCGGCAAAATACGCGTAGCGCGGCGCAATGATCCCGCGCAGTTCCAGTTGCACCAGCAGGGTCTTCAGCGGCAATTGACGAATATTGCTGAGGTCGGCGAGCGGCCCGAGCAGAAATTCCCACTGCCCGTCATGACGCGCCCCAAGCAGATCCTCCAGCACACTAGCAATCCCCTCGCGCTCCGGCGTATCGCCGTACACGAAGTTCTCCAGCACGTTGAGACTGTCGCGGTTGGCCAGCACCAGACAATCCGAAGCAGCACCATCACGCCCGGCCCGACCGATTTCCTGGCTGTAGTTCTCGGTGGATTTGGGCAGGTCGAAATGCACCACGTTGCGAATGTCGCTCTTGTCGATGCCCATCCCGAACGCGATGGTCGCCACGATGCAGTTCAGATGGCCGCCCATGAACTGCTTCTGGATCGACTCGCGCTGATCATTGGGCAGCCCGGCATGGTAGGCGCTGGCGGGCAGGCCATGCTGTTCCAGGTGAGCGGCGATGTGTTCGGCTGTCTTTTGCAGGGTCACGTAAACGATGGTCGGCTGCCCGCGACGCTCGTGGAGCCACTCCACCAGCAGGCGTCTTTTGTCACGGCCACTGACCGGCTTGACCCACAGGTGCAGGTTGGCGCGGTAGAAACCGGTGGTGATGACATCCTCGGGGGCGATGGCGAATTTGTCCTGCATGTCGATGATGACTTGCGGGGTCGCCGTGGCGGTCAGCAGCAATGTCTGAGGGATGTTGAATTCGCGCTGGTAGTCCGGCAGCTTCAGGTAGTCGGGGCGGAAGTTATGCCCCCACTCCGAGATGCAGTGCGCTTCGTCGACCACCAGCAAGGAAATCGGTACTTGAGCGATGAAATTGCGGAAACGCTCGTTCTTCAGGCGCTCGACCGAGATCATCAGAATCTTCAGCTCGCCGGAGCGTGCGCGCGCCATCACATCAGCGATCTCGTCGCGGCTCTGCGCCGAATCAATGCTCGCCGCCGAGATACCGTGGCGGTGCAGGAAGGCAAGCTGATCCTGAATCAGCGCCAGCAACGGCGACACCACCAGCGTCAAATGCGGCAACATCAGGGCAGGCAATTGGTAACATAGCGACTTGCCCGAACCTGTCGGAAAGATCGCCGCAGCCGAGCGTCCGGCCAGTACCGCACTGATGGCAGCCTCCTGCCCCGGCCGGAACTGTGTGTAGCCGAATACCTGTTCGAGACGCTGGTGCATTCGCGTTCCATCCATCAGTCAAAAAACGGCCTCAACCTTAACGCGCCAGGCCTGATGCACCTAGCACCAAAGCGTTGCAGAAACTCTACCCACCGGCCGATATCATTGTAATATCACCACCGAACATCGCTTGATCAGGAGCAGGAATGGATTCCCTACAGCAACCCGAGGACGACGGGATCATCCGCATTCAGCGCCTCGTGCCCGGTCAGGTCGATGTGGTGCTGGGCTCGCATCCACGCCGCAAGCGCGTCGATACGCCTCGCCGCTCACGCCCTTATGGCCTGTGGCTGGCGTGCCTTATTGCTGCAGCCTGCGTCGCCGGACTGATCACCTCACATGCGAGAGGTCCCAAAGCGCTGGCAGTACCGCCTGTTGTGCAGTCCGTACCTGAACCCGAGACAGTCGAGGCCGAGGCGCAATCCGTAGCCGCAGCCGATCCTGCGCCCGCGCAGATTCGAAAAACCGCAGAGCTTGTGCCGATCGCGGCCACTGTGGCGCCGCCCGCCCCCGTGCAGCCCTTGGATGACTGCATGAAAAACGGCAACGTCATCGATGAAGCGGTGGCGAACTGTCGATTCGGCCAGGTTCCTCGCCCCGCTCAGGCAGAATCGGCAACAGGCATGGTGTCTGCCGACTACATGGCCGATTTCAAGGCCAATGCTTCACGCAATTCTGCTCGTTCTTCCAAGCCTTACAGCGTCGCGACAGCCTCCATACGCGAAGCGGACGGCAGAAACCGCTACCGCGCGCAGTGGCGGATTTACGGCAACACGATCGATGGCGACAGCGTCTGCGAAAACTTCGCTATTCGTTCATTCGAACGGCGCGAGTGTCGCAAGGCCGCAGCGGTCAACTTCAGAGAACAGTGCCAAGAGTGGACCAAACGCGCGGCAAAAAACCGCGACGAGGACAGTAAAAACGCCCAGCAGCGCTATTGTGAGGTGACCACAAATTTCTCACCTTGAAAACAGGGCTGCGCGCTTCTGGCACAGCAGTTTCAACGGTGTTTTCTACTTTCCCGCTGCATGGCCGAGCCTCTGAGAATCCGCAAAAACGGACACATGTATAGCCAAAGGCTTACACGCAATGAAGCGAATGGCTATTTTGCACCTGCCGTCAGAGCCGTAAGATTGGATCCAACAACTGGCGAACAAGGAGTTCGCCAGGATCAGGGACGATCGACCATCGCCGGGAAGGCAGCCGACAGGGAGTTGGAATGGTCTTGGTACAAACCCGCTTCGGCGGGTTTTTTATTGCCTGCGTTTTTTGCCTCCAGCAGTCAAACCACCTCAAGATTTTCCTGACGCCAGATTTCCTGGTCTTCAAAGGCCCGTCCGAAGCTGAGCCCATGAGGTATAGCGAAAGGCTTACACGCGCTGGAGGAACTTGGCTATTTCCGACCCGGCTCGCGCTCCGTAGTATTGGATCCATCAAGGGGTGAACAGGAGTTCACCCGGATCAAGGATGATCGACCATCGCCTCGGAGGCGTCCGACAGGAAGTCGGGATGGTCTTGGAAAAACCCGCTTCGGCGGGTTTTTTGTTGCCTGCAGAAAAGCTTTGCGCCGTACGCCGCCCCGCTCACAGCCAACCGCTTAACGCTTACCCTGCTCGAAGCGCTCTTGCAGCAAGTGTCGTGCAGTACCCGCATTGACGTAATCCGCAATCAACTCACCAAGCTCGTCTGGCTTGAGCTTTTTGCCGTCCCGGCTGAACCGCGCCAGCGCCAGAAGTACCCGGCGTTTTTTCCTGAACACTTTTGCATTCGGCGCAGAAAACGAACGTGAGACTCGCTCGGGTAAAGGCGCATCGTCTTGCAGATGCAGGGTCAGAAACGTGCCATAGGCCACATTCAGCTCAAAATCAGCGATGTGCTGGATCGGGACGGGGGACTTCAGGTTTGCGAAGACAAAGTGATCGGGCGTGAGCAGCAGAGCGGTCTTGTCAGCACGCAGACACATGCGCAGCGCAAATGGCAGCAGCGTCAGCATGAACGCCGCCAAGATGCCGCCCGCTATCAGCATAGAGTTGCGCTTCTCGGTCAGCCCCTGGGGAAATGACAGCGCTTCGGCTATCAGATAAATACCCAGCCCCAGCAGAGGGGCGAGGAATAGTGTTAGCAACAGCCCCCGCAGGCGAGCGCCCTCATGCAGAACGACATCACCGCTTACCGTTTTCGCGCGGGCACGCAGTTCGGTCACCACCTCAGCATCATTTGTCACGTGATGCTTGATGAAGTCCTTGGTAAGACGGGTGCGCAGTGCCTGGGGATTAACGAAGTAATGGTCCATCGCGGCGCGCGCCTGGGCCGCCACTACCGGCCGGGTGCCGCTGCGGATCGCCTCGTCGGCAGCAACCTGCAGCGCGGCGATACGTTCGCCGTTTGACGGGTGCGTATCCGAGGGATGCAGCAGCTGGACGGCCATTTCTTCGTCAGGCAGCGTGAATGTCTTGCCGGCCAGCTCGTGCAGCACGCTGTTCGGCAGATCCTTGGTAAACACCTCTCCGCGCCTTGGGTTGGTGGCCCGCGTGATATGCGTGTAGATCCGCTCCTGCAAAAGCGGGTCGATGGCCGAAATGCGCACCAGCGCCGAGGCAGCCGACGTATTGCCTGCCAGACTCGCCCCCGCGGCATCGGCGGCCAGCTCACGCACGCGGCTCCAGTGATTGACCGCGTGATCGAAGCTTTCCATGAAATACATGCCCAGCATGAACGCCGGACGCAGAATGGTGCGCTGTAGCCACCCGCTGACCATCATGTTTTCAGCGATCACCCCCAGGCTGCGACCGATGCCGTCGTAGATCGGCAGAAAGCGCAGGCTGTACTCGGTGTCTTCACCAGCGAAATGCGCCAGTTCGTGACCAATCACTGCACTCGTTTCAGCGGCATCGATCAGCCCAAGGTACAGGATCGGCACATGCAGAGTTCGCCCCTTGAGCACGGCGTCGGACGGCAGAAGGGAAACATCGCTCGAGGTGACGTAGAAGCCTTCGGTCATGCCCAGCACGATGTGATCAGGTGACAGCGCGCCAAGCCGTTCGGCCAGATCGCGAACATAGGCCCAGAGCACCGGTGCCTCTTCAGGCGTGACCTGCTGCCCCAGAACCTGCATCGCGGTGGGCTCGAACATGTGCAGCATGACGCCCAACTGCTTGCCCATCCGCCAGATCGAATACAGGCACGCAGCGACCAGCATCAGCACGACGATGATCAGCTTGAGTTCGCCCGCGGACATGCGCCCCACATGCCACAGGCCCAGGGCTTCGAAACAGAGGATTGCAGACACCGCCGCGCCCATGGCAACAATGTGCCCCACCAGGACGAACGGCAGAATCCGCCTGACCCTGCTGAAGGTGTGCAGCAATCGCTCGCGGGATTGACGTGCGCGTGCGCCGGCCCAGTTGAGCCCTGCCAGCCCAATGCCGCCGACCAGAGCCGCCAGCAGGCACAGCGCGATGACGGCGCGTGCCAGCCAAATAGTGACACTGCCCAGCACCACTACGAAATCGAGGCCCTGCTCTGCCTCATGGAGACGCGACAGAGCCTCCTTGAGGGTGATGTTTTCTCCGTCCATATCCATCGTTCGCGTGAGGGCGTCGGGCGACCTGGCAAGCCTTTCGAAATAGGGACGGGCATGCGCAAGGTCGGCCTGGATCTCGGTCAGGCGCTCGGTGTTTTCGACACTGCGCTGCAACTGCCAGACACCGATGAGGTTCAGGCCCAGAGGGAGCAGGATGAGTACAGCAATGAGCTTGTAGATTTTCATGAGGCAAGGCTCATAGAGGTGCGTCGCCGCTGGCTATCCTTAGCGCACACTAAGTCCGTCAGGCAAAACGCTTTTGGCGTCTGCGTGCATGCGCCCTGCCTTTGCTCGAGTACACGCGTGAGGGCGCTGGCGGCGTTATACCCTGATTTGCAAAATGATGTAACAAAGCTACCCGCCTGACCTGTGTCGACCCACCTGGATTCGTACGCCTCAGCGCTCGCAGTGCCATCATTCCCCATCCAGAAAAAAACGCCTGTAAGGCGAGTCCGTACATTTACCCTCTTCAGAGCTTGGAAAACCTGCAAATAAGTTCATCTTTCTAAGCTTAATTTACCTCCCTGATCGGATCCAAATACCACCCCAAAGCCCTTTGAAATCAACACTTACAGTTACATTATGGGTGAAATTCAATACAATGATGGCTCATAGTCATCATTGCTTACTGTAACGAAACCGAGAAAATATCCACCGTCTGTAGGAACTTTCCTACTAAAAATAGTGCCATAGACCACATTGCTGGCTAGACGACATCTATATGCCAGCACGAACTCCTCCCTCATTGTGGCGGTGTGTCTCGCAGTGACACACATGGCAAAACCACTTCATGAGCAGGTGTGCAGTCGAGAAATTCGCAACTTTTCCCCGTCCCCGGTCTGATCCGGGAAACGGTCGTGAAGGGTTCAAGGACGATGTACCGATGACTCAGACGTTCGATATAGAAGCATTGATCAAGCTGCGCAAGCAGACGCGCGCTATCTCCGACGCGCTCAAGGTGCAGGCGTCCGACTATCTGTCGACCCTTGCGCTGTTGATACGCCCGCAGACATTCTTCGGTGAATACCTGCAGGGTGCGCAGCGCAGCAGCGGCCGCGAGACTCAGCACCATTTCAAAGAGCTCAAGGAGCTCTATGACCGCATTGCTTCGGCAGAGCCGTTCAAGCTGGTCAATGAACTGGAAGTGCCCCTGAACCTGATCAGCACGACGCCCGAGCTGTTCCCGCTCGAATACGACATGGTGTTGTCACAAAGCGGGCAGACCATTCGCATCACCAGTCCGGTGCGTTGGGTGGTGGGCTTCAACTCGTTCGATCTGGCGCAGTTTCGCAAGGTCATCAAAGACCCGAATCGCAGCAGCGCCGAGCTGTATCGCTACGTTGTGCATTATCTGGTGCTGTTCTACTGCCTGAGCAAGTCGCCCGGCATGAGCAGGCTGTTCGAAGGGCTGCGCTTCCCAGTCAGTTTCGAGCGATTGAAAGACTTCGGCGACCTGCCGTTCTGCGTGATCAGCTCACCGGTGCGCTCAGAATTGCCGGATGAATCGGTGATTCGCAACAGCACGCAGATCGCAGGCAATACCAGTTTCGAAGAATTGGTCGGACACGAAAACATTCTGGAAATGAACGATGAAATCCGTCAGCGTCTGCTGCTGACGATTGAAGGACTCTAATCGCGCCCGGCCTGCCACAGGCCCGGTACGCAAACGACTTGCAGCGAGTTGCTCGCACAGGAGATGACGATGGCGAAGAAGGAAAGTACCCAGCACAAACTTGACCGCGTTCGCGCGCCTCGGGTCCATATCACTTACGACGTGGACATCGGCGATGCTCAGGAAAAGAAAGAGCTGCCATTCGTTGTAGGCGTTCTGGGCGATTTCTCCGGCAACCCGCTGGAGCCGCTGCCCAAGCTCAAGGATCGCAAGTTCATCTTCATCGACCGCGACAATTTCAATGGCGTCCTGAAAGGCATCAAGCCGCGCCTGGCGTATCGCGTCGACAACACCCTGGCAAAAGACGGCACCCAACTCGGTGTCGAGCTGAACTTCAATGCGCTGGAAGACTTCGAGCCGCAGAACGTCGTGCGTCAGGTCGAGCCGCTGCGCAAGCTGCTGGAAGTGCGCAACAAGCTGGCTGACCTGCGTAACAAGATGGGTGGCAACGACAAGCTTGAAGAACTGCTGATGGACGTGTTGCAGAACACTGAAAAGCTGAAAACCCTGGGCAAGGAGTTCGGCCGTGAAGCCGCCGTTCCTGCCACCGACAGCAAAGAGTAAGGAGGAGCCTGACGATGACCGATAAGCAACCCGTGACTCAGCAGGACAGCGCTCTGGTTGAAGTTGAAAACTTCGCCCCGCAATCTTCCCTGCTCGACAGCATCATTTCCGAAAGCCGCGTTGCACGCTCCGAAACCGAGCGCACCCGTACCCGCGATCTGATCGGTGAGCTGGTAGCTCAGGTACTTGAAGGCGAAATGACGCCAAGCAAGGACCTGATTGCCGTGCTCGACGCGCGCATCGCCGAGATCGATTCGATGCTCTCCGAGCAAATGAACGAAATCATGCACGCCCGTGAATTCCAGCAACTGGAAGCGTCCTGGCGCGGCCTGAAGTATCAGGTTGACCAGACCGAGACCAGCACCACGCTGAAGATTCACCTGCTCAACGCGTCGAAAAAAGACCTCGTGCGAGACCTCAAGGCGTCGTCCGAATTCGACCAGAGCGCACTGTTCAAGAAGATCTACGAAGAAGAGTACGGCACCTTCGGTGGTGCACCGTTCGGCATGTTGCTGGGTGACTACGAGTTCAACCGCAACCCGGAAGACATGTACCTGCTGGAAGAGATCTCTCACGTGGCAGCCGCCGCCCACGCGCCGTTCATCTCGGCGGCATCGGCCGAGCTGTTCGGCTGGGACTCGTTCACCGACATGGCCGGCCCTCGCGACCTGGCGAAGATCTTCGACACGGTCGAATACGCCAAGTGGAAGTCGTTCCGCGCCTCTGAAGACTCCCGCTATGTCGGTCTGACCCTGCCGCACGTGCTGGGTCGTCTGCCGTATGGCCCGGATACCACGCCCGTCGAAGAATTCAACTTCGTCGAAAGCGTCGATGGCCGTGATCACAACAAATACCTGTGGATGAACGCTGCCTACGCGCTGGGCACCCGTGTGACCGATGCGTTCTCCCGCTACGGCTGGTGCGTGGCGATCCGTGGTGTGGAAGGCGGTGGTCTGGTCGAAGGCTTGCCGACGCACACCTTCAAGACCGATGACGGTGAAATCGCGCTCAAATGCCCGACTGAAATCGCCATCACCGACCGTCGCGAAAAGGAGCTGTCGGACCTCGGCTTCATTCCGCTGGTGCACTGCAAAGGCACCGACTACGCCGCGTTCTTCGGCACCCAGTCGACCCAGAAGCAGAAGCAGTACAACACCGACATTGCCAACGCCAACGCGCGTCTGTCGGCGCAACTGCAATACATCTTCGCGACCTCGCGTATCGCTCACTACATGAAAGCGATCATGCGCGACAAGATCGGCAGTTTTGCATCGCGCAAGGATGTCGAGCTGTTCCTCAACAAGTGGCTGTCCAGCTACGTGTTGCTGGATGACACCGCCAGCCAGGAAGCCAAGGCCAAGTTCCCGCTGCGCGAAGCGCGTGCCGAAGTGTTCGAAGTTCCTGGCAAGCCTGGCGTCTACAAGGCCGTGACTTACCTGCGTCCGCATTACCAACTGGATGAACTGACGGCATCGCTGCGTCTGGTCGCCGAATTGCCGCAATCGACTCGCGGCTGATCCAACACTTAGCCAGGGAGGCAACATGAGTAGTCAACACAAGCTGTTGCCTTCATTGCTGGATCGATTGCTCGACGATCGTCCACATCAATCCGTGGAATCGTCATCGCAACGGTTGAGCTCGCTGGCCGATTACAAGGCCAGCATCGTTCGTGACCTGGAGATTCTGGTGAACACTCGCCAGTCTCTGGTCGCTAACGAGCTGGAAGGTTTCGCCAATCTGAGCGGCACCATCCTCGACTACGGTATGCCCGACTTCACCAGTAGAAGCGTGCTCGACCCACAGGATCGTCTTTTGATCCAGCGCCAGCTGGAAAAGGCCATCTCGGTGGGCGACCGACGCTTTCGCAGCGTGAAAGTCCAGTTGCTTGCACAACAGACCGGCCAACGCATGCTGACTTTTCGTGTGGACGCAGTACTGCGTCTGCAGGACATTTCGCGTCAGGTTTCTTTTGACGCCGTGCTGCAGGTCAACACTCAGGAATACAAAGTGCAGAACCTCAACTGATGCTCGACGATCTGCTGCCCTATTACGAGAAGGAACTCTCGCACCTGCGCTTTCTGGGCCAGGAATTTGCCGCTCAATATCCGAAGATCGCTTCGCGACTGCTGATTGAGGGCGACAACTGCGAGGACCCGCATACCGAGCGCCTGATCGAGGCGTTCTCGTTCCTGTCGGCGCGCGTGCATAAGAAACTCGATGATGAGTTTCCGGAAATCGTCGAGTCGTTCCTCGAGGTGCTGTACCCGCATTACCTGCGCCCTACCCCGTCGATGTCCATCGTCGAGTTCAACATGGGCAAGCAGGAAAAGGTCACCGAGTCCTATCGTGTGGCACGACACACCGAACTGCACGCCAACCCGGTGGATGGCATCGTGTGCAAGTTCCGGACGTGCTACCCGGTCGAGTTATGGCCGATTGCCGTGCAGAGCGCGTCGTTCATCGAAATGGAACGCTCGGCGTTCAACGGCCACAGCGCAGACCTGATTGCGCGTCTGCGCATTGGCCTGACGGCCACCTCCGACGTGTTGTTCGGCAAGATGGAGATGGACAGCCTGCGCTTCTTCCTCGATGGCGAAAGCACGCTCATGCACCAACTGTATGAGCTGCTGTTCAACAACCTGGCCAAGGCCACGCTGACCTTCGAAGACGAAGGCCGCACTCGCGAAGTGGTGCTGCCAGCCGGTGCCTTGAAATCTGTCGGTTACGGTCTGGATGAAGGGCTGGTGGATTACTCGGAGCGCTCGTTTCTGGGTTACCGGTTGCTGCACGAGTACTTCACCTTCCCGGACAAGTTCATGTTCTTCGACCTGTCGGGCTTTGCGCGCATTCTGGCGGGCAAAGAGATCGCCAAAGTGGAGATCAATTTCTACTTTTCCGACTACGACCTGACGGACCGTCTGGCGCGCCTGACGCAGAACGTCAGCCGCAACAATTTCAAGCTCAACTGCACGCCGATCATCAACCTGTTCCGCCAGCAGGCCGAGCCGATCAAGCTGACCCACGTCCAGCATGAATACGCTGTCACGCCGGATGTGCGCCTGCAAAGCTCCGCCGAAGTGGTTTCGATCGATCGCGTGCGGCGGGTGAAGAAGATCAATGGCAATGACCAGGTCGGCACCTGCCATCCGTTCTTCGAACCACGTGGCGATCAAGGCCCGGGGCAGAGTTTCTGGATCGCTCGGCGCCGCCCTACGCAGAGCCGGCAAAGCGATGGCTCGAACATGTTCATCCGGGTCGTGGATCGGGATCTGGAACTGATCGATTCCAACAACGACACGCTCAGTATCCGTCTGACGTGCAGCAATCGCGACCTGCCATTGATGCTGCCTTTTGGCGGCGAGCGTGGCGATTTCAACATTCCGTCGAACTCGGTGATCAAGGACATCCGCTGCCTGCGCAAGCCGACGGCGACGGTGCGCGTGCCGCTGGGCAACGGCGTGATCTGGCGGCTTATTTCGCACCTGTCACTCAACCATATGTCGCTGGTTTCCAAGGGACGCGAGGTGCTGCTGGAGCTGCTGTCGCTTTACAACTACCGCAACGTGTCGGCGATCCGCAAGCAGATCAACGGGATCGTTTCGGTGAGCAGCGAGCCGGTCGTGGCACGCATCGGCCATCCGCGGCCGAACTTCGTGCGCGGCGTCGGCATCACGCTGAAGTTCGATGAAAGCCAGTACACCGGCAGTGGCGTGTTCCTGTTCGGCATGGTGCTTGATCACTTCTTTGGTCAGTACTGCTCGATGAACAGCTTTACCCAATTAACCCTTCGCACCTTGCAGCGCGAAAAGAGAGTGGTCCAATGGCCCCCGCGAACAGGCGATCAACCCCTGGTCTGATCGACCAGGCAAGGGCTGAGCCGCACCGATTCGAATTTTTCCAGTTGGTGCGTTTGCTTCGCCTGCACTACAGCAGGAACGGGCGTATGGACCTGGAAACCAGGCCACACGAAGACCCTCTGCGCTTTCGTTCGCAGCTGTCGCTGAACTTCCCGGCCAGTGAAGTCAGCGACCTGCAGTTCGAACGCGAAGGCAAGCTCTCGGCGGCAGGTTTGCCGCTGTCCGAAGTGCAGGTCACGTTCATGGGCCTGGTCGGTCCTTCGGGCGTGCTGCCGCGCCCGTACACAGAGCTATTGATCGACCGACATATTCAGTATCGAGACGACGCTGCACATGCGTTTCTGGATATTTTTTCGCATCGCATGACCACGCTGTTTTACGAGGCGTGGCAGAAGTACAAGTTTTACATCGAGTACGAGCGCAACGGCACCTCGAACTTCGACCGTTATCTGCTCAACCTGGTGGGGTTCGGTCCAGAAGGCCTGAAGCAGAAGTTCGACAAGGGCGAGTCTCCGCTGCGCCGCGAACTGTTCAGCTACTTCTCGGGGATGTTCGCCCAAAAGCCGCGCAACGCCCTGAACCTTGAGGTCATGCTGAGTTTTTACTTCTCGCTGCCGTTCAAGATCCAGCAATTCGCCGGACGCTGGCTGAAGCTCGACAGCAGCCAGTGCACGCAGTTGGGCCGTAAGAATGCAGTGCTGGGGCAAAGCGCTGTGGCCGGCAATCGCGTCTGGGATTACCAGTCGTGTGTACGTATCGAAATGGGTCCTCTGGAACTGGCCGATTACCAGCGTTTTCAGCCGGGCACCGAGGATTACCAGAAGCTTGTTGAACTGGTGCGTTTTTACATCGGTGCCGAACTGGACTTCCAGATTGCGCCGAAGCTCAAGCGCGAAGCTGTACCCGTGGCCCGTCTGGGTCGCCAAGGCAATGTATCGCTGGGCTGGCTTGGCTGGCTCAAACGCCCCGGTGTCGACGTGGAGCCTTCCCGTTGCGCCGTTTTCCATATTCCTTTTGATGGGGTCTCCCTGTGAACCTGAAGTCCCTGTTCGCCAAGCTGAACGAAACGAGCCGCACTGCCACTGAAAGCGCTGCTGCGCTGTGCCTGTCGGAGAACCATTACGACGTTGAAGTCGAGCACTTGCTGCTGCAATTGCTCGATAACAACGACAACGATCTGCCAGTGATCCTGCGCCACTACGATGTGGTGCCTGATCGCCTGCAGGCACAGTTGGTCACTGCGCTGGGGACGTTCAAGAAAGGCAACACGCGGACGCCTGCACTCTCGCCGCACATCACGCGCATGATCGAGCAGGCCTGGGTGCTGGCATCGATCGAGTTCGGTCAGTCACAGATCCGTACCGGCCATCTTGTGCAGGCCTTGCTGGATGACGATGCACTGCGTCGCGTGGTCATCGGCTCGGCGCCGGAGCTGGAGAAGATCAACGCTGACGACCTGCGCCTGAACATGAGCGCACTGGTCGAGGGCAGCCCCGAGACCAAGCTGAGCAAGCCACTGGCGAACGCCGACGCCAGCACGGGCGCCACCACCAAAGGCAACGGCAAGACGCCAGCCCTGGACCAGTACACCGTCAACCTGACCCAGAGCGCTCGCGATGGCCGGATTGACCCGGTGCTGGGACGCGAATTCGAAGTGCGGCAGATGGTCGACATCCTGACCCGCCGCCGCCAGAACAACCCGATCCTGACCGGTGAAGCCGGCGTCGGTAAAACAGCCGTGGTGGAAGGCCTGGCGCTGCGCATCGTGCAGGGCGACGTGCCGTCGGTGCTCAAGGGCGTCGCCATTCACACGCTGGATCTGGGCCTGTTGCAGGCCGGTGCCGGGGTCAAGGGCGAGTTCGAGAACCGCCTCAAGTCGGTCATCGAAGAAACCAAACGCAGCCTGCACCCGATCATTCTGTTTATCGATGAAGCCCACACGCTGATCGGTTCGGGCGGGCAAGCCGGGCAGAACGATGCCGCCAACCTGCTCAAGCCTGCCTTGGCGCGTGGCGAGCTGCGCACCATCGCCGCCACCACCTGGGCCGAGTACAAAAAGTATTTCGAGAAAGATGCCGCACTGGCTCGACGCTTCCAGGTCGTGAAAGTCGAAGAGCCTGACGAAGACAAGGCCATCCACATGCTTCGCGGGCTGCTGGCGAAGATGCAGGAGCACCACAAGGTCACCGTGATGGACGAAGCGCTGGTGCAGGCCGTACGCCTGTCCAACCGCTACATCACCGGCCGCCAACTGCCGGACAAAGCCGTCAGCGTGCTCGACACCGCTTGCGCACGCGTTGCCCTGGGCCAATCGGCACAGCCGGGAGCGCTGGAAGACTGCAAGCGTCACATCGACAACCTGAATGCGGAAATCGCCGTACTGGAGCAGGAAACCGCCAAGGGCAGCGACCACGCTCGCCGTCTGACGTCCCTGCACGAAGAGCTGAAAGCCGAACAGGAGACCCGCGAGTCGCTGGAGCAACAGTGGAAACGCGAGCTGGAACTGGTCGAGAAGCTTGGCGCACTCAGCGTTCCGGAAAGCGGCGAGCCTGATGCCGGGCAGATTGCCGCCGTACGCGCCGAACTGGCCAGCGTGCAAGGTGAGCAACCGCTGGTCCATGCACTGGTCGATGGCGGCACGATTGGCGAAGTGATTTCCGGCTGGACCGGCATTCCGCTGGGCAAGATGCTGCGCGACGAAATCGACACCGTGCAAAGCCTGCCCGCGCTGCTGGGCGAACGCGTGCTGGGTCAAGACCATGCACTCGAAGAGATCGGTAAGCGCATCAAGATTTCCCGTGCCCGCATGGAAGACCCGAACAAGCCGATCGGTGTGTTCCTGCTGCTGGGCCCGAGCGGTGTCGGCAAGACCGAAACGGCACTGGCCCTGGCTGACACGCTGTATGGCGGCGAACGTAACGTCATCACCATCAACATGTCCGAATACCAGGAAGCCCACACCGTCTCCAGCCTGAAAGGCTCACCGCCTGGCTACGTCGGTTATGGCGAAGGTGGCGTGCTCACCGAAGCCGTGCGCCGCAAGCCTTACAGCGTGGTACTGCTCGACGAGGTGGAGAAAGCCCACCCGGATGTGCTCGAGCTGTTTTTCCAGGTCTTCGACAAAGGCGTGCTGGACGATGGCGAAGGTCGCGAGATCAACTTCCGTAACACCGTGATCATCCTCACCTCCAACACCGGTACTGACCGCATCATGCAGTGGTGCCTGAACACCGAGCAGAAGCCGACCCCCGATGACATTGTGGAAGGCCTGCGCGACGAGCTGAATCAGGTATTCAAACCGGCCTTCCTGGGGCGCCTGACCATCGTGCCGTATTACCCGGTGCAGGACGCGATTCTGGAACGCATCGTCGGCCTGAAGCTGGAGCGCATCCGCAAGCGTTTCGAGCGCAATCATCAGGCGGTGCTGCGTTACGACGAAGCGCTGATCAAGGCTATCGCGTCGCGCTGCACGGAAGTCGACAGTGGCGCACGCAATATCGACAACATCCTGTCCAAGACCCTCATGCCGGAGCTCGCTCAGCGGGTGCTGGAGCGGATGGCGCAGGACAAGCCGATTCAGAGCCTGACCATCGACCTGGGCAGCGATGGCGACTTCGCTTACACCCTGACCTGATCGATCACCCCATAGGTAAGACGTGATGAATAAAAGACTTCAAGGCAATTGTTCCTCGAAGCCAGCCTTGGCAAGGTGCCTGGCTGTTCTGGCAATGATGATGGCTCTGTCCGCCTGCGGCGTGACAGACCGCGTCGCCAAGCGCATGGATGACACCTGGGCTGGCGACATGATGTTCGGTGACAACGAAAAGGTCATCCTGACCACTGACGGCGGCAACCAGCTCAACCCTGACGAGTACGGTAAACCGCTGTCGGTGGTGGTGCGCGTTTATCAGCTGTCCTCTCTGGAGCGCTTCGAGTCGATCAACGCCGACACCCTCTGGGATGATCCGCAAAAGGCTCTGGGCAACACCCTGGTCGAAAGCCGGGAGCTGATTCTGTTGCCTGGCATGGGCCAGACCGATCAGTGGCCGCTGAACCCGAATGCCTCGTATGTTGGCATCGCGGCGTTCTTCCGCACCGACGTCGACAGCCGCTGGAAGGTCGCGTTCGACGCCAACACGCTGCGCAAGGACGGTATCTGGTTCTCGTCCGACGGCGTGCGTGTGCTGGTGGATAACAACTACATCCTCGCGGTGCGTGGCGTGGACGTGCTGAACAAACTCAAGACTGAAGAGCAGTTCAACAAATCCAATTCGATTCCCGAACAACCCGCCAGTAAAAGTATGACCGAGCGCGCGCAGGACGCAGCTGTCCAGCAGGTTCAGGACTCGGCCGGCAGTGCTGCCAAAAAAGCAGCAGACTCACAATTCAATTCTCTGTTGGAAGGCGCCAAATGAGTAAACAAAGCCGCGTGATGTGGTCGGAAGGCATGTTCCTTTTGCCGCAACATTTCCAATATCAGGATGAGTTTCATCAACATCAGCTTGCTGAGTCGACGCTGCGCTCCACGCCCTTTCACTGGGGCGTGCAAACGCTGGAAGTCGACGTCGAGGCGCTGGCGACAGGCTCCCTGCAACTGAAGCGTCTGAAGCTGGTGTTCCCGGACGGCAGCCTTTACGACGCGCCGCAGCACGACCCGCTGCCCGCCGCCCGCGACCTGAAAAACCTGATCAAAGGCGGAGAAATCAAGGTCTACGCGGCGCTCAAACTGCCTGAGCCCTTTGGCCTGAATTACGTTGAAGACGGCCAGGAACAGAAGAGCGCGCGACGTTTTCGCAAACAGTTCGACACCCTGCCGGACCTCAACGAAGGCGATCTGGAAAACGAAATCACCAGCCTGCGCCTGAACGTGGTGATGCTGGTCGATGGCGACAGTCTGGATGGCTACAGCTACTGCCCGATTGCCCGACTGGCACGCAACAGCATCGGCGGCTTCAACCTGGATGCGCATTTTGTGCACCCGACGCTGCACGTGGGCACCCACGAGACGCTGGTCGGTCTCGGCAGACGTTTGATCAGCGTGCTGCAAGCCAAGAGCAAGGCGCTTTCAGGCCGCCGCCGCGAGCGGGCTGACCAGATCGCCGAGTTCGGCTCCAGCGACGTCACCTTGTTCTGGCTGCTGAATACGGTCAACCGCGCCTACCCGCAACTGGCTCACCTGCTGGCGCATCCACGCCTGCACCCGGAGCGTCTGTATTTGTTTCTGGCGGAACTGGCGGGTGGTTTGCTGACCTTCTCGCTGGACACTCAGCTCACCGACATCCCCGATTACGATCATCAGGACCCGGCGGCCTCGTTGGTCAAGCTCGACGAACTGGTTCGTCTGCTGCTTGAAAACGTGATCCCGAACCAGTGCATCGTCATCAACCTGAGTCAGGTCCGGCCTTCGTACTGGCAGGGCCAGTTGCTGGACCCCCGCCTTACCGAAGCCGATTTTTACATCTCGGTGCATGCCGACATGCCTGGCTCCAGCCTGCTGGAACTGGTGCCACGTGCGTTCAAGGTCGGTTCGCCGGAAGACATCGAAGTGGTGGTCAACAGCGCCATGCCGGGCGTCACGCTGAACCACTCGACGCGCCTGCCGAACGCCATTCCGGTGCGCCTGGACAACCATTACTTCTCCATAGAGCCGCATGGCCGCGTGTATGAACGCATGATGGAAGCCCAGGCCATTTCCTTCTACGCGCCCAGCGCGTTTACCAATCTCAAGCTCGAACTGTTGGCGGTGCTTAAATGACTGAAGCCGTGATGCAAGGTGCCGCTACGGCCGCAACCGAAAAACCTACGCTCAAAGACCTGGTACGTGACTTCATCACCATGGCGCTGATTGTCCGTCGCGGCCGCCAGGCGATCTCGGTCACTGCCTTCGAATCCAGTGTCGATACCTTTTTCGCCAACCTGGAGCGTCAGGCGCGCAGCGCCAATTACAGCGTCGAACAGGTCAAGGACGCCCAGTACGCACTGTGCGCATTCCTTGATGAGAGCGTGCTGCGTTCGGGCGACAACGACATGCGTCGCCACTTCGAAATGGAGCCGTTGCAGTTCCGTTATTTCGGGGTTCACCTGGCGGGCGAAGGCTTCTTCGAGAAAATCGAACTGCTGCGCGCCGACGTGAAAAAGAACCTGGATGTGCTTGAGGTGTATCACCTGTGCCTGGCACTGGGTTTCGAGGGCAAATTCGGGCTGGGTCAGAAGGACCAGTTGCGCTACCTGGCCAACACGCTGGGCCAGGACATCGCACGCTACCGCAAGACGCCAAAGGCGCTGTCGCCTGACTGGGCACTGCCTGACCAGGTGTCGCAAATGCTTCGCCATGAAGTTCCGGTATGGCTTTACCTGGTGCTCATCGCCCTCGTATGCCTGGGTGTCTATCTGACGCTTGACTGGTTGCTGGGCAAAGACGTGGCCGCGTTGGCCGAACAAATCAGCCAACTGTTCAATGCTTGAGTCCCGATCAGGTAACCGAGTCAGGAAGACATGAAGACATTACTGCGCCTGTTAAAAAGTTTCTGGTTCCTGGTCCCGATACTGTGGCTGATCAGCCTGGCTGTCTGCTGGTTTTTCGCCCCAAGGATCAGTTGGCTGCAAGGCTACACGCTCGAAGCGATGGCGATCATCAGCGCCTTCTACCTGCTGCTGATCGTACTGCGCCAATACCGGCGGATTCGCACCGAACACAACCTCGAGAATCTGGTTCAGATCGAAGTTGACCGCTCGCTGAAGTCCACCGGCGAGTTCCGTGATCAGCAGGTGCTGCGCGACCGCCTCAAGCATGCCATTGCCATGCTGCGCACCGATCGTTCGGCAGGTGGTGGCGGCTCCTCGGCGCTCTACGATCTGCCCTGGTATCTGGTCATCGGCATGTCCGCAGCGGGCAAGACCTCGTTGCTGACCCGCTCCGGCCTGTCCGCCAGCATTGCCAGCAGCGCCAATGACACGGAAAGCGGCACCCAGCACTGCGATTGGTACTTCAGCCCTGAAGCCGTGATGATCGACACCGCTGGCCGCTACCTTCGCGACGATCAGTCCGCCAGCGAATTCGCGGCGTTCCTGCGCATGCTCAAAAAGCAGCGCAGCAAGGCCGCCGTCAATGGTCTGGTACTGGTGGTCAGCCTGCCGGAGCTGTTGGCCGCCTCTTCCGCCGAACGAAACGAAATGGGTGCGCGCCTGGTCACGCGCATCGAGGAATACACCGATTGCCTGGACGCCAATCCACCGATCTACCTGATGCTGACCAAGACCGACCAACTGCCCGGCTTCAACCAGGCCTTCGACGGCATGGACCTGAACGAGCGCCAGCAGCCGCTGGGCATGACGTTCGGGCTGAACGAGATCAACACCGAAAGCCTGCGCACGGTGCTCGATCGTAAGCTGGCGAACTTGCAGGCGCATGTCAGTCGCCACGTCGATGCACAGATTATCGCGCTGGGTGCCGATGCCAACAGCGCCCTGCTGAACTTCCCCAACTACTTTGCCGAGCTGTCGACGATCCTCGAGCAGTTCCTGCAGCATTTCGCGCGCAGTAACGTCAACGGTACTCAGTTGTTGCTGCGCGGCCTGTATTTCACCAGCGCCCTGCAAACCGACAAGCAGCTGACACCGGTGTATGAAGACGAGCTGTCAGAGTCGTTCGTCCTGCGGCCGGCGAAGCCATACGGTGCAGTGGAGGAAGAGGAAGAAGAACACCGGAAAATCAGTGATCGCAGTTACTTCATCACCGATACCTTCCGCCGCGTCATTTTCCCTGACCGTGACCTGACCCTGTACCAGTCACGGCATGGCCGCGACCGCTCGATTGGCCCGATCGTCATCGCTGCGGCGCTGTTCGCCGGGCTGGCCTTCATCGGCTGGCAGGCCCTGTCGTTCCAGAAAAACCGCGAGTGGCTGGCCAACATCAGCCAGCAGTTGCGCGAACTGGAGCAGTCCCCGGACCGGGCACAACGCCTTGCCTCGGGCCAGGGCCTGGAGCTGCTGCGCAATCAGCTGGCAACCATCGAGAAATACCGCACCAAGGGCGTACCGCTGCAACTCAGCGGCGGCCTGTACCGTGGCGACGATATCTACTTCGCCACCCAGACCGCTTACTTGCAGCAACTGCGCACCCAGGCGCTGGAGCCGATCACGCTGAAACTGCAATTGCAGATGCGTGAATTCAACGAGTTCGCCAAAACCATGGACCCGCAGTATGGCTTCGGGGCCGCTCCCGCCGGTTCCGACAGCAAAACCGGCAAGGCGCGTGCGCAAGGCCGGAAACTGCTGGACCGTGGCGCTCGCAACGTCGCTGCAGGCCGTCCGACCAGCCTGAGCAGCATTCCGCGCAGCACCGGCGACGTGACCAATCGCCTGACCGGCGCCGCGAGAAACACGGCCAGCCAGACACGCAGCGAGGCCATCGCCGCACTGCGTAACCCGGCCACCGCAAACGATGCGGCCGAGTTGTCGGCCACCACGGGCGGTTTGTCGCTGTCGGAGGAGATGCTCGGACGACTCGATGAACGGCAGGTGGCATCCATCATCGAGTCATACAACGCTCTCAAGCTTTATCTGATTCTGACTCAGCCGACCACGCACCCGGAAACCGAGTTCGTCAACGCGGCGTTGCCGGTGGCCTGGGCGGATATTTCCAGCGAGGCCAATCCGATCAGCGACGACGTCATCGAGGACAACTCGCCGGTCTACGTACAGTTGCTCAAGAACGGCGACGCGCCGGCCATGCCACGCAATGAGCAGTTGATCGACGAGACCCGCAAGAGCCTGAAGTTTTTCATGATCTCCAGTTCGCTGGTGGACCGTGAATACCTGCGCCTGCAACTGGAGTCCAGCCGTCAGTTTCCCGCTATCGGCCTGAATGATCTGGTGCCGATGCCGGGTCGTCAGTTGCTGTACGGTTCGGAAGCCGTGCCTGCGATTTTCACCCGTCAGGGCTGGGAAGAGTTCGTGAAGCCGGAGCTGATCAAGCTGGTGTCCGGCAATCTGCGTAACGAATCGGACTGGGTGCTCGACGGTGAAGGCGGCGACAGCGTGGTGCAGAAAGCCAACTTCGTCCGTGAGTTCATGTCCCGTTACAAGCGTGACTACACGCAGGTCTGGTACACCATGATCGACAGCGTGGGCGTGCGTCGCTTCAGCGACATGGCCAACGCCACGCAGCAGTTGTCATTGCTCAGTGACGTGCGCAATTCGCCGGTCAAGCTGCTGCTCGCCGCCGTCAACGACAACACGCAATGGGACGTCCCTGCTGTTCGCGAGGCGCAACAGACCGGGGTCAAGCGCGACGATGGCTTCTGGGGCAAGGTCACCGGCATCTTCGACAACAAGGAAGCAGCGGCCAGCGTACTGGTCTCGCCGCTGCCTGCGGTGGATGACGGCAGTCTGGCCAAGCGCTTCGAGCCTGTATCGCGGGTTTTCGCCACACAGAATGCCGAAGGCGCCGACAGCACCATCATGGATCGCTACCTGGCAGCACTGCGCAAGCTCAAAGTGCGAATGAACAACATCCAGCGCTCGCAGGATGTCGGCAAGAGCAGCAAGCAGTTGATCAGCGAAACCCTCGAAGGGCAGCCGAGCGAAGTCACCAACGTGCGTAACTACGTTGAAACCACGGTCGATACCAGCCAGGGCGGGCTTTCCACTTCGCTGCAAAGCCTGTTCAGCCTGCCGATTCAGTTCGCCTGGGAAACGCTGCGTGATCCGGCTGGCGAACAGATCGCCAAAGCCTGGGCCAAACAGGTCGCCAAGCCTTGGGAACAGGTCATGGCTCACCGGTACCCGATTGCTGCGGACAGCCGCAACGAGGCCTCGGTGAAAGACCTGCAGCGTTTCGTCGACCCGGAGTCGGGCCTGCTGCCCAACTTCAAACGCAATGAAATCGGCAATCTGTCCGATGGCGAAGGGCTCGGCATGGGCAGCGGTGCCAAGGCGGCGCCGCTGGTCAACCCGAAAATGGTCAGCAACATCGACAAGGCCAGTTCTCTGGGCGAAGTCATCGCCAGCCTCTCGGACCGCGACAACGGTTTCGAGATCATGCTTGAGCCGTCGGCCTACTTCACCGATATCATCTTCACGCTGGATGGCCAGGAGCAGCACTACCGCAACGGCAAGACCAGCTGGAGCCGCTTCTCGTGGCCTGGCACTACCACAGCGCCAGGCGCACGCCTGGATGTAGTCACCCTGTCCGGCGAACGCATTACCGTGTTCGACTACACCGGCCGCTGGGGCCTGCTGCGCATGAACGACAGCGCACGCGTCGCTGACCTTGACGGCATCCAGCAGAGATTCAGCTGGAACACGGCCAAAGGGCCGGTCAGTCTGGTGGTACGCAACTATGGCGGCGTGAAGCTGACCGACCTGGCCAACGTCAAGGCGCTAAGCGCGCTTAACGCAACCGATGGGCGGACCAAGTGAGGATGCACATGCTGGATCTGGAGGGCGGTCGATGATTGGCTGCTTCGGAAAAGTGCCCGCGAGCGCAGATTTCGTCAGCCTGCATGGTGCCAGCGACGATGTCTGCGAGTTCGATGCATGGCTGCAGGGCGCTCTCGCCGACATGCAGCACCGCGAAGACTGGCGCACGCTGTTCGATCGATTGCCCGTGTGCTTTTTCAGCTACCGGGCACGCAGCGGCAACTGGCTGGTGGGCGGTTTGATCAGTTCCAGGGACTCAAGCGCTCGGCGTTATCCGTTCTTCATCTTTCAAACGGTGAAGTCCAGTGACGCCGGGCTGTTTGTGAACCCGTTCACCCTGAGCGAACTGTTCGCCGGGCAGATCAAACCGCTGCTGCACATGGCCGCGCAAGGCGAAAGCACGGCGGTGCTGTTCGAACGCATCAGGGCCTTGCGACCGCTGCAAGGTCAGGATTTCGAGCTGTTCAGGCGTGTGCATGAGAAGTTTCTGGTGAACTTCACCCTGCGCGACATCGCGACCTCGCTGGAAAGCTCCTACCCGGAGTTCATCAGCAACGCCGTGCTCACCAGGCTGCAGGCGCTGAGCCGCCCATCGTCCAAGGCACCCGTTGGTATTTCGCTGCCACTGCCGGCAGAACGAGGCTTGAAGAACCCGACAGCCGATCTGTGGGTCAACTGGCTGACACGCATCGAACCGAACAGGGCGGTGCCGCAGATCAGCATTCTGGCGGATGATTTCATGCGCCCCCGGCTGTTCTGCTTTGCATCCCGCAACACCTCCGGCGTGTACCGGGTGGTGACGGGCGTGAGTGAGCATTCGGAGAGTTATGACGTACTGGCACCCTTCGACGCGTTCGACGAACACCACCGAGGCCATGTGTTTCCAGACATTGACCGCCCTCTTTATGACGTTATCGACCGCTTTGTCGATGTGCTGGATTTGAAGCCCGTATGAACAAGATCAAATACTACTTTTTGCGCTACCAGCCCTACGTTCTAGGGGTCTGTTTTTTCCTGGCGATCTTTATCGTCTGGAGCATCGGCCGTGCCCTGGGCTTCAGCTCGATGAACAGCCTGCTGACGGGGATCGGCCTGTTTCTGCTGTTGTCGGCAGCCTATGTGCTGTTGCTGTATCGAGGCGTATCACAGCACCAGAACCTGGAAGGCCTGCTGCGTGACGACGCCGACCAGGCGGTGCTCAACGCCAGCCCGGCGGACCGTGAAGAGGTCAGCCTGCTGCGCGAGCGCCTGCTGCAAAGCCTCGAGCGCCTGCAGAGCAACAAGCCGAACGGCAGCAACTCCAAGGACGCGCTATACGCCCTGCCCTGGTATCTGGTGGTCGGTCAGCCCGCAGCGGGCAAAAGCACCATGCTCTATCAGTCGGGCCTCAACTTCCCCTACGCAGAACGCGAAGGCGCACGCGTGGCCGGGTTGGGTGGCACGCGCAATTGTGACTGGTTCTTCAGCTCGGAAGCCGTGCTGCTGGACACGGCCGGTCGCTACATGAACGATCAGGAAGAAGCCGGCAAATGGCGCGCCTTTCTGCAATTGCTGCGTCAGCACCGCCAGCGCAGACCGCTCAACGGCCTGATTGTCACCGTCAGCATTCATGACATCCTGCAGTCCTCGGTGGAGGACCAGGAGCGCATCGCCAAGCGCCTGCGCGAGCGCATCCAGGAAACCCACGCGCTGCTGGAAGTGCGTCTGCCGGTGTATCTGGTGTTTACCAAGTGCGACCTGGTCCCGGGCTTCGTGCCGTTCTATCGCCAGCTTGACGACGTGGCGCGTGGCGAAGTGATGGGCAAGACCTTCCCGCACAAGGGCTTCGAGCAAGCCGACTGGGGCCAGCGCTTCGGTGTGGCGATGGAAGAACTGATCAATTACTGGAAACAGATCGCCAACCAGCAACTGGTGCTTCAGGACATCCAGGTCACTCGTCAGGACACTGCGGTGTATCGCTTCCCACTGGAGCTGGAAGCCTTGAAACCGCGCCTGCTCCTGTTCGTCGATGCTCTGCTGCGCGCTAACCCGTATCAAAGCGCCGAGATGCTGCGCGGCTTCTACTTCACCAGCGCACTGGACGCCGATCAGCCCGAGATGGGCGGTCATACCCGCCAGGTCACCGAACGATTCCAGCTGGAAAGCGAGCAGGAAGCTGTCGATGGCAATGTCCAGCCGCACCCGCTGTTCATCAACAGCCTGTTCCGCAAGGTGATCATCCCCGATCAGCATCTGGTGGCGCTTTACACCACCAACCACCGCGAACGTCGCCGCAAGGCCGCCTGGATCGGTGGCGCAAGCCTTGTCGCGTTGCTGCTATGCAGTCTGTGGGGCTGGTCGTACTGGAACAACAAGGACAACATCCAGTCCATCTCCAGCGAACTCGCTCAGGCCGCAGCCGAGGACAGCAAGGCCACCGGGCAGTACACCGAGTGGCAAACGCTGGATCGCATGCGCTTCTGGACTTCGCTTTACTACGATCGTCATCACGACGAAGGCGTACCACTGCGCTTGCGCCTGGGTCTTTACCGGGGCTATGACGTCGAGCCGCTGCTGCGCACGCGTTACTTCAACCGTCTGGAAACGGTGATGCTCAAACCGACCGCAGACAACCTGACGCGCTCGCTTTACCTGCTGACCACCATCAAGGTCTACCAGCGTAATGCCAAGGACCTGATGCCGGTCACCGGTGTGGACAGTGTCGAGCCCAAGGCGCTGCCGCCGGATAACCGCGCGCAATCCATCGCTGCCTTCGGCAAGGCCACGCTGGACACCTACGTAATGTTGTCGCGCGCCCAGCGTGAAAAGGCTGACCCGGCGTTCCTGAAAGCGAAGATGCCTGATTACTGGTACCCGGCCATCGCGCGTCAGACCGGCAAGACCATCACCGCGAATGCCGAGGCAGGCTCCAATCAGGATTACGAGTACGCCAGCCGACAGATCAACTTCTACAGCGATCAGATTCACGAACTGGACGTGCCGCGGATTCTCGACAACGCATTTCTGACATCCAGTTCGCGTAATTACATCAACAGCCTGTTGACGCAGTCGTTGAAGGCTATCGAAACGATAACGCTGGAATCGGACACGCTGTTTGCCTTTGGTCGTGCCGATTTCCAGAGCCTTAAAACCGAAGGTCAAAATCAGTTGAGCGCGATCGCCGGCAAGCTGTTGAGCACACCGAACATCGGCAAGATCGTGATTGCAGGTCACGCTGACCAGCTGGGCGACCCGCAGAGCAACATGCAGGTGTCCAAACAGCGCGCGCAGACCATCAAGACTTACCTGGTCGGCAAGGGCGTGCCCGCCGAGCTGGTGGACGCGGTTGGTGAAGGCAGCGAGAAGCCTCTGGTCAAATGCGATATGCAGCAACCCAGAGCTCAGCTGATTCAGTGCCTTGAGCCGAATCGACGCGTGGAGATCGAAGTACGCGCGCTCAATTGATCGCGCGTTGGCGAGCAAACCGAAGCCCGGGTTGTCCATATGAGACCTTGGCCGTGGCAAGAGAACCTTTCTTGATCGTTTCAGGAAGGTTAATCAAAAGGGCCGTGTTCTGTCCGCAGACGCCACGGCTTTAAATGAAGAAGGAGAAGCAGAAAATGGCATTTGACGCATACATCCAAATCGACGGCATCCCAGGCGAAGTTCTGGACGACAAGCACAAGGACTGGATCGAAGTGTTGGGCTACGAGTTCGGCGCTACCCAGGCCACCTCGGCGACCGCAAGCTCTTCGGGCGGTGCTTCGTCCGAGCGCGTTGCACTGAGCGACTTCAGCATCCGCAAGTCTGTGGACAAGGCTTCCGCCAAGCTGTTCGAAGCGTGCTGCAAGGGCACTCACATCGCCAAGATCCAGCTGAACGTCAACCGTGCAGGCGGCGACAAGCTGACCTACCTGACCATCAACCTGGAAGAAGTGGTTGTGTCTTCCGTGAAGGCGGTTGCTGGCGGTAGCCAGAAAGGCGAAGACAACGCAGTCAGCGATCTGCCGATTGAAGAAATCAGCTTCAACTTCGCTCGCATCAAGACTACCTACACCCAGCAGAGCCGTTCCGATGGCCAGGGTGGCGGTAACGTCACTGGCGGCTGGGACCGCACTGCGAACAAAGTATTCGCATAAGTCCGTGACACATCGGGTCGCGCAAGCGGCCCGTCTTCAACACCGTGTCTGCCCAGGCACGGTGTTCTTTTATCCTCTGATCAGAGTTGACTATGTCTGAATTTCTCAACGACCTTTCGCTTGCCGATCTGACGGCACCCATCAACGGGGGAAGTGGCGAGGACCTGAGCTTTTCCACCCTGTTCGATCAGGTCAAGGAAGCTCGTCGAGCAGACCCCGACTACCTCACCCAAGGTGACTGGCAAACCGATCTCAAGTCCTCGGACTGGGAACAGACCATCACGTTGGCCGCACAGGGCCTTGCCGAACAAAGCAAGGACCTGATGCTCGTCGCCTGGCTCAGCGAAGCCCTGGCGCACAAATACCACTTCGTCGGCATCACCTTCGGCCTGACCGTGGCCGAGCGGATCCTGCAAACTTTCTGGGACGATCTGTACCCGTCTCTGGAAGATGGCGTAGAAGAACGCGCTGCCCGCCTGGCCTGGCTGAAAACCACACTGACCGAAGTCGTCGGCGGGCTGCCGATCACCCAGGGGCAGAACTTTGGCCTGTTGCGCTACGACGAGTCGCGCCACGTTGAAAACCTCGCGCTGCAAAATCCCAAGGCCATGCAGTCCGCTGTTGAAGAAGGCAAGATCAACGCCGAAATCTTCCAGCGCTCGGTGGTCCTGACCGACTCGGACCATCTGCGCCTCAAGGCCAGCGAAATCGCCGCCAGCTTGTACGCTTGCCAGCAGCTCCAGGCCACTGCCGATACCCTGTTCGGCCGCGACGCGCCGAGCCTTGTCACCCTTAGCGACATCCTGCAACGCGCCGGGCAACTGACCGAAAAACTGCTCAAGGACCGCGGCATCGAACTGAGCCCTGCCCCCGCCGCCGCTCAGGCCGCCCCCGAAACCGTCGTCGACCAACCCGCAGGTGCCGTAATGACCCAGGCCAGCCAGGACAGCGCGTCCGCACCACTGCGCACCACCCCGACCACACGCGACGAAGCCTTCACCATGCTCGCCGGCATCGCGCAGTTCTTCAAAAACACCGAGCCGCAAAGCCCCGTCCCGTACCTCATCGAGCGCGCCATCAAGTGGGGCAACATGCCGCTGGAAGGCTGGCTGAACGACGTCATCAAGGACAGCAACGTCGTGGACAGCATTCGCGATGTGCTGGGTACGAAAGAGCCTAAGCAGTAAGGGCGATCTGGTGGATCGGTCTGTATGAAGGTGCGTACAGACCGTCGGGAAATGCACCACGAGGCGAGTCTGTCTGTACGACTGACGTGCCCATGATTTACCCGTATTTTGTGTCGTACCCAGCGCTGCAACAGGGAACGACCATTCACAGGATTCACACATATCAGGGATTAGAGAATGAACACGTCAGACCCGGTAAACGCATCAGGCCGCTACAGCGACAAATGGAAAGAACGCTTCGCCTTTTTTGAAGCGCACGGCGGCCCAAGCGCACCGGGGTTCAGACCTGCGCTCAAGCAACTGCCCTTTCTGAAAAAAGTGAAAATCAACTTCAACTTCTTCGCGTTCTTTTTCGGGCCGGTTTACCTGTTCATTCTGGGGCTATGGAAGAAGAACCTGTGCATTATCGCGATCATGATAGTGGTTTCTGTCGCGCTGAACATCGTGATGGACATGTTTGAGTTCCGCTACGCCAAGGAGGCGAGTTCTGCGCTGGGGTTTGCGTTTAATTCGCTGTATGGCCAGTTGACCAATTACGCGTATTACCTGAAGGAAGTGAGAGGCGAGCAGGGCTGGAATCCGTTTGAGGGGTTGCGTTGGTGAGGCGCGAAGCGCGTCAGCTGAAGGGTAAACGCCGGAAGCGCGGCTATTTGTTGAACTGGATAACTTGAATCTTCCCGTTCTCCACATTCACCGAGTAGGTCACACCATTCCAGCAACCTGCGATGACCTGAGCGTTGTCATCGCAGTGAAGACTCATAAACGGCTTGTCCGCCTGCGTACCGTGCGGGCTTTCCTCGATCTGCCAGAGCACTTCGCCAGCCATCGAGAAAGCGAAGATGTTCCGGTTGAAGCCCTCGCCCGGTGGGGATTCAAGCCTGATTAGCACTATCCCCTGAAAAAGCAAAAACGTATCCACTGGGTAAGGAAGGCAGACTCGCTGACTTTCTATCCAGAGATTCCCGTTCTCGATCCGACAATGATGAGAGCTCATTACTCAGTCTTCAAAGCCATCAACATAAAGCGCCTCATAACGCGCCATCGTATCGGTGAGCCGCTGCCGCAGATACCCGTTCGCATGCCCCAAGGCAGCCAGGATCTGCGCCGACTCCACCAGATAAGACGCTCGCTTTGCCTTCTTCCAGGTGGACGGCGCTGACTGAAGATTGGTGATGCGATCACACAACTTGACCGACGCAGCTTCTTTGGAATGACTGGCGATCCCGGCGAAATAAAGCGCTTCGGAAAACGGCACGATCAGGTTCTTGCTCAGGCACGCCACGGCTGAGGCGACCTCCACACCGAACGCTTCAGCCAACTCATCCTGAGTCACCGGCGTATCCTCCAGCAACGCTGTAGGCAAGGCTATCTCAAGCGCGCCCACGGACTCTTCGCGATGGGCAAAGATCAACTCGTTGGCAACCATCGCCACGTGGGTGGTGTAAGGAAGGTCCAAGCCTGTCATTTTTTGGCCTACGTGGGCATGGGATGCGAATAGCCAGGCTTTGTTGTAGAGCTGTTGCGGACACGGTTTGGACATTTGGTTCAGATTCCTTGAGACTCTCATTGGAGCATATGCTATATCTCAGAAAGCAGGTCATGCAGCATCAGGACCGCAAGGCATGTGCGCCACACAGAGTAAAAATTAACTGCCCGTGACACGCACTTTCATTACTCACCCATTTCCCTTTTTCAATTTATATAATAAACGAGTCTCTCCACCAGCCAGCTCAATCCTGAACTCTGCGAAAGCATGCTCAAGATGAGGATATTGTTGCAAACCCTCTTCGGTAAATAGATAACGCCCTGGAATGTCTCGCCACTGCAACTTAACTGTTATCATGCCAGATTCGGCCAGCTTCATCAGTGGTTCGATCTCAGCTCGAAGCTTTTCAACCACGTGATCTGATTTTTTCAAATCTTCAATCACTTCACGTAGCTTTTGCGTTTTTTGCTTAAGATGTTCAATATTTATAATAATGATTTTGGCGGCAGCTGAATTTACAGAAGGACGAAGGAAAGCAGAAACCTACAACCGGCCCCAAGAGAGAAAATTGCAAATTTTTCTGCACAGGGTAACCATTATAAAATTTATTCCTCAAGGATGCCACAACCCTTCGGGAAGTTTAATTTCCAAACCGTTTGCTGACTGATTCGCAATGTAATAAACATCCATCGGGGCTTGTGCCAGCACGTAATCTTTTTCTTTGAACCCCTTGACTGCAAGGGCCCCGATAAAAAGCTTGTGAAGTCCGGACTTGTCTGCCTCAACAACCTCAAGAATTGATTTTATATAGAGAGGCTTTTTAGAACTGCTGCGTATATCGAAAACGCAGGGTGGCGACTTATACGCATTTCGGTAAGTAAAACAGCATGACCTATGAACTCCTTGGCGGAATTAAACTTTATTATCGGCTTGCCCCTAATACAGAATACGCTTCATCACTGCAGAACGGACGAGCTATTTTCGATTTCGTTCTGCGCGAAGTATTTTTAAAAGCGGAGGTTCCCCTCCCGTAATCTCAATTGAAAATACAGCATATGCATGCTCTAAATCACTGTATTCTTGAAGCCCATTCTCGGTAAAGCGATAACGCCCCGGAACGGCTCCCACCTCTATAGGGGTTAAAATCCGCCTCGACTTCGCCAACTCCAGCAATGGTCTCAGGTCGTTATAGAGATGTGATACCTGTACATCTTTATTCATATGCTCTTTCAACTTCCCCTCTAAAACTCTTGCTGAAGAGCTCAATTTTTCTACGTTAATTTTTAGCACCTCATGATTTGAACTGTCACAGCCAGAAAGAAATTTATTCAACCCCCTACCTCTGCTAGAAATGAGCTGCACTGCTTTGTTCCTCAAGCCTATTCCCTATTTGCAGATATTTTAGTCCTTAGCCATTTTGGCAAGCAAAATTTTGTAGGCCTCGGTCTCCCGCCCCTCGATGAGGTCCATATAGAAATCTGTATATGCGGCCTCCAAATCTTTATATGACTGTAAACTTGCCTCAGTGAAAAGCTTGTAACCTGGAATATCTCGCGGCTCAACCATTTCAGTGATTTGGCCTCGCTCTGCTCGGGAAAGCAAATCCTCAAGATCCAATAGCAATATTAAAGCATCAGGATCGCGATGTTTATAAAACTCAAGTTTGTCACGAAGCGCTGTGGCTGCCATTCTCAAAGCTTCAACATCCATAATATTACTCCTATTTGCTATGGCGCATGTTATCCTGGGCGTTTAAGTCCATTTATACATCACTGTCCTTGGGTTGAAGGGGGTTGCACCAACTTATTTGGGTAGTCACGAATTGACACGTTCTGATCCATATGCACTTGGTCCGATCAGACCTGAATTTTTGAGCCAAATTTCAGAGCAAGCTCACTTTTCTCATCGGCGAAAAAGATCGTAATATCGTAATTATGACAAAACGTCATTATCACGCAGTAAACATTTTTACCTCTGACTTTTCTTACGAAAAATTCATATAAATATCTATATTATAAACACTCAAGAAACTGTATTTTGGCGCTATCAGCGATAGACCTTTAAAGGATTGCACACTTCCACGACAGCGCCGAAAATGCATTTTAACTTGGTGCGCGCTCAAACAACTGCTGAGCTAAATCTTGAATATGATCCGACCAAGCGACTTTTTTTACCCACTCATCTGGCATACCCGATACACCATACAATGCACCGGCAATTTGTCCAGCGGTGGCGGCTACGCTGTCGGCATCATCAGCCAGGTTGGCGGCCAGCAAAATAGCATCTTTGAAGTTGTCGGTATTCCATACGGCCCACAGGGCTGCTTCCAGCGTGTCGATAACATAGCCTGAGGAGCGGATCTGGTCTCTAGTTTTTTCTTTATATTCACCGGCGTTGATGATCATTACTCGAGGCTGGAATGGGCCGATCATGGGAGAACAAACCTCCTGCTTATTGGCCCCATTTAGAGCAAGGTGTAATTTTGCCCCTAGAAGTTCGCAACAACTAATCACCTCAACCGCACAGTGTGTAGTTCTGCTTTGCGTTTGACTTTCCATCCATGTAGTGATCAGAGAGTTTCGCCGAAAAATAGCTGTCGGTGCTAATCTGATTATTGAGCCGTTGCCTGCGGTACTAGGCTCCCAGTTACCGTTCCAACTCAATCCTTCCTTTAGCCAACCTTCAAGTGCGTTGCGTGTCGCATTACCAATATCAAAGCAAACACCGTTGACGCTATTTTCCCCTTTTTTATACCAGCGGCATAGCCGATTCAAATAGTCTGCGCAATCCAGTTTTCCATTCGCAAGGTAACAGTCAGCCAAGCAAAGAGCTAGGCTGGTATCATCTGTCCACTCACCCGCGTTGAGTCTAAATGGCCCCCCGCCTTGCATGTCTGTCACAGTGTTAGAATCGCGGCTAGTAAATTCCAGAGTTGTACCGACTGCATCACCAATAGCAAGGCCAAGAAGTGCGCCTTTTGATCGGTCAAGTGCCTGAGAGGCTGTTAGCGTAGGTATTCTAGATGCTAGCCAGCCCGGAACCAAGGAGAAGTCTGTGGGACTATCAACCCCTGAAGATCTTCCACTTGAGGTAGATACTCTAGAAGTAGGCGCAGGCCTAAAGCTTCTATACCGTTCAGCATAGTCAGTAACGATGTCTAACGGGGTATGTAGATTTATCATGGGACTTTTTTCAGAGACACATAGTTTAGAAATGAAATATTCTTTACAGACGTTCCTTACATCGTTATTTAAGCAATGCCTAAGAAGGATGTATTTGCTACGTTCCTAAAAACCCTTGCCCACTTATACCGCTCCGTCGGCTATCCTGTCAAGAACGCTTTGAGGGAGGTCTGCCCTCTATAAGTGCGTTTTCCCATAAGCGGAGAAGTTCAGATAAACCTTGAGCATTAGCCTGCGGGCGCACATGCACACTAAGCTGCCACCAGTTTCATGCTCGTGGAGCAATTACTTTGGGTCTGCTTCCCTAACGTGTAGCCCCCTATTTTAACTGGGCTGCACAGTAAGCAAATCACCCAACTCTCTGAGTCTAAATTTTATGACGAAAACGAGCTCAACTTCAGGAGTTTTTTGAAAAAGCTCGTAGCCACTTTGGACTATTTCATAATATTCTTCATAGCCAACCAAGTCATTATTAACCGAAAATGACAAGTAAGAATGACGTTTTGTCTATCGCCAACTCATCTAAAATTTTCATTCGAGAGTCGTTGGATCGTGGCTTACGTCCCCACGGGGTGGACAGTTTCGTAACCTACACTCCGGAGCTTTGAACATGTTCAATAGAACATGTCGATGAAATCTAACTATCGCCAACTAATGTGCAGTATTAATTTTATTGCCACTTTGTTCAATAAGCTATTTTTGATTTCTCTCTGTACGAAGCATCTTTAGAAACGGAGGTTCCCCGCCCGTAATCTCAATTGAAAATACAGCATATGCTTCCTCTAAATCGCTGTATTCTTGAAGCCCATTCTCGGTAAAGCGATAGCGCCCCGGGATTTTCCCCCATTGTATTGGTGATAGAATACGTCTTGATTTTGCCAGTTCCAACAACGGCTTTAAATCTTCATAGAGACGTGAAGCCTCATTATCCTTTACAGCATATTCCTTTAATTTTTCTTCCAAAACTTTTGCTGAAAATTCGATTTTATCTATGTTCATTTTTAGTTCCCTATTGTCCTAACTCTTACAGATGGAGCCCAGCTACCACGATCAGGCACCACATACTGCATTGCTCCGGCAGAGCATTTAACTAACCTCCTAACTCGCTCGTCGGAGCGAACTCACTGACGTAACCTCTGGTAGGTTTGAGCGGCTTCATTTCATATATACAAGTAAAGCCCAAATAATCAGCTATCAGCTAACGCCTTTCATTATTTGGCCCCGCTCTGCGAGGAAAAGCAAATATTCAATAACAATATTGAAGCATCAGAGTCATGACTCTTGTAGAAATCAAGCTTATCTGTGAGCTTTATGGATGCAGCCTTAAAGGGATTAGTGTTCATGCTTGTGCACCTCAACCTAGGCGCAGACCATTCACTGCAATTAGCCACTACACCCCAGACTTAACAATCGCATTCTGGCATTAGCTAACTTGCACCTGAACACAAACTGTATATCTTAGAAAGCAGCTCATGCGACCTATTATTTTCCTCAAATAAAGACTTTCCATTACTGTACAAAACAATATCACTTATTGACCCCGAACCGCCATACAGTGAAATTATTTTAGACAGCGCATAATCCGCATCATCAAAGAGTGCTTCGGCGTACGCATCTAGCTTATCGGCCCATTCTGATTTTTCATACTGCCTTAGCAGACGTGATGCTTTTTTGATAAGAGCGTTTATTTCTTTAGTTTTTTCATTTAAAAGGGGCCAACTCATTACTTATTTATCTTTAATGGGCCGTGATTTGACAACACAGCGCCACACTCATGAAAACCATTCCGGCAACCAATTTTACCTATGCACACCCCAGTCTCTACTGGAGTCTTCATGTTGGAAATTATATGGCGGCTTTTAACCCTATCAGAGAGCCATGTCGAACTATTATTTATCTAGTACGCCCTATTGCCTCTCTGCTTTTCATTTCCCATTTCATCTATAGCCACAAGACCTCAATGTTCATCGGGAAGGATAGAAACATCTTCGCCTTACCATGTCCTCCCTAAAAACCACGCTATACAATTATATATCGATAGAATTCTCAGCCCTTAGCCATCTTGGCCGCCAACATTCTGTAAGCGTCTGTTTCGCGCACCTCTGTGAGTTCAAGACAAAAATCAGCGTAGGCTTTTTCCAAATCTCCATAAGTTTGTAAGTTCGTTTCGGTAAAAAGCCTGTACCCTGGAATATCTCGGGGCTCAACCATCTCTGTTATCTGGCCTTGCTCTGCTCGGCAGAGTAGACTCCCAAGGTTCGACAATAATATTGAAGCATCAGGGTCGCGATGCTTATAAAATTCAAGTTTGTCGCGGAGCGTTGCAGCTGCCACTTTCAAAGCTTTAACATCCATATTTATGTTACTCCTAATTGTCTATGATGAACGTTATCTTGGGCGCAGAGCATTAGTCAATGCTTAGCTACTACATTTTAAACATGGCAATTGCAGTCGGTTATTAGCTAAATCTCACCGGAGCATATGCTATATGTCTCAGAAAGCAGGTCATACAGCATTAGAGTCGCAAGACATGTGCGCCACACAAAACAAAAGTTAAATGCCCGTGACACTCACTTTCATTCCTCGCCCATTTCCCTTTTCAACTTACGTAACAAAGGAGTCTCTCCACCAGTCAGCTCAATCCTGAACTCTGCGAAAGCATGCTCAAGATGAGAATATTGTTGCAAGCCCTCTTCGGTAAATAGATAACGCCCCGGAATGTCTCGCCACTGCAACTTAACTGTTATCTTGCCAGATTCGGCCAGCTTCATCAGTGGCTCGATCTCAACTCGAAGCTTTTCAACAACGGGATCTGACTTTCTCAAATCTTCAATCACCTCACGCAGCTTTTGCGTTTTTTGTTTAAGCTTTTCGATATCCATATAAACCTCTAGTTAAATATTGTACCCAACAGCTTGGGACTGCCCCATTCGCCACGATCAGGAACTATAGATTGAAAAACCTCACCGGTCCGGTTAATCACTCCGCCCAACTCTGTAGTAGGTGCTATTTTACTCACAAAAACCTCTGTAGGCTTTAACGGAGCGATCTGAAAAACCGAATAGCCGACGGACTCACTTTTTAAGGGCAATCCAAATGCGTCGGCAAGTGTTCTTCCTGACTTCATTGCCGCTTGAAGCTCTTCTAGCGTTGTAAAAAATGGAGAATAGCTAGTGACCTCTTGCCCTCGTGGAACGATTTTTATTAACGGTGAATTTACTGTTTTTATTTGGGGAATTGTAGAGCCGCTTGCCACAATGTCATAAGCTCGAGCATAAATACCGGTGGCATCTGTTTGTGGTGATGCTGCCTGGAGTTTACTTATTAGTTTTCCGCCTTCGGGCGTGGATAGAAAGTCTGCAATTTGCTCGTCGGACAGCCCCAAAGTTTTGAATGTTTTAACCTCATCGATCTGTTTTTTTAATGGTGCAAAGCCTGAATCTTGTTTGGCATAGTACTCGCGCATATTATCGAGTTCTACGTTCTTTAGCGGAGCCGGCCCATTGACCTGCAACTCCGGCTGAGCCAACAACTTCTGCTCATTACGCGCCAACCAATTCGCAAACTGCTTGTTCGAAATCTCTGCCTGAAGCTTGGCACTGCGCGCTGCGATGCTATCCATGCTGCCCATGAGGCCTGCCTTGACCTGCCCACGTGTCCAGTACGTCACGATGGCGGTGAATAGCAGCAGTACGAGTTGTTCCTGACCTTTAGCCAGTTGCTGAGCGGCACGATCAATGCGCTCCTGCATTACGTATGCCGAACCCCCGGTAGGGTCGAGGCCCTCGGGTTTCAGGCCTTCGTCAGCATGCCAGGCGGTAGCAAAGCCTTCCTGCAGGGTTGCAAGGCAAGCGGGTAGGCCTTGGTAGAAATACTCAGCGATAGAGGCGAGGCCTAGCGTCAACAGGATCAGATTGCCAACCTGTAGCCCGATACCCGCCCCCGCTGCTGCTACCGGCACGGCGCCTACACCAAAGAAAAACGACCCGGCAACGCCGCCAGCAATGGTGCCGACCGCGACGCTGCCGCCCAGAATCATCGCCACTTCTTTGACCAGTTGCAGCAGTACCGGGAGGATCTGTTCGATCTCGATAGACGCCCACTTGCGCTTGAGGTCTGACTCGACAATATCGCGGGAGAGCCTCATGGCTGCTTTCACCGAATCGATGCGATTGCTGCCCATGTAGCCGAATGCTTGAGTCGCGGCGGTACTGACGCGCCGAGTGAAGCCATTCCAGCTGTCATGAGCGCTCTGCAGCCCATCGCTGTAGCCTTGGTTTAGCGTATTGAATTTATCATCGAGGTTTCGCTCGATGTCATCCCAGCTAGGAACATTGGCTAATAGGTCCATTTACACGTCACAGTCCTGGGTTGAAGGAAGCTAGCACCGGTGCCTTGCGTGACCACGAATCAGCGTAGTCTGGGCAGCGCGTATGTCGCCTGTCAGACCTGAATATTTGAGCTGAATTTCAAGGCGAGCTCATTTTTCTCATCTGCGAAACAGACCGCAATGATGCCGTTAAGCCATCAACCAGTCGAGTCTTCACTTAAATCATCGTGAATACTGAGTATTTACCCATTAAAAAGTATCTGGGCTCGGGGAAATCAAAACACCCATAGATAGCGTGTCTTCATCAGAACCACAGCCAACGCCTGAGCCGCATGGTTGTGGTTGACACGGCGCAGCACCACGGTGTTTCCTTTCATACTTTAAGATAAGACTGTAACGGTTTTGTGAGAGATGTAGGGTATTTTTACTGAGCTAGTGGCACTTTCACACTAATTTATGGTCGCACGCTGCAGTATTTGCGAGATGTGGAATGCGTCTGTAGCCCTGGTCCTACGAGATTTTCGGAGGTTTAGGGCGCGATCCACATCCGTGGTTAATGTCAATCCAATGCCCTAAATGATTGATACTTAAGCACCAGACCTAAGCCGTGACTTGTCAGTTCGTAATCGTTAGCCGCTAAACCCGGCGGTGCTGGCCTCCCTGCCCTCAAGGAGATATACATGTTGATGGACCTTGCCGCGATGCTTTCGCCGCAGAACCGGCGCCTTTTCAAGTTCAAGAACCTCGCCAATCCTGAGCAGGAACTGCTGCTGGAGTCCTTCCGAGGGACTGAAGGTCTTTCGCGTGCGTACCAATTTGATCTGCTATTGGTGTGCCAGGACTCCGGGGTCGAGCTGAAGTCGATGATGGGCCAACATGTGGTCATCGAGATCGAGCTAGCCGATGGCTCGCCACGCTACATCGCTGGCTATCTCACGCGCTTTGCTAGCGGTGGCAGCGACGGCGGCATGGCCAAATACACGGCAACGCTCAACCCCTGGTTCTCGATGCTGAAGAACCGCTTCGACACACGTATCTTCCAGGGGAATACGGTTGAGGAAGTCGTTACCCAAGTGTTCGCGATGTGTACCGCGTTCTCCAAGCATGAGTTTCGCCTGAGCAAGCCTCTCAAGCGCTATACCTACATCACTCAATACCGCGAATCCGACTTCAACTTCGTCCAGCGCCTGCTGGAAGAAGAAGGGATGTTCTATTACTTCGAGCATACCGCCGAAGGCCACACCATGATCATCTGCGACGACTCCACTACGCTGGTGCCGTTGCCGGAACAGCCCCAGATACGCTTCCATTCGGCATCTGTTACCGAGACAGCCGACTCCATCACCGATTGGAACGGCGACCGCAGGCTGCAATCAGGAAAAATGGCGGTTCAGACGTTCGACTATCGTCAGCCTAACAACAGGCTGCCAGTGACCATGAACAGCCTGAACCAGCAGGGTGACGTTGAGAACTTCGAGGTGTACGACTTCCCCGGCCAGTACACCCATGGCACTTATGATGAAGGTGAGGCGTTGTTGCGCTTGCGCGTTGAAGCGCTTGAGTTGAGGGGCAAGAGCTTTCGAGGGGCCAGTAACTGTCGCGCCATGAAGCCTGGCTATACCTTCGAACTGCTGCAGCATTACGACCACGATCAGGGCTCGCCTGAAGATCGTCAATTTCTGCTCGTTCTTATTGATAGCGAAGGCCACAACAATTACCTCAACGGCCAGCAAGCCAGTTACCGGAACACCTTCTCCTGCGTACGCAAGAAGATAGTTTTCCGCCCACAGCTCACCACCAACCGCTCCGTCATTTCCGGTCCGCATACCGCTATCGTTGTGGGCCCGCCCGGAGAAGAAATCTTCACAGACGAACTGGGTCGCGTGAAGATTCAGTTCCACTGGGACCGCAAAGGCGAGCACAACGACAAAAGCTCCTGCTGGGTCCGCGTCGCTCAATCCGGCGCAAGTGGCGGTTTTGGTAGCATTCAGATCCCGCGCGTCGGTGACGAGGTGGTGGTCGTTTTCCTTGATGGCAACCCCGACCGTCCGCTTGTCATGGGCAGTCTGTACAACAGCCAGAACACGCCGCCGTGGTCTTTGCCAGCCAACAAGACACAGAGCGGTTTCCTGACTCGTTCCACGAAAGGACACGGCGGAAACGCCAACTTCTTTCGCTTTGAGGACAAGGCTGGCGCAGAGCAGGTAAGCCTGCACGCCGAGCGCAATCTGGACACCGACATCGAGGTAGATGAGAACCACACTGTCGGTGGTAACCGGACTATTAAAGTGGAGGGCATGCACTCCGAAACTATAAAGCTGGAGACAAGCATCGCTGTCCAAGAAGGCTCGTATTTTGTAACAGTAGATAAGGGTGAAGTAAAAATAAAATCGGCCACATCCATCACGCTTGAAGTGGGCTCCAGCAAGCTCGTCATGAACGCTGATGGGACGATTACGCTGTCCGGTATCACAGTAAATATAGACGGCACTACCAAAATCAACTTAAACAAATAAGCGACCGACAGGAGTAGCCGCATGCGCCAACGAACAGATGGACGTACTAGTTTTTATGATCGTCTTTCAGAAAACCGCATTCGTGAGGAAAAACGTCTGGAAGCAGAGCGTTTGGCGCAAGAAGCCCTTGATGCCGTTCCAGTACCTGAGCGCTTTCAAACTAATGAACTGAGCTTTATTCGACCTCTAGGCTTTAAGGATAAGACCTTTCACGTGTTCACCATGACGGATATCGGGCCTAGCCCGTTTTCATTTGTGGTGGGTAGATCACCTGTTATTCCCGGCGCAGATCTTGAAACGATGGCTCAGCAACTGCTGGCCGAGTTAAAAAAATCGCTGTCGCACGCCGAATGGATTGAGCCGGTCACTCCCGTGGTGGTAGCTGGACTGGATGCTCGTCGCGTCGAGTTTCGTTGGCGTCAACAGGGACAACCTGTTCATCAACTGCAGTTGATCTTTTTACACCACGACGAGCACCAGCAACCGCTGCTCATGCAAATCACAGGTACAAGCAACAATCCTCAAGGCATGACGGCTGAGGAGCGTCAGCACTTCGACTCAATTGTCGAAACGCTTGAATTGCGGCAGCCGCCAGGTCCGGATGAGCCTCTCAAAGAGGCTATTCCGGTATGACAGCGGCAGCGCGCCTTGATGACCCGATTGAACACTCCAGTGCGTTGGGTGGTTTGCTAGCTGGGTTGGCAATTGGTGCTGGGGCTGTGCTGGTTGGCATCGCGGTTGTCGGTACGGGCGGATTGGGTGCACTCGCACTTGGGGCAATGGTTGGCGCTGGTGCTGCGACGGGTGCCGGCATTGGTCAGCTCATTGGTAGCCTATCGTTTGCTTGTCACAACGCCGGGCAAATAAAGACCGGATCCAGAAATGTCTACATCAATGGAAAACCGGCAGCCAGGGCGCATGTTGATACGGCGCTATGCAATCAACACAGCGGGACACCACAGATCCTCGCTCAAGGTAGCGACTCGGTTTACATCAACAACCTACCCGCAGCTCGCGTAGGTGATCGAACTATTTGTGATGCGAAAATAGGTGCTGGCTCAAGCAACGTTTTTATTGGTGGTGGCACGGAGACAACCGATGCGATTAATCCTGAAGTCCCAGAGCTGCTTGAACGCGGAGTATTAGCGCTGGGGCTTGCGAGTGCTTTTGTGCTGGCGAGTCCAGTTATTGTCGTCGCGGGGTTGGTCGGCGGTATCGCGGGTGGTCTCGGAGGTAATTGGGCGGGCGGCAAACTGTATGGTGAAGGCTCCGATGGTCAGAAGCTAATGGCTTTTGGCGGAGCGCTGCTGGGTGGCGGGCTGGGAGGGAAAGGCGGCAAGTGGTTTGATGCGCGATATGAGTTTAAAACTCAAGGTTTTGGCTCGAACTTTGGGAATGTGAAAATAGTTCCTAAGGCGAATGTAGTCACTGAGCCGACAGTGGCACCTAAGCCGGCGAGAGGGCCAAACGGACGGTTTGTTAAAACATCGGAGGGTACTCGGTTAAATCGGAAAACAGAATATCCAAGTAGCTACCGAGCTGGAGTGAAAGACGCGGTCCTCGACGCTAATACAATTGAAGGCGGAAAGCATGCCGGTAAAGTAATGACGGTTGATGGAGATAGGGTATACAGGGATGACCCTAGACTGACCATTGAGCATAAAAAACCAGTTGTTGAACATTGGAATGAGCAAGGTTACAATTCGACTAGGGCGGCGAGAAACGACTTTTATAATGATACCAAGGAGCTTGGTTTAAAGTTGAAAGTTGAGAACAGTAGGCAAGGCGGTGTAATGTCCGCGAACGGTATTAGGTACAGGCAGGATGTAGGGCCGGATTATAACTAGTGGGGAATGTGTCGTGATTACGGAAAATGATTTGATTGAAGAGTTTGTTGATGTAAGTAGGGTTCGCTCTGATGTATTTTTCTTTCAAGATAAAATGCGAACCTATACATACAATTATTGGTTGCAGTCGTCGAGCATTCAAGACTTGCTTGTCGTTTCTGAAAATTTAAAAAATGACTTGTTTGCTATTGAAACCATTGATTCTGCACCCTCTAACTTGGCTGTCGATAAACCTACCATTTACAAACTTAAAAAAGATTTTAACGGCTTTACTCATGGTATCGCAGTTCCGTCTGAATATCATGGGTATTTAAAAGGCACTGACGGTATTGATCGTAGGTATTTATTCTTATGCTTGCCAATCTTTAGGTGTGAGTTTTCAGGGGATGAAAGTCCTGAAGAGTTTAGAGATCTGCGTCTGCACTACAATCCTACGCTCGACTGGGAGAGAAATAAGCATCCGAAAATTCGTGTGTACTTTGATAATCCTAAAACGGGTGCCGGGGTAGTTGAGGATGGAGTCTTTTTTCGATTAAACGCGCTTTTCAATGAAATCAATAATCTTAATGGGGTCAGTAACGGTTTTATTGAGGTTACAAATTGGATGGGTGCAGTAATTGAAATACTTTCCCCTGAGTATGATAAATATTTGTTAATACGCAATAGGGAGGATGAGGAAGAAATATCTAAAGCCGATTTAATACATCTGGTTAATGATTTTTGCTGTACCTGATTTTAAATTATAGACGGCAAGGGTCAGTATACGCGACCGCTCTGATCTGATGAGCTTGTGCTACGTCGGTGATGTATCCGTAATCCAGGAGCGTATTGATCGGGCAGTGTTTGCGCTGATACGATTTCGCCCCCTCCGCAAAATCCATTGTATCCGCGCCACAAACCCCACCTAGCAAAAAATGAGGATTGGCTTTAGCGAGGTATCTCTGGCGAGCAGTTTCACGGCAGTAAGGCTTCGTAATCTTCTAGTTCAGTTCCTGAACCGTCAGCACGATGGCTTCGTCTGTCTTATCGGGAGATGTTTTGAAACGCTCGGACTCCAGGCGCATGAGCCAAAGGCAGAAGCCGTTGCGCTCCCAGTAAAGGATTTTAACTCGGTTACGAGGGCGATTCAGAAAAACAAAAAGCATGGGGTCGAACACGGTAACTTTGATGTCCAGCTCGACCAGTGCAGCCAGGCCGTCAATAGATTTTCGAAAGTCCACCGGTTTGGGATAGAGGTACACTTTTTCGACGTTGGCGTCGGGTCGCATCATGAGGTGCTGACTCCTGAAAAGAATCGGGAGCACAGCATCAAGCTTCAATGGCTGATTGGGAATGTGGGGTTCATGAGGCGCTTACAGTTAAGGTCCAGGGTTTCGGGTTGAACCTAGGGAATGTCGAGATCGCTCGTAGGACTGAGTTTCTCCACAGCTGCCGGATGGTAACTTTGCGACTTTACATCACCTCGGTCAAAAATCACCAGGACCGCTGGTCGAAGCAAGCACACGCTATCACGGAGTAAGCAAGCCCGGTCAGGATGCGCTACATAGCCAATATGGCAGAAGCAAACCTCATCCTACATTACAGCCTGACAGAAAAAATTTTGATGTTGATACTCGAGAGTATTGGAAATGGCGTGTAAATAACCAGGGATAAAGAATATGTTCAATATAGAAAGCTTGAAAGAAAAATACAAAGCACATTATGACCTTGATAGCGGTTCGAAAGAAGCATTAGAGTCCATAGAGAAAGAGCTGGCTATTAAACTTCCTCTCGACTTTAAACAAATTGCAATGTTTTACAACGGTGGCCTTCTCGGAGGTATCAGTCATCATGCGATTTCAAGTGATACAAATCCGTTAAATATAGTTGACGAGACACTCCGCCTTAGAAATCGATAAATCTAACCAACGATTACATAGTTTTGGCTGAGCCATCTGAAAGCATTATAGTACTAGACGTTTCAAGTGTCCCCGCCGTGATCTGGTGTGACGCGATTGATGCTGAAAATATAAACACAAAAAAATTCAGTACGCCACCAGACTCTTGGGATAGCTATGCAAGTTTCTTCTCCTATTTATTAGATCGTGAAGAGTCAGGAGATTAATAACAAGAATACTCAATGGCTAACCTAGCTAAAAAATCAGGATTTTTTGCACTTATTCAGCCTCATAAAGGCATACAGCAAGACTTCGCAATCTCAACCGAGGATGCTACTGATTCTTGGTTGAGACCTCCAAGCGAGCAACAACCAGGCCTTAGTAAGTCAGCATCTCATTATATTTTTTGGCTCTTTAATAATGGACCACGCAAATGGCTGCCAACATTGTCTCAGCCATTTGCTGCATTTTATTCATCTTCCTGAATAAAAATTAGCTGATCACAGCATCGTCGCTGAAATAGACGCACTGGGCCACAAGACCGAGTACCTCAACAGTGAGGACGGTCTGCCACACACCATCATTGATGCGACCTACAAATCCAAATACCTGTGGTGGAACAGCCTCGCTCAGGTTGAGCACTTTCAGGACTGTTCAGGCAAAGACACTTATTACCGCTATGACGATCGCGGTCATCTGATCGCCGTCACCGATGCCCTGAACAACACCACCACGCTGGAACGCAAACCCGACGGCGAAGTGCTGCGCATCAACCATCCCGATGGCAGCGTTGAGTCCTTCACCTACAACGCGCTCGGCCAGGTGCTTTCGCACACCGACGGCAAAGGCCAGATAACGCGGTTGTCCCGCAACGCCCGTGGCCTACCAACCCGACGCGAGGACGCCAAGGGCAAAGCCGTTGCCTACCAGTACGACAAGGCCATTCGCTTAACCGCACTGGTCAACGAAAACAACGCCACCTACAACTTCGTGTACGACGACGCAGATCGTCTGATCGAAGAAAAACGCATCGACAATCTCACCCGTCGTTTCAGCTACAACCTCGGCGGACACCTGACACAGGTCGAGGAAATCGGCTACGGCGAGAAAGGCGAACAGCCACGGCGCAGCACCCATCTGGAGCGCGACCCGATTGGTCGCCTGCTGGCCAAGCTAAACGACGATGCCCGTCAGGACTATGCCTACGACGACGGCGACCGACTGCTGTCAATCGAGCGCAAGCCGACGGACACCGGCAGAAAACTCGGTATTGCCGCCGAGAAACTGGAATTTGCCTACGACCTGCTCGGCCGCCTCATCAAAGAGACCACACCCCAAGGCGCACTTGCCTACGAGTACGATCCGCTCAGCAACCTGACCACCCTGGCCCTGCCCACCGGTCAGCACCTGAATCACCTGTACTACGGCAGCGGTCACCTGCACCAGATGAATCTGGATGGCCAGTTGATCAGCGACATGGAGCGCGACGATCTCCATCGCGAGATCTACCGCACCCAAGGCAAACTCACAAGTTGCTTCGGCTACGACAGCATGGGTCGTAAGGCCTGGCAGTACGCGACCACCCTGCCTGCGGAAAAACTGTCACAAATCCAGAACCCGCTCATAAAGCCAGAGCGCTACGTCGAACACGCTTACAACCCGATTCACCGCCGCTACGAATACGACCCGGCCGGTGAACTGAGCCGCACCCTCGACAAACTGCGCGGCGAAACCCAGTACGAATACGAAGCAAACGGCCAGCTGCTGGCGCGCAACACCGGTCGAGTAGTCGACGGCGAAGAGTTCCGCTACGACGCCGCGGCCAACCGCCTGAACTTCAACACCAGCCGCTTCGACCACGTCAAAGACAATCGCCTCAAACAGTGGGCGAACCACGAATACAAATACGACGCCTGGGGCAACCTGATAGAGAAAACGGTCGGCATCGTGCGCTGGCAGACCTTCACCTACGACTGCGAAAACCGCTTGGTCAAAACCGAGACCATGGCCGACACACAGGTGGAAAGCACCAGCAGCTACCAGTACGACAGCCTGGGCCGAAGAGTCGCCAAACAGTCCGAGATCAAAGGCCGCACCGACCACAAACGCTTCCTCTGGCAAGGCTTGCGCATGCTGCGCGAAGAAAGCCCCGGCCAGAGCAGCCTGTACCTTTACGAGCCCGGCAGCTATGCGCCGTTGGCTCGTGTTGATGAGAAAGAGGGCGAGGTAGAAAACAAGGTTTACTACTTCCATACCGACCAGATTGGTACACCGCTGGAAATGACCGATGCCGAAGGTCAGATCGTCTGGCAGGCGAAGTACCGGGCCTGGGGAGCGGTTGAGAAGCTGGTGGTGAACGAGGTTGAGCAGAACCTGCGGTTTCAGGGGCAGTATTTTGATGTCGAGACGGGACTGCACTACAACACGTTTCGGTATTATGACCCGGAGATTGGGCGGTTTATTACGCAGGATCCGATTGGGTTAGATGGCGGTTTCAACCTTTACAAATATGTTCCAAATCCGACGTTATGGGTCGATCCTTGGGGCTGGGAATGCTGGGGCACGGCTCGAAGCAGCTATTGGAAGGCTGAAGCTAAGGCTCCCACTCAAGCGTACTCACCAGCGAACATAGCTCGAATGACAAAAGGGCAAGCCCCTAGAATGAAAGTTGAAGTAGTTAATCGTAAGACGTTAGAGATATCTGAAAAAGACGTATCTATGGAGCTCCATCATGATCTGATTCCTCAGCGGACTGGTGGGGCCGGAGTTCATGATAAATCTAACCTGCTATCACTTACACCGTGGGAGCATGAAGCAGTCGATCAATTCAGACATGTTGGGTCAGATCTAATTCGGGTAATTAAAGGAGTAGATACATGGGTACCACCACTTCGGAATCAGTAAGAGATTTAATTTCTTCATCGCCCTACAAAAAAATAGTGGGTGATTTAAAAAAAGAGCTGAAACTTAAGGTGTCCGAGGATTATGCAGATATATTCAATCGCTTGGATACCGATGCTCTCAATAGGTCTGGATTAGAATTAACAGCGATTGAGAAAATAATTTCAGAAAGGGCGGGCGAGCTTAAATCATACTCTATAAAAAAATACAAAATCATGAATGGCATCCAAGAAGATCAGGAATATCCAAGCGGTGAGGAGCCGGAGGTAATGGATAGAGACTCTAACATTGTGAGCAAGGGATATGCGCCGGGGTTTCTGCTTGCTAATGCAATAGAATATTTATTAGATGAAAAAAGCAAAAAGGAACTTGAAGACTACTTAAAGGCTTCTCGAATTCCAGCGGCGAAAAGTTATGCTAAACAAATCGCGACTTTTAAGTTGTAGAGCCACTATATTTTTCCGGACCTCCGGCTGTCAGATCATCATCAAAGATTATCTGAAAACCAACACGCTGGGGGCAAACCCGACAGTGACGTGCACCAGCTGGTACGGCACGCCGTGTAGATTTTGTAGTTAAACGCAAAGATGGGAGTTGGTCGCCAGCTGAAGTAACCAGTAAGACAGCAGATAAAACTAGCTAAATTACGAAAGAGTCCGAAATCCGGTAAATGGGCGGTACTTTCGTAAGAGAGCCTAAAACAAAACAGCTCGTTTAACTTTCGGACATTTCACGTATTGTGAGGGTAAAATAATGGTAGATCTCGTCAAATTTAGCGTACCTCTTTTATACAGCAGGAATAAAAACCTACAATACAAAGAAAATATAATCCAGATGTCGACTGCGCTTTTAAAATTCTTGAAAGATGAGAATCTGATATGCACTACACCTTTCACCGAAAGTGGAGAGCTTAAGAAGGATTTTGAAATTCGCGAGTCTGATTTGACTGAGGAAGGAGTGGAGCTATTTAAAAGCGCCATTCATAAATGGTGGAAAAAAATAGACGCCGGGCTCGATAGATCAGATGTTAGCTTTCTTAAGTCTGAGCTTGAAAAAATAAAAAACTCTAAGCAACATTGATATTTCTATAGAGCCTAAATCCAGACTATCTTGGAAACTCTAAAGCTCTTTAAAAAATTAATCTGAAAGAGAGGCTGCTAACACTAGCTCAGCCTCCTTTCTATTGCATCAACACAATGGCGACTCCATTCGCGACTTCTCCTAAACCGACGGCGTCATGACCCGCCACAGCAACGCACTGGGCCTGACCTGCGAGTACCGCTGGGAAATCATCGACGGCCAGCCGCGTGTCGTCGAACACCAGACCAGCGATGGTGAGCATTTCCACTTCCGCTACGACCGCGAGGCCCGCACCACCTGGGTCACCGACGTACTGGGCCGCGAGCTGGAGATTCATTACAACAAGGATCATCGCGTCACCTTGAGCCGCGACTACAGTAGCGATCACTACGTCATCGAGATCGACGACACCGGCAACATGACCGGGCTGACCCTGCCCGATGGCAATCAGCTGGCGTTCGAGTACGACGAGTTCGCCCGGTTGCTCAAGGAGACCGATCCGCTGGGCCGCAGTATTCGTTACCAGTACCACCACCTGACGACGCTGATCACTCAGGTTGATTACCCGGATGGCAGCACCTAGAAGGCCAACTACGATGCCAAAGGCAACCTCGTGGCCGAGATCGATGCGCTGGGCCACAAGACCGAGTACCTCAATGGTGAGGACGGCCTGCCGCACACCATCGTCGACCCGACGCTCAAGTGCAAATACCTGTGGTGGAACACCCTGGCCCAAGTGCAGCGCTTTCAGGACTGTTCGGGCAAAAGCACTTATTACCGCTATGACGAACGCCACCACCTGGTGGCCGTCACCGATGCCCTGAACAACACCACCACGCTGGAACGCAAGCCCGACGGCGAAGTGCTGCGCATCAACCACCCGGATGGCACCAGCGAGACCTTTACCTACAACGAACTGGGCCAGGTCCTGACCCACACCGATGGCAAAGGCCAGACCACCCAGTTGCTGCGCAACGGCCGTGGCCTGCCTAAATGGCGACAGGATGCCAAAGGCCAGACCATCACCTACGAATACGACAAAGCCATTCGCCTCGTCGCCCTGACCAACGAAAACGATGCGACCTACCGCTTTGCCTACGACGATGCAGACCGTCTGATCGAAGAAAAACGCATCGATAACCTCATCCGCCGTTTCAGCTACAACCTCGGCGGGCACCTGACACAGGTCGAGGAAATCGGCTACGGCGAGAAAGGCGAACAGCCACGGCGCAGCACCCATCTGGAGCGCGACCCGATAGGCCGTTTGCTGGCCAAACTCAACGACGACGCGCGTCAGGACTACGCCTACGACGACGGCGACCGACTGCTGTCAATCGAGCGCAAACCGACGGACACCGGCCGAAAACTGGGCGTCACCGCTGAGAAGACAGACTTCGCACACGGCCTGTGGGCCATTATGTGAAAGACCGTGACTTATATAGCGCAGGATGCCAGGACGATTAACTCAGCAATTTGACCTCACTGCCTCTTCGCGTAGACCAGCACCTAACCATCCGTATTACAACATCGGCAACCGTCTGAACCTCAGCACCGGCCGCTTTGATTAGGTCACACGTCAAATGCAACCATCTAAAATAGTGGGACGACTGGTCATACACTTAAATATTTGATGTATGATCTTTCAGACCAAGCCATTAAATTTTTTATATTTTCGCTTTAAAAACTTGAGTTAACCACATGATCGAACCACAACCCAACGCAATAAAAAAGGGACTTTACGGGTCTTTCTTCCTGATTGCCTTATTTGGCACAATGTCGACGTTTAAATCGGATTTTTTTTGGCTGGTATGCCTCGGTCTCTTTACCCTGCTCATGCGAACAATATATTTGATTTACCTGAGCGAAAGCTTCACTGCAATCGCAGTTCATTCTTTCACAGGCCTTTTCTCTTCATTTCTACTCATGAATACAAGCGTTATTTATCTTATAGCAAAATCTGAATACGGTGCTTCAACGACAGATGCTTTATCGTGGGCGATGATTCCGGCCTTACTGATGCTCGTTTCATTTTTATTTATTTATTTCACAAAATCGAGATCAGGTCAGCTGTCGTTTGAGACCAGAGATAACAAGGTCTATATGGTGCACGGTTATGTCAGCACGAGAAACGGAAACTTACTGAGCGGAGGCGTCATTGTGGCCGGAATCGCTGCAATGATCGTGTGGCCTATAGAACTGATCATTATGGTCAGTATCTGGATAGCACTGAGCAATCTTTACCTTCTTTACTGGAACAGGGACGCCATCCGAATACTGAAAAAAATCCTGGCGCTGGAAAAGAAGCACAATCGGTCTTACACGTTCGAGTACATCGAACAGCTTCGTGAAGCACGCAGTCGCTGGTGGCTGGGTAGGTTTTTGAAATGGGTAATATCATTCAGCAAATGAAGTCAGGTAACAGACTATCAGCGAAGAAGACAACTAACCGCCACACCCAACCAGGGAAGAAAAATGGGTAAACAATCTCGCAGCAAGCGGGCCTCGCCGGAGCCTATGGTAATTTACCGCAGTCACGTTGCCGCTTTCCGCTCGCGTTATCTGCTGTCCTTTCTGACTCCGATCTTCATGGGCATATTTTCCCTCGCCATTACCGCAGGCACGGTGGTCGATGCGTACTTTCCAAATGAGCCGGAGAGAACGGGCCAGTCAATGATGCTCATGATGGGCGTATCACTGGTCTTGAGTTTCGGCGGCATCATGATGAGTCGCGGGCATGCGTGCGGAATGTGGATATTGGCGGCCATTCTGGTGAGCTGCTTTTTTGCCGTGTTGCCCACTGCCCCTGCGCACTGGCGGCGTTTCGAGTTGATGCTTTACGTGCTGGGGCTGCTTTTCCCGTTGCTGGGCCTTTTATCGCTCAACAGCGAGCGCGGCCGGGAGTTACGCATGCAATGGAGGATTATTCGATCCGAACGCAAGGAGATCCGTCAGGAGATGCGGCGGCGCAAGGATCTCGAGGTGCGTCGTGAAAACCTGCGCAAGAGAAAGGCGCTACGCAAATAGCCGGGCTCAACGAGGACTTTATCGCGCCCAACAAAAAACCCGCCGAAGCGGGTTTTTCCAAGACCATCCCGACTCCCTGTCGGCTGCCTCCGAGGCGATGGTCGATCATCCTTGATCCTGGTGAACTCCTGTTCACCACTTGATGGATCCAATACTACGGAGGAAGGACCAGATCGGAAATGGCCAAATCCCTCCACCGCGTGTAAGCGTTTGGCTATACCTTGTCGAGGCGGCATGAAGGGCTCGGGGCGCAATTGCGTAGTACGCCACCTGGAAACTTCATACAATCGCTCGCTGATTACAAAAGCAGCAACATCAGAGATACAGGATTTCCCGGAAGAAAACGTCACCCCACGGAACACAAGGAGTAGCACCATGAGCACGACAGATCAGACCCAAAGCACTGGCCAGCACAGCGCCAAGTGGCAAGAGCGCTTCAATTTTTTCGAGACGTATGGTGCGCCGAACGATCCACGCTTCAAGCCGGCAGTGAACACGCTGCCTGACTTCAAGAAGAAGTTGCTTGTCTGCACCAACATCATCGCGTTTTTCTTCGGTCCGATTTACTTCTTCGTGCTGGGTCTGTGGAAGAAAAACCTGGCGCTGATCGGCGTCATTATCGCGGTCAACATCGTTATAGCTCTGCTTTTCGGGATCCTCGGAATGGAGGTTCCGGCAGCATTGGGCACCGGCTTGAACGTCGTGTTTTCTCTGATGTACGCCCTGACGGCCAACTACTCCTACTACCTCAAGGAAGTGAAAGGCGAGCAAGGCTGGAACCCGTTCAAAGGCATGCGTCTCTGACCTGCAGACGTAGCCAGCTGAGCACCCGCACCGCTCAATGAGCGTGCGGGTTGGCTGTGGATAACTCCCCTCGGGCTTTATGCCTGCCCTTCCACCAACCTCAACTCCCCATCCACATACAGCACTTCACGCCCCACCCACGCCAGATCAACCTGCGGCAGCACGGCCGAGGGTTTGCGCAGTTCACGCAGCAAGGTCGAGCCGTGCGAGAGACGTCCGCCCATGCGCGCGATCACCGCGCGGGCGTTCTGGTAGTGCGCGTGGCGTCCGGGGTCGAGGGTGTCTTCCAGCAGGATGTCCTCGCCCAGAATGCCTTGCACCTGGCCAGGATAGATCATGAAACCGGTGGCCTGCTCGGTGCCTTCGCGGCCGTCCTGCCAGAAGCTGCCGGCACGGCTGCGAATGTCTGGATGCGGCGCAAACCAGTGTTCCCGGTCGGCGCTGGGCATGGCGTGATGCAGGCGGAAGAACAGGCGCATCAGGTTGTCGCGATACCACTCGCGTACTTGCAGGTAGTAGCCGCGCATGCCCGGCAGGCCTGCGCGGTGGGCGATGCGAATGAAACCCGGCCAGGTCGGGAAAGCTTGTAAAGGCAGGTCAGTGGCTGCCGGGCGTGGGGTCGCGGGGTCGGTTTCCCAGGGCAGCCGGTGCGGGCAGTGCTCCAGGTCGTCGTAAGCGGTCGGTGGACGTCCCAGCAGGTCTCCGCCGCTGCTGGCCAGCGAGGTGGCGATGCACAGGTTGCCTTGCACGACGAATAAGTAGAAACGGGTGAACCAGTCAGCCAATTGCTGACCGTCAGCACCTTGGGCCGTCAGGGCATGCAGCTCTCGGTCGAAACGGTGCAGTTGCTTTTCCAGGGTCAACAAGTGGCCACGCGCGACACGTTGCATCCGCAGAAACACCGGTAATGAGCGCACCAGACGCAGCGGTCGCCAGGGCAGATGCGGGGTCGCGCCGCCGACCTCATCGGCGTAGCTGCTGGAGGCGATGCCCCAGTCAGCCAAACGTGCGAGAAACAGGTCGTTGTTGATGTAGGAAGCTGCGCCAAACAGTGCGGTGAATGGCTCGTTGTCCTGCAACACGCGCGAATCCCAACGCGCCATGATCGCCGGGATGCTGCCTGCGGCACGCCGCTGTGCGTACTCGACCAGCCTGCTGGGCTGGGGCGGCAGGATCTCCGCAATATTGGCGGCGGTCAGGTGGCGGCGCCAGCCGTAGTCACTGATCGGGCGGTACTGCAGCAGCCACAGCTGGCGGCCATCCCAGGCCCACTCGACGTCGCCCGGCACGTAGTGGAATACGCGCAGAATGCCCTGCAGGAAGTCCCAGAGCGCCTCCTCAGTCAAACCGTGGGATGGCTTGAAGTCGCCGCTGCTCCAGGCCGCGCCGAGGCGGGAAATGATTGCTCGCTCAGGACTTGCCTGACCGTCGGCCAGCGACTCCAGATGCCCTTGCACCCACTCCAGCTCGACCGACAGGTGACGCACGAAAGCGATCCCGGAAAGCACCGGCGTGATGAAGCGCTGTACCACCACCTCTTCGACGCCAGCGTTGTGCAGCTCTGCAACGCGCACGGGTACGTTGTGGCTGGGCTCGCGAAGAAAAGTGGTGCTCAGACCGGCATTGGCCGCATCGGCCTGATCCTCACCGAAGCTGGATGAGCGCACGGCCCAGATAGCGTCAGGCTGACGGGCCAGAAACGCGGGCAAGGCCGAGTCATCGCCCAGCACCAGAGACAGTGCATCGGGCACCGGTTGCCCGGCGATGGCTGCCAGACGCAGACGGCCGCCTTTGGTGTGCGCAACGAAGCCGCGCTCGCCCCACTCCAGCCACTGCGCAAACTCGGCCGGCGCGTCGATCCACGGGTAGTGACCCCAGCCCGGTTTCAGGCTGATGCTCAGGTCGGCACGCGCCAGAATGGCCGACCACGCTGCCGCCTGCTCGATACTCAGGACCTCGTCCTGATCGCCCCAGACCAGCTCTATCGGATCTTGCACCCACTCCAGCAGTGGCAGCGCGGTGTCGGCACGCAACAGATCCCAATACGGCACGAAAGCACGGCAGCGGGCGTAACCGGAGCCAATGCGCTGGTAGTGCTCGGCTGGCCAGGTCTGCCTGGAAAACTTGTGCGCAAACAGCGTGGGCTTGTTGGCCAGCAGCCAGTGAATGGTCTTGCGAATGGGCAGCGGCGACATCAGCGCAGGCAAGCGCCGCTGCCACAGAAAAGCTCCCACCGGGGCCAGCAGCACGCTTCTGCAGAAGTGTCCGGGCTGGCGCTGCAAGGCATGCATGACCAGCAAGGCATTGACACCCACAGCGACGATGGCGCTGCCCTTCACGGTCGCCGCCAACAGCGCATCGGCATAGGCGGCGAGGTCTTCGCAGGGTGGCTGAGGATTATTGCCGAAGCCTGGCAGTTCCAGCGGCACGGCTTGATGCCGCTGAAAATGCGGCAGCGCGTCGTCCCACCATTCGGCACTGCTGCCGTTGCCCGCCAGCAGATACAGCAGCGGCAAGTCAGACATGACGAGGGGCCTTCGACGCGTGAACAGCCGAAGTGCGGCGATCATGGCGATACAGCCAGATCAGCGGCGGCAACAAGGCCAGCAGCGCTGCCAGATCGAGCCACACATGAGACCAGACGCCCCCACGCACGGAAATCAGGATGTCCTGAGGCGCCCACAGCAGCAGGCCCGCAATCAGCCAGCCCCAGGGCATGGTGCTTTTCAGGCGGTTGCCCAGGTGCACCAGCGCCAGCATGTACACGGAATACGTTTGCAAGGTTGCGCCAAACAGCGCCATCCACCAAACCTGTTGCGCGCGAGCAGCGGCGGGAACCGCATCGGTCCAGAAGGCCTGCTCAAGCGTAGTCAGGTAGCCGTCGAGCAAGCCGGAAAAGCCTGCCCAAGTGAACACCAGACTGCCCAGCACATGCGCAACTGCGACGGCATACAGCCAGATCACCAGCGTACGGCGCAGGGTGTCAGAAGGGAGCGGCATACCAGGTCCTTGAGTCGTCCTTGTGAGGTGGCGAGTTTAGCGATTTATCGACGGGCTTAATACGAGCATGGCCAAACGGCTCAGATCTCCCACTGTTGAACAGCTGTTATTAATGTCAGTAGACAGCTTTTCTGTTGAGGCCTAATTTTAGGATTTCAGTAGTCAGTAAAAATCGCAAGCGAGGAGATGATGATCATGGAAGAGGTAATGACACGTGTAAAAGAATTGGTGGCCGAGCATTTGGAAGCAGCGGTAGTAGAGGTAAAACCGACATCTGACATAACCAAGGATTTCAAGGGTAGCAGTTTAGAACTTGTCGAGCTCAGCATGGCTCTACAAGAAGAATTCAACATCGATATCCCGGATGAAGAAATTGAAAAATTCAAAACGGTACAAAACATAGTTGACTACATCTCAAAAAACAAAAAATAGACACGAGTAGGCTAAAAGCCCACAACACCTGCTGAGCCCCCAACACCAGTTGCAGGCCCTTTGCCTCCAGTCAAAACTACCAGTAGCCACCGCCCTGCTTTGCCCTTCAATGTACGGCTCCGCTCCGTAGGCCATCTGCCGGGCGAGCCCTGCGGTCTGGAGTAGCGGTGATGGATGCGCTGAATGTCATCAATATCGGCACTGACGGAATCAACTCGTTGTTCAATATCGTTCTGCAGTACGGGACGACTGTTGTTCTGAGGCTGGTGATCGCAGCCTTGTTGTGGATAGTGGGTCGCTGGCTGATCGGCGTGCTGGTCAGGATGGCACAGCGTTCGCTGACGCGGCAGCGGTTTGATCCGACGGTCCTGCGCTATGTCGGCTCGTTCATCACGGTGACGCTGAATATCATTCTGGTGATCGCCATTCTGAGCTATTGCGGCATCGAGACCACCAGCTTTGCGGCGCTGCTGGCGGCCGTGGCGCTGGCGATCGGCATGGCCTGGTCGGGTTTGCTGGCCAATCTGGCCGCGGGTGGTTTCATCATCGTGCTGCGGCCCTTCAAGGTCGGCGATCTGATTTCGGCGGCGGGCGTGACCGGGACCGTGGTCGAAATCGGCTTGTTCGTCACGTCGATCAACACGCCGGAAAACGTGCTGAATCTGGTGGGCAACAACAAGATCTTCTCTGACACGATCGTCAATTTTTCCAGCAATGCTTTTCGCAGCGTCGAACTGACCGCAACATTGCCGGGCACCGCCGACGAGCAGAAGATCATCCCGCGCCTCAAGGATCAGATCGCCCGCCTGCCCAATGTACTGAGCAGCCCCGCTGTCGATGTGCACCTGTCCTCCACAACGGCCGACTCCATCACCCTGTCGGTACGGCCCTATTGCCACAATGATCATTATGATTCGGTGCATCGCCAGACGCTCGCCCTCATCAGAGCGTTGATGCTGCACCTGTCCTGAGCGGCACGCATAGGCAAAATTCATCGCCCTTCAAGCTCACCCGAACCTGTTGGCAGCCGATCAATAAGGATCGGTCCATATTCCGCGTGGCCTCTGCTTTTTATCTTTACGGGTTTAACCATGAGCCTTTTATCTCGTTTTCGGGCCGGCACATCGCGGACCGAAGGCGCCATCAGTGTCATTACGTCCGCCCGGGAATTGAACGCCAAGCTGTCTGCGCTGAGCTTCGATCCGGTCTATCTGACCGGTTTCGTTTCGCCGCACGTCGACTTCGATCAGGTGGCCAAGTCTGTCGCTACGCGCTTTCCCAACGCGAAGATCAGCCTGTGCACAACGTCAGGCGAACTGTGCTCGGGCAATGATTCGCTGTACTGCGCGGCGGATAACCAGTGGGACCGGATCGTCCTCGCGCTGTTTGACTCAAGCGTCATCAAGAGTGCGGAGGTGGTGCACATTCCGCTGCACAGCGAAGACATTCGCGGTGCGGGCAAGCGGCTGTCGATGCGTGAGCGCATTGCGCGCCTGACCGACTCGATCAAGCGCACGCAGATCAACACCCCCATCGACCACCGCGATACGCTGGCCTACGTCACGTTCGACGGGCTGTCGGCGTCGGAGTCGTTTTTCATGGAAGCGCTGTATGAGTCCGGGCGCTTTCCGTGCCTGTTCGTGGGCGGTTCTGCGGGGGGCAAAGGCGACTTCAAGAAGACCTTGATTCACGACGGCAAACGCAGCTACGAAAACCATGCTCAGGTGGTGTTTCTCAAGAGCGCGAAAAACGTGCGCTTCGGCGTCTTCAAGAGCCAGAACTTCGCGCCGACGCCACTGAGCCTGAGTGTGCTGACGGCCTCCCTGGAAGATCGTTACATCAGCCAAGTGGTCAACCCCAGAGGCGAGATCACTACGATGGTTGCGGCGCTGTGTGACGCGCTGAAGTGCGAGCGGCATGAGCTGGAAGGCAAGCTGGCGCAGTACTCGTTCGCCATCCGGGTAGGCGAAGAGCTGTTCGTGCGCTCGATTGCGCGCATCGATTATGAAAGCGAGCGGGTTCACCTGTTCTGCGACGTGGCACCCGGCGAAGAGCTGGTGATGGTCAAACGAACGTCCATGATCGACACCACGCGCAAGGACTTCGCGCGTTTTCTGCAGGGCAAGTCCGGAAAGCCGCTGCTCGGCCTGTTGAGCGACTGCATCCTGCGGCGCCTGAACAACGGCAGTGAACTGGGCCGGATGAACGATGTGTTCGGTGCGACGCCGGTGGTGGGCTTCTCGACCTTTGGCGAGATTCTCGGGTTGAACCTCAACCAGACGCTCACCGCCGTGTTCTTCTTCAAGGTGCCCGAAGGGCAGCCGTTCCGCGACGACTACATCGATAACTTCATCGCCTATTACGGCGAGTTCAAGGCGTTCTTTCTGCGTCGGCAGATCAAGAAGCTGGCCGGTCTGAGCCATGTGGTGGTCAAGCAGATCGATCAGTTCAAGCAGCGTAACTTCGTGCAAACCATTGACCCGAGCGGTCTGGACGAGCAGATCCGTCCGGTGTTCGGTGGCCTGAGCGACTTGGGCGATGTGCTGGTCAAGGCCCATCAGGATCAGGAAGAAATCGCCGCTCAATTGCGCCATTACTCTGGCGAGCTGCATGTTTCGATGGATGAGCTGTCGCAGACCATCACCCAGCAGGAAACGGTTATCGACAAAGCGGGCAACACCGTCAAAAGCCTGGTCAGTCAGGCTGACGAGGTGGTGCTCGGCTCGCGGGAGCTGGCCAAGTCCAGCCTGCGCATTCAGTCGGTGGTGCAGATGATCCAGCAGATCGCCGGGCAGACCAACCTGCTGGCGCTGAACGCTGCCATCGAGGCTGCGCGGGCGGGCGAAATGGGACGTGGCTTTGCAGTGGTGGCCGATGAGGTGCGCCAGCTTGCGCAGAAGACGTCGCAGAACGCCAACGACATCGGCACCGATATCGAGCGTCTGGCCGAGGAAATTCGCAAGGTGGCGCAGCACATCGAGGAGCAGTCCCTTGAGGTTGGAACGCTGACGGGGCTGCTGTCGGAACTGGAAGGCTCCAGCGATATGACGGCGGGCACCTCGCAGCGTACCCGGCAACTGGCGGATACCCTGCGCGGGCTGACTCAGTAGCGACGCCTGGTGTCAGGACGGCACATCGCCCGTCCTGACGGCAGACCGTGTCGCAGGCGGCTTACTGGTTACCCAGCACGCCGACCTTGCCCATGACGTTGCTCATGAACTGCTGCACGGTCATTTTCTGGCCATTGAAGTCGACCATCTGGTTGGCGTAATGCAGGTCGGAGACGATGTTGTCGCCGTCGACCTTGGCCAGTTGCATCATCTCGGCCATTGCGCTGGCCATGTCGCCAGCGGCCTTGGCCTGATCAGCGATGACCTTGAGGTCGGTCTGGCCTTCACGAATGGCTTGCTGGGTCGCGAGATCGCGAATCATCGGCTTGGACAGGACGACCCTGGCGTTGACTTCGCCCAGGCTCTTCATGAGCAGCGCATCGGAAGGCTGATCGAGCGGGCCTGGATCGGCCAGGTCCACGGCGATACGCATGTGGCTTTCACCGTTGCTGGTCTTGAGCGAGAGTTTTTCCAGCTCGATGTGCGGTTTGGCCGCCAGCAGCGTTTTCATCTGGGTGTTCATCAGTTCCTGATCAGCCGTGTTCAGCTCCAGGCGGAACGGACGCTTCTCCAGCGCGGCCTGTTGCTGTTGAGGCAGGATTTTATCCTGATACAACTGATACAGCGCCTGAGTCGCCAGCACATCGAAATTGGCGATCTTGAAGCCCATGTGCGCAGAACCGACGTCCTTGCCGGCGTAGGCAATCATGCCGGCATCGTAATTGATCTGCGCTGCAAGGTTACCGGCATCTTCCTGCGCCAGGTTGGTGTTGGTGAAATCCCGGATCTGCACCTGTGGTTTGCCCACCACCTGGAAACCCGCGTTCTGGATTTTCATGTTGGTATGGCCCAGATAGAAACCGGACTTGCCTTTGGTGCCGCCCGTGTCGAAGGTCATGCCTTTGATCTCGATGCTGACCGGACCGTCAGGCGACGCGACATTGAGTTGCAGATTGTCCATGTTGCCCGCAAGGCTGAATTTTTCCGCGTCGGCCGACGACTCGGCGTTCAGGTCCAGACCTGAAAAACGGAACGTGCCGTCGACGTCGGTCATTTCCAGCGGGGCCATCTGCAGTGTGCCTTTGGTGGCGCGGTCATAGCCGATGCTGGCCTGGCCCGTGAGCGGTGGAACGTCCTTGCTCATGGCAAACCATTTTTCGGCGCTGGGGCTTTTTTCCATCTGGAAATTGCTCAGGGCCATGACCGGCAGCAGGTTCAGGGTCTTCAGATGCGACAGCGGAATGGGGCCGTGCTCAATATGGTCGACGAACAGAAACTGGCCGCCCTGGGTGCTATCGGACAGGTTCTGGATGTCGACGCGATAGTGCGCCGTGCTGCTGAAGAAGTGCTTGTCGAGCGAGAGCATTTCCAGTTTGACGCTGGTGTCCGTGCCTTTGAACGACTTCGCCAGCTCCTGATTGGCCTTGCTGATCGAGTCGTTCAGCGCGCCTTCCAGCTGATTGCCGGTGTACCAGGCACCGGCCGTAGCCAGTGCGCCCGCTACGACGATGACGCCAATCGCTATACCTGCTGATTTGTTCATAGTGACGTGAAGATATCCGTTCTGATGATGGGAAAGTCGTACCGGGACCGGCAGCGCCGATTGAAAGCCGCGAGAGACTATCATCGGCAGATCCCGACAGCCCAGCCTTCATGGCCATTTCTGTGGGCGCGTAGCCGTTCTGTAAGCGCGTTGGACATGGCCTTGTGCCTTTTGTTGCGCACGCCAATCCCGCGGAAAGGTTTTGAAACAGACCCTAGCCACAGCCTTCCCGGAAACGTTAGGCTGAAACGAATTTGGGAACAGGACGTGATCACATGAGCGAGCAGCAAACACAACGAGGCCCGATCAAGGCCGTCATTTTCGACATGGATGGCCTGTTGCTGGACACCGAGGGGGTTTACACCGAAGTCACCCACTTGATTGCCAGTCGCCACGGTCGCACCTTCGACTGGTCCGTCAAGCAGCACACCATTGGCCGCGGTGCCCGGGACTTCTCGGACTACGTGATCAAGGCGCTGGAGCTGCCGATGTCGATCGACGAGTTTCTCGAAACCCGTGAACCTATGCTCGAAGAGCGTTTCCCCAAAGCGCCGGCAATGCCCGGAGCCGAGGCGCTGGTCCGGCATCTGGCAGCCCACAATATTCCCATCGCCGTGGGCACCAGCTCGTCTGTGCATTACTTCGAGGCCAAGACTACCCTGCACCGCGCATGGTTCGAGCTGTTCGACACCGTCGTCACCGCCGACGATCCGGAAGTAGGCGCCGCAAAGCCGGCCCCGGACATCTTTCTGGTCGCCGCCCGCCGTCTCGGCGTCTCGCCCGCCGATTGCGTGGTCTTCGAAGACTCGCCGTTCGGTGTGACCGCCGCCAAGGCTGCCGGGATGTACGCCGTGGCTGTGCCGGACTCGCACATGCCGGTCGAGCAATACGAGCATGCGGACCTGCTGCTGGGCTCGCTGGCCGACTTCCCGCTCAAGGCGTGGGGGTTACCTGAGCTCGCCTGAATGACATGGAGATGCTGAGCATGAATTATCGAACCCTTGGCCAGTCCGGCCTCAAGGTTTCCACACTGACACTCGGCTCGATGATGTTCGGCGAGCAGACCGGCGCCGAAGAGTCGCTGCGCATCATCGACAAGGCCAGGGATCAGGGCATCAATTTCATCGACACGGCGGATGTCTACAACGCCGGGCGTTCGGAGGAAATCGTCGGCCGGGCCATCGCGGCACAGCGCAGTGACTGGGTGCTGGCCACCAAGGTCGCCATCGGCCCGGCCGACGGCGTGCCCAACCGGGCCGGTCTGAACCGCAAGCATATTTTCAACGCCATCGAGAACAGCCTGCGGCGGCTCGATACCGACTATGTGGATATCTATTACCTGCACAAGGAAGATCACGACACGCCGCTGGAAGTGACGGTGTCGGCGATTGGCGATCTGATCCGGCAGGGCAAGATCCGTTACTGGGGCGTGTCGAACTTCCGCGGCTGGCGAATTGCCGAAATCGTCAACGTCGCGCAACGCCTGGGTGTGGACAGGCCGGTCATCAGCCAGCCGCTGTACAACATCGTCAATCGCCAGGCTGAGGTCGAGCAGATCACTGCGGCCGCGTACCACGGCTTGGGCGTCGTGCCCTACAGCCCGCTCGCACGCGGTGTGCTCAGCGGCAAATACGCTCCGGACATCGCCCCCGACAGCGAGAGCCGCGCCGGGCGCCAGGACAAGCGGCTGCTGGAAACCGAATGGCGTATGGAGTCGTTGCGTATCGCGCAGCGAGTTCAGGCGTATGTGCAGGACAAAGGGGTCGGCATTGTCGAGTTCGCCATTGCCTGGGTGCTCAACAACCAGGCCGTGACCTCAGCCATCGTCGGCCCAAGAACCGAGCAGCAGTGGGACGGTTATACCAAAGCACTCACGGTGGATATCACCGCTGAAGACGAAGCGTTCATCGATTCGCTGGTGACACCCGGCCATGCGTCGACGCCCGGCTTCAATGACGTTCAGCACTTCGTCTCCGGCCGCCTGACGCGCTGAGAGGATCACGCCTGCGGCCTTATGCCGCGAGCGAAGCCCTGATGCGCTCTGGAACGGTCGTTTCAGAGCGCACCGTCATAAAAACAACATGTGAAACTCCTGTTACCTGTGAACGCGCGCTCGGTACGCAGAGCCGATGAGCGCTAAGATAGGCGCGTACTTATCGAGTTCACCGGACTGCAGCGCGATCCGGCGTTCGCCGTTAAACAGGATGATGTTTGTATTTTCGCGACGTACCGGCAAGTCTTGGCTAGTCTGTCGGCAACAAAGCGATTAATTGGACGCTGTCCAGCCAGGGTTGATGAAGAAGTAGGCCAATGCGCAAATCAGATAGAGAAGCCTTTCTGGGCTCCGTACTGGGCAATGAGCAGCCTCCGGCGCACCTTGCCAGAACCGTGATTGAAGAAAAGCTGCGAAACGCCATTATCGATGGCAGCTTGCCAAGTGGCACGGCATTGCGCCAACAGGAACTGGCGACGCTGTTTGGCGTCAGCCGCATGCCTGTACGCGAGGCACTGCGCCAGCTCGAGGCGCAGTCGCTGTTGCGTGTCGAAACGCACAAGGGTGCGGTGGTCGCACCGTTGATCACCGAAGACGCGGTGGATGCCTATGCCTTGCGCATCCTGCTGGAATCCGAAGCGTTGCGCCTGTCTATCCCGTTGCTGGACGCCGATGATCTGGCGGCGGCGAAGGGCTATATCGAGCAGCTTGAAGTCGAGACGGATTTCGGCCAGATCGGCAGACTCAATCGGATGTTTCACCTGTCGCTGTATGCCAAGACCCACAACAAACGTCTCATGCGTCTGGTTGAAGAAGGCCTGAACGAAGAGGAACGCTTCCTGCGTTTCAATCTTTCCGACATGGGCCTGGGCAAGCTTTCTCAGGATGACCATTGGCAGCTGTTGCGGCTTGCCGAGCAGAAAGCGATCGAACCCTGTGTCGAAGCGCTGCAGTATCACCTCAACCGAGGTGTTCAGGCCGTCACTCAATACCTGAACAGCAAAAAGGCCACCAAGGCCAAGTCGACCCGCGCAATAAAGAAAAATCCCGCCTGAATTATCAAGGCGGTCTGTCCGGCAGGCGATGACACAACGTCTGCGGATTGGCCGCTTGTACCTCCCGCCCTCCTCTCCACATCTCGTCAGCGTATCGCCAGGCTCAAACCGGGCATGGCGTTTTTATCGCTATTTTCCTGATCTGCCAGATGGCACAACGCCGGAATGAGGCAAACTCGGCCGAGGCGCTGAGGACACCAACCGGAGGGTGTTCCCTGGCTACGGCTGAACGGCTCGCGCAGGATCGGAGCGGTTCTCTGTTCATCTGAACTCAATGGATAAGGAGTTGTTGAACGGGGCAAACAGACATTGGAAGTCATTTCCAACTTCGCCCATTAAAAAAATCCAGAACCCTGATTATTCAGCATACCGGCAACGCTGAGCGAGGCATTCGCTCATTATTAATAATTCTGACGTTATCCGTCGGGAGGGTTGTCTGCGCGCCTGTAAAACGTATCCAGAGCGTTTTATATGGCAACTTACATGCTAAAAAAACAGTCAGTTAAATATTATTAAAAAATGATTGCACCCCCTGATAAATTTGTTTTAAGTTTTCTTCGCCGTCGGTGCTATTGATGGCTTACCGGGGTGCGCCCTCGCTGTACAAGGGCTAGCGCTCGAAACGTGGACACTGCATTGTGCCTGGATGTGAAATAACCGTTGCATGTTTGCGGCGAATGGGCCCTCAAACTTAAGGCCTGCGCTTGCCTTGCTCCCACGTATTTCATTGTGTTCCATCGCTGCACAGCCGACACTTTTATATCGCAAATAACTGCATTGCTACTTACCGTTCTCTTTCAATAGGACCGTCATCATGCCTTGTGAAAAAACACTGCTTGCACACAAGAAAGTTGAACTTGGCCGTCATCCAATCTTTGCAGAAATCACCACATTGGATGTACTCCGGCGTTTTATGGAGACCCACGTATTCGCGGTCTGGGATTTCATGTCGCTGACCAAGCGTCTGCAACAGGAGCTGACCTGCACCCAATTGCCGTGGCTGCCGCCGACAGATGCTTCCGCTGCCCGCCTGATCAACGAGATTGTCCTGGGTGAGGAATCGGATAACCGACTGGGCGCGGGTCACTACAGCCACTTCGAGCTCTATCTGGATGCGATGCGCGAGATCGGCGCAAGTACGGTGCAGATCGAGCGCTTCATCGAACTGCAGAGACAGGGCCTGCGTTACACAACCGCACTGCAGCAGGTCGACGCGGGGCAGGCAGCAACAGCATTCGTGACACACACGCTCGACATCGCCCTGCATGCGCCAGCACACAGCGTTGCGGCGGCCTTTCTGCATGGGCGCGAGAGTGTCATCCCGCAGATGTTCCAGACCATTCTCGATGACTGGGGCATCACCGCCGACCAGGCCCCTACCTTCCGCTACTACCTGGAACGCCACATCGAAGTGGACGCCGAGGACCACGGTCCGGCTGCAGAGCAGTTGCTGGCTCGTCTGGTCGCTGGCGACGCGCAGCGCGAACGAGAGGTTTATCAGACCGCCATCGCCGCTGTGGAAAGCAGGATCCGGCTATGGGACACGCTGCGCCTGAGCATGCGAACGCCGCTGGTGCAGGCCAGCGCGTAAGTCCCGCTCGCAACACCCTGAAGCCTTTACAAGGAAGCCATCATGAAAGCAGAAGACTACATGTCGTTCATCGATGCGTGGGAAGGTCGCGCCACCATTCGTACTCGTCCACGCAGGATCGTCGAGAACGATGAAAAACTGATCTACCCCCTCAGCCGTCAGCCGCTGGTGCTCAGTGACACATTCATCCGCGAGTGCGCGCATTTGCGCGATTACGCCTTGGTACAGAGCCTCTACAAGTTCATCAACGATGTGGTGATCTTCGAGACCGAGATCGTCGACAGGACCGCACGCAGCATCGCCAAGGACCACTTTACGATTCGCTTCCCGTTCGCCTGTCGCTATGACGCGATGACGGTGGTGGTCGATGAGGACTATCACGCACTGGTCGCGATGGACTTCATGCAACAGACCATCGCCCTGACGGGCATAGCGCCTATCCCGTTGCCGGACGAGATTGAACTCAGCCGGGCCATTCCCGCCGCACTGGCTCTGGCCCCGGAGCACCTGCGCAGCGCAGTGGAGCTGATCTGTGTCGCCATCGCGGAGAACACCGTGACCAATGACGTGGCGGCGTTTGCCAAGGACGAATCGGTCAAGCAATCGGTCAAGGGCCTGATGGCCGACCACCTGCTGGACGAGGGGCGCCACTCGGGCTTCTGGGCGCGGCTGGTACGCATCTACTGGCACACCGCTCCCCAACAGGACCGGGAATCCATCGCCAGCATCATGCCGGTGTTCATCGCTCAATACCTGACCAACGATCTTCAGAATGGCTTCGACTTCACCCTGATCGACCACCTGCAGGTGCCGGAAACCGTCAAGCAGGCGCTCAGGGACGAAACCAGGGCTGTGAGTTTCCCAGTCAACCGCCATCACCCACTGGTGGCCAACATCGTGCGTTTCTTCAAGAACAGCTCGATGCTGGACGATCCTTGTGTGCAGCGGGCGCTGGTGGACTATCTGCCGACTCGGGGGACACTGCAATGAAGCGCCTGGAGATTGTGCTCATGGGTCACAGCCTGACCCTGACTGAACTGAATACCGAGCTGCAGGACCACGGGCACGGCGTGCGGCATCTGTCCGATCAGCAGGCGCTGGGCGCGCTGACGATGCCTGATGGCTGCGTGCTGATCGAAGACGGCAGCCTGGGCCTGACAAAGGAACACCTGAGTGCGTTCGGCCACTTCACGCATCTGAGCCTGCGGTTCGGTATCAGCGGGGAACTGGAGTACGGGTTACCCCGGCTGGAGCTGCTGTGCTGGCATGGCGCTGCCGAAGCTCGACGCTTGATCGTTCATGAATGGCTGCCGGTCGAGGAATCAGGCAACGGGCGCGTACTGCGTGATGCCGCTGTCGCAGCCATGGTTGATCTGACGGCATTACAGATCAGCCGGTTATCCAGAGACGACGACTATTTCAACGGTCTGACAAGCGTCACACCCGCCCAGAGTGATCGACAGCATGGCTTGCAGGCGGTTGATCAATTGCTGTTCGAGCATCGTCTGAATCAGACAGATCAACCACACCTGCTGAAACGGGCCGAAACACCCATCACCGAGCGGCTGGAGCAGGCGCTGCTGACGTTTGCCGAACGCCCGGCACTGTCCGTTCGCAACCAGACGCTCAGCTATCGGCAACTGCACGCGCACAGTCTCGCTATCCAGCGCTTGCTGCAGCCGTTGCTGGCGCACGCAAAAGCCGACGCACCTCCGGTGATTGGTATCTGCCTGAGCAAGTCAGCCGAGCTGTACGCGGGCATCCTCGCGATTCTGGGTTGCGGTGCGGTATATCTGCCGCTTGATCCCGGCCAGCCTGTGCAGCGTCAGCAGTACATTCTGGAAAACTCGGGGGCGATGCTGTTGCTGCACGATGGCTCGCACCCACTGGCCGCTGCGGAGTTTCCGGCGCTGGATATCGCGGCGGTGTCTGTCGAGGACATAGCTTCAGCGCATACAGGCGCCGCTGCCGATCAGGATGCGCCCTGCATGGCGCTGTACACGTCGGGTACCACCGGGCAGCCGAAAGGCGTATTGCTCAGCCAGCGCAATCTCAGCCACTTCACCGCCTGGTATGCCGAGCATGTGAGCCTGAACGAACGTAGCCGGGTGCTGCAGTTCTCGACGCTGAGTTTCGACTCGTCGATCATCGACATTTTCCCCACCTGGCTCAGTGGTGCCGAACTGGTGGTCCCCGATGAAGACCAGCGGCGTGATCCGTTGCAGTTGGTCCGCGTGCTGCAACAAGGCATCACCCATGCATTCCTGCCGCCGGCGCTGTTGAGCATCCTGCCGCTGGATCAGCCGCTGGGGCTTGAACATGTCATGACCGGAGGCGACGTCTGCGAGCCGCATGTAATTGTGCAACTCACCGGGCAATGTCATTTCCACAACCTGTACGGCCCCACCGAAGCCACGGTGTTGGTCACCGCCTGCGAGTTCGGGCCGTCCAGCAGCAACCGCCATCTGGGCCGACCGATCGCCAACAGCCAGGCGTGGATTCTGGACGAGCAGTTGCAGCCCGTGGCCGAGCAGACTCAGGGGGAGCTGTACATCGTCGGACCCGGTGTGTGCCTGGGCTATGTCAACAACCCCGAGCTTACCGCCGAGCGTTATGTGTGGCTGACGAAACCGGATGGGCAGCTAATGCGCGCCTATCGCACCGGCGATATCGCCAAGTGGACGGCTGACGGCATCGTCCTCAGCGGACGTCGTGATAATCAGGTAAAGATTCGCGGCTTTCGGGTCGAGCCCGAGGAGATCGAGCATTGCCTGCGCGACAGCGGACTGTATCGACAGGTTGCCGTGGTGATCGACAACCAACGGCGAATTCTGGCGTTTCTCGCTCAACCGTATATTGAGCATGACGAACAGGCGCTAAAGGCCCATGTACAACGTCTGCTGCCTGATTACATGCACCCCGCCGTCTACACGATGTTGCCCGGCATGCCATTCGCCAGCAACGGCAAGGTAGATCGTAAAGCGCTTCTGGAAATACCGCTGAGCTTTACCGGGCAGCACACTCGCCGTCTGCCCGAGACTACGCAGGAGCAGGCACTGCTCGAGCTATGGGGCGAGCTGCTGGAGCTGCCGCCAGACGACATCTCGACTGATGAAAGCTTTTTCAATCTCGGAGGCCACTCGATCCTCCTGTCGCGCCTGTTGCTGGGGGTTCGTGAACGCTTTGGGCGCAGCATTCCTATCAATCGTTTTATCGAAGCACCGACAGTACTGACGCTGGCCAGCCTGATCGACAGCGACGGCACTTCGGCGGGTGTCCTCAGTGCTCAGGCGCTGCGGGATGCCAACCCGGACTTTCAACTGGCTACATTGCCCGTCAGCAGGCTGGGTGATGTTCATAAGGTGATTGTCACGGGTGCCAATGGCTTTCTGGGTGTGCATATCGTCCAAGCGCTGCTCAATTGGGGAGCGACAGAGATCGCCTGCCTGGTGCGGGAGACTTCTGGACAAAGCGCACAGCAGCGTTTCGAACATGCCCTGCGGGAAAACCGTCTGGATCACCTGGACCTGAGCCGCGTAAAGGTCTACCCCGCTGACCTGACGAAGCCAAGGCTGGGGCTCAGTGAAGCGGTGTATGAACGACTGGATCTCAAGTTTGGTGCGTTGGTGCACAACGCTGCCAATGTGAACCATGTCCAGGATTACGAAACCCTGGTCAAAGACAATGTGGCCCCGGTCTTTGAATGCCTGAAGCTGTGTGAGGGGCGCAGTAAAAAGATCTTCAATTTCGTTTCGACGCTGTCTGCCTGCAGTGCCATCGATGCCGCTGGCAATGTGCTTGAACGACCCGCTGCCGCGACCCCGCCGATCTACATCAAGAACGGCTACAACCTCTCCAAGTGGGTGGCTGAGCGCATCCTGCAATGTGCCCGGGACCAAGGTGCCTGGGTGAACATCTATCGCCCCGGCAACATCGCCTTCAACAGCGTGACCGGCGTGTGTCAGCCACAGAAAAACCGCCTGATGCTGATGCTCAAGGGTTCGCTGCAATTGGGTCAGGTTCCGGCGTTCGCCATCAACTTCGACCTGATGCCGGTGGACTTTCTGGCGCGCTTCATCGGCTTCCATGCCAGCCGTTATCAACCAGAACATGCGGTATTCAATCTGCATAACCCCGAGCCCTTGAGCTGGAGCGACTACGTGCACGCCTTTCGCGAGGCCGGGCGTCAGTTCGAGCTGGTCAGCGTCGAGCAATGGCAGGTGCAACTCCGGCGCGTCGACAGCCAGAACGCGCTGTTTGGCGTGCTGGGGTTTTACCTCGACGGGTTTGAAGAAGACATCGGCGATATCTCGATGATCGAGCACTGCAACACCCTGAACGGCATTCGTCGCATGGGCGAGCAATACCCGCAAAAGACTCCGGCGTTGCTGCGCAGGGGCTGCGATTACCTGAAAGAAATCGACTTCATCTGAGCCACTACCCACTGAGATAAATGGAGAACGACATGAACACACTTCACAGCAATCTGAAACCCGACACACTCATCAAGAATCCGGTGACGTGCCGAGTGGTGTCCGTCGTGGAAGTCCCAGGTGATGCGGCCAGCGTATGGGCTGTTGTCGGCAATTTCGGTGGCTTCCAGGCATTCATACCGGCGCTGGAGAGCATTGAGGTCACCGGTGAAGGTCCGGGCTCGGTTCGCAGCAAGCTGTTCAAGGATGGCAACGTGGCCATCGAACAACTGAACTCCAGGGACGATCAAGCGCTTTATATGACCTGGTCACTGATCCACACCAGCTTGCCAGTCAGCAATCTGTGGGCAGCAATGACTGTTGACGCTACCGGCGACGGCGATACCTGCCTCGCCAGCTGGACGATTGTTGCCGACCCTGTTGAGGGAGGGCCTGAGGGGGATGCATTTGAGGCGTTTCTTCAGGGGTTTGCAGATGGCGCAATGAGTAACGTGCGCAGCCTGTTTGGCTGACTGATGCTGCACCACAACAGCCCGCTCGGAGCGAATGCCTGAGCGGGCTTTTTTATTTGATAACCCATAACGACAAAACCCCTCATCGCGTAAGCGATGAGGGGTTTCGGAATTCAATCTTGACGATGACCTACTCTCACATGGGGAAACCCCACACTACCATCGGCGATACATCGTTTCACTGCTGAGTTCGGGATGGGATCAGGTGGTTCCAATGCTCTATGGTCGTCAAGAAATTCTGTTGCCGATCCGTTAGCAGGTAACGTTCCAGCGAATTTTGGTGACTTCTACTTAAACAAAAACCCTCAACGCGT
>NZ_JAQJVM010000005.1:0-185885 GCF_027983475.1 Pseudomonas cerasi
CGATCAATTCAGACCCGACCTACTTCCTCGCTGACTCTTCACTCCAAAACCTTGCAAACTATTGATCTACAAGGCTTTTTCGTTTCCGTCTGCGCCGGAAGTGGGGCGAATTATAGACACCTCACAGAGGGCGTCAACCGTTATTTTGAACTTTTACCGATCTGGCCTTCGCAGCGCCGCCCAGACGCGGGATTCGCCGAGCAAACACGGGAATCCGCAGCAACAACAGGAATGCACCTATCCCCGCATACAGCGCCCACTCTTTAAGGTCGGCCCGGACAATCCAGAACATATGCAGCAAACCCAGTCCCAGAATCACGTAGATGATCCGGTGCAGCTTTTTCCAGCGTGCCCCAAGACGACGCTGACTATAGCGGTTGGATGTCACCGCCAGCGCAAGCAGCCCCAGGAACGCCAGCGCACCGACGATGATATAAGGACGCTTGACCAGTTCGACACCCAACTGCCCCCAATCCAGCCCCAGAATGAACAGCGCGTACATTGTCAGGTGCAGCAGCGCATACGCAAAACACCATAGGCCCAGCTGGCGACGCACCACGATCCACCCCGACCAACCGGTCAGACGCTGCAACGGCGTCATGGCGAGTGTGATCAGCAGCATGACCAACGTCGCCACTCCGAAGTTCTCCACAAGGACCTTGCCGGGATCAGGCCCGAGCGCAAAGATCCATGCCTGGTACAACCACCACATAGGGGCAATGCAAGCGGCAAGAAATACAGCCAGACGCAAAAACGGATATCGCATCAATAGTCCTTCCGCAAATCCATGCCGGCATACAAGGAACCCACCTCTTCCTCATAGCCATTGAACATCTTCGTATCGCGCAGATTCGGACTGAACAGGCCGCTCGGCAAGCGACGCTCACGGGCTTGTGTCCAGCGCGGATGATCGACAGTCGGGTTGACGTTGGCATAGAAGCCATACTCGTTTGCCGCAATGCTTTGCCAGGTGGTCTTCGGCTGCTCACTGACCAGGCTGATACGCACGATGGACTTCACACTCTTGAAACCATATTTCCATGGCACCACCAGACGTAACGGTGCGCCATTCTGGTTAGGCAGCTCCCGCCCGTACATGCCCACCGCCAGAATCGCCAGAGGGTTCATCGCCTCGTCCAGACGCAGCCCTTCTACATAAGGCCAGTCGATCAGGGCAAAGTCCGAGCGCTGGCCCGGCATGGACTTGGCGTCTTCCAGCGTTTCAAAACGAATGTATTTGGCTTTGGAAGTCGGCTCTACCTGCTTGAGTAACGCAGAGATCGGAAAACCAATCCACGGAATGACCATCGACCAGGCTTCGACGCAGCGCAACCGGTAGATCCGCTCTTCCAACTGATAAGGCTTCATGAAGTCTTCGAGTGCATAACGACCAGGCTTGCCGACTTCACCATCGATCACGACACTCCAGGGCTCGGTCTGCAGAGAGCCCGCATTCTTGGCAGGATCGCCCTTGTCAGTACCGAACTCATAGAAGTTGTTGTAATGGGTCGCGTCCTTGAACGGCGTGATCGCCTCGTCCTTGACGTTGACCGCCTGCCACTTCGTGGAGGGCAGTTTGTCCGCGAACCAGCCCGGCGCTTTACCAGGCTCTACATCGGCATACCGCGACGCATCGGCGGCACCTGCCCAGCGCGGCATTGCTGTGACGGCGAGCCCCGCAAGCGAGCTGGCGAGCAATGTGCGTCGCGAGAGATAAATGGATTCAGGCGTGACGTCCGACTCTTTGGAGTCGGACGCAGAAGGAAGCTTGATTAGCATGATGACTCCGCAGGCCAGGGAACTGATGCACCTATAGACTACGGAGTATGGTGGAAATTAGATCTTTGACTAGGCCTTGCGGCGACGTAGCAGATACTGAATGGGGCCAGAAAGAGCGTACGCGAGGAATATCAGCAGCAAAATGCGCGGCGGGTCGCTGAATACGACAGCAAACACCAGGACCACCGCCAGAATCGCAACAAAAGGCACCCGCCCCTTCAAGTCCAGCTCCTTAAAGCTGTTGTACTTGATGTTACTGACCATCAGCATACCGGCGGCGGCGACCAGCAACGCGACGAGAAACGACAGCTTGGAGCCCTGAATCCCGAAATCGCTGAATGCCCAGACCGTGCCGGCCACCACACCTGCCGCTGCCGGACTGGCCAGGCCGATGAAGTAGCGCTTGTCAGCCTTGCCGACCTGAGTATTGAAGCGCGCCAGACGCAATGCAGCACCGGCTACATAGATGAAGGCAACCATCCAGCCGACCTTGCCCATGTCGCCCAATGCCCAGCCGAATGCCAGCAACGCCGGTGCCACACCGAAGGCAACCATGTCGGACAGCGAGTCGTACTCGGCGCCAAACGCACTTTGCGTGTTGGTCATGCGCGCAACACGACCATCCAGCCCGTCGAGCACCATGGCCACGAAGATCGCAATCGCAGCGAAGGCGAAATACTTGCTTGCCCCGGCAAAATCACCGGCGCTCATGGCGCTTTGCGCACTCATGGAGCTGATGATGGAGTAGAAACCCGCGAACAGATTCGCCGTGGTAAACAGGTTGGGAAGCAGATAGATACCCCGATGCCGGACCTGTCGGCCGTCGGCGTCATGGCCATCTTCCACGTGTTCATCGATAGGTAGCAGACTTTCAGCGTCAGAGGCCTTGATGGGCTCTTCAGGACGTTCGCTCATGGAGATTACCTTGCAGCGGTATGAAAAGGTTCGACACAGGTCTGCGGCGAGGGTTCGCCTGCAAACGATGCAGCTTTATACCAGAGCCTGACCCATAACGAAAAAGCGCGACCGATGGGTCGCGCTTTTTCCTGTGAACCAGCTGTAGTCCGGCGGTGAGCCGGAAAAGCTTAGTTCTTGTCTTTGTCGACGATTTTGTTCGCCGCGATCCAAGGCATCATCGAGCGCAGTTTTTCACCGATGATTTCGATGCCGTGCGCAGCGTTGTTACGACGCTTGGCAGTCATCGACGGGTAGCCGGTGGCGCCTTCGCTGATGAACATCTTCGCGTATTCACCGTCCTGGATACGCTTCAGAGCGTTGCGCATGGCCTGACGGGATTCGGCGTTGATGACTTCAGGGCCGGTGACGTATTCGCCATATTCGGCGTTGTTGGAGATCGAGTAGTTCATGTTGGCGATACCGCCTTCGTACATGAGGTCAACGATCAGCTTCAGTTCGTGCAGGCACTCGAAGTAAGCCATTTCCGGCGCGTAGCCAGCTTCAACCAGCGTTTCGAAACCAGCCTTGACCAGCTCGACAGTACCGCCGCACAGAACAGCCTGCTCGCCGAACAGATCGGTTTCAGTCTCGTCCTTGAAAGTGGTTTCGATAATGCCGGTACGGCCGCCGCCAACGCCCGAAGCGTAGGACAGGGCAACGTTCTTGGCGTTGCCGGAAGCATCCTGATAAACCGCGATCAGGTCAGGGATACCGCCGCCCTTGACGAACTCGGTACGCACGGTGTGGCCGGGAGCCTTCGGCGCGATCATGATCACGTCGAGGTCAGCGCGCGGCACGACCTGGTTGTAGTGAATCGCGAAGCCGTGGGAGAACGCCAGTGTTGCGCCCTTTTTCAGGTTCGGCTCGACTTCGTTCTTGTACAGCTGGGACTGGAACTCGTCCGGGGTCAGGATCATGACCAGGTCGGCGGCGGCAACGGCAGAAGCGACGTCGGTCACTTTCAGGCCATGCGCCTCGGCCTTGGCGACAGTGGCCGAACCTTTACGCAGGCCGACAGTGACATCAACGCCGGAGTCTTTCAGGTTGCACGCCTGGGCGTGACCTTGCGAACCGTAACCGATGATGGCGACTTTCTTGCCCTGGATGATCGAAAGGTCACAGTCTTTGTCGTAGAAAACTTTCATGGAAATCCCCTGTTATCTTGGCCACGCAGGCCATTTGCTTAATTGATTTAAATGCTCAGCACTTTGTCGCCACGGGCAATGCCCGTTACGCCACTGCGTACTGTTTCCAGGATAGCGGCGGTGCCGATGGCCTGAATGAAGCTGTCCAGTTTGTCGCTCGTGCCGCTCAGCTGCACGGTGTAAACGCTGGCGGTCACGTCGACGATCTGCCCGCGGAAGATATCCGTGGTGCGCTTGATCTCGGCACGCTGCGCGCCAGTGGCCTTGACCTTGACCAGCATCAGTTCGCGCTCGATGTGAGCGCTTTCCGACAGGTCGACTAGCTTGACCACTTCGATGAGCTTGTTGAGGTTCTTGGTGATCTGCTCGATCACCTCATCATGACCTACGGTGGTGAGCGTCAGACGCGACAGGGTCGGGTCTTCGGTCGGCGCAACCGTCAGGCTTTCGATGTTGTAATTACGCTGGGAGAACAGACCGACGACGCGCGAAAGTGCACCCGGTTCGTTTTCCAGCAGCAGGGAAATGATATGGCGCATGATTATGTCCGCTCCGTCTTGCTCAACCACATATCGCGCATGGAGCCGTCCTTGATTTGCATCGGATAGACGTGCTCGGTCACATCGACCTGAATGTCCATGAACACCAGCCGGTCAGTCATGGCAAAGGCTTCTTCCATCTTCGGCTTCAGATCCTTCAGGTCAGTGATACGCATGCCGACGTGGCCATAGGCCTCGACCAGCTTGACGAAATCAGGCAGCGACTCCATGTAGGAGTGCGAGTGACGCGCGCCGTAGCTCATGTCCTGCCACTGGCGGACCATGCCCAGCACACCGTTGTTGAGCAGAATGATCTTCACCGGCAGGCCGTACTGCAGGCAGGTCGACAGTTCCTGGATGTTCATCTGGATGCTGCCTTCACCGGTCACACAGGCAACGTGCGCATCGGGGAAGCTCAGCTTGACGCCCATCGCAGCCGGGAAGCCAAAGCCCATGGTGCCCAGACCGCCGGAGTTGATCCAGCGGTTCGGCTTGTTGAAGCGGTAGTACTGCGCAGCGAACATCTGATGCTGGCCGACGTCCGAGGTGACATAAGCGTCGCCCTTGGTGACTTCGCACAGCGTTTCGATAACGGCCTGCGGCTTGATGACCGTGCCATCGCCACGGTTGTACGGGAACAGATCACCCGTACCGCGCCACTCGTCAATCTGCTTCCACCACGCGGCAACGGATGCCTTGTCGGGTGTCTCGCCGATCTCTTTCAAGGTGGCGACCATTTCGGTCAGCACGCTTTCGACAGGACCGACGATAGGCACGTCGGCCTTGATGGTCTTGGAGATCGAAGCCGGGTCGATATCAATGTGGATAATCTTGGCGTTCGGGCAGAACTTGCTGGCGCCGTTGATCACACGGTCATCGAAACGCGCGCCGACGGCCAGGATCACATCGGTGTGGTGCATCGCGAGGTTGGCGGTGTAGCTGCCATGCATCCCGAGCATGCCGACGAACTGACGATCCGTGCCCGGATAGCAGCCAAGCCCCATCAGGGTATTGGTTACCGGTGCATCGAGCAGTTGCGCCAGTTCGGTCAGTTGCGCCGAAGCATTGCCCATGATCACTCCGCCACCGGCGTAGACGATCGGGCGCTTGGCCGCCAGCAGCATCTCGACAGCCTTGCGGATCTGACCGGAATGGCCACGAACCGCCGGGCTGTAGGAACGCAGCTTGGCTTTTTTCGGAAAGACGTATTCGAATTTTTCGGCCGGGTTGGTCATGTCCTTCGGAATATCGACGACCACCGGGCCTGGACGACCGGACTGTGCCAGGTAGAACGCCTTCTTCAGGACTTCCGGGATTTCCGACGGGTGCTTGATCATGAAGCTGTGCTTCACGATAGGCCGGGAGATACCGATCATGTCGGTCTCCTGGAACGCATCGGTGCCCACCAGCGTACTGGCTACCTGACCGGACAGGACCACCATCGGAATGGAGTCCATGTACGCCGTGGCGATACCGGTAATGGCATTGGTTGCACCAGGACCCGAAGTCACCAGCACCACGCCCGCCTTGCCGGTCGCCCGCGCATAGCCATCGGCCATGTGCGTGGCAGCCTGCTCGTGGCGAACAAGGATGTGGCTCACCGCCGGTTCTTTGAACAGGGCATCGTAGACATGCAGGAGGGCACCACCGGGGTACCCATAGATATGCTCAACGCCTTCGTCACGCAAAAAGCGGACGACCATTTCAGCGCCAGATAAAAGCTCCACGTTGTTCACCTCTAAAACGCCAGAATACCGCCCACTCCGGGACGGGTCTTAATAGGTTTACTGCCAGCAGAGCATGAGCGACGGTGGTCGCCGACTACGTCAGCACTGACTGAGCAAGTATTGGGAGGTCCCTGAGTGTTGCGGAACATTCCCACCCAGCGCGAGGTAACGCGTTGCGGGTGTTACAGGTCGGCGCGGGTGTGCGCCTCATGATCTACCGAGAGGGTCTGCTTCTGGCAGTCCTTCTACAGCGAACTTTGGATTGTTGTGATTCCCCCCCTTCAAGTCAAGCGATCCGTGCGCTTTCTTGACACCCGAAGAGTGAAATCGCACCGTTTCGGACTGAAATGCACTGTTATGGTAGCTTTCTGCATGCACAGACTTTCAAGGACCCGACATGCACTGGATGATTCTCGCCGCTGCGCTGGCCATCAGCGCAACCAGCCAGGCCGCTTCAATCTATAAGTGGGTGGATGCCCAGGGTGTGACGCACTTCGATGCCCAGCCGCCTACTGGTCAGCAGGTACAGGAAATCAATGTGCAGACACCGCCACCTGCCGCCGCGCCGGGCATGCCAGCGGACGACGGGGCTGCGCAGCAACGCGAGATTGACCAGAAAGTCAAAAGCCAGGTGAAGGCTCAGGAAGCCAAGCGCGCGGAAAGTTGCGAGACCTTGCGCACCAATCTCGCGCAGTTGCAGAACAATCCGCGCGTGCGTGAGCAGGTGGGAGGGGAATCGAGGCGCCTTACGGATGAGAACCGCAAGACGCGTATCGAAGAAACCAACAGGGCTATCAGCGAATACTGCCGATAGAAGCGCGCCGATCAGCGCGCTGCTGTAATCAGCTGGTCGAACCGCGCCAGATGCGCTTGCAGTTGCCGGGTTTCAGTCATGCACCCGGCATAGACCATCTCGGCCATTTCCAGAATGCCGGAAGCATTGGGCAATGGCAGGTCGCGTTCAAGGATGACCTTCATCCGCGGCAGGAAAATCCATTGCAGCCACTGGGCGAACTCCAGAGTATCGACGCTGAACGGTTCCTGACTGGCGAGCGCCTGCTCGCTGGGCGGTGTCGTATCCCACCAGCCCAGCAAGCGCAACTCGCGCTCTATCAACAACAGTTGCTCGGCAACCTCAGGCAAACGTCCGTCCATCAGCGAGCCTTTTGACGAGCCAGGGCGGCACCGGCCGCATCACCCTGCTTTTCGCGTGACTGAGCGATCAATCCCCACAGGCTGGCCTGAAGGCTGGTGCGTCCGTTGGCGTAAGTCAGACCACGACGTGCCAGTTGCTCGGCCTGGGCCGCATCGCCCTGAGCCAGACGAACCTGAGCCAGACGATAGAGCACTTGCGGCTCACGCGGTGCAACCCGCTGCGCACGCTCGAGACTGGACGACGCGCCATTGAGATCGCCGCTGCTCTGCTGTTGCTGCGCGGTGGTCAGCAATGCCAGTACAGGACCATCAAGCTGTTCGTCCTCCGACAGACCACCACCGCTGGACGGGATTCCGGTCGGGGCAGAGGCAGCCGGCATGCTGTAACTGTTATTCGCAGGAGCCTGACTGACCGGGGCCTGATTGACCGGGGCGGCATCGACAGGCGGAGTGTTGACACTGAACGGCGCCTGAGTGGCTGGCGCAGAGAAACTCTGCCCGGCATCAGCACCACCCGCGCCCGGCACCATCACTACGACGCCCGAGTCCTGCGGTACGGCTTGCGGCTGCTGTTGCACCGGCGCGGTGTTGGTGCGGTAAGTACCGTTACGCGAAGCGGCCGCACGTTCGCCGTTGGACACCTTGGAGCTCGAATCCACGACCGGAATCGAGCCGCGTTCCACACTGGCGCAGCCGTTCAGCAAGGCCAGTGCCGTTAAAGCTGGAATCCACCATTTATTCACTTCAAAACCTCGATTGCCTAGTTCAACCAACCCTTGACCCAGTCCATCACCTCAGTGGCAGGTGCCGGAGCGCCGCCGCATGTCGCGCCGGGCTGGGGCTCACTGCCGCGAATATACGGCATCTGCACGGCATTCGGGCAGCTTGCATCCGAACCCTGACCGGTCTGTGCATCGACCCACGCCTGAACGACGTTGTCCGGCATCGCCATGTCCAGCGGCAGCGGACCGGCCTTGCGCATGAAACTGGTCCAGACCTGCAGGGCACCGGTAGCACCGGTAAACGGTGTCTTGCCGTTGTCATCGCGGCCCATCCACACCACGGCCAGCAGGTCCTGACTGAACCCGGCAAACCAGCTATCGCGAGAGTCGTTACTGGTGCCGGTCTTGCCTGCCAGATTCAACGAGCTCGGCAACACGTTGTAAACAGATTTGCCCGTACCTTCGCGCATCACCCGCTGCATCGCATTCTGCACCAGGTATATGGCACCCGGATCGAAGCGCTGTTCAATCTGGAACGGATAACGTTTGAGCGGCTCGCCTTCAGCGGTGAGCACACTGCGAATACCGCGCATCGGCGTATTGAACCCACCGCTGGCAATGGTCTGATACATGGTGGCCACTTCCATCGGACTCAAGCCACCCGCACCCAGCAGCATCGACGGATAGGCAGGCCATTCGCGCGTCACACCCAGCTTGGCGAGGGTCTTGAACACGTTTGGAATGCCCAGCTCAAGACCCAGCTTGGCGGTCGAAAGGTTGTACGAATGCGCCAGCCCCTGATACAGAAAGATATTGCCGTGTGACTTGCGATCGTAGTTCTGTGGTTTCCAGATCTGGCCATCGGCGCCTTTGACCTGAAACAGTTCGTCGGCGATCCAGCTGGTCAATGTGTACTGGCTTGGCCGTTCGAGTGCCGTCAGGTAGATAGCCGGCTTGACCAGCGAGCCGATCGGCCGTACCGCGTCGATCGCCCGATTGAAGCCCGAGAACCCGGCCTCACGCCCGCCGATCAACGCCTGTACTTCGCCGGTTTCAGGGTTGGTGACGACCATGGCCGACTCCACCTCGTCAGAGCCCTTGCGCCCGGCGAGCTTCTTGAATGTATCGTCCATGGCAGCCTGGGACTTCATCTGCAGGATCGGATCGAAGCTGGTAAAGATCCGCAACCCTTCTTCGGTCAAGTCTTCGTCACGATAGTCTTCGCGCAGCTGACGCTTGACCAGATCGAGGAACGCCGGAAACGAGCTGTCGGCGAGGGTCCCGGTCTTGGTCACACCCAGTGGCATTTTCTTCGCAGCGGCAACCACTTCCGGAGTAGCGACGCCCTGCTGCTCGAACAGGTCGAGCACCAGATTGCGACGCTCCAGAGCACGCTCCGGATTGCGACGCGGGTTGTAGAAGGAAGGCCCTTTGACCAGACCGACCAGCATCGCCACCTGATGGATTTTCAGTTCGGAGAGCGGCTGGCTGAAGAAATACTGGCTGGCCAGACCGAAACCGTGAACGGCACGCTGGCCGTCCTGCCCGACGAACACTTCGTTGAGATAGGCCTCGAGGATTTCCTGCTTGCTGTAATGGATCTCCAGCAGAACGGCCATCATGGCTTCGGTCAGCTTACGGGTGAGGCTGCGCTCGTTGGTCAGGTAGAAGTTCTTGACCAACTGCTGGGTCAGCGTGCTGCCGCCCTGGCGCATCTGCCCCTGTGAGGTATTGACCCAGATCGCCCGGGCAATGGACTTGGGCGACACGCCGAAGTGGTGATAGAAATCCCGGTCCTCGACCGCTACCAGCCCGTCGAGCAGATAGGGCGGCGCCTGATCCAGCTTGATCAGGATCCGGTCTTCCAGATTCTTCGGGTAAAGACCGCCGATCAGCAAGGGTTCAAGCCGCGCCACCGCAAGCTTGGCTCCATTGCCCGACGACAGGTCGGCTACGTAGTCACCGGAAAAGCGCACGCGAACCTGCTGCGCTGCGTCAGTGCCTTCGTAGAACTGGAAACCACGTGTGTTGAGGTCGACGGTATTGCCGTTCACCGCTGCGGCGCCGGGCCCGTTCGCCACGCTTTCGCGGCGATAGCCCAGGGCGTCCAGCTCGATGAGAAAGTCATCGCGGCTCAGCTTCTGTCCGACGAAAAGTTCCAGCGGCCGTGCATAGACCTTGGCCGGGATGGTCCAGCGCTTGCCGGAGAATTTTTCCTGGACGATGGCATCCAGGTAAATGGCCAGGCCGCCCAGCAGAACCAGGCCGACAATACCAAGCTTCAGCGCCCAGCCCAGCCACTTGTTAAGGCTGCGGGGAGGTTGTTTTTTTGCAGAACGAGAGGTGCGGGATCGAGTCATGGGCGCGGATTATACGCACTTTACCGAGGATCGACAGACGCCCGAGTCAGCGGTTTGCAGCCTCGCGCCAAGCGGCCATAATGGCGGCATCGTGTACTTACATTTTGAACACATTCCTGAAGGATCGACCGTGAGCCAGTCTTTGATTGCTGCCCTGCAGAACCCTGCCCTCTTCCCCCATCCGGTGGAGAGTTTCCAGGTCATCGAAACGCACATTTCCTGGGTGCTGCTGACGGGTCCATACGCCTACAAATTCAAAAAACCGATGAACTTCGGCTTTCTGGACTTCACCACGCTGGCCCTGCGCAAGCATTTCTGTGAGGAAGAGTTGCGCCTGAATCAGCGCCTGACCGACGACCTCTACATCGAAGTCCTGCCGATCACCGGCACAGCGGACGCGCCGCAACTGGGCGGCGACGGCGAAGCCATCGAATACGCGCTGAAGATGAAGCAGTTCTCGCAGGACGGCCTGCTGAGCACACTGCAGGCCAACGGTGAAGTGACGACTGCGCACATCGACGAACTGGCGCACCAGATTGCCGGTTTTCACCTGACCTCGCCGCAGGTCGGGGCTGAAAGCGAACTCGGCTCGCCTGACAGCGTGATGGCCCCGGTGGTACAGAATTTCGAGCAGATTCGCCCGCTGATCAGCGAAAAATCCGACCTGGCACAGCTTGATGCCCTGCAGGCGTGGGCAGAGTCGAGCTTTGCGCGACTCAAGCCGCTGCTGTCTCACCGCAAGGCCGACGGGTTCATCCGCGAATGCCATGGCGACATTCATCTGGGCAACGCGACGGTGATTGATGGCAAGGTCGTGCTGTTCGACTGCATCGAGTTCAACGAGCCGTTCCGCAAGACCGATGTCTACGCCGACATCGGCTTTCTGGCAATGGACCTTGAAGACCGTGGCCTGAAGTCGCTGTCGCGGCGCTTGATCAGTCAGTACCTGGAAGTCACCGGCGACTATGCAGGCCTGGAGCTGTTGAATTTCTACAAGGCCTACCGCGCAATGGTTCGTGCCAAGGTGGCGTTGTTCAGCCAGCCAGCCGATGCCGACGGCTTGCAGCGCGCAGCGACGCTTCGTCAATACCGCAACTATGCCAATCTGGCAGAGAGCTACAGCACCATCCCTTCACCGTTTCTGACGATTACCCACGGTGTCTCTGCCGTCGGCAAAAGCCACGTTGCGATGCGTCTGGTGGAATCGCTGGGCGCCATCCGCCTGCGCTCGGACGTAGAGCGCAAGCGCCTGTTTGCCGGCCAGAATCAGGATCTGTACGACGCGCAAGCCAGCGGCGCAACCTATGCGCGCCTGCATGAGCTTGCTACCGCAACCCTGCGCGCGGGCTTCTCGGTGGTGATCGATGCCACCTACCTGAAGCGCGAGCAGCGCGATGCGGCGGCAAAGATTGCGGAAAACACCGGTGTGCCGTTCCTGATTCTGGATTGCGAAGCGCCACAGGCTGTGATCGCTGGCTGGCTTGCGCAGCGTCAGGCGCAGGACAACGATCCGTCTGACGCGACGCTGGAAGTCATCGAGGCTCAGCAGGCCAGTCGCGAGCCGCTCGGCGCCGACGAGATCCTGCGCAGCAAGAAGGTTGCAACCAACGTCAGCAGCGACCTGGACAGCCTTATCGACAACCTGCGCCAGCGCCTGCCGGGCCTGTAAAAAGACACATGGCCGTTGAGCGGTTAACGCTTCACGGCCTCAAGATGATGGCGATATAATGGCGCCATAATTCCAACGCAATGACATGTGCGAGGCCATCATGAGCCACCCCAAACAGATCGACTCACCGCTTTATATGCTGCTGCGCAAAGATGATGTCGAAGGTTTCAATCAAGAGAAACCACGAACCGGCACCATTGATATGGTCGGGGGCGACTTCAGGGGGCTGGACCTTCGCGCGCTGGACACCGCCAATATCGACTTCACCGACGCTTATTTTCGCTCTGCCGACCTTCGTGGCCTGGACCTGCGAAATACACCGATGGAAGGTGCGAGCATCGCTCACGCTCAGATTTCAGGGGTGTTCTTCCCGGCTGAGCTCTCGGCTGACGAGATTCTGATGTCGGTGAATTTCGGCACGCGCCTGCGCTACCGTACCCACTGATACCGCAAAAACGTTGCAGCCTGCATGCGCGATGCACGGCAGGCTGGCGATGTATTGTCCTGCTTTCACCCCTTCTTCTCTCGCATGAGCAGCCCCGTCGCCACTGACGCTACGCTGTGCACCGCACTTTTTAATCCTTGAATACCGTGCCTGGATCATAAGCAGGCACCGGCACCCGTACGACCAAAAGAAATGTTGACTTACAAATGAGAATCGTTATGATTATCACATCCGGTCGCGAGACTGGACGGTAGCCTGAAAGACCTTGGTTCGGACTTTCAGATTATCTCCTCATCAGGCTAATCACGGTTTTTGACCCGGCTCTTTGCCGGGTCTTTTTTTGTCCGGCGCAAAACCAACGAACACTCAAAAACCATCGCCGCTGCCATGCGACTCAAGCAGGCCCAGTCTTGCCAGCAAGTCGTCCAGCAAGCTCGATCCTCCCAGCCGTAAACGCCCGGCGTTGATCCATTGCAGACCAAACCGGGCGCGGACCAGTGCCATGTAAACACGTGCCTCGTCGAACGTACGGATCCCGCCTGCAACCTTCAGCCCCACCTGCCCGCCTACGTCCGCAATCGACTCCAGCATGACCCGTGCAGCCTGCGGCGTGACATGCGTGGCGGCCTTGCCGGTGCTGGTCTTGATAAAGTCGGCGCCTGAGACGATTGCATCGCGGCACGCATTGAGGATCATTTGCGAGTCGCGCAAGTCACCGGTTTCAAGGGTCGCTGTAAGCCTGACCTTCCCGGCACACAAGGCCGAACACGCCGAGATCATCGCCAGGCCGGGTTGCCGGTCTCCGCCGAGCAGCGCGCGAAAGGGGTAGACGACGTCGATCTCGTCCGCGCCCGCCATCAGCGCAGCGCGTACCTGCGCGATGACCGACTGAACATTGCAGCTGCCGTGAGGAAAATTGACCACGGCGATGACCTTGATGTGACGAGCCTGCATGCGATCCAGCGTGGTGCGCGCCAGGCACACGAAACGTTGCTGGACGCTGACCGCTGCGACCGGTCCCACAGGCGTGCATGCACGCCGACAGATGCCGACTATGCGCTGCTCCGTGTCATCTGTATTGAGGGCGAACAGCTCAAGCAGCCCGATGACCTGACGCGCCAGTCGCTCATCATCTGCTGTCATCTCTTTCATAGTGTTTCCGCTCTGCAAAACATGAGCCGACGATATACGGCTGCAAGGCTTGCGGGCGCGGGCGGTGCGCTTAGAGACGAAAGCTACAAAAAGACAGGAAAGGACCGACGCAGCCTGTAATGACCTCAACGTAACGCAGCGCATCGATCCGAAGAAAATGCCAGACTTGTCCGATCAGGCATCAACCCAAAAACTGGCCCCCGAAGAACCGGCCTATGGAGGCTTCTTGATATTCCTCTGCACTTCAAGCCACCTGCCCGAAGCTCACAGCAAAGGCTTCGAGCTGGGCGAACATGCGTTGTTTGCCGTGCGCCGTCAGGGAGAGGTCTTCGTCTACAAAAACCGCTGCCCGCATCGCGGCGTTCCCCTGGAATGGCAACCTGATCAATTTCTGGACAGCAGCGCAAGCCTGATCCAGTGCGCTACGCATGGAGCATTGTTTCTGATCGAGAACGGCGAATGCGTGGCCGGGCCATGTGAAGGCCAATCCCTGACCATCATCAAAAGCCGTGAAGACGCCGAGGGCATCTGGGTGTCGCTGCAGTTGGATGCATGAAGGGGACTGGACCGTCTGTACCCGGATGCCTCAATCCAGCCCGAGTACTTGCAGACGCCGGTCAATAAAGATCTCTTCAGACGTCAGTTGCGCACCGTAGGCAAGAATTTGCACACCGGCATCAACGGCTTCACGCAACGCCGCTGCGTAGGCAGGATCAATCTCCTGCGCAGGCCGCACAGCGTCCACACCGGTGAGGTTGACGCAATACAACAGCACGGCGCGCACGCCTTCGCGCGCCAGCGTCGCCAGTTCACGCAGGTGCCGCGCGCCACGCTGGGTCACCGCATCGGGGAATGCCGCCACGCTGGAACCATCGAACCCCAAAGTGACACTTTTCACTTCCAGGTACAGGTAGCCATCCGGGTACTCCAGACGAAAGTCCACACGGCTTTTTTCCTGTCCGTAGGCCACCTCGCGTTTGAGCGCCGTGAAACCCGTCAGTTCGCTGATGACCCCGGCGCGCAAGGCCTCTTCAACCAGCGTATTGGCCCGTCCGGTATTGATACAGGCCAGGCGACCCTGCGGGGTTTCGCTGATTTCCCAAGTGCCCGGCAGTTTGCGCTTGGGGTCATTCGAGCGACTGAACCACACGCGCCCGCCGGGCATCATGCAGTTGAGCATCGACCCGGTGTTAGGGCAGTGAATGGTCAGCAACTCACCGCTATCGGTTTCGATATCAGCGAGAAAACGCTTGTAACGCACCAGCAGACGTCCCTGTTCAAGCTGCGGAGAAAAACGCATCAGACGCCCCAGCGACGCAAACCGCGAGCGATTCGCTCGACCGCCTGTTCAAGGCGCGGCAGGCTTTGCGTATAGGCAAAACGCACGTGGTGCCCGGCCTGGAAACGGCCGAAGTCCAGCCCCGGTGTAAAGGCGACGTGCTCGGTTTCCAGAAAGTGCCGGCAAAAGGCAAAGGCATCACCGCCAAACGCGGAGATATCCGCATACAAATAGAAGGCCCCTTCCGGCTCGACGGCGATACCGAAACCCAACTCGCGCAGCGCTGGCAGCAGAAAGTCCCGGCGGCGGCCGAACTCGGCGCGCCGTTGCTCGAGTATGGTCAGTGTCTGCGGCTCAAAACAGGCAAGCGCCGCATGTTGCGCCATGCTCGGCGCGCTGATGTAGAGGTTCTGGGCCAGTTTTTCCAGATCGGCCACCGCATCCTGTGGTGCGACCAGCCACCCCAAACGCCACCCGGTCATGCCGAAATACTTTGAAAAACTATTGAGGACGAAAGCGTCGTTATCCACTTCCAGCACGCTACTGGCATCCACACCGTAGGTCAGGCCGTGATAGATCTCGTCCACCACCAAATGGCCATTGCGGGCTTTCAGTGCCTGAGACAAGGCTGCCAGTTCGTCACGACTCAATAGAGTGCCGGTCGGATTGGCCGGCGATGCCACCAAAGCGCCGACACTGTTCGGGTTCCAGTGCGTGGCCACCAGCTCGGGAGTCAGCTGATAGCGCTCTTGCGGACCGACCGGCACCAGCTGCGCCTCACCTTCTATCAACCGCAAAAAGTGTCGATTGCACGGGTAGCCAGGGTCGGCCAGCAACCAGTGTTTGCCCGGATCAACCAACAGACTGCTGGTCAGCAACAAGGCGCCTGAACCGCCCGGCGTGACCAGAATCCGCTGAGGATCGATGTCGACGCCGTAACGCTGAGCATAAAACCCGGAAATGGCCTCACGCAGTTGCGGCAGACCGCGCGCGGCGGTGTAGCGCGTCTTGCCGTCTGCCAGCGCCGCCTGGCCAGCCTTTATGATGGGCTGCGCAGTGGTGAAATCGGGCTCGCCGATTTCAAGGTGAATAACGTCATGACCCGCCGCCTGCAATTCATTGGCACGCGCCAGCAATGCCATGACATGAAAAGGTTCTATGGCGCGACTGCGCGCACTGTAAGGCTGGCTCATGGATATTCCTTTATAGGGCGGGTGTTAAAACATGATTGTCATCACGGCGCGCCATGATTCTACCCAACCACCCGCCCGACGGTGCGTTTGCGAACTGAAAAACCCGGTTTCCAAACGCTGAATAAAAGAAAGCTACGACGGTGCGCAGCGGCTAGAGTTCATTTGGATGGAGGGCAGATGCGAAATGGCCATCTCCACAAGAAGACGGCGTCGTCATGCTCGACAACCGGGAGTAGCGCACTCCGATTTGATCTGGTAAGTTCGCCCGCTTGCAGCTGCAGGGCCGACGGGTGTCGGTGATGGAACAATCCTGCGCAATAGATTAGAAGAGTGAGAGGCGGTCCAGACATGCCCACCCCAGAAAAGCAACAGAACCATCTAATCAGCGGCTTTGAGCCCTACGTGGAAACGAAGGGTGAAGAGTACATGGGCGAGCCGATGCGCGCGCACTTCACCAAGATCCTGAACAAGTGGAAGAAGGACTTGATGCAAGAGGTCGACCGAACGGTAGACCATATGAAGGACGAAGCTGCCAACTTCCCGGACCCGGCCGACCGTGCCAGTCAGGAAGAAGAGTTCAGCCTTGAACTTCGTGCCCGCGATCGCGAACGCAAGCTGATCAAGAAGATCGACAAGACGCTGCAACTGATCAAGGACGAAGAATATGGCTGGTGCGAATCCTGCGGCGTAGAGATCGGCATCCGCCGTCTTGAGGCTCGCCCGACTGCAGACCAGTGCGTCGACTGCAAGACCCTTGCAGAAATCAAGGAAAAACAGGTCGGTAAATGACCTGGGGCCGCCTTTGACTGAAAAGACGCTTCGGCGTCTTTTTTTGTGCCTGTTGAAAGCACGATGACGGCGAATCTTGTTCCCACTCCGTGCTCATCGCTGTCAATAGTCCAACTGACTCCCATGCGCTCGTTGATCGTGATGGCACTGACGACGCAGAGTGCGACGTTAGTGACGGCACTGCTGTGTGACGCAGAGCGTCACGAACTGCACGCCAACGCTGAGCATTGACACAAGACTCTGCATAACCACCCACTGCGTTCCACTTGCCCGCCCAAGCCCGTCACCCGTAACATCCCGCCCATGAAAAAACCGGCCTATATCGGGCGCTTTGCGCCGACTCCCAGTGGTTACCTGCACTTTGGCTCGCTGGTCGCAGCCCTCGCTTCCTATCTCGATGCGCGTGCAGCAAACGGTCAGTGGCTGCTGCGTATGGAGGATCTCGACCCGCCGCGTGAAGTGGCCGGCGCGCAGGCGGGGATTCTTGAGACGCTTGAGCGCTACGGTTTTGAATGGGACGGCCAGATGGTGCGGCAAAGCGAACGCCATGACGCTTACGCCGAGATCCTCCAGCGCTGGTTCAATCATGGCCTGGCCTACGCCTGCACCTGCTCGCGCAAACAGCTTGAAGACTTTCAGGGTGTCTATCCGGGTTTCTGCCGCAATGCAGGGCATTCTCCGGAAAACGCCGCCATCCGCATTCGCGTACCGGAGCTGGAATATCGCTTCGAAGACCGGGTTCAGGGCCTCTTCAAAATGCACCTGGGGCGCGAAAGCGGTGACTTTGTGATCCGCAGGCGCGATGGTCTGTATGCCTATCAACTGGCCGTGGTCATTGACGACGCCTGGCAAGGCGTCACCGATATCGTCCGCGGTGCCGACCTGCTCGACTCGACACCCCGCCAACTGTACCTGCAGGAACTGCTGGGCCTGCCCCAACCGCGCTACCTGCATGTGCCGTTGATCACCCAGCCTGATGGTCACAAGCTGGGCAAGTCCTATCGTTCCCCGCCACTGCCGGCCGACCAGGCGACGCCGCTGCTGCTTCGGGCCTTGCGAGCACTGGGGCAACCGCTCGATGCACACATGAGCGATGGCACCGCGCAGGAAGTGCTTGCCTGGGGCATCCGCCACTGGAACGCTGACCTGATACCCCGACTGCGCAATATTGAAGAAGCCCGGATAGACTGATCCAGAGCGGTCGCCGCAAACTGCGACGCAAGGATACTTGCAGGTTATCCGGCATCCGTTAACATGCCGCTCCTCATCTACCAGCGCAGGGAGACCAGATGTACATATACCGGTTGGTTTTGCTTCTGGTGGTCGGCATTTATCTGTTCTCTCCAGCCATCATGGACTGGTGGATCGATGCCACCGGTGCCTGGTATAGGCCCTACATGTTGTGGCTGATCCTGATTGTGGTGACGTTCATTCTGCAGAGCCAGCGAGATGCCGATGAGCTTTAGTCTGACGCAGATGCTGCTGGTCAGCGCCGCCTACCTGCTGGTGCTGTTCGGTGTGGCCTGGGTCAGCGAACACGGTCTGATTCCGCGCTGGATCATTCGTCACCCGCTGACCTACACCCTGTCACTGGGTGTCTACGCCAGCGCCTGGGCGTTTTATGGCACGGTTGGTCTGGCCTATCAGTATGGCTACGGCTTTCTGTCCAGTTATCTGGGGGTGTCCGGGGCCTTCCTCCTCGCGCCGGTGTTGCTTTACCCGATCCTCAGAATTACCCGTACCTACCAGCTGTCATCACTGGCCGATCTGTTCGCCTTTCGTTTTCGCAGCACCTGGGCCGGCGCGCTGACCACCGTATTCATGCTGATCGGCGTGCTGCCACTGCTGGCCTTGCAGATTCAGGCGGTCGCCGACTCCATCGGCATTCTGACCCGCGAGCCGGTGCAGGACCGGGTCGCAGTGGCGTTCTGCGCACTGATCACCCTGTTCACGATTTTCTTTGGCTCACGGCACATCGCCACGCGCGAGAAACACGAGGGCCTGGTGTTCGCCATCGCCTTTGAATCGCTGATCAAGCTGATCGCCCTGGGCGGCGTTGGGCTGTATGCCTTGTATGGCGTGTTCGACGGCCCGCAACAACTGGAACTGTGGCTGCTGCAGAACCAGACCGCCCTCGCCTCGCTGCACACGCCTTTGCAGGAAGGCCCGTGGCGCACGCTGCTGCTGGTGTTCTTCGCCTCGGCCATCGTCATGCCGCACATGTACCACATGACCTTCACGGAAAACCTCAACCCGCGCTCGCTGGTCAGCGCCAGTTGGGGTCTGCCGCTGTTTCTGCTGTTGATCAGCCTCGCAGTACCGCTGATCCTCTGGGCAGGCCTCAAGCTCGGCGCCACCACCAGCCCGGAATACTTCACGCTCGGCATCGGGATCGCCGCCAACAGCAAGTCTCTGGCCCTGCTCGCCTATATCGGCGGGCTGTCGGCGGCCAGCGGGCTGATCATCGTCACCACGCTGGCGTTGTCCGGCATGGCACTCAATCACCTGGTGCTGCCGCTGTATCAGCCACCCGCCGAGGGCAATATCTACCGCTGGCTGAAGTGGACGCGACGCGGACTGATCGTGGCGATCATCGCCTTGGGTTACGGCTTCTATCTGATGCTCGGCGCGCAGCAGGATCTGGCCAATCTGGGCATCGTCGCCTTCGTTGCGACCCTGCAATTCCTGCCGGGTGTGCTGTCGGTACTGTACTGGCCGACCGCCAACCGGCGCGGCTTCATCGCCGGGCTGCTGGCCGGCATTTCGGTCTGGGCGGTCAGCATGCTGTTGCCGCTGATCGGCAACCTGCAGGGCTTCTATATCCCCTGGCTGAACATGATCTATGTGCTGGACGACACCAGTTGGCACATGGCAGCCATCGCCTCGCTGGCCGCCAACGTCTTGCTGTTCACCCTGATCTCGCTGTTCACCAATGCCAGCCCTGAAGAAGCCGGGGCTGCCGAGGCCTGCGCGGTCGATAACGTACGCCGCCCGCAACGCCGTGAACTGCATGCCATCTCGCCGCAGGAGTTCGCCACCCAACTGGCCAAGCCGCTGGGCGCGAAAGCCGCGCAGAAGGAGGTCGAGCAAGCGCTGCGCGATCTCTACCTGCCGTTCGACGAGCGCCGCCCCTATGCCCTGCGCCGCCTGCGCGACCGCATCGAAGCCAATCTGTCCGGGCTGATGGGCCCCAGCGTAGCGCAGGACATGGTGGAAACCTTTCTGCCGTACAAATCGGGCAGCGAAAAATACGTCACCGAAGACATACATTTCATTGAGAGCCGGCTTGAGGACTACCACTCGCGCCTCACCGGTCTTGCCGCCGAACTCGATGCCTTGCGCCGCTACCACCGCCAGACCCTTCAGGAACTGCCGATGGGCGTCTGCTCGCTGGCCGAAGATCAGGAGATCCTGATGTGGAACAGGGCCATGGAAGAACTGACCGGAATCGTCGCCCAGCGCGTGGTCGGTTCGCGACTGGAAACCATTGCCGAGCCGTGGAAGGGCCTGCTGACCGGTTTTACCAGCCTGCCCGATGAGCATTTGCACAAGCAGAAGCTCGGTCTGGACGGCCAGACCCGGTGGCTCAATCTGCACAAGGCAGCCATTAACGAGCCCCTGGCGCCGGGCAACAGCGGCCTGGTGGTGCTGGTCGAAGACCTGACCGACACGCAAATGCTCGAAGACAAGCTGGTGCACTCGGAACGTCTGGCAAGTATTGGCCGACTGGCCGCCGGTGTGGCGCACGAAATCGGCAATCCGATCACCGGTATTGCCTGTCTCGCCCAGAACCTGCGCGAAGAACGCGAAGAGGACGGCGAGCTCAAGGAAATCAGCAGCCAGATCCTTGAGCAGACCAAGCGCGTATCGCGCATCGTCCAGTCATTGATGAGCTTTGCCCACGCGGGCGCCCATCAACATAGCGACGAAGCCGTTTGTCTGGCCGTGGTGGCTCAGGATGCTATTGGTCTGCTGGCGCTGAACCGGCGTAATTTCGAAGTACAGTTCTACAACCTGTGCAACCCTGAGCACTGGGCTGTCGGCGATCCGCAACGGCTGGCGCAGGTGTTGATCAATCTGCTCTCCAATGCCCGCGATGCCTCCCCGGCAGGCAGTGCAGTCAGGGTCAGAAGCGAAGTATCCGAGCACACTGTGGACTTGATCGTCGAAGACGAAGGCAGTGGGATTTCAAAGGCAATCATGGACCGATTGTTCGAGCCGTTCTTCACCACCAAGGACCCTGGCGAGGGAACCGGACTTGGCCTGGCGCTGGTCTATTCCATCGTTGAAGAGCATTATGGACAAATCACTATCGACAGCCCGGCCGATCCCGAGCAGCAGCGTGGAACCCGAATCAGGGTGACCTTGCCACGCCATGTCGACGCGACGTCCACCGCGAACTGAGACCGTCGAGAGAACTGAATCAATGCCGCATATTTTGATCGTCGAAGACGAAACGATTATCCGCTCAGCCCTGCGTCGCCTGCTTGAACGCAACCAGTATGAAGTCAGTGAAGCCGGCTCCGTTCAAGAGGCTCAGGAACGCTTCAGCATCCCGTCGTTCGATCTGATCGTCAGCGACCTGCGCCTGCCTGGCGCGCCTGGCACCGAGCTGATCAAGCTCGGCGAAGGCAAACCGGTGCTGATCATGACCAGTTACGCGAGCCTGCGCTCGGCGGTCGACTCGATGAAGATGGGCGCGGTGGACTACATCGCCAAACCCTTCGATCACGATGAAATGCTCCAGGCAGTCTCGCGGATCCTGCGTGATCGACAGACGGTCAAGCACCTTCAGGACGAGCGCAACGCCACCGCCAAAACCAGCAGCGCTGAAAAAGGCCCGGCACAGAACCATAATGGCGAGATCGGCATCATCGGCTCATGCCCGCCCATGCTCGATCTCTACAGCAAGATCCGCAAAGTCGCCCCGACTGATTCCAATGTTCTGATTCAAGGGGAATCAGGCACTGGCAAGGAACTGGTCGCCCGCGCCCTGCACAATCTCTCACGCCGCGCCAAGGCGCCGATGATTTCCGTCAACTGTGCGGCCATTCCCGAATCGCTGATCGAATCCGAACTGTTCGGTCACGAGAAAGGCGCGTTCACCGGAGCCAGCGCAGGCCGTGCAGGTCTGGTTGAGGCCGCTGACGGTGGCACGCTGTTTCTCGATGAAATCGGCGAACTGCCGCTGGAAGCGCAGGCTCGCCTGTTGCGCGTATTGCAAGAGGGCGAAATCCGTCGCGTCGGCTCGGTGCAATCGCAAAAGGTCGACGTACGCCTGATTGCCGCGACCCACAGGGACCTGAAAACGCTGGCCAAAAATGGCGAGTTTCGTGAAGACCTGTTCTATCGCTTGCACGTCATCGCCCTGAAACTCCCGGCGCTGCGGGAACGTGGCAGCGACATCCTGGAAATCGCCCGTGCGTTCCTGGCTCGCCAGAGCAGCAAGGTCGGGCGCGACGACCTCAAATTTGCACATGACGCGGAACAGGCTATCCGCCATTACAGTTGGCCGGGCAACGTACGCGAGCTGGAAAACGCCGTGGAACGCTCGGTGATTCTGTGCGAGAACCCGGAAATCACCGCTGACCTGCTGGGTATCGACATTGAGCTCGACGGGCTGGATGACGACGAATACATGGGCATGGCGCCGTTGCCGGGCTCTTCTGGCTCGACGGGCAACGAGCCCGCCGAAGACCTGTCGCTCGAAGACTATTTTCAGCACTTCGTTCTGGAGCATCAGGACCATATGACTGAGACCGAGCTGGCGCGCAAACTGGGTGTCAGTCGCAAATGTCTGTGGGAGCGCCGTCAGCGTCTGGGTATCCCGCGTCGCAAGGGCGTCGCCAACGAGACATAAAATCAGCCCAAGGCTCTGGCACGCGGTGCGCAGGGCGGGGACAAACTGTTACCTCACGCGCTTCACGTAACAAAAGCCGGGTCTTACGGTAACGCAGGCCCGGCTTTTTTGTGCGCACTCGAACGGCCTTTCGCCCGCAAAGGCCCGGTTTACGGGGCCTGGTCAAAGTTGGCACAGCTTCTGCTATATGCTTGGTACAAGAAGAACAACAAGCCGTACGACACCCATAATAAAAACAATACGAATCGACTCACGCATAACAAGAACAACACGGCGGAGGCGCAGCTAACTGATTCTTTTGGAGAGGAGTTGTATTGGGGGCTTGCCCCGCAACCAGGCCGAGAACAACAAAAACTACCCTTAGGTAGCGCCTGAACTGGTTGGATCGAATGATCATTGCAACGCAGCGACCAAAGCAATCCGTTTGCTCTTGACTCCCGATTGGGAGGTTTCACAGACGCAAGTCTCGTGAATGGGCACTCAACAAAAACAAGAAGCCCAGGCAGAAAACAATAATAAAGAGCACACACTTTGGGGGAGCTTCGGCTCCCCCAGTAGCTTCCCCGCCTTGATCCGCGCCATCGCTTACCCTTCCGCGACAGCTTCCTACACCATCACTCGACTAAATGCTAGAATCCCCGCCCATCATGCGGTCATTCCACGTTTTTGGCCGAATATTCCTTCAAACAGTGCATCCCATGCTGAAGAAGTTGTTCCAGTCATTTCGTTCCCCACTGCGCAAACCGCAGCAACACACGCGCACCACGCCTGAAGTGCTCAACAGCAGCCAACATTCGCTGCAACGCAGTCAGTTCAGCCGCTATGCCGTGAATATCGTCGAGCGCCTGCAGAATGCCGGCTACCAGGCCTATCTGGTCGGTGGCTGCGTACGCGACATGATGCTCAACATCACGCCCAAGGATTTCGACGTCGCCACCAGCGCCACGCCCGAACAGGTGCGTGCCGAATTCCGCAACGCGCGGATCATCGGTCGTCGGTTCAAGCTGGTGCACATCCACTTCGGTCGCGAAATCATCGAAGTGGCGACATTCCGCGCCAATCATCCTCAGGATGACGAAGAAGAGGACAGCAACCAGTCCTCGCGCAATGAAAGCGGACGCATCCTGCGTGACAACGTATACGGCACGCTTGAAGAAGACGCCCAGCGTCGCGACTTCACGATCAACGCGCTTTACTACGATCCGGTCAGCGAGCGCGTTCTGGATTACGCCAACGGCGTGCATGACATCCGCAATCGCCTGATCCGCCTGATCGGCGATCCGGAGCAGCGTTATAAAGAAGACCCGGTGCGCATGCTGCGTGCCGTGCGCTTCGCGGCCAAGCTGGACTTCGGCATCGAGAAGCACAGCGCTCAACCGATCCGCGCACTGGCGCCGATGCTGCGTGACATTCCGTCGGCCCGCCTGTTCGAAGAAGTGCTCAAACTGTTCCTCTCCGGGCACGCTGCCCCCACCTTTGAAATGCTGGTGGACCTGGAACTGTTCGAACCGTTGTTCCCGGCCAGCTCCAAGGCCCTGGAATACAACCCGACCTACACCCATACGCTGATCAGCAATGCGCTGATCAATACCGACCTGCGCATCAAGCAGAACAAACCGGTCACGCCGGCGTTTCTGTTTGCTGCCCTGCTCTGGCCTGCGCTGCCAGCCAAGGTGCTGCGCGCTCAGGAACGTGGCATGCCGCCGATTGCAGCGATGCAGGAAGCCGCTCACGAACTGATCATCGAGCAATGCCAGCGCATCGCGATTCCCAAGCGCTTCACCCTGCCGATCCGCGAGATCTGGGACATGCAGGAGCGCCTGCCGCGCCGTTCGGGCAAACGCGCCGACCTGCTGCTCGACAACTCGCGGTTCCGCGCGGGCTACGACTTCCTGCTGTTGCGTGAAACAGCCGGCGAGCAGACCGATGGTCTGGGCCAGTGGTGGACCGATTATCAGGACTGCAACGACAGCGAACGCCGCGACATGATTCGCGACCTGAGCAACAAGCCTGAAGCGGCGGGCACAGCCCCGCGCAAGCGTCGTCGTAACAGCGGCGCCAAACGCAAGCGCACCACGGGCGAGGCGCAAAGCGGTGAGTGAACCGCTGTTGGCCACTGAACGCGTGTATATCGGTCTGGGCAGCAACCTGGCTGACCCGGCCGAACAATTGCGCAGCGCCCTCAAAGCCATTTCGCAGTTGCCCGGTTGTCACTTGAGCGGCGTGTCGTCCTTCTATATCAGCGACTCGCTACTGCCAGGCCAACCGCGCTTCACCAATGCCGTCGCGGCAATCGACACCGCTCTGCCCCCCCTGACGCTGCTTGATGCGCTGCAAGCCATTGAGCTGGATCAGGGCCGCGAACGCCATGAACGCTGGGGGCCGCGCACGCTGGACCTCGATATTCTGCTGTTCGGCGACCGTCTGATTGACGAACCACGCCTCAAAGTGCCGCATTACCACATGCAGGCCAGGGCATTCGTGCTGTACCCACTGGCAGAGCTGGCTCCAGAGCTGACACTGGCCGACGGGCGCCCACTGAATCGCCTGCTTGATGAATGCCCGTTCACAGGTCTTGAGCGTCTGCCTGCCGAGGCATGAAGCCTGTCTGTCACCGCACCGGTGTAACCGGTCGGACGCACAGGTAACACCTTCAATTGACTTCACGCCCCCTCCTCACGAAGATAGGCCTCCCGCCGCCACACCACAGGCGAACGGGCGCGAAACAGGCCTTTGCAAAACACCGCGATACGACGGTGTGCCTGCTTTTCCAGGATGACTCTCACGCGCTGAGCACCCGTCTTCACAGCGCCTGATGGAGGACTTTACATGCCGAACATAACCGTTACGTCGCTGCTGGCCATGAAGCAGAAGGGTGAGAAAATCACCATGCTGACCTGCTACGACGCAACTTTCGCCCACACGGCCTCCCAATCGGGTGTCGAAGTGCTGCTGATAGGCGACTCGCTGGGCATGGTCCTGCAGGGTCACGACAGCACCCTGCCTGTTACCACGGCTGAAACGGCGTACCACGTTGCCTGTGTGAAACGCGGCAACCAGGGCGCGATGATTCTCGCCGACCTGCCGTTCATGGCCAACGCAACGCTGGAACAGACCCTGATCAACAGCGCAACGCTGATGCAGGCGGGCGCACACATGATCAAGGTCGAAGGCGCTGCATGGCTGGCCGAGTCGATCCGTTTGCTGGCCGAGCGCGGCATTCCGGTGTGCGCGCACATGGGCCTGACCCCGCAGGCCGTCAACGTGCTGGGCGGCTACAAGGTTCAGGGTCGGCTGGAGGCGCAGGCCAGGCAGATGCGCGCCGATGCAATCGCGCTGGAACAGGCGGGCGCAGCGATGATCCTGCTGGAGTGCGTACCCAGCGAACTGGCTGAGGAAATCACCCAGGCAGTGAAGGTCCCGGTCATCGGCATTGGCGCAGGCAGCGCTACCGACGGTCAGGTCCTGGTGCTGCACGACATGCTCGGCCTGTCCATCACCGGGCGCGTGCCCAAGTTCGTGAAAAATTTCATGACCGGCCAGCCCGACATCCAGTCGGCTATCCGGGCCTACGTGGCCGCAGTCAAAGACGTCAGCTTTCCGGCCACTGAACACGGATTCTCGGCATGAACACAGTAAAAACCGTACAGGACCTGCGCGCCGCTGTTGCGCGGGCACGCAGCGAAGGCAAGCGCATCGCGCTGACCCCGACGATGGGCAACCTGCACAGCGGCCACGCCGCGCTGGTCACCAAGGCGGCGCAGCGTGCCGATTTCGTGGTCGCTACCATTTTCGTCAATCCGCTGCAGTTCGGTCCCAACGAAGACCTGGCCACCTACCCTCGCACGCTGGCTGCCGATCAGGAAAAACTCCTGCAGGCCGGCTGCAACCTGCTGTTCACGCCAAGCGTGGAGGAAATGTACCCGCACGGCATGGCCGACCAGACGCTGGTCAGCGTGCCGCACCTGTCGCAAGGCCTGTGTGGCGCCAGCCGCCCCGGCCATTTCGAAGGTGTCGCGACCGTGGTCAGCAAGCTGTTCAACATGGTGCAGCCTGACCTGGCGATCTTTGGTGAAAAAGACTTCCAGCAACTGGCCGTGATTCGGGCCATGGTCCGTGATCTGAACATGCCGATCCAGATCATCGGCGAGCCGACGGTACGTGCCGACGATGGCCTGGCGCTGTCCTCGCGCAACGGTTATCTGAGCGACGATCAGCGCGCCGCGGCACCCGCGCTGTATCAGGCGATTCGCCAGACCGCCGACGCGATCAGGGCAGGCGAGCAGGATTTCGATGCGCTGCTGGCGAGCAAGAAGCAGCAACTGGAGGCCGCCGGTTTTCGCATCGACTATCTGGAGATACGCGATGCCACCAGCCTGCGTCCGACGACTGCCGAGAATCGCGACCTGGTCATCCTCGCAGCGGCATTCCTGGGCAAAACCCGCTTGATCGATAACCTGCACCTGACCAGAAGCTGACAGGATGTGCGCAGGCAATGAACTAAGACACACCGGTAATGCCATACCGGTACAGGTTGCCTGAACCACAGCCGACAGTATTCGAGACAAAACCCCGGTTGCCTGTGTGCGAAAAAGTACCGGGGTCATGTAAGGCGAGGCGCAGACAAACAGGTACGCGAAGGGTAGTCTGCGATGTGTAGCCCGTGAGAAAGCTTGCGACCTCGCTCCAACAATATCCAAAGACAGAACCAGTTAAAGGAAACCCGCAGCGATGGCGTACTACCGCACTCCTTCCGATGTGACCGCTCTGCCCGCTTGGCAAGCGTTGAGCAAACACCGCCAGGCCATGCAGAATTTCAGCATGCGCGAAGCGTTTAATACTGATCCGCAGCGCTTCAGCCAATTCACCCTCAGCAGCGCTGGCCTGTTTCTCGATTATTCCAAAAACCTGATCACCACAGAGACCCGCGATCTGTTGGTCAGCCTGGCTGGCGAAGTGGGCCTCAAGGAGGCGATCAAGGCTCAGTATGATGGCGAGCTGGTCAACTCATCCGAAGGCCGCCCTGCTCTGCACACCGCTCTGCGCCGTCCGGTCGGCGACAAGTTGAAAGTCAACGGCGTCGATGTGATGCCGGACGTACACCGCGTACTTAATCAGATGACCGAACTGGTCGGCCGCATCCATGACGGCCTGTGGCGCGGTTACACCGAAAAACCGATCACCGACGTGGTGAACATCGGCATCGGCGGCTCGTTCCTCGGCCCGGAGCTGGTCTCCGAAGCGCTGGTGGCCTACGCGCACAAGGGTGTCCGCTGCCATTACCTGGCCAACATCGACGGCAGCGAGTTTCACGAGTTGTCGATGAAGATTCGTGCCGAGACCACGCTGTTCATCGTCTCGTCGAAATCCTTCAACACGCTGGAAACCCTGAAAAACGCTCAGGCTGCACGTGCCTGGTACCTGGCGCAGGGCGGCTCGGAAGTCGAACTGCATCGCCACTTCATCGCGGTGTCCAGCAACAACGCGGCGGCCGTGGCCTTCGGCATCCGTGAAGAAAACATCTTCCCGATGTGGGACTGGGTCGGCGGTCGCTATTCGCTGTGGTCAGCCATCGGTCTGCCTATCGCGCTGGCCATCGGCATGTCCAACTTCAAGGAACTGCTGTCCGGTGCCTACACCATGGACCAGCATTTCCAGAGCGCACCGTTCGAGCAGAACATGCCGGTGTTGCTGGGCTTGCTGGGCGTGTGGTACGGCAATTTCTGGGGCGCACAAAGCCACGCGATTCTGCCGTACGATCACTATCTGCGTAACATCACCAAGCACTTGCAACAACTGGACATGGAATCCAACGGCAAGAGCGTCCGTCAGGACGGTACGCCGACGTCGACCGACACCGGGCCGGTGATCTGGGGTGGCGTGGGCGCCAATGGTCAGCACGCTTACCACCAGTTGCTGCACCAGGGCACGCAGATGATTCCGGCCGACTTCATTGTGCCGATCGTCAGCTTCAACCCGGTTGCCGACCATCACCAGTGGCTGTACGCCAACTGCCTGTCGCAAAGCCAGGCACTGATGATGGGCAAGACCCGCGCAGAAGCAGAAGCAGAACTGCGCGAGAAGGGTATGGGCGAGCAAGAGGTGCAGAAGCTGGCACCGCACAAGGTCATCCCCGGCAACCGTCCAAGCAACACGCTGGTGGTCGAGCGCATCAGCCCGCGTCGTCTTGGCGCGCTGGTGGCCATGTATGAACACAAGGTGTTCGTGCAGAGCGTGATCTGGGGCACCAACGCCTTTGACCAATGGGGTGTGGAGCTTGGCAAGGAAATGGGCAAGGCGGTCTACCAGCGCCTGACCGGCGGCACCGAAGAGCCGGCTGACGATGCATCGACCCAAGGTCTGATCAACTACTTCCGCGGCCGTCACCGCGGCTGATTTGTCCCTCTCATGGTTATGACCATCGTTCCCACGCTCCGCGTGGGAATGCCGCTCGTGACGCTCTGCGTCACAAAAAGGACGCAAAGCGTCCAGAACTGCATGCCGACGCGGAGCGTCGGCACGATAGTCATTTGGATTTGTGTGTAACGTCGACACGATAGTCAGTTGGACTTGTGCATCACAGTGATGCGCTGCGCGCTTGGCATGAGAGCTTCAGTCAGTTTTATCCACGCCCTCCCCGATGCCCTGAGCACGACATGGAATTCATCCGCACCCGCATCGAAACGCAGGTCATCAGCCTTACCGGCCTGGCGCTGGGTCAACTTGATCTGGAAAGCCCCAAGGGCGATCCGGGTCTGTTTGGCCCTCAGGCGGTGTGCTGGAAGGTGCATGGCGATTTCACCAGCATGCTGGTCGGCGGCATCAGCGCATTGATGCTGCAGGCTTTGCACCCGCTGGCACTGGCGGGCATCTGGGACCACTCCAACTTTCGTCAGGACATGCTCGGCCGCCTGCGCCGTACCGGGCAGTTTCTGTCCGGCACCACCTATGGCTCAACGCGAGATGCCAACTGGCTGATCGACAAGGTCCGCAACATTCACCTCAACATCGTCGGCACCGCGCCCGATGGTCAGCCGTATGCCGCCAGCGATCCGGATTTGCTGACCTGGGTGCATGTGGCTGAAGTCAGCAGCTTTCTCGCAGCCCATCTGCGCTACCTCAACCCGGATATGTCGCTCGCCGATCAGGACGCGTATTACGCTGAAACAGCGCTGGTTGCCGAGCGACTCGGTGCACGCAACGTTCCACGCTCGCATCAGGCCATCGCTGACTATCTGGCAGACATTCGTGGTCAACTGATCTGTGACGCGCGCAGCCGTGAAGTGCTGCGCCTGCTGCTTGACGCGCCTGCCCCCAACTGGCTGGCCAAGCCGTTTGGCGTGTTGATGATGCGCGCCGGTATCGATCTGCTGCCGGACTGGGCCAGTGACATGCTCGACATCACGCAAAGCCCCTTCAAACGCCGGATGATCCGCCTGGGCGTCAACAGTACTGCGCCCATTCTGCGCTGGGCCGTACGCGACGGATCGGCGCAACGTGCCAGGCGCCGCATGGACGTTTGAACCATACGTGACGGTTTGCGGCAAACCGTGACCGAGCGGTTCACGGTTGGAACCTGCCTGCCTATCTGTGCCACCATGAGCGCTCAATAACAATGAGGATCAGCACCATGCTCGACGTCGTTATCGTCGCCGCCACCCGTACCGCCGTGGGCAGCTTTCAGGGCTCACTGGCCTCTGTCGCCGCAGTCGACCTCGGCGCAGCGGTCATTCGTCAACTGCTTGCCCGCACCGGCGTGGACGGCGCGCAGGTCGATGAAGTCATCATGGGTCAGGTGCTGACCGCAGGCGCTGGTCAGAACCCGGCGCGGCAGGCAGCCATCAAGGCCGGCCTGCCCTTCTCGGTACCGGCCATGACCCTGAACAAGGTCTGCGGCTCCGGCCTCAAGGCCCTGCACCTGGCGACCCAGGCGATCCGCTGCGGCGACGCCGAGATCATCATCGCCGGCGGCCAGGAAAACATGAGCCTGTCCAACTACGTGCTGCCGGGCGCGCGCACCGGTCTGCGCATGGGCCACGCCAGCATGGTCGATACAATGATCACTGACGGCCTGTGGGATGCATTCAATGATTACCACATGGGCATCACCGCCGAGAACCTTGCGCAGCAGTACGACATCAGTCGTGAAGCCCAGGACGAGTTCGCCGCCTTGTCTCAGCAAAAGGCGATGGCTGCGATTGAAGCCGGACGCTTCGCCGATGAGATCACGCCGATCCTGATCCCCCAGCGCAAGGGTGATCCGCTGTCCTTTGCAACAGACGAGCAGCCCCGCGCCGGCACCACCGCCGAGACCCTGGCCAAGCTCAAGCCCGCCTTCAAAAAGGACGGCACGGTCACCGCCGGCAATGCCTCGTCGCTGAACGACGGGGCTGCCGCCGTGATGCTGATGAGTGCCGCCAAGGCCGAGCAACTGGGCTTGCCGGTGCTGGCGCGCATTGCCGCGTATGCCAACGCCGGTGTCGACCCGGCCATCATGGGCATCGGGCCGGTCAGTGCCACGCGTCGCTGCCTGGACAAGGCTGGCTGGTCGCTGGCCGAACTGGACCTGATCGAAGCCAACGAAGCCTTTGCCGCACAGTCCCTGTCGGTGGGCAAGGAGCTGGGGCTGGATCCGCAGAAGCTCAACGTGAATGGTGGCGCTATCGCCCTTGGCCACCCCATTGGCGCGTCGGGCTGCCGCGTGCTGGTGACACTGCTGCACGAGATGATCAGGCGCGATGTGAAGAAGGGCCTGGCCACGCTGTGCATCGGTGGTGGTCAGGGGGTTGCCCTGGCGCTGGAGCGCTAGGGCAGGCAGAAGGCGCGGGACAGCCCGCGCCTTGCATCATCAGGCGGCTGCGGGCGCCACTTCCATGTCAGCAGGCTCCGGACGCTTGATCAGCGCGTAGATCACGCCGGTCAGCACACTGCCGGCGATGATCGCCACCAGATAAAGCAGCGCATGGTTGATCGCGTTGGGGATCAGCATCACGAACAGGCCACCATGCGGTGCCATCAGCTTGCAACCGAAGTACATCGACAACGCACCCGTCAGCGCGCCACCCACGACACTGGCCGGAATCACCCGCAACGGGTCCTTGGCAGCGAAGGGAATGGCACCTTCCGAGATGAAGCACAGCCCCAGCACGAACGCCGCCTTGCCTGCTTCACGCTCGCTCTGGGCGAACTTGCGGCGAGCCAGGATCGTGGCGATGCCCATGCCGATGGGCGGCACCATACCGGCAGCCATCGCTGTGGCCATCGGCGCGTAGCTCTGGGACGCCAGCAAACCGACCGAGAACGCATAGGACGCCTTGTTGATCGGCCCACCGAGGTCGACGCACATCATTGCGCCCAGCACCACGCCCAACAGGATCGCGTTGGTGGTGCCCATGCTGTCGAGGAAGTGCGTCAACGCTTCGAGCATCCCGGCAACCGGCTTGCCGACCACGTAAATCATCACCAGACCGGTGAACAGGCTCGACAGCAACGGGATGATCAGAATCGGCTTGAGCGCTTCGACACTGGCCGGCAGACGTGCGTAGCGGTTGATCGCGGCAGCACTGTAACCGGCCAGAAAGCCTGCAACGATACCGCCAATGAACCCGGCACCCAGCGTACTCGCCAACAGACCACCGATCATGCCGGGTGCCAGCCCCGGACGGTCAGCAATCGAATAGGCGATGTAACCGGCCAGCAACGGCACCATCAGTTTGAACGCCGCTTCCCCACCGATCTGCATCAGTGCCGCAGCCAGCGTGCCCGGCTCTTTGAACGCGGTGATACCGAACACGAAGGAAAGAGCGATCAACAGCCCGCCCGCCACGACCATCGGCAGCATGAACGACACGCCGGTCAGCAGGTGCTTGTAGACGCCCGTCTTTTCTTGTCTGGCGGGTGACTTGGCGGTGGCCTCATCGGATTCCACCTGCCCTTCCGCCAAGGCTTTTTTCAGGGTCGCCTCGGACTGCTTGAGGGCGATCCCGGTGCCGCAACGGTAGATCTTCTTGCCGGCAAAGCGGTCGGTATTGACCTCGATATCCGCCGCCAGCAGCACCACGTCGGCATCGGCGATGGCCTTGGCGCTGAGCGGGTTGCGCGCACCGACCGAACCCTGGGTTTCGACTTGCAGGTCGTAATTCAGACGCTTGGCAGCCTGCTGGATCGCTTCGGCCGCCATGAACGTGTGCGCGACGCCGGTCGGACAAGCCGTGATCGCAACGATGCGCGGTTGCGCGCCCGTATCACCGCTTGCCTGAGGCGCCGCTGCTTCGGACGCCACATGCACCTGCGCTTCTCGCTCGGCGCGCTGCAGAAAACTGTCGACATCCTGCAACGCATGCGCAGGCGAATCCTGAAACAGGCGTTTGCCGACAAAGCGGCTCAGGTCCACAGGACCGGTATTGACCACCAGGACAAGATCGGCGGCTTCGATGTCCTGAGCGGACAAGTGCTGATCGGCCTTATTGGGATCGATGATTTCGACGCTGGTTTCCCAGCCCTGGCGCAGGGCCGCCGCTTCGAGCAATCGTGCGCTGAGTACGCTGCTGACCTTGCCGTTCGGGCAGGCCGTAACTATGGCTAACTTCATGACGATCCTCTCTTATTGTTCTGAAAGGCTGCGTACAGTGACGCCGCCTTCAAGCCGTTTGAGTTGCGCGGCATCGGTGATACCGAAACCGATCTGGGTCACCGCCATGGCGGCAATCGCTGTGGCAGTGCGCAAGGTCTTCTGCGGCTCTTGACCGCTGATCAAGCCGTGCACCATGCCTGCCAGCAGCGAGTCACCCGCACCGACCGTACTGGCCACGGTGACCTTGGGCGGCAGTGAATGCAGTGCCACGCTCGGGCTGAACCAGTGCACGCCTTCGGAGCCTTGAGAGATCACCACATGCTCGATGCCCTGCGCTTGCAAACGCGCAGCCGCCTCGGCTTGTGCAGCGATGGAGATGATCGGTGCGTCGAGCGCATCAGCCAGCTCTTCGGTATTGGGTTTGATCAGCCAGGGCCCGGCCTTCAGACCGGCACGCAAGGCCAGACCACTGCTGTCCAGCGCCACTTTCAGACCGAGGTCCTTGAGCATCAGCAGCAGTTTTTGCAGCCACTCCGGCGTGACACCGCGCGGCAGACTGCCCGCCACGACCACCACGTCGAAACCCTGAGCGATCTGTTCAACGCGAGTGAACAGCGCTTGCTGCGCCTCTTCACTGACCTGTGGGCCCGGGCCGTTCAAGTCGGTGATGCGGCCACTGCCTTCGGCCAGCTTGATGTTGCTGCGCGTTTCGCCCGGCACCCGGACAAACTCGTCGACGAACTGACGGCGCTCGAACAACGCCTCGAACGCTTGCTGATTATCGACACCGAGAAAACCGGCAACGGTCAGGTCATGGCCCAGATCAGCCAGCACCTGCGCCACATTCAGGCCTTTGCCCGCGGCGTGAGTGAGCATCGCCGTGCTGCGGTTGACCTGGCCCAGCTCCAACTGCCCCAACTGCACAGTCAGGTCCAGCGCCGGGTTCATGGTCAGGGTAAGAATCTTCGCCATTACACAGCCTCCACAAGCGCGCGGACTTCAGCGGCGCTGCCCGCCGTCAGCGCATTTTGCGCCAGTTGCTGAGCGCTGCTCAGGGTCAGTTCACGTACGCAGGCCTTGACCTCGCCAATGCTGCGCGCCGAAACACTCAATTCATCCACGCCCAGACCGACCAGAATCGGCACGGCCAGCGGGTCTGCAGCCAGCTCACCGCACACGCCCACCCATTTGCCGTTGGCATGCGCAGCGCGCACGGTCATGTCGATCAGTTGCAGCACCGACGGGTGCAGGCCGTCAGCCTGGGCCGACAGCGTCGGGTGGCCGCGGTCGATGGCCATGGTGTATTGCGTCAGGTCATTGGTGCCGATGCTGAAGAAGTCCACTTCCTTCGCCAGCACCGGAGCGATCAGCGCCGCCGATGGCACCTCGATCATGATCCCCAGTTGCAGGTCGCTGACCGGAATTTCCTCGCGCAGGCGCTGGGTCATGTCCCGCGCCTGACGCCACTCTTCAAGCGTGCCAATCATCGGGAACATGATGCGCAGCGGGCCGCTGTCTGCCGAACGCAACAGGGCGCGAAGCTGGCTTTCCATGACGTCAGGGCGCTGCAGGGTAAGACGGATACCGCGGACGCCGAGGAACGGGTTTTCCTCTTTGGCGATCGGCCAGTAAGGCAGCGGCTTGTCGCCACCGACGTCCAGCGTACGCACCACCAGCGGACGCCCGCCCAGATCGGTCAGCACGCGGCGGTATTCAGCTTCCTGCGTAGCTTCATCGGGCGCCTGGGAATGCGCCATGAACAGCAGTTCGGTACGCAGCAGGCCGACGCCTTCCGCGCCCTGCTCCACGGCGGCCGGTGTGCCGGTGCTGTCGCCGATATTGGCGAAGACTTCGACAGCATGACCATCGCGCGTCACGGCGGGCTCCATGCGTGCTTCGGCTGCCGCCTTGAGACGCTGCTCACGCGCGTCACGGTCCTGAACTGCGCGCTGCAGAGTCGCCTCGTCAGGCGCGACGGTCAGCCGTCCGCGCTGGCTGTCGAGCAGCAGTACGGTGCCCGGCTTGAGCAGCAACACTTCATCACCAGCCCCTACCAGTGCAGGAATGCCCAGCGCACGCGCCACGATGGCGCTGTGCGCGGTGGCACCGCCACGTGCGGTGAGAATACCGGCGACCTGCGCCGGGTCGAGACGGGCAACGTCGGACGGGCCGACTTCGTCCATCACCAGAATGTAGGGTTCGTCCGGGGCCGCAACGGTTTCGACGCCACAGATCTGCGCCAGTACGCGGCGACCGACGTCACGCAGGTCTGCGGCGCGCTCGGCCAGCAACGCGTCCTGTAGCTGTTCCTGCTGAACGGCAGCGGTCTCGATGACCGTGGCCCACGCAGCCGCCGCGCTTTCGTCGTTATTGAGGCGCACCTCGACTTCGTTGGTCAGTTCCGGGTCTTCGAGCATCTCCTGGTGGGTGATGAAGATTTCCCGGATGGCCTTTGATTTGCTGCGCTGAATGAGATTTTCGATATCGCTGCGCACTTCGCCAATCGCCTTGTGCAAGCGCTCGCGCTCGGCAGCCACCGACTCACCCCGCTGGGGATAATCGAAGCTTTGCAGCACTTGAATATGCGCCGGCCCCATGGCAATGCCCGGTGAAGCAGAAACGGCCTGCAACACGCTGCCTGCTGGCGGAGCGCTGAGCGGTTTGGCAGCCGCCGGGGCCGGCGCTGGCGCAGCCTCGGTCTGCGAGACAGCAGGCAAGGGTTCCACTTCCTCGCCCAGACCTTGCTCAACGGCGGCGATCAGGGCTGGCAGTGCGTCGTCGGCGATGCTCGGCTCGGCAATGAATTCCAGCGTCTGACCACGGCGCGCACCGAGGCTGAGCAGCTTGCTCAGGCTCTTGGCCGACACGGCGGCTTCGCCGGTTTCCAGCACACGCATACGGATCTCGCCGTCAAACTCCTTGGCCAACTGCGCCAGTATCTTCGCCGGGCGAGCGTGCAGGCCATGGGCGTTGGCCAGCTGAATCTGCCGGGTCGGCCACTCGGCGGGCAGTTCGCCGCCGAGCGCTTCCAGCACGGCGCGACTGTTGGTGGCGTGACCCAACTCGTGGCCACGGCCTTCGATCAGCAACAGACACAGACGCTCGAGCAGCGCCTGATGCGCCTCACCGAGGCTGGCCAGGCAGAACAGACCGGTCAGCGGCTGACCCAGGTAGCGCATGGGTTTGTCGGGGGTGACGAACGCCAGACCGGGACGCTTGACGGTTTGCTCGCTGTGCAGCCACCAGAGGCCATCACCCAGCGACAACGCTTCCACTTGCTGGAGCACTGCGGCAAAACCGTTGCTCACGCAGTCGGCCTTGCGCAACAGGCGTGCGCCGCGCCAGACCAGTTCTTCGAAATCGTCGGCCGAAACGCCGAGGCTGATCATCTGGGCGTCGAGTGCCAGTTCCTGCGGAGCGCCCTGCAATAGCTTGAGCAGGTCTTCCGGGGTCTTCGCTTCGCGCAGCGCCTGGCCGAGGTCCTCTTCACCCAGTGCGCGCGTCAGCAGTTGCAGCAAACGCAAGTGCTCGTCGGATTTGGCAGCGATACCAATCGCCAGGTAAACCATTTGTCCGTCGCCCCAGTCCACCCCTTCGGGGAACTGCATCAGACGCACACCGGTGGTGAACACCAGGTCGCGGGTTTCGGGTGTACCGTGTGGGATGGCGATGCCCTGGCCGAGAAAGGTCGAGCCTTGCTGCTCACGGTTCATCAGCCCGGTGAGGTAGCCCTCGGCAACCAGACCATCAGCGACCAGGTGGTCGGCAATCAGCTTAAGTGCGGCAGTTTTATCCACAGCCGACTGGGCCATGGATATTTGCTCCAGAGTGAGTTCGAGCATTGCCTTGACTCCTGTGCAGCGCCAAGGCGCCACCTGATTCTTGTTTTAATGACGATCACGTGATCGACAGCTTAGGGGGGATGAGGGTGATATCTTTCCGAGCATCGTATCGGACATCACTTTCATCTCGATTGCAGCAGACAACAGGCGTGCTGAATCGTTTAATCTAGAATTGCCCGGCACGTTACTCGATTCTGCGGATTCATTGAAGCCCGGACGGCGCGATCACTGTGGGACAATTCCCAAAATACGTGAAGTACTTGGGAATTTCCTACGGTCTGGTGTAAAGATCAGCGCCATGAAAAAAATAACTCGATTGTCCTGAGCCGCGTACCTAATAAAAGGAAATTCCGGGGTGAAACTGAGCGATATCGCACGTCTGGCAGGTGTTTCTGTCACTACGGCCAGTTACGTGATCAATGGCAAGGCCGAAAAACAGCGCATCAGTCCGGCAACGGTCGAGCGTGTCAAAGCCGTGGTCGAGCAGCACGACTTCCGACCCAACCCGCAAGCGGCGGGCCTGCGCAGCCGTCATAGCAAGACACTGGGCTTCATCCTGCCCGACCTGGAAAACCCCAGCTATGCACGCATTGCCAAATTGCTCGAGCAAGGCGCGCGCAGCCTCGGTTATCAATTGCTGATCGCCAGCTCCGATGACGACCCCGCCAGCGAACTGCAACTGTTGCAGCTGTTCCGCGCCCGCCGTTGCGACGCGCTGCTGGTGGCCAGCTGCCTGCCGACCGGTGACGACAGCTACCGGGAATTGCAGCTCAAGGGCACGCCGATCATCGCCATCGACCGGGAAATGAATCCCGAGTTTTTCTGCTCGGTGGTCAGCGATGACCATGACGCCTGCCAGCAACTGACCCACAGCCTCCTGCAAACCCGACCGCGACATATCGCCCTGATCGGCGCACGCCCTGAACTGAGCATCAGTCGCGCGCGTGCAGCCGGCTTCGAACATGCACTCGACGGGTTTACCGGCGCCACCATCATCGAGCACGGCGAAGCGTTCAGCCGCCAGTGTGGTCAGCGTTTGATGACCGAACTGCTACAGCGCCAGGGACATTTTCCGGACGCGTTGATCACAACGTCTTATGTGCTGCTGCAAGGAGTGTTCGATGTGCTGCAAAGTCAGGTGCTGCAATCGCCCCCACTGCATCTGGGCACCTTCGGCGATACGCAGTTGCTCGATTTTCTGCCGCTGCCCGTCAACGCCATGGCCCAGCAACACCAGCTGATCGCCGACAAGGCCCTGCAACTGGCGCTGGCCGCTATCGAGAAGGACGATTACCAGCCCGGCGTGCACGCGATTGCCAGGGCTTTCAAGCAACGCATTCACGAGGCGTGACTGTGACGCTGATCGATACCCATACCCACCTGGATTTTCCGGATTTCGATGCCGACCGCGCTCAGGTTCTGGACAACTGTCTGACGCTTGGCGTTGAGCGCATGGTGGTGCTCGGGGTGTATCAGCGTAACTGGCAGCGGCTCTGGGAACTGACCGAAGCCAACCCCGCCCTGCACGCAGCGTTCGGCATGCATCCGGTGTACATCGATGAGCACCGTACCGAACACCTGACCGAGCTGGGCGACTGGCTGACGCGCCTGAAAGGCCATCCGCAGTTATGTGCGGTGGGTGAGATCGGTCTGGATTATTACGTAGAGCGCCCGGACAAGGCGCGTCAGCAGGCGCTCTTTGACGCGCAATTGCAGCTGGCAGCGGACTTCAACCTGCCCGCCTTGCTGCACGTGCGCCGCAGCCATGCCGACGTGATCTCGACGCTCAAGCGCCACAAACCAAAACGCAGCGGCATCATTCACGCCTTTGCCGGCAGCCGCGAAGAGGCACGCGAATACATCAAACTGGGGTTCAAACTGGGTCTGGGCGGAGCGGCGACCTGGCCGCAGGCACTGCGTATGCATAGGGTCATCGCCGAACTGCCGCTGGACAGCGTGGTGCTGGAAACCGACTCACCGGACATGGCGCCCGCCATGCATCCCTACCAGCGCAACAGCCCGCAGCACTTGCCCGACATTTGCGAGGCCATCGCGGAGCTGATGAAGATCAGCCCCCAGCGACTGGCCCAGGCGAGTACGGACAACGCCTGCGAACTGTTCGACTGGCCTCGCCTGTCACACACCTGATGTCACCTGCCTGACCTGTGCGGCCAGGATCGGATCAGAGCAGAAGGGTCCACAGGGCAAACCCTGCGTACCAGACCACCGCCGCACGTACCAGCAGCTCCCAGAGCATGTCGAGGCCGGTGACGCCCTGCGCGCCCATCATCGGCGGCGGAACCTCGCTGGCGGCGCAGCCAACGCGCGTAATCAGTTGCGCAGCACTGATGTTCCAGTTCAGCAGTTCATGCAGCATCACCCGGGTGACCGCCACAAAATTGCCGACCAATGCGAAGCTGGCGGCGAGCAACCTGACCGGTACCCAGTCAAAGGCATGGCGCAACTGCCCTGCACGCTCGACCAGTGCTGGAGTCTTGCCGTGCTCGGCAGCAAGTGCCAATAGCCTGTAGGCCAGCGCAGCCACCGGGCCGAGTACGAAGTACCAGAAAATCACGGCGAAGAAACTCTGAAACGCCTGCCAGAGCAGGTAGCCCTGCACACCCTGCAGCAATTGCTCGCTGTTGTCCGCCTGCACGCCCATGTCGCGCTCGGCCACATGCACCGCAGCCTGCGCATCGCCACGTCGGCAGGCATCACGAAACGGCCCGAGCACCGCGACCAGATCCACCCGGCCAAGGCTGTAGATCAACACCAGCAGGTGAATGGGCAGAACCAGCCAGCCATAGGCTACCGAGCCGATGATGGTCAGCGCCAGTTGCAGGATCAGCACGGGCACGAGCACCAGCAGCGCCAGCATCAACCAGGGACGTGTCGAGGTCCGTGGGCTGGCCTCGAGCTTTGCCAGTTCTTTCAGCCACGGCCCGTCACGCTGAACGCGCTGACGCAGGGCAGAAAACTTTTCGATAAGAACGGCCAGCAGTAGCACCAGAAAACTCATTGTTCGTCCCTCACATCAATCCAGCAAAGCCGCTCGAAACCTGGCCCAGTCAAAACAGGGCCCAGGATCAGTCTTGCGTCCCGGCGCCACGTCACTGTGACCACAGATACGCTCGGGGGTGATCGCCTCGAATGCCTGGCGCAACTGTCGCGTCAGGTCGATCAGCGCGTGGTATTGCGCATCGGTGAAAGGCTGGTCATCCGTCCCCTCCAGTTCGATGCCGACAGAAAAGTCATTACACCCTTCCCGGCCCTGAAAACAGGAAACGCCGGCGTGCCACGCACGATCAAGACAAGAGACGAACTGAATGACCTCGCCATCACGTTCAATCAGAAAATGCGCTGAAACGCGCAGATCGGCAATCCCCACAAAGTAGGGATGCTCGTCGGTGTCGAGCCGGTTCTGAAAGAAAGCCTGCACCTTGCCGGTCTTGAATTGCGCTGGCGGCAGGCTGATGTTGTGGATCACCAGCAGCGAGATTTCGCCTTCGGGTCGCGCATTGAAGTTGGGCGAGGGGCAATGCTGCACGCCGTCGCACCAGCCGCTTGCGGAGTCCAGTTGCATGAATGCTCCTTGAACGGGGGTAAATAAGTAGCGCTGATTATGCCCGTGACAGCAGCTGACGTGGGGGTTGGGGTACGGATCCGCGATGTAGGAAAGACGCCGTAGATGCAGGGATCTGTGACGGAGCGTCACTGGCACGTGCCGACGCGAGGCGTCGGCACGCTGGTCAATCGGCTGCCTGACGATCAGCAGCGCAGACGAACGATAGCTTTAATCAGTCAATCAGGCGCCCTTGAGGTTGCGCAAGTTGCTGATGACGGACTCCAGAGCCCGATCGAAGAGTAGCGCGTCGTCGAGAATACGCACCGCACCGCGACGAAATTCGACGGCAAGGCCGGTGCGGGTCTTTTCCAGAACCTTCATGCCGGTACGATTGACGAACACATAACGTCCGGTAGGCTCGACAATCGCGGTCAACTTGCAACGCAGCTTGTGCTCTTCATCTTCCTGAATCTCGACCCAGCAACCGACCCGCAACTTGTCGACCATCTGCAGGCCTGCATCGTCGTCGGGTAGCTGAACCACCGGTTCATTGAGCATCTGCTCTTCAGGAGTAATCAGAACGATTTCCTCGACCACCGCCATCATCGGCGGGCCTTCGACGGCCAGGCCGTCTGCCTGAACGGTATCGCCCTCGCCTTCCTGCAAGCGCGAGAAGTGCTGGAAAGCCTGGACATGCAGCGACTCCAGCTGGCTGAAGAATTCGCTGGTGGCAAACGGGTCGAACGCGGCGCTGGTCAAGCCATCACGCAGCGACTTGAGCAGTCCCGGAACCAGCTCCAGCAAGCGCTGCAGAGCCTGCGGGTCGTCGTGCAGCTCGACGCTCCAGATCAACTCGTCCATGGTCTCCAGCCCGGCCTGCCACTCGCTGGACTCTTCGCCATGCTTGAGACAGGTCAACAGCAGGACCTTGCTCCAGGCCTCCTGCAACAGCCGCACAACCACCTCGGGCAAGGTTTTGCCCAATAGGCGCTGATTCAGCTCATGCTGCACCTGCTGCCTGGCCAATTCGGCACGGGCGCGCCCTTCTTCGGCATCGCGGGTGCGCTGCTCGAGCAACTCGCTGCGGCGACGCTCGTCACTGGTGAAGGCCAGAAAATCCGCCAGCAGCTCGGAAAAAATTGCCGGGTCATCGACAAAATCATTGAGCAGGCGCTGCACGATCTGCTCGACACGCTGATACAGCGAGTCGCGCTGATAGTCGTCACGACCGCCCCAGCCCAATGCGGCAGTGGCAATTTCGTTAAGCAGGCGACGGGCAGGATGACTGCCGCGGCTGAAGAAGCTTTTGTCGATGACCGCCACTTTGAGCATCGGAATCTGCAGACGCCCGATCAAAGCACGCAGTGAAGGCGTCAGGTTGCGGTCATCGAGAATGAACTCGAACAGCATGGCGATCAGGTTGATGACGTCCTCGTCACCGACACCGACGATTCTGGATTTGCCGGTCTTGACGTTGACTCGCGTCAGCAGTTGTTCCAACTGATTGCGCAGGTCGAAATCGTCTGAAGTGTCCTGCGAAGGCACATATTGCTGCAGGTGAGACAGCAGGCGCAGCAGGTCCCGGCTGGAAATCGGACGCACTTCAGCGTTGGGCTCATGACGCGGCGCGAGATTACCGCGCACGTGCAGCAGCAGTTCCTGCAAGGCCGAGAAGACCTCCTGCACCCCCTTGTCGAGCTTGTCGGCGGCTTCGTTCAGGGCAGGGTCGGACATCTCGGAAACACGACTTCTGGGCGCCGCCCTGTCGGATGAACGACGGGCCGGCAACGCTTTCATGTTCGGTAATACACCTGTTGCAATCAGCAGCTGATTGGCTTCGCTGTACAGGTCGTCCGTATTGGCCAGGACATACTTCTCGAACAGTTTGAGAATGATCAGCTTGACCTTGATCTCGACGCCAAGGCTGCGCCCGGCGTCCAGAAAGAACCTGCACAGCATCGCCGGCCCCAGGGGGTTGGAGTCTTCGGCAATGGCTTGCGGAATGAGCACGTTCAGGCGCGCAGTGAGCTGCCCCAGAGCGAGGGCGTCACGGCTCATGACCTTGCTGACCATAGCGTCCACGGCCACGGTCTTCTCGAGATCGTCGTTGTGCACCAGCGACAGCTTGTCGAAGGACACAGGGGCCGGAAGCACAGGCTCCTGAATCTGATACTGGCCCAGGACCAGAAAGGACTCGTAGAACTTGTCGAGGAAGCCACGTTCTATGCTTTTGCGCTTGAGGCGCAGGTCACGCATGGCTTCAAAAAAGATGTTCTGCTCAGTGTTGCTGCGGGCGCGGTCAGCCATTTCGAACAGCGTATCGTCGGCGTTATCGAACAACGCCTGCAATGCATCCTTGAGCTGCTGGGCCGCCTTGTCGCGAACCTGCAACAACACAACGGGTAACCGGGCCAACGGAGTACCCGCCCCCTGCAAAGGGAACGATTTGCTCAACGGCACTACTTTTTCGTCGTTTGGCATTACACCCCCTGACAGGAAACAACCTGAACCCCATCACAAACGTGGCTTGTTACCCTCGCACTGTGAAGCGACCCCCTTGGCCTTGCGCAACGTCAAACTCATGGCGTCAATTACAAGTCGGATTATCTTTCAAAACTTGTCATCAACGCCAGTGAGACTTTTCTTTCACTCTCGCGAATGAAGCGGCAAGGCATTCATGTGCAGCGATAGACCGCGATATTCGCTTTCCATCGCAAACGAATTTGCCAAACCGACCAACTGCACGTTTCCAGGGGTAACACCCTGGCATGGCGCTGGTGGGTAAGCGGGATGCGGTGCCTTATACTCGAACGACTTTGCTACTGGAGCCCGCTATGCCGAATTTACGAATTGCCGACCTGACCGCCGAGATCGAGGCCAATGTGCGTCGCGCATTGCTGGAGGATGTCGGCAGCGGCGATATCACCGCCCAATTGATTCCGGCAGAACGGCTGGCCAAGGCCACTATCATTTCCCGCGATGCAGCGGTGATCGCCGGTACTGCCTGGGTCGATGCGGTCTTCCGGCAATTGGACCCGCGCGTCGCCGTGCACTGGCAAGTGACCGATGGCGACCGTGTCAGTCCCAATCAGGCGCTGTTTCACCTTGAAGGCCCGGCCCGCTCGCTGTTGACCGGCGAACGCAGCGCGCTCAATTTCCTGCAGATGCTCTCGGGAGTGGCCACCCGGGCGCAGTACTTCGCGGACATGGTCGCGGGCACTCAGGTCAAACTGCTGGATACCCGCAAGACCCTGCCGGGCCTGCGCCTGGCGCAGAAATACGCGGTCACCTGCGGCGGCTGTCATAACCATCGCATCGGGCTCTACGACGCTTTTCTGATCAAGGAAAACCATATCGCAGCCTGTGGCGGCATCGCTCAGGCAATAGAAGCGGCGCACCGAATTGCCCCCGGCAAGCCTGTTGAAGTCGAGGTGGAAAGCCTGAGTGAGCTCAGGCAGGCGCTGGACGCAGGCGCCGACATCATCATGCTCGATGAATTGAGCCTTGATGACATGCGCGAGGCTGTGCGCCTTACCGCAGGCCGTGCCAGCCTTGAAGCCAGCGGCGGCATCAATGACGACACCCTGCGGGTGATTGCAGAAACGGGTGTCGATTACATTTCCATCGGTGCGATGACCAAGGACGTGAAAGCCGTGGACCTGTCCATGCGCCTGAGCCTCTGACGCATCGCGCACAGCCAACTGTCACTATTCGCTCGGGAGTAGACGCTTTGGAACAATGGTTTGTGATGAACGCGGGCAAGCAACTCGGCCCGATGGACGCGGATGCTGCGCGGCTGATTGCCCGTGAGTCGCCCGGCGCGTGGTGCTGGAAGCAGGGCATGCCGGACTGGCAGCCGATCTATCAGGTGCCGCAGGTGCGCGCCATGAAGAAGGACGGGGTGACGCCTTTTCCTGATCCGACGCCGGACATGATCCAGCCCAGGCCGTCCGCGCTGCCGGCGCAGGCAGCCCCGACACCCGCGCCGGCCTCTGTGCCCGCCAGACGCCCTTCGTTTACGCCCGACCCGAACGCCTCGGGCGGCTATGGCCTGGCGCAGACCACCGATGGCGTGGACTTCAAGCTGTACGGCACGGAAACCCAGTTCATCGAACTGGAGCTTGACCCTGGCGAAAGCGCCGTCGCCGAAGCCGGAGCGATGATGTACAAGACCTGCGACGTGCAGATGGAGACCATTTTCGGCGACGGCAGCAATCAATCGTCCGGGCTGCTGGGTTCGCTGTTCGGTGCAGGCAAGCGCATGCTGACCGGCGAGAGCCTGTTCACTACGGTGTTTTCGCAACAGGGTTCAGGCAAGGGCCGCGTGGCGTTTGCAGCGCCCTACCCCGGCACGATACTGCCGCTCAACCTGCGCGACTTCGGCGGCAGGCTGATCTGTCAGAAAGACAGTTTTCTGGCTGGCGCCAAGGGCGTCTCCATCGGTATCCAGTTCCAGAAGAAAATCCTCACCGGTCTGTTCGGGGGCGAAGGTTTCATCCTGCAAAAGCTGGAAGGTGACGGCTGGGTGTTCGTGCACATGGGCGGCACGGTGCGCAAGATCGAACTGGCCGCAGGCGAAGCGCTGGACGTCGACACCGGCTGCCTGGCAGCCATGACCCAGACCGTCGATTACGATATCCGCACGGTCGGTGGCGGCATCAAGTCGATGCTGTTCGGCGGCGAAGGGGTTTTCTTCGCCAGACTGACCGGCCCCGGCACAGTATGGCTGCAAAGCCTGCCCTTCTCCCGACTGGCCGGGCGCATGCTGGCCGCAGGACCATCGGGTGTGGGCAGAAGCGAACGTTAACCTCAGCACTACGTTATTGGACCGAAGACTGTGCTGCGCACTTGCAACTATCGTGCGGCGCTCTGCGTCGCATGCCTTTCCGGACGCTCCGCGTCCTCTTGACGACGCAGAGCGACGCGACATGCATTCCCACGCTGGAGCGTGAGGAACGATAGCCATGATCAGCACCCAATAAAAAACCCCCGCCATCGCTGGCGGGGGTTTTTATTGGGCGCTGCTCGGGTTTAGCCGATTGCCACGCCGTGAGCTTCTGCCAACGGCTTCAGACCGCCGGCAAAGCCCTGGCCAATGGCCTTGAACTTGAACTCTTCGCCATTGCGATACAACTCGCCGAAGATCATCGCGGTTTCGGTCGATGCATCTTCCGACAGGTCGTAACGAGCAACTTCCTTGCCGTCAGCCTTGTTCACAACGCGGATGTAAGCGTTGGAAACCTGGCCAAAGCTTTGCTTGCGCTCTTCAGCGGAATGGATGGTAACCGCGAAAACCAGCTTCTTCACTGCCGCTGCCAGGCCAGTGAGCTTGACCGTTACCGACTCGTCATCGCCTTCGCCAGCGCCTGAACGGTTATCGCCCAGGTGCTCGACCGAACCATCAGCCGACTTCTTGTTGTTGTAGAAAATGAAGCTGCTGTCGTCCAGCACTTTGCCATTTTCGCCAACGATGAAGATCGAAGCATCCAGGTCGAACTCGGTGCCATCGGTCACACGCGGATCCCAGCCCAGGCCCACGGTGATTTCTGTCAGGCCAGGAGCCTCTTTTGACAGGGAAACGTTGCCGCCTTTACTCAGACTTACTGCCATGTTCTTGATCCTTTCCAGAAAAGTGGTTGGGCGTGAATCAGAAATTCATGCCGAAAGAGTTGGCCACGGCTTTCAGTCCACCAGCAAAACCGCTACCCACGGCGCGGAACTTCCACTCGCCATTGTTGCGGTACAGTTCGGCGAAAATCATCGCGGTTTCAGTGGAAGCGTCTTCTGCCAGGTCGTAGCGAACAACTTCAGAACCTGACTGCTCATTCAATACGCGAATGAACGAGCCACCCACCTGACCGAAGTTCTGCTTGCGGCTGTCTGCGTCGTGAATGGTCACGACGAAAACAACTTTCTCCACATCGGCAGGGACACGGGCCAGATCGACCTTGAGGACTTCGTCATCGCCGTCGCCAGCACCGGTACGGTTGTCACCGGTGTGCTCGACAGAACCGTCGGCGCTCTTGAGCTGGTTGTAGAAAATGAAGTCAGCTTCACTGCGGACCTTGCCGTTGGCGGCCAACAGGAATGCGCTGGCGTCCAGGTCGAAATCCTGTCCGTCAGTGGCTCGCGGATCCCAGCCCAGACCGATCAATACGTTGGTCAGGGTAGGGTCGGTTTTCGACAGCGAAAGGTTGCCACCTTTTTGCAGAGTCAAAGCCATGATTCGTTTATCTCCTTTATCCAGTGTTTACGCTTTTTCTTCCGCGGATTCGTCTTTGCCCGGGAAGAGCAGGCTTGCAACGATACCGATGATCAATACGACGACCACAACCAGCAAGCTGGTGTTGGCGCTGATCTCGTAACCGTGATGGAACAGGTGGTTGGTTGCATTCAGGCCCAGTTTGACGGCGATGAAGAACAGCAAGGCGATAACCGCTTTCTCCAGGTGCACCAGGTAGCGCTTGAGGGCTTCCAGAACGAAGTACAGGGTACGCAGACCGAGAATCGCGAACAGCATGGCCGAGAATACGATCAGCGGCTCGCGGCTCACGGCAATGATTGCAGGCACGGAGTCGAACGCGAACAGCACGTCGGAGATTTCCGCCACAACCAGACACAGGAACAGCGGGGTCGCGAACAGAGCGCCTTTGGCCGCCAGCGTGATACCGGCGTTTTCAGGCTTTTTGACTTCCTGCTCGAGAACCGAGCGACGAACGAAGAAGTTGCTGCCGTGCAGTTTTGGCCACACCGGGAACAGCTTCTTGGCGAAGCGATAAGCCATGTGTTGCGAGTAGTCGACTTCTTCGTCGTCGTCATCGCCCGCCCTGAGCATCATGATGGCTGTCCAGGCAACGATGACCGCAAACACCACTTCGACCCATGGACCCAGCGCCAGAAGGCCGGTACCAATGGCGACGAAGATGCCGCGGAAGACAATGGCACCGATGATTCCCCAGTACAGAACGCGGTGGCGCAGGCCATCCGGAATCTTGAACCAGGAGAACAACGCCATGAACACGAACAGGTTGTCGACGCTCAACACTTTTTCCAGCGCATAACCGGTCACGAACAGCGTGGCGACTTCAGAGCCGTGCTGGACATACAGGAAACCGGCGAAGGCCAGCGAAATGGCGACCCAGAAAATCGACCACGCCGAGGCTTGCGCGAGGGTGATTGGCTTGTTTCCTCGGTGGGAGAACATGTCGATAGCCATGGCCGTAACGGCCAGACCGACGAAAACCGCCATCGTGAGTGGAGGGAAGCCTAGAGAGGTGCTTTCCATTTAACTGCGTTCCTTAGGGTAAAAATTACAGGTCGAAATCGGACGGATTGAGGCCAAGCTCTCGACAGATCGTGCGGCAGACTTCCCGCTCTTTCTCATCGAAGCTGCCATCGGCGCCGCCGATAGCACAGCAGACGCGCACCAGCAAACGGGCTGCATCTTCTTTCTTTTTAATCTTGCCGATGGTTTTCAAGGCCTCGGCACGACCAATTTCAAAATCGAACTCGAACTTTGAGCAGGCTTCCTGGAAGCCCTGGATGACGTCCTTCATGTCGAAAACTTTCAGTTCCTGAGAGTTCTGAATGAAGCCGGCCATTTTCTGCTTTTCACTGGAGCTGATATCACCGTCTGCGGCCGATACCAGAGCACAGCCGGAAACCACAGCCTCCATGAATTCGCGATTCTTGAACTTCGAGACTTCCGAAGCCAGCTTGTCGCGAGCAGCTGTTGCGTTTGTTTTCAACCAGTCCAGCATGTCTATCTCCCATGAGGCGGCACAGCCAGCCCAGAAATACCACGGTATGTTTACTTGGAACCTGCAGCCCAGCGCATGCCCCATCCGTAGGCTTTATCCATGTTGCTGTGGCCGTTATGGAAATCCACACGACGCGTCACCTTGACCGCACCGTTGTCATTTTCCAGCAGGGCAATGGCACACATGCCCTGGCGACCGCCCTCTTCATTGAGGCGAACCTCGATGGGCGGCTGGCCCGGCGCGTGAATGGTGACGACCCCGTCGGTTTCCTTCCAGTTCGGCGCACCTTCATAGATGAACGCGTAGACCAGAATGCGACGGATCTTGCTCCAGTGCGCGCCATTGATATGCAGCCACTCACCGTCGCTGATCGAGCCGGTACGGTCATCGCCCATCAACTTGATGAACGGCTCGGTGTTGAGCGAACCGAACGAGTTGCCCAGCGCCTGAACAGCGCCTTTGAGACCGTCCTGCATTTCGAAGAGGCAGCCTACATCAAGGTCGATGGCATTGCTCTTCTTCATAGAGAAGAAGCCACCGCCCTTGCTGTCGTTACGACGGTTCCAGTTCAGGTTGACCCGAATCTCACCGAAACCGGCACTGGATTTTTCCAGACTGATCGAAGCACGGGTCTTGTCGAGCGTGATCTTGCTCAGACTGACGGTCGACTTGGGCACAGGCGCTGGAACAGGTGCAGGTGCAGGCTGATCCTGCGGCGCGGCGACTTCAACGCCGAAGTTTTTTGCCAATGGCTCAAGGCCGCCAGCAAACCCCTGGGCCACGCAACGGAACTTCCATGCCCCCTGACGCAGGTAGAACTCGCCCAGAATCAACGCGGTTTCTTTCATGCCGCTGGTAGGGATATCGGCTTCGATACCACCGGTGATGTTCAAGGCCAGGCGCGACACGCTGCCAAAACTGGCCTTGTTCTCATAGATGGTCGCCGTCAGGGCCACCTTCTCGATGGCTGAGTCGAGACGGCTCGGATCAAGACTGAACACTGCGCGTCCGGCTGACGCTTCCGTCTGCTGCAGCGCACCGCCGTTCACGCTTTTCTGGCCGTAGAAACACATGTCCTGATCGCCACGGACCTTGCCGGAACCGGTCAGCAGGAACGCAGACACATCGATATCCGCATCCGCGAGCGGAGAGTAAATAACTTCCACCGTCAGCGGGCCGGCAGCGACCGGCGCGTTGGCGCCCGGAACAAGTTGGGTCATGCGCGCACAGCCCCGATCGCCAGCTCGACCAGATCATCTGCAGTACGGCCATTGGTGACCTGCCCTACTGCGGTGAAATCCCAACCTGCAGGGGTGCGCGCCAGATAGGACATCACCACGCCGGTGTGCTGGCCTTTTTCGGACAGATCAAAGCGGCCCAGTTCGTTACGGCTGCCCAGGTCGACAATACGGCAGTAGGCGTTGGCGACTTTTTCGAAATTCTGACCGGTGAACGAATTGACGGTGAACACCAGGTATTTGACCGTGGCAGGCAGTTTTTCCAGATCGACGCTGATGGTTTCATCGTCGCCCGCGCCTTCGCCGGTACGGTTGTCACCCGAATGCTGAATGGCACCGTCACGCGATTGCAACTGGCGGAACCAGACCAGATCGAGGGGCTTTTTGTCGGCGTCGAGCATGATGCACGAGGCATCCAGGTCGATATCGCCGCCGCCACCACCGAGCAATTTACCGAAGAAACCACTGGCTTTTTCAGGGTCCCATCCAAGTCCCATGCTGACTTTCTTGAGGCCTGTACCAGCAGTTTTCTCGAGTGAGATCGTCTGGTTCTTTGCCAAAGTGAGTGCCATTTTTCGCTCCATGTGACGTTGGATTTCGGATAAAAGTGTTACAGCCTTACCGTGTTGGCCCGTCTTTGCCATCAGGATTGTGTAACTTGGCGTTAACGGGGCCTTTATAGCGGCCTCGACGCCACGTCGGATGGAACAAACGCCAGTGCGCATCCTGAGCTGCGGCGAGCAATTCGTGGTCACCTCGGGTGTCGCCCCAGGCGCGAACCCGGAACTGGGTCAATGGCCCGTAAACGCTCTCCAGGCGTGCAACTTTCGAGTCGCAACGGCAGTTGCTGCCTTCGATCAAGCCGGTCAGCTTGCCGTCGATCACTTCCAGATTGGTACCGATCAGCTCTACTTTCAGGCGATCAGCAAAAGGTTGCAGGACCATAGCAGGCGATGCTGAACAAAGCGTGACAATGGCACCCTTCTCGATTTCAGCGGCAATGGACTCCAGCGCGGCAGGACGCATCAGGCGTTTCCAGTGCGACTGGCAGAACGCTTCAGCCTTCTGCTGCAGCCACTGCACTTCGACGCCACTGAGGAAGGCCTTGATCAGGCGCCCTTTCAGTTCGTCGCGGGTCACGCGCTTGGCAAGAAAGCCGATGCTCGGCAATACCAGCCGGGCCATACGCACAGAGAAGGCTCGTTGCCCAAAGGCGAACTTGAGAAACGGCACGAAGCTGTCGTGTCGGGTGATGGTCCCGTCAAAATCGAAAACCGCCAACAGGCGTTGTTCAACTTCGATTTCAAGATCGGGGCCTACAGGTTCAAGATCAGGTTCTACGGTTTCAAGGTCAGGTTCTATCATCTAGCTAACTGCCTCAGCGAGTCGAATGCTGGCATCCATGATCGAAGCGGGTGCGGATAACACTCCATGCCATTTGGCGCGCTCCATGATGTGGGTTGCCCATTTATAGTGGGTAGCCGGTTCACACATCGCGTCGTTGTACTTGAACACTGCGGGGGCCACAGAGTTCAAAATCATCCGGGCGGAGTTGATGTCCTCCAGGCTGACGCGTAGCGCATTCTGAATGATATTGACCTGCGAGGGGTGAATTGCCGTTTTACCGACCAATCCATTGGTAATATCCAGCGCCAGCTCATGCTCCAGAATGTCCGGAGTAGCCAGTTGCTCGAACACCGGAGCGGTAAGCGCAAAGCCCTGCGAACCCATGACACCCGCCAGCATGGGGATGACATACCCCATCGGCGTCGAATACAGGGTCATGGCCGGATTACGGCGCAGCCCCAGGCAGCCCATCAGGTCATTGCCCCCGATGCGCAGCGCAATGATCCGCTCGCACAGACTGGCCTTCAAGGCTTCCCCCAGCTCGACCATCGCTGTCGGATTGAACACCTCGGGGGTTTCCAGTGTAGGCATCAACGCCAGCGCCGGGTTGGTGACGGCCTGCTCCCAGTTCGTCAGACTTTTCAGCGAGAGCTTGGGAACAACGAAACCGTCGACGTGCGCCATCAGCGGCCAGTCGTTGAGAATTCGCGCCATCGCAGCGTCTCTTGGACGCACGAACAGCAGCGGACCGTTGGCCGGACGACCGCCACGATCACGGATACGGGTGAGTACCTGACGAAGATTGAGCAACGCCGTGTCGACATCGGTCAGTGCTACGGCGTCTTCCAGACAGACGACCAGCGAACGCAGCTCGGGAATCTTTTCACCGAACACCACGTCGACAATGTCGTCACGGGTCGCGGGCATGTACAGCGTTGCCCCCAGCGCATAAGGCGAGAATAAGGCCATTAGCTCAGACTCCGAATGATGGTCACAGCCCGATAGGGCCCCAGGAGATCGCCAACTTCTTCGACGGGAATCCCCGCTTTTTCGGTCAGGTGCAACAGCAATTGCACGTCGCTGTCAGCCAGGTTGCGCACCAGTACATGATCCGGCACGCGGCGCATGACCGCTCTGGTGGCTTCGGCAATGCCCGGCTTGATGCGATTGAAGTTATTGATCCCGAAGCGCTCGGCCAGACGGTCGACCACCTGTAATGCGGCGGCCTTGAGTTCGGTTCGCTGAGGCAGCGTCCAGGGTGTCAGTGTGAGCGTAGAACCGTTTTGACGACGCTGGCTGTCGATCTGTTCAATAAAAGACTGCGTGACGTCGTGGTCCCGCAACTGCTCGTACACCACGCAACCGTGCAGCCCGCCGTCCGTCGGCCAGATAGAGCGCGACACCAGACCGGACACCGTGGCACCGAGAATGCCGGACGGAATCACCCAGTCCTCTGCCGACGCTGCCAGCCAGGCACTGCCGCACGGATCGGCCAGTACCACCAGCCGTGGCTGATCCGGAAAGCGCGTATCGCTCGCCAGACTGCGACGGATCTCCCCCGAAATCGCGCCCTTGCCGGTCCAGCCGTCGACGAACACGATGTTCTGCGCGCCGTGGGCCTGAATAATGGCTTCAAGCGCCACCGTATCAATGCCGCGATCACGGACGATACTGATGCCGTAGTGGTGCGCTTCGCGGCCCAGATCGATCAGCGCCCGTCGCAACAGCACACCCAGCGGCAGACCGGCGCGCACGAACGACACCAGAATGATTTCAGCGCCTGTGCAATCGCTGTCAAGCGCCTGGGCCAGAGCCTGTACATCTTCGGCCATGCGCGCGCCGTTCTGCTTGAGCGCCCGCTCATACAGCGCCTTGTGAGCGACGCTGGGCGCTGACTCCTCGCTGATCATTTCCGAATAGTGCTTCTGTCGCGTCTGAATCAGGCGCTCCTTCTCCTCGACGCTGGTGGTCTGCATCGCCACGCCGCGCAACAGAAAATGCACGTCGTCGTGCAGGTAACTGCCACTACCGACCGTATCGAGCCCGTGAACGGGATCACTCATGCGCGGCTCCGACAAACATTTTCGCCAACTGACTGCGGGCAGGCGTCGCCCACCAGTGGCACTCTTCCATGAAACCCAGATCGGTAATGCTGTCGCCAAAACCGAGCACCGGGCGTTCGCCATTGATCGCCTTGTCGCGTCGCAGCCATTCCTGAACCGCGTAACGCTTGGCCAGCCCTTCGGGCAGAAAGGCCAGATTGTTGCCGTTACCATGAATATGCATGCCGTCGAGCAAGCCACGCGCCTGCACTTCGGCCAGCACTTTGCCGAGGATGCTGTCATCGCTCTCGTTGTGCTTGGTCACCACGTAGTGGAACAACTGCGCCTCTTCGACCACCCAGCCGCGCAATGAAAACCCCAGCTCCTGACCGATCGCCAGTGTCGTCGCCGACAGCTCATGCAGACGCGACTGGTAACTGGCCAGGGTCTGTTTCATCTGTTCGTTCCAGTCATGGTCCAGCCGTCCCATGACATCGAGCATCACGCCACCATGGGAGCAGATCGCACCTGCGGTGAACGGCAGTTTGACCCGGCTGTAGGCCTCGACACTGCGCGCCGTCACCGGCACCACATCGGAATGCGCCAGCAGCCAGTGCGCGAACGACTTCTGCACATTGGTCATGTAGCCATTGGCATTACCAGAGATGTCCAGCGTTGCGACGTGCTTTTCAATGTCAGCCGGCGTTTTGCGCGCGGTCTGGAACAGGGTGTCGTCCAGATCGACGAAGATCAGCGGGCGGTCGTTACTCATCGCAGATGACCTCGGCGTTCAGTGCTTCGATCAACTCGGCAGGCACCGCCTGCCTTGGGGTTTCGGTACAGATCAGCACCCGGTCGAACTGACCCGGCCGCACGTTGTAGAGGAAGTTGGGAATGCCCAGGCCATAGTTGTCGGAGAACGACAGCGCATGGTCGATGGCGTGACCGAGTGCAATCGGTGAACGGCTGGTGGAGCTGAAGTGCACGTCGGCTCCGGCTTTCTCCAGACGCTCGGCGAGCAGGAACGGACGCCAGACGAATTCGCTGGTGCCAACCACCAGAATGCGCTCGCCCTTTTTGATGGTAATACCGGGTGCCAGCGTATCGGCCACCGAGAGCACACCCATGCGTCCCCAATCGTTGGCGGTGACCAGCGGCCAGTCACCCATGGCAACGGTGCCGACTTCCGGCATCTCAGGCAGCGGCGCGCTTAAGTCTTCATCGAAGAAGTAAGAGCCTTGCAGCAGCGAAACCTGTTCTGCCACTGCGCCCATCGAGGTACTGACCGCGCCCGCCGACCAGTCGGTGAGCACACAGGTCACCACCCGCTCGATTTTGCTCAAGCCGGCGTCAACCAACGCTTGATGCAGGTTGATGAAGGTCTTGCCTGTGGACGCCTCGTCATCGACCAGCACCAGCGAACGGGCACCGAGCATCATCTCGCGTAACGCCGGATCGACGGGCAGGTGGATCAGATGAGCGCTGGCGTGGCTGTGCTCTTCTTCAAAGCGGGCAAACAGTGCACTGCCGGTCGGATGGCGCGTGCTGACCATGTACAAGGCATCCGGGCGCGTTGCGCTATAGGCACGGTGTACGCCGGCACCAAGGCCGACAGCCGTTTCGGCCATGCCGATGACCAGCACCGGGCCGGGCAGGTCTGCGGGGATCTTGTGCGCCAGGTCCTGAAAACTTTTCAGCATCACGCCTGGACGCGCAGGGATATGGCGCCCCAAGACTCGGGACACGAAGAGAAACGCGCGCTTGGGGTTACGCCGCTCGGCGAAGCCGAACAGTGAATCCGGAGCGATGGTCGACGAATCGACGCTGACATCGAGGCGACCACGAAGCAGATCAGCACGAAGCTTTGTAGGGTTGGAAAAAGCTGCACTGCTGTCCATCGATAAATTCCTGATTAGCGGGGCCGCAGCCCCTGACGCCTGCAGACCAGCCAGGCAACACCAACCTCATTGGCGAGAGGCTTCAACGAGCCATAACGACGACTGAGCGGTGCGTGAGATTTCTGTGGTGGTGTAGGACCTTTCCGGGCGGGCATGCGCAGCGTCGATGCGGCACGCCTGCAGAAAGGCCAGCAACAGTGCGGACTTCACGGCGAAGTTCATGTTCTGCCCGTCCGGTACGGTCGAGGTCACCATGCCAATCACTGCGCCCCCGTTGTCGAATAACGGGCTGCCACTGGACCCCGGCTGTATCGGTGCCGTGAACTGAAACAGGCTGGCATCGTTGTGCAGGCCGAACAGACCGGAGATCCCGCCCTGAGTCACCTGCAACCCGCCACCTGAAATGGACGCCAGTGGATAGCCCAAAACCGCTACGGTATCACCCGGCTCACAGCCCTGCCCGTCCCGGAATGTAACCGGAGACAACAGCGGTGCGCCCTGCACGCGCAGCAGCGCGATGTCGTTGCGACGGTCGATGACCACCGGCTCGGCCTTGTAACGGCCCTCCAGTGAAGTGATGTAGAACACGCCCATGTCTTCGATGACATGCGCACAGGTCATGACGTGCGCCGGGCCGACCACGAACGCCGTGCCGGTCGCCGACTCATGCCGCGGCCCGCCACCCGAGCCCGTAGAGGGGCGGCGCGGATGACGGTCGTCCACGTCCAGACCGATCTTGCGCCCGAACGCCGACAGTCCATACGCCGAGCCTTCGCTCAGCGCGCGGAATTTCCATTGCTCATTGCGCTTGTAGAACTCGCCAATGATGATCGCCGCTTCGCCGTTATCGCGCAGGTCCAGGCGGTGCTCGATATCGCCATCCACTTTGAGGTGCAGGCTGGCAATGTCGCGGATCGGCCCCATGGCGGCGTAGACGTAGACCATCAGCAGCACGCGATCACTGCCCGTCGGCAACCTGTCCAGCCTTAACGTGCAGCCAACGTCCTGAGGGCCGCCGCTCCACTCCATCCAGCCCTGCTCCTGATGCAGCAGCGCCGGATCACCCATTGGCTGGCGTTTGTCGTTGACCGCCAGCAAGGCGACCGCTGCGTACTCACCAAAAGCCGAAGACTTACCGCTCTCCAGGTTCCAGGAGCAGTGGGCGTTAGCTAAAGCAGTGTTTGCACCTGGCGCAAGAAGCTTCATGCCCGATCCTCCCTGATAAGAGCGATTAGTGATAGCAAAAATCTATTATCACGATCAAACCGAGGCCCGTACAGCGACCGTGATGGCCTTGACGCGGATATCTTCGAGCCAATGTGTTTCCGGTTCTTTCAAGCCGAGACGCCGTGCCGCGAAAGTACCCGGCAGGTTGATGCCGGTTTCACGGGTGTAGCCAATGCCGCCTGAATAACGCGGGTTGATCTCCAGCAAGCGCGGCTTGCCATCCGCGTCGTCGCGGGTCTGCACATTGATCAGCCCGTCGCAGGCAAAATGCTCCGCCGCACGTACCGCCAGCTGTACCGCTTCGCTGTCACGCTCGAAAGTCTGATTGAGCCCCACCTTGCGCCGCCCGACGAAAGCAACCGCCTTGCCGTGCTCGCAGACCATGTCTACCGAACACTCACTGCCCGGCATGTACGGCATGAGCAGCATGGCGGGAACATCATCGGCCTGACGATAAGCATTAAGGTACGCCTGAAAGGTCGTCTCACGCGCATCGGGGTTGGCGAAACAACGAAAATCGTCAACGTCGGTCTTGAAGCGCCAGAAGCCGCGCCCGTAAATCCCGACCACCGGCTTGATACACACCTCGCCAGACACCGCCAACGCATCGTAAGCCGTCTGCAACTCCTCGGCATTGCTGACGGCAATCCCCGGAATACACGCCAGCCCCGCCGCCTCGGCCGCTGCCGTGAAACGACTCTTGTCATCGACGTCCATGAAGGTCTGCAGGGACGTTCCGCCGGTAACGAGGTCCAACCCTTCAGCGACAAAACGCGCACGCTGCGCTTCGTAAAAGCTGCCTATACGCCCGGCGACAATAATCTTGACGCCCAGCGAGCGAGCAGTCTGCAGCACCCAGTCGATACGCTCGTCGTTATCGACCGGCTCTTGCAGCGCCATATCGGCCTGCCCGGTGATTTCGGAACGCTGCTGACGATGCGAAGCGATGATCTGTACCGACGCAGGCAGCGCATCGCGCGCACCCATGATCACTTCACGCTGGCTGGATTGCCCTTCAAGGAACCAAATCATGTCAATCTCCGGGAGACAACGCCGTCAGCAACGGCCTTGTCGAATTTTGTAATAACTGTTTTGCTTCGAAATGTTCGGATTAGGGCAAAGTCACGCAATTTTAAACAGAGGACGCTGGTATGAAGTGGCTGAGAAGGTCGATTTGGCTTGTGGTATTCGTTGCACTGGGGATCGGCGCATTAAGCCTCTACTACGTCCTGCCGCGCCATGATGTCGTGATGATCACCGGCGTGGAAGTCAAAAGAATGGACGCCGACGGCGTCATCAACGCCGAAAACCCGGCAGACGGCCCGACCCGCGACGTGTACTTCATCAACACCGAAGACCCGGACACCAAGAAAGTCGTGGTCTACCGCAACGAAGACACCGGCTGGAGCTTCCCGTGGTACTTCAAATTCGACTCCGCCGACATCCAGGCCAAAGCCCAGGGCTACTCGCGTGATTCCCAGCAACTGGCTTTGATCCGTTACTACGGCTGGCGGATAACGATCCTGTCGATGTTTCCCAACGTGACAGAGGTTGAGGCGGTGACGAGTCGTGATCAGCCGTTTCCGATTTTTAATACGATCTTTTTTGTGGTGGTGGGGTTGTTGGTGGTGATGGTTGTGGTTGGGGTGAGGAGGAGGTTTAAGGGGCGGGCGCGGGTTGATGGGGTGGTGCGTTAGAGGCTAATCCCTAACCTGAGCAGTCAGTTACTGCCTGGCCACGTATCTTAAGCTGCGTGGCTAAGCTCATAGTTAACGGCTGCTTTCACTGCGACAGGCGCAATCTCATATAGTAAAGCCACACGCTTCGCGTTCTGGCCTTCAGCCAGATAAGAATGATAGATCGTTGCTGTGTCGATTCCCGTTGTTGCCAACACCGGTTTGCCAAAATTCCTTGCCGGGTCCAAAACAACTGCCTTGCTTCGCTTTACCGGATACCAGCGCTTTGCCGACTCTTCACCTGCGTAATCAATGCCCTCGTACAGAGAGGGCGTAATGACCTGCTTGAACGCGTATTGCCGCCTCACCAGATCCAGCAGAGCCTCATCACCCGTTTCATCCAGGACGGTCGCGAAAATGTCTCGCCCGTCAGTTTGAAAACGTCTGCACGTAAACGGGTAGCGCTGACCAAACATTTCTCTGGCTTGTAACGAGGCGCTGCGGATCGCTTGCAAGCTGACGTCGTGCTGGCGAAATGCATGAACAAAACGAATTTCCAGCAGGTCGTGGAAGCCGAGCAGCTTGTCGTCCAGAAATGCGACCTCTGGCGTCCAGAGGCCGGGGTGATCGACGCCTGCCGCGCTATAGCCAAATATCCATCTGCGAATGTCCTTTGCCGGAATGCCAGTGTATGAGGACGCTTCTGCTGGGGTATAGAGACCTAATCCGAGGAGGCGGCTGGGTGATGTAGTAGTGTTCATAGCCTCTCTCCTCATGTGTGGGGTAATCAGGTGAGTAATTCTGGGCTTGATTCGGATATCAATCAACGGACGTTTTGATAACCGAAGTGGATCAGGAAGTGACCTAATACAAAAGCTGAAATGTCCTACGATGCAATCGCATAGCACCAAGCAATCGAATCAAAGCGCTCCCAACGAAGCACATTCGCCGGGGGCGTTATTGTTTCAACAGGTGAGTCTGATCTGAGTCTCTAGCAGGCTCAGGCCTTGTTGAACAGTTCGGGAAAACCTTCCGCTTTCAGTACAGCCTTGACGGATGGACGTGCTTCGACTCGGGCCATGAACGCTTGCAAAGCAGGTTGCGCTTCCAGCGAAATGCCAAAATTGACAGACCAGCGTGTTACCGCGAACAGGTAGGTGTCAGCAACGCTGAAATCGTTACCCAGCAGGTAATCACGGCCATCCGCCAGCAGGCCATTCAAGTAGGTTTGTCTGGCGATGACCGGACGCTGAGCGTCGGTGGCATCAGCTTAAGGAGATGGAAGAGAAAGGTGTGGTGATTAGGACGGTGCTGGCGACTTCGCCACCTTCTGCGGAGTACAGCCTTTCGGAGTTGGGGCTGGAGTTGCTTCCTGCGATTGAGGCGATTGGGTATAAGCTTAGGTTGAAGCGGAGGGATGAAATGGTTGAATTGGCAGGTGGTAAACCACAGTTGAACAGTGACTGGCCTTAGTCTGACATCAGCATCAAGAAGACCATCATACTAGCTGAAAACGCCAATAGTGAAACTAAGATACCGCGAAGAGCCAATTACAACAACCAACACCACTTCAGAACCTTTACCACCAAGTAAGACCTGTTAAGTTATCGCGGATGCTTATAGCATGGCATGGCATTTAAAAATTCATAGCGTGTGGCACACAAAGAATAGCCCAGCCTACGGCTAGGCTATTCCATACCCCTGACAAAAGGGGATTTAACCATTAAGTTTTAGGAAGGTAGGCGGTTGTAACCGTACCACCAACAGTCCATGTGCATTGAGCACTTGTAACACATATCATTGAATACACCACGGTTTTTGCGTCTACGTCAGCGCTACCGGTAGCTTGCATCAAAACTGTAACAGTCCCCTGCGTTGCTGACGTACCAACAGCAGTAACAGAAGCAACATACTTACTATTTATGCTAGCAGCAGCCGGCAAACCTAAAGATGCATTTGTTGTTGCAGTCGATAGACTACCGTCATTGAAAGCCAGCGCAAGTGCTTGCTGCGCCGGCGCAGAAATTGCGGAGGCCTCAGAAACCTTAGCCTTTAATGTGTAAGTGTTATATGAAGGGATTGCGACGGCAGCCAGAATACCGATGATCGCAACTACTATCATGAGTTCAATTAACGTAAAACCTTTTTGTGCTTTCATTGCTACTTCTCCGAGGCGTCAATTATGTGGTGCCTTGCGATCGAGAAAGCATAGGTCGTGCCAACAATACAGCAGCTCTGACTGCTGCAAGAATATGCGAAATACACGACTCTGAAAGGCTCAGAAATCAGCAGAAACTGACAATTTTCGTCACATGTCTCTCTGCCATTTGGCAGCACCGCCCGACTGCGCTATAACCCACCCATTGTCTGTGTCTGGTGGTTTTATGACTGATGCTGTCCTCACTGGCTTGGCCAAACAATTGGTCCTCGCCGAGCTACTTACTGAATCTGTTGCGCAACAAGCGTATCAACAGGCGCGCCGCGACAAGATTTCGTTGGTGAGCTATCTGGTTCAGAACAAACTGGTCAAAAGTCTGACACTGGCAGAGATGGCTTCCGACCAGTTTGGCGTGCCATTCATGGACCTCGCCAGTCTGGACAAAGAAAGCCAGCCTAAAGGCCTAGTGAGTGAAAAGCTGGTTCGACAGCATCATGCCTTGCCGCTGTGGCGACGTGGGAACAAGCTGTTCATTGGCATATCGGACCCGACCAATCATCAGGCAGTCACCGATATTCAGTTCAGCACCGGCCTGAATACCGAAGCGATTCTGGTAGAAGATGACAAGCTGACCACTGCAATAGATCGCTTTTTTGACAGTGATACCGGTCTAGGTAATCTGGAAGATGTCGATCTGGGCTTGGATATCGAACCGGCCGATGGCAAGGAAACCTCTCTAGCTACACAGAATGATGCTGACGATGCTCCAGTAGTGCGATTTGTCAACAAAATGCTTATGGATGCCATCCGATTAGGATCATCCGACTTGCACTTCGAGCCCTACGAAAAGATCTTCCGTGTACGCTTGCGTACCGATGGCATCCTGCACGAGGTCGCCAGACCGCCGATCCATCTGGCAAACCGTATTGCTGCGCGCCTGAAGGTCATGGCCAGCCTCGATATTTCGGAACGACGCAAACCGCAGGACGGAAGGGTCAAGTTGCGGGTGTCCAAAACAAAGGCTATCGATTTTCGTATGAATACCTTGCCCACACTGTGGGGCGAAAAGATTGTGATGCGGATCCTAGACCCGACCAGTGCGCAGATGGGTATTGATGCTCTGGGCTACGAGCCAGAACAAAAGGCACTGTATCTGGAAGCGCTGAAACAGCCGCAGGGCATGATTCTCGTAACTGGTCCCACTGGGTCCGGCAAGACTGTTTCGCTGTATACAGGCCTGAATATTCTCAATACCGTAGACATCAACATTTCTACAGCCGAAGACCCGGTGGAGATTAACCTGGAAGGTATCAACCAAGTCAACGTCAATCCGCGTCAGGGGCTGGACTTTTCTCAGGCATTGCGCGCGTTCCTGCGTCAAGATCCCGACGTAATTATGGTCGGCGAGATTCGCGACTTGGAAACTGCCGAAATCGCCATCAAGGCGTCACAGACCGGCCACATGGTGCTGTCAACCCTGCACACCAACAGTGCGGCAGAAACCCTGACTCGCCTGCATCATATGGGTGTCGCAGCATTCAACATTGCTACAGCAATCAACCTGATTATTGCGCAGCGCCTTGCGCGCAAGTTGTGCAGCCACTGCAAGAAAGAACTCGATATTCCTCGCGAGACACTGATTCGAGAAGGTTTTCCTGAAGAGAAGATTGGCACTTTCAAGATTTATGGCCCAGTGGGCTGTGAGCATTGCAATAGTGGCTATAGAGGCAGGGTCGGTATTTACGAAGTCGTCAAGAAAACAGCGGAACTGGAGCGCATAATCATGGAAGAAGGCAACTCATTAGAGATTTCCAGGCAGATGCGTAAGGACGGCTTCCACGACTTGCGAACCTCGGGCCTTTCGAAAGCTATGCAGGGCATCACCAGCCTTGAAGAAGTCAATCGCGTGACCAAGGATTAAACATGGCCAGCAAGGCAGTCAAAGTCATCGTTTACACGTGGGAAGGTGTGGACAAGAAAGGCACTAAAACCAGTGGAGAACTGAGCGGCCATAACCTGGCACTTGTAAAAGCACAACTGCGCAAGCAAGGCATCAATCCGACCAAAGTGCGCAAGAAGTCCGCTTCGATCTTCGGTAAGGGCAAGAAAATAAAGCCTCTGGATATAGCTTTTTTTTCTCGGCAGATGGCCACAATGATGAAAGCCGGCGTTCCATTGCTGCAGTCGTTTGACATCATCAGCGAGGGTGCTGAAAACCCGAACATGCGTACGCTCGTGGGTTCACTCAAGCAGGAGGTGTCGGCCGGCAACAGCTTTGCGACGGCATTGCGACAGAAACCGGAATATTTCGATGACTTGTTTTGCAACTTGGTAGATGCCGGTGAGCAAGCAGGGGCACTTGAGAGTCTGCTGGACCGAGTGGCAAGCTATAAGGAAAAGACGGAAAAGCTCAAGGCTAAAATAAAAAAAGCAATGACGTACCCAATCGCCGTGTTGATCGTAGCGATTATTGTATCAGGTATTTTGTTGATCAAAGTGGTACCGCAGTTTCAATCCGTGTTTGCTGGTTTTGGTGCGGACTTACCTGCGTTCACTCTAATGGTTATTGGTCTTTCAAAAATTGTTCAGGAGTGGTGGCTGTTAATCGTTGGCCTATTGTTTTCAGGATTTTTTTTATTTAAACGGGCTTACAAAAAATCTCAAAAATTTCGCGACGGACTTGATCGTCTTTTGCTAAAGGCACCACTCATTGGGCCTCTTATTTTCAAATCTTCGGTAGCTCGCTATGCGCGCACACTTGCTACGACTTTTGCCGCTGGTGTACCGCTTGTGGAGGCGTTGGACTCGGTTGCTGGAGCCACAGGCAATGTAGTGTTCAAAAATGCAGTCAATAAGGTCAAGCAAGACGTTTCCACAGGTATGCAATTGAATTTCTCGATGCGATCTACGGGAGTATTCCCAAGCCTTGCGATCCAGATGACAGCCATTGGCGAAGAATCCGGCGCCCTGGACACCATGCTCGACAAGGTAGCTACTTATTACGAGGATGAAGTCGATAACATGGTCGACAACCTGACCAGCCTGATGGAACCTATGATCATGGCCTTTTTGGGAGTGATCGTCGGCGGCCTTGTTATTGCCATGTATCTCCCCATCTTCAAACTCGGAAGCGTTGTCTGAAATGCCCCTCCTCGATTTCCTGGCCAGCTCACCGCTGGCCTTCGTCATTACCTGCTGCCTACTCGGCCTCATCGTCGGAAGCTTCCTCAACGTAGTCGTCTACCGCCTCCCCAAAATGATGGAGCGCGAATGGAAAGCCCAATCCCGCGAAATGCTCGGCCTGCCCGCCGAACCCGATCAGCCAGTCTTCAATCTGATACTGCCGCACTCCAATTGCCCGCACTGCGCGCACAAAATCCGCCCGTGGGAAAACCTGCCGGTCATCAGCTATCTGCTGCTGCGCGGTAAATGTTCGCAGTGCAAAGCGCCGATCAGCCAACGTTACCCGCTGGTCGAGCTGACCTGCGCAGTGTTGTCGGCCTACGTCGCCTGGCATTTCGGCTTCGGCTGGCAGGCAGCGGCGATACTGGTGTTGAGCTGGGGCCTGCTGGCGATGAGTCTGATCGACGCCGACCACCAGCTGTTACCTGACTCTCTGGTGCTGCCACTGCTGTGGCTGGGCCTGATCGTCAACGCCTTCGGGCTGTTCACCTCGCTGAACGATGCGCTGTGGGGAGCGGTGGCCGGCTATCTGGCGCTGTGGTCGGTGTTCTGGCTGTTCAAGCTGGTGACCGGCAAGGAAGGCATGGGTTATGGCGACTTCAAGTTGCTGGCCATGTTGGGCGCGTGGGGCGGCTGGCAGATTTTGCCGTTGACCATCCTGTTATCGTCGCTGGTGGGCGCGGTGCTTGGGGTGATCATGATGCGTGTGCGCAGGGTCGAAAGCGGTACGCCTATCCCCTTTGGTCCTTATCTGGCCATTGCGGGGTGGATCGCTTTGCTCTGGGGTGGTCAAATAACCGACTCTTACATGCAGTTTGCCGGTTTCAGATGACTCACCCTGATGAAAAACCCTGGATTCTTGGCCTGACTGGCGGCATCGGTAGCGGTAAAAGTGCAGCGGCGAAGTGCTTTAGCGACCTTGGCGTCGACACTGTGGATGCCGATCATGCCGCCCGCTGGGTAGTCGAGCCCGGGCGCCCGGCGCTGGAGCAGATAGCGGCGCACTTCGGTAAAGGCGTGTTGCAGACCAGCGGCGAGCTGGATCGAGGCGCGCTGCGCAAGCTGATCTTCGAAAACCCCGAGCAGCGGCGCTGGCTGGAAGCGCTGCTGCATCCGCTGATCAATCAGGAAATCGTCAGCCATCTGGCCAAGGCCAAATCGCCGTATGCCATTCTGGTCTCGCCACTGCTGGTCGAGTCCGGGCAATACCGCATGGTTCAGCGGCTGCTGGTGATCGATGCTCCGGCGCACCTGCAGATAGAACGCACCATGCTGCGCGACAGCTCCAGCCAGGAGCAGGTCGAAGCCATTCTCAAGGTGCAGATCCAGCGTGAAGACCGCCTGCGTCATGCCAACGATGTGCTGGTCAACGACCGCGATCACGCTTGGCTGAACAGCGAAGTCGAGCGGCTGCACCACTTTTACCTTACTTTGCATGGAGGCCAATCATGAGCCAACCAATGACCGTCCAATGCCCAACCTGCGATGCCCCGGTGGAATGGAGCGCCGCCAGTCCGAGCCGCCCGTTTTGCTCAGAGCGCTGCAAACTGATCGACCTGGGGGCCTGGGCTTCTGAAGAGCATGCGATTCCGGTGAGCCCGGATGCTGAGGATGAATTGTTCTCGGGTGATCTGGAGGCTCCGCACCGGGGGCATTGATAGCCCTCAATGCGCAGGCAACTCTGCTTCTGTCCAACGGGTGTCGGAGTGACCGCGGCGGCGATCCGCATTACTCACAAAGGCTGCCTCACAGTCGCCTGACTCCAAGCGGCTGTGGTCAACCTCTCAAGGGTATATTCACCTGACGCTCATTTTCCTGAGCCCAGAAACCGCAATCAGAAAATCTCGTGCAGACCAAACCCAGCCTCCCAGCAAAAGACAGGGAACCAGTATGGAAAAGAATTGATGAAAGTCAGAAAATGGCCTCTTGGCAACCCCCACTCCAACAATCGCCAGAATAAAAAGACAGAAAAACAAATAACCGAGCATTCTAAAAAACAAATAAACGACGTTTGAAAACCTCATACTGCCTACCCACACCACACCCTTTGGCGAGAAAAGTGCCATCCAACAAGCGTGGCATGCTGTCGACCAACCAAAGCAAGTAAACTGATAGGTCGATATTCGAACTCCCGCGTCAAGATAAATCCAGGCATACGTGGCATCCATCACCTCACCGGCAGCTGTTAAATGACCGGTAAAATAATAGAGACCTATACCGCCCAACACATAAACCACCAAACCCAAAATAAACACTGCCAGGTTCCTGCTTCAGGGTAATTTTACCTTCACCACTCCGCCCTTTTTTTTCAGAGCAGGATGACGCGTTTTCCAAATCGTTAAAAAGCTGTGCAAAAATTCTTATTTCAGATAGTTATCGACAGCAACGCTCTTGTTTCTACAAATCTCGTGCGACAGTCTGTCTCCATCCACAGCCTTTCCGGAATCCATCTCCTGCGCAACCTTATCTATCGCATCTTTGTAGACTTCGCTGTCAGGGTTTATGCTAGACGCGCACTTCATCAAGGCATAGCTAATCACTGGATTTCTCGAAACACCCAGACCTTTCTCATAAATCAGGCTAAGGTTCGCGAAAGCGACGTCGTCATCCTGTCCTGCCGCTTTCCAGTACCAGTCCATAGCTTTCGAGTAATCCTGGGGAACACCATAGCCGTGTTTGTACATGTTGCCTAACTCGTTTTCCGCATAGGCAATGCGCTCCGCGGAGAGCGCACGAAAATACAGCAGCGCTTCTGCATAGTTACGCTCAACACCACGCCCCTCTTTTAACATGAGCGCAAGTTGATACTGCGCACGAGGCATACTTTGAGCCGCAGCCAATCGATACCACTTTGCAGCTGTGGCGTTATCAACAGCACCGCCACGGCCTGATTCAAAAAGACTTGCCAGATCAGCCTGCGCAACGGCAAGCCCTTGAGTAGCTGAGAGCCTAAGCCAATAACGAGCCTCTTTGTAGTCCGTCGCTGTCCCTTTGCCAACGCTATAAAAATATCCAATCTTGTACTGCGCAGGGGCATAGCCAGTTGAAGCGCTGCGCCGGTACCAGGCAAGGGCGCTCTCATAGTTCTGTTCTACACCTTTGCCATACTCATAGGCTTGGCCCAGCGCCAGTTGACCGATAGGGTCGTTTCCCGCAGCGGATTTTTCATACCATTTAAATGCCTTATGCTCATCTTTCTCGACACCCGTTCCTTCCGCGAGGCTTTTAGCCAGGTTTCGTTGCGCCAGGAGATCGCCTTTCTCGGCTGCCAATTTAAGAAAACGAAAACCTTTGACCGCATCAAGGTCGACACCACGACCTTCGATATACCCCACGCCCAGAATATTCAACGCCTCGGCATCACCACTGTCAGCGGCACGCTGTATGAAGCCAACCGCTGACGTTTCATCTTTTTCTACGCCTCTTCCTTCGCCAAGCATAAGTGCGTATCGGGACTGTGCAGCAGGTAAACCTTGCTCCGCAGCGACCTTATAAAGGTCAGCAGCCTTTGATAGATTTACAGCTGTGCCAATACCGTTTTCATAAAAAAAACCTAACCTGTACTGAGCCAGCACCAGCCGCTGTTGTGCGGCGGCAGAGATATTCTCAAAGGCCTTTAGCGTATCTTTGGATACACCTTTCCCCTCCTCATACTGCAACCCGATGTAGTACTCGGCCTCAGCATTACCCTTAGCAGCCTCCTTCTGGAAGAGAGAAAATGCTTGCTCATACAGTCCTTGACTGTACGCATCCAGGCCTTTTTGCATTGATGCCAATGCATCCGCTGAAAGACAAAAGAACAAAAACCCGGCGAAGAGTGCATCAGCTTTCAATATCCGCTTCCTGAATACATGTTTAGAGGTCCTCATCACCCGCCACATTCGCCCGTAGGCATTTGGCATCGAACAGGCACAGAACGCTTGTAGGCAGGTAAAAATGCAGATCAAGATCTGCCCGACCCAGAGAGGAAAATAGCGTCATTTACGGTCCGTGTGAGAAGAAGTACCGAGTACCATTTGACTGGCCTTTCATGCCTTCGGCGCTGGACAGAAAAGCTTTAGGCGACTGAATGGAAATCTAACATGCGCTATACATACGGCAAAAAAATTGAAAGCGGCACAGTCTATTTTCATAATCGTCGCCTCAAGTGTTGAGCAAGCGCCCTATGAATGCTCGACCTCAGATCAGGCAGGCTTATCTAACCCATGCTCTGACACCGACCTGAATCTGCCCCAACGCAGTACATGTATAAGTAACTGCGCAAGCACTCAGTCAAAATTGAGACTTCTCCAACGCAGCCCTCAACGCATCAGCACTGCCAAACTGTTGCTGGCTGACCAACTGCCCGTCGCGCAACTGTAACCACAGCACTTTATCGTCATCGCCTGCGTACTGCGGCACGATGCGCGCGTCTCGATCGAGCATTACGCGGTAGCTGTAATCGCGCATTTTGGGGATGGCGAACATTTTGGCGATGATGGTTGGCATTTTCTGGATGTCAGCGACATACACCGTGTGGCGTGATTCCAGAAAGCCTTTTGGCTTGTCCTGAAGGGCAGCGTTGACTAGTTTCGCGGCGTCCATGCTGCGTGCGACCAGCAGGGTTTGTGTCTGGTTGTTCAGGGTGTAGGGCTGGTCGTATTGATCGAGCAGTGTCCAGGAAGACAGACGCTCGCCGACTTGCAGGGCGTTGGCGGTGAGGGGCAGCAAGGCAAGCAGCAGAATGGGCAGAAGCTTCACAGGTCGATCCTCGATAAAAACGGCGCCTGCGGGCATTTTTTCGCAAGCGATCAAAAAATGAATTGCCAGTCTACACCCCTGCATTCACTCTTCCAGTCATGGCAACTTGAACGCTAAGCTTGGCCCTATGGATGACTCAGACTACCTGCGCCTGTTGACGATCCAGGCCGAACAAGCCAACGCCTTTCTTTCCAATGCGCGGAAGTGGGAGCGTGAGCGTTGGGTTTGTCAGCGCCTGTTGCAGGGGCTGAACATTGCGCATCGCAATGAGGACTTCACGCCTGCCAGTCAGGAGCCGCCGGATGTGCTGTTTCGTGACGGGCGCTTCGAGGTGTTTTTCGTGCTGGATGAGGGGCGGCGTCTCAATGACGAGTGGCGCGAGGAACTGGCGCGACGACGAAGTGCGTTCTCGTTGAGCCAACTGGTACGTCGGGAGGCCAAGCCCAAGCGGATTCCGGCCTCTGAACTGCTGCACCGACTTGCCCCTACCCTGCGCAAGAAATCCACCAATTATCGCGAACGCGGCATCGACTTGGGCGGGCTGGATATCATTGCCTTCGCCAGCCTCAAGCGCGAGGTGCTGGACCTCAACAGTCACTTTCCACCACCGACCGAATACCTGCGTCAGGGCTGGCGCTCGTTGTCGCTGGTGGGGCCGACCTTCGCTCGGGTATTGTTCGCGCATCCCGGCGCACCGGATTTTCTGCGTACCAATCTGGGGCGCAGTGTCGTTTTCGATGTTGGAATCAGTTTATGAGCCCCTTGCAGGAACTGCTGGCCGATGTGCCGCAACAAGGTCGCGTGCGCTGGATAGGCGTGCGCCCGCAATCGCGGGTCGAGATGATCGAGCTGGATGCCGTGGAAGCGCGTCGCGAAGCGGGTCTGACCGGCGATCACTCGCGGCCCGGCCCGCGCAATGCGCGGCAGGTGACGTTGATCCAGTGGGAACATCTGGCGGTGGTTGGCTCGTTGCTGAACCGCGCGGCGGATAACCCCATCGTGCCGCAGGATTTGCGGCGCAATCTGGTGATCAGTGGCATCAACCTGTTCAGCCTGAAGAATCGACGCTTCCGGATCGGTCAGGCGATTTTCGAAACCACCGGCTGGTGTCAGCCGTGTGCGCGACTTGAGCAGCGCCTTGGTAACGGGACGTTCCAGGCGGTGCGTGGGCATGGCGGAATCACTGCGCGAGTGTTACAAAGCGGCATCATCCGCCTGGACGATGTGTTGCAGGTCGAACCGCTGGAAATCACTGATCCCTGGCCCCCTGCCCGTCAGCACGCTTGAGACAACGCATAAATTGAGCAGCCACCTGAACCCGGAACCGCAAAGGTGTGTCGAAGAGTACCTTCAGGCACACCGGCATCCAGTCGAGCGCAGGCCGCTCCTGAACCGGACAGTGTGGTGATGAACCCTTTATTGAGCCTTCTGACGCTATGAGCTGCCTTGCGCTCGCGAAGATCGAGCTCCCCCCGAATTCCTTAAACCTTCCGAGTAATCCTTATGACGCATCGTATTGTTATCGTTGGCGGAGGCGCTGGCGGTCTGGAGCTGGCTACCAGTCTGGGCAAGACCCTGGGCAAGAAAGGCACGGCCAGTGTCACGCTGGTTGATGCCAACCTGACGCATATCTGGAAACCGCTGTTGCACGAAGTGGCTGCCGGTTCGCTCAACTCGTATGAGGACGAGTTGAACTACGTGGCTCAGGCCAAGTGGAACAACTTTCAGTTTCAACTCGGGCGCATGACCGGTCTGGACCGCGCCAGCCGCCAGATTCATCTGGCCGAGACGCTGGATGAAAACGGCGCAGAACTGGTTCCGGCACGCAGCCTGGGTTACGACTCGCTGGTCATCGCCGTGGGCAGCACCACCAACGACTTCGGCACCAAGGGCGCGGCAGAACACTGCCTGTTTCTCGACAGCCGCAAACAGGCCGAGCGCTTTCACCAGCAACTGCTCAACCACTACCTGCGCGCCCACGCCGGCCAAGCCGACAGCGCACAGGAAATCACCGTGGCCATCGTGGGTGCCGGTGCAACCGGTGTCGAGCTGGCGGCAGAACTGCACAACGCGGCGCATGAGCTGGCGGCTTACGGGCTGGGCCAGATCAAGCCGGAAAACCTGCGCATCACGGTGATCGAAGCCGGGCCACGGGTGTTGCCCGCGCTGCCTGAGCGCATCGGCGCGCCGGTGCACAAGACGCTGGAAAAACTCGGCGTGACGGTGCTGACCAATGCGGCAGTCAGTGAAGTGACGGCTGATGGTTTGATCACTGCTACCGGGCAGGTCATTCCGGCCAGCCTGAAGGTCTGGGCGGCAGGTATTCGTGCCCCGGCCTTCCTGCAGGAACTGGATGGCCTGGAAAGCAACCGGATCAATCAGTTGCAAGTGCTGCCGACGCTGCAAACCACCCGTGACGAAAATATCTTCGCCTTCGGTGACTGCGCGGCCTGCCCGCAAAAAGGCACCGACCGCAATGTCCCGCCTCGCGCTCAGGCCGCCCACCAGCAGGCGTCGTTGCTGGTCAAATCGCTGCGCTTGCGGATCGAAGGCAAGACGTTGCCTGAGTACACCTACAAGGACTACGGCTCGCTGATCTCGCTGTCGAGCTTCTCGGCGGTCGGCAATCTGATGGGTAACCTGATGGGCAGCGTGATGCTTGAAGGCTGGCTGGCGCGCATGTTCTATGTATCGCTGTACCGCATGCACCAGATGGCGCTGTATGGCACCTTCCGTACCTTGATGCTAATGCTGGGCAGCAAGATCGGCAAAGGCACCGAGCCGCGGATGAAGCTGCACTAAGGTACGCCAGACGAGAGGCGTACGGGAGAACACCGCCGTGCCCGTGCTTCGCGTGGGCATGCCGTTCTGGACGCGCTGCGTTCGCTCTTGACTGTGCGACGCAGCGTAGAACTTGCGACGCAGAGCGTCGTGAAATGCATTCCCACGCTGGAGCGTGAGGAACGATCACCTCACTATCGTGCGGCGCTCTGCGTCGCATGCCATTCCGGACGTTCCGCGTCCTGTTGCGACGCAGAGCGTCGTGAACTGCATTCCCACGCTGGAGCGTGAGGAACGATCATCTCACTATCGTGCGGCGCTCTGCGTCGCATGCCGTTCCGGACGCTCTGCGTCCTCTTGCGACGCAGAGCGTCGTGAAATGCATTCCCACGCTGGAGCGTGCGGAACGATCATCTCACTATCGTGCGGCGCTCTGCGTCGCATGCCGTTCTGGACGCTCTGCGTCCTCTCCTCAGTGAATCCGGCTGCTCTGCCAACGCGTTTGCTGCGCCGACTTGCGGTGCCCCGAATACCCGCTATTTTTAACAGGATCGGGTTGTGCGCCAAGCAACCGGACGGAAGGCTCTCGTACTGGTATCAAGTTTGTCTGCGGCGCGCAGATAACCATTGAGTCGTGTACAACGCTGCACTGTTCAGGGATCGAACCCATGATGTCGAATCAATTCAGTAGCACTCCTGCGCAACGTCATCCGCGTTTCATCTGGTTCTCACTCATTCCCGTCGTCCCCGCCATTGCCTGGATTCTCTCTCAGTTCGGCATGGGCACCGCCAATCTGGTGGCTTGCGCTGCATTGCTGGTGATCGGTTTCGGCGCTTGTGCCTGGTCTGCCCGCTCACAGCAGAACGAAGTGCGCCACGCAGTGGCTCAGGCGCTGGACCATCATCAGGCACATAGCGCTCAAAGCAGCGCCATGGCCTCCAGCGCCCAATTCAATGAAATCCTCCTTGGTGCCATGCCGATCTGGGCCAAGCAGGTCGAAAGCTCGCGCCAACAGACCGAAACCGCCATCGTCGAGCTGAGCACGCGTTTCATGGGCATTTCCGAGCGCCTGCAGGAAACCGTGCAGGCGTCGCAGCACGCTGCCGGTGAACTGGACGGTCAGAACGCCGACGGTGCGCTGAAAGTGTTGTCGCAGAGCGACAGCGAACTAAGCCGGGTAATCGACTCGCTCAAATCCACCCAGGCCAGCCGCGACCAGACGCTCTCCCAGGTCCGCAGCCTCACCGCCTACACCGGCGAATTACGCACCATGGCCGCCGACGTTGCAGCGATTGCCGCACAGACCAACCTGCTGGCCCTCAACGCGGCCATCGAGGCAGCGCGTGCCGGTGAAGCGGGCCGTGGCTTTGCCGTGGTGGCCGACGCGGTGCGCAGCCTGTCGAGCAAGTCCAGCGAAACCGGTCAGCAGATGTCCGCCAAGGTCGACATCATCAACAACGCCATCACCCAGCTGGTGCAGGCTGCATCGAGCGGCGCCGATCAGGACAGCCATTCGGTGGCCGCTTCCGAGCAAAGCATTCAGAACGTACTGGAGCGCTTCCAGAGCATCACCGGTCGCCTGGCCGAGTCCGCCGACCTGCTCAAGCAGGAGAGCTACGGGATTCGCGACGAAATGACCGAGGTTCTGGTGAACCTGCAGTTTCAGGACCGGGTCAGCCAGATTCTCGCCCACGTACGCGACAACATCGACTCGTTGCACGCGCACCTTCTGCAGGCTAGCCAATCCCCTGATGAGGCGGTCGCCATCGACGCCCGGCAATGGCTGGCGCGCATGGAGTCCACCTACGCGACCGACGAGCAGCGTCGCACTCACCGAGGTGAATCGGCAGCACAGCAGGATTCGCAGGAAATCACGTTTTTCTAGGAGTAAATCATGGCTAAGAGTGTATTGGTGGTCGACGATTCAAGCAGCGTCCGGCAAGTCGTCGGTATCGCGCTGAAGAGTGCCGGATACGACGTTATCGAAGCCTGTGACGGGAAGGATGCACTGGGCAAGCTCACCGGGCAGAAAGTGCACCTGATCATCAGCGACGTGAACATGCCAAACATGGACGGCATCACTTTCGTCAAGGAAGTGAAGAAGCTGGCCAGCTACAAGTTCACGCCCATCATCATGCTGACCACCGAATCCCAGGAATCGAAAAAGGCCGAAGGTCAGGCCGCAGGCGCCAAGGCGTGGGTCGTCAAACCGTTTCAGCCGGCACAAATGCTCGCAGCGGTTTCCAAGCTGATCCTGCCCTGAGACTCAGGCCCCTGGAGGCCAGCATGCCCACGCCAGACGAGAGCGCCAACGACACTGCACGCGTGCAGATAGACGGCGAGTTGACGATCTACACCGTGACCGAACTGGCCGCCAGGCTATTGCCACAGATCGGAGCTGCCGCACGCCTGGAGGTTGATCTTTCACAGGTCACCGAGATGGACGGCGCCGGCCTGCAACTGCTGGCAGTGATTCAGCGCGAAGCCGGCAAGACCGGGACTTCGCTGCATTTGACCGGGCAAAGCAAGGCGGTCAGCGAAACCTTCGAGTTATGTAATCCGGGTGTAGTGCTGTAGCGCGTCCATTTGCAGTACGGCCCAGTGATCGATCAAGGAAGTCATCGTGAGTATTAATCTCGATCAGGCACAGCAGACGTTTATCGTTGAAGCGCGTGAGCTTTTGCAGGCGATGGAGGAATCCCTCCTGCAACTCGAAAGCGAGCCCGGCGACCAGGACGCGATCGGCGCGGTTTTCCGCGCAGCGCACACCATCAAAGGCTCGGCCGGACTGTTCGGGCTGACGCCTATCGTCAGTTTTACTCACATCGTCGAAGACGTGCTGGATCGTCTGCGTGAAGGCAGCGTTTCGGTAAGCGCCGAGCTGATCGCCGTGCTGCTCAAATCCGGCGATCACATGCTTGAGTTGATCGACGTGGTCGCCAGCCGTGGCGAGCAGTTGCAGCCGCCTGCTCTGGAACGCGAGGCAGCGCTGCGTCAGGCGTTGCAGGTCTTCCAGGCACCGGCCAGCGCCGGGGCCGCTGACAGCACTAGTGCGTCGGTCGTCAGTGATGATGAACAGTCAGCCGAGGTGCTCTGGCATATCTCGCTGCGCTTTGGCGTGGATGTGTTTCGCAACGGCATGGACCCACTGTCGTTCCTGCGCTACCTCAATACCCTGGGGCAGATGGTCCAGGTCACGACGGTAACCGACGGTATTCCAGCAGTTGAGGCGTGGGACCCGGAATCCTGCCACTTGGGTTTCGAGATCGATTTCCGCTCTGCTGCCGGGCACGCCGCAATCAACGAAGTCTTCGATTTCGTACGTGAAGACTGCGCCGTGGAAATCACCCCGGTGAACGAGACGCCAGACCACCTTGAGCCTACCGGCACCGAACTGGTCTCGCAGCCCGAGCACAGCCCTCTGGTGGCCAGCGGCGAACTGCTGGGCGATCAGCGCGCAGTGCCTCGTACGCCCGCAACGGCAACGGCAACCGCTGTAGAGCGCCCTTCTTCGGCCAGCGAGCAGAAAAACAAGGATGGCCGCTATGTGCGCGTCAACGCCGACAAGCTCGACGAGTTGATCAATCTGGTCGGCGAGCTGGTCATTGCCAGCGCTGGTGCCAGCCTGCTGGCCAAGTCGTGCGACAACGACCCGCTTCAGGAAGCCAGTTCCACCGTATCGGGGCTGGTCGAGCAGATTCTGGATGGCGCGCTGCACCTGCGCATGATCCCCATCGGCGATACCTTCAATCGCTTCCGCCGCGTGGTGCGCGATGTCAGCCAGGAACTGGGCAAGGACATTGACCTGATCATCAATGGTGCGGAGACCGAACTGGACAAGACCGTCGTCGAAAAGATCGGCGACCCGCTCATGCACCTGCTGCGCAATTCCATGGACCACGGCATCGAGAGCGCCGAAGCACGTCGCGCAGCAGGCAAACCGGCCAAAGGTCATTTGAGCCTCAACGCGTACCACGACTCGGGCAGCATCGTCATTGAAATCGCCGACGACGGGGCCGGACTCAACCGCGAGCGCATCCTCGACAAGGCCCAGCAACGCGGACTGGTGGCGGCCGGCGCAAGCCTCACCGATCAGGAAATCTACAACCTGATTTTCGAGCCAGGCTTTTCCACTGCCGAGGCCGTCACCAACCTTTCGGGGCGCGGTGTCGGCATGGACGTGGTCAAGCGCAACATCACCTTGCTGCGCGGCACGGTGGATCTGGACAGTCAGCCCGGTCAGGGCACCATCGTGCGCATCCGCCTGCCGCTGACGCTGGCGATCATCAACGGTTTTCTGGTCGGTATCGATCAGTCGACGTACGTAATCCCGCTGGACATGGTGCAGGAATGCATCGAGCTGGACGAACACAACCGGCAGTTGACCCGCGACAGCGGCTACCTGGACCTGCGTGGCGAAGTGCTGCCGCTGGTCTACCTGCGTGACCACTTCAATCATGAAGGCCCGGCCGCCAGGCGCCAGAACGTGGTGGTGGTGCGTTACGCCGAGCACAAGGCCGGTCTGGTGGTCGATGACCTGCTTGGCGAGTTCCAAACCGTTATCAAACCTCTGGGCAAGCTGTTCGGCGCGCTGCGCGGCATCAGCGGCTCGACGATTCTGGGCAGCGGCGCGGTGGCGTTGATTCTCGACATACCCGCCCTGCTCAACCAGATCGTACACATGGAGGCCCGCTCGACCCAGGCGCCTCAATCCCTGTTGCCCACTTCTCGCTGACGGATTCGCAATTCCCAAGGAGTTACTTCAATGAAATGGTTCTACGATCTGAAGATTTCCACCAAGCTGATTACCTCGTTTCTGGTGGTTCTGGCGTTGACCGCGGCCATGGGAGTCTTTGCCATCATCCAGCTCGGCCAGGTCAACCAGGCCGCTCAGGACATCAAGGAAAACTGGATGCCGTCCATGCGCGCGGCTTCGGGCATGCGCTTCTTCGCCGCCAACTATCGCTTGAAGGAAAACCGCCACATTGCAGCCGACACCGCCCAGGAAAAGGCGCAGATGGAGCTTGAAGCAGCGGACTCTCGCAAACAGTTCGAAACCCGCCTGGCCACCTATGACAAGCTGGTGGTCAGTGACGAAGATCGCCAACTGTTCAATGGCGTTACCTCGACATGGGCTGCGTACCTCAAGAGCAGCAACGAGTTGTTCGACATGTCCCGTCAGGGCCTCGAAGCCCAGGCACGAGCGCTGCTGAAGGGCGAGTCCAAAACGCATTTCGACGAAGTGACCAGTCAGTTGCAAAAAATGGTCGAGCTCAACGACGCCGGGGCGACTGCTGCTGGTGACAAAGGCACCACGCTGTACGAAAACGCACGCATCTCGATCGTCGTCGTGCTGGTTGCAGCCTTGTTGATCGGTCTCGGCCTGGCGCTATTCATCGCCCGGATCATCTCCCGCCCGCTGAAAGAGGCTGCAACGGCCGCCGAGCAGTTGGCAGAGGGCAACCTCAACGCCCACATCGGCCACGGTTCCAAGGACGAGACCGGCATGGTGCTCAACGCCATGCGCAACATGGTCGGCAAGCTGTCGCACATCATCGGCGAAGTGCGTAATGCCGCCGACAACCTGGCCAGTGCCTCGGAAGAAGTCAGCGCCACCGCTCAGTCGATGAGCCAGGCCACCAGCGAGCAGGCCGCCAGCGTCGAAGAGACCAGCGCGTCGGTCGAGCAGATGAGCGCCAGCATCAACCAGAACACCGAGAACGCCAAAGTCACCGATGGCATGGCCAGCAAGGCCGCCAAGGAAGCCACCGATGGCGGCGAATCGGTGCAGCAGACCGTTGTGGCGATGAAGAAAATCGCCCAGCGCATCAGCATCATCGACGACATCGCTTACCAGACCAACCTGCTCGCCCTCAACGCTGCCATCGAAGCCGCGCGTGCCGGCGAACATGGCAAGGGGTTTGCGGTTGTGGCCGCCGAGGTGCGCAAGCTGGCCGAACGCAGCCAGGTGGCCGCGCAGGAAATCGGCGAGTTGTCGTCGAGCAGCGTGGACATGGCCGAGAAGGCCGGCAAGTTGCTGGACGAGATGGTGCCCTCGATCAACAAGACCTCCGACCTTGTGCAGGAAATCAGTGCTGCGTCGGAAGAGCAGGCAGCCGGTGTGGCGCAGATCAACACTGCCATGACCCAGCTCAACCAGGTCACCCAGCAAAACGCATCGAGCAGCGAAGAACTGGCGGCCACAGCTGAAGAAATGAGCAGCCAGGCCGAACAACTGCAACAGGCCATGAGTTTCTTCACCCTCGACGCATCGCCAAGGGCCGTCGCGCAGAACGCTACGTTCGACAGCCGCAACAGCCCGAACCGTCAGCCTCCGCGCCCTCCACAGCAGGCTCCGCGCAAGGCATTTGCGCAAAGCATGGCGGGCGCCCCGGACGAATCGGAATTTACCCGTTTCTGATTGCCGGCTTCGATAGAGACTCCAGGGGAGAACGACATGGGCTCATTGGTCACGACTCGGCAGACCGCAGCGACGGTCGAAGAAGAGGCGCAGTACCTGACTTTCATGCTCGGTGGCGAGATGTTCGCCATCGGCATTCTGGGCATCAAGGAAATCATCGAGTACGGCAGCCTGACGGTGGTGCCGATGATGCCCGCCTTCGTGCGCGGGGTGATCAATCTGCGCGGCGCGGTGGTGCCGGTGGTCGATCTGTCGGCGCGCTTCGGGCGGCAGAACTCGGATATCACCCGGCGTTCGTGCGTGATCATCATCGAGGCCAACAGCGAGGACGGCCAGCCGCAGGACATCGGTCTGCTGGTCGACAATGTCTCGGCGGTGCTGGAGATTCCGGCGTCGCAGATCGAGCCGCCGCCGAACTTCGGTGCGAGAATTCGCGCCGACTTCATCAGCGGCATGGCCAAGGTCGACGGCAAGTTCGTGATCGTTCTTGAGGTCGACCGCGTGTTGTCCATCGATGAAATGTCCAGCCTTGCCGAGGCAAGCCAGTCGCTGCCGCCCGACGTCGATGCGACGTGAGGTCTGCACATGCCTGATACAGCGTCGCTCACCGATCGCGAATTCGGCCAGTTCCAGAACTGGCTGTACAACGCTGCGGGCATCAAACTGACGCTGGCCAAGAAAGCGCTGGTCGCCGGCCGTCTGTTCAAGCGTCTCAAGCATTACGAGCTGGACAACTATGGCGAGTATTTCAAGCTGATCATGAACGATCAGCGCAACGGCGAGCTGCAAGTGGCGCTGGACCTGCTGACCACCAACGAAACGTATTTCTTCCGCGAACCCAAGCACTTCGATTTTCTGCGTCAGCAGGTGCTGCCCAAGGTCACGCACGGCAAAATGTTCCGTATCTGGAGCGCTGCCAGTTCGTCTGGCGAAGAGCCCTACAGCCTGGCCATGACCCTGGCCGAACAACTGGGCACAACCTCTTGGGAAGTGGTCGGTTCGGACATCAGTACCCGCGTGCTGAGCAAGGCGCGCAGCGGTCACTACCCCATGGAACGCACCGAGACGTTACCGCAACCTTTGCTGTTCAAATACTGTCTGAAAGGCATAGGTCGCCAGGAAGGGACCTTCCTGATCGACAAGTCGTTGCGCAGCCGGGTCAGTTTCGTGCAGGTCAATCTCAATGACACCCTGCCGGATCTTGGCGAGTTCGACGTAATCTTCCTGCGCAACGTGATGATTTATTTCGATCAGGAAACCAAAAGCAAAGTGGTGGCGCGGTTGATCCCGCGTCTCAAGCCAGGAGGCTATTTCATCATCAGCCACTCAGAAAGCCTGAACGGTGTAAATGACATGTTGAAAATGGTCTCCCCTTCGATTTACCGCAAACCATGAACACGCCTGTCGGTGTAGCCGAAATAGTGCTGGGGCCTGGCGAAGTGGTCTTTCAGACCCGGCCGACTCGCCTGCGCACGTTGCTGGGTTCATGCGTGGCGATTACCTTCTGGCACCCGTGGCGGCGTATTGGCGGCATGTGCCACTTCATGTTGCCCGGGCGCATACGCAGGCATCAGCCACTGGACGGCAGGTACGCTGACGAAGCGATGGAAATACTCATTCGCCATGCGCTGGCCAATGGCACCCTGCCGGAGGAATATCAGGTCAAACTGTTTGGCGGCGGCGAAATGTTTCCAGCTCATCGCCATGACCCGCACATGCAGAACGTCGCTGACAGCAACGTTCATGCGGCGCTTGCGCTGGCCGAACAGCACCGCTTGAAGCTGATGGCTCAGGATCTGGGCAGCACCGGCCATCGCAGCATCATCTTCGACCTGTGGGACGGAAACGTATGGGTCAGGCACCAACCAATGGAAGCAATGGAAAAAGATGCCAAACAAAAAAATCAGCGTACTGCTGGTCGATGATTCGGCCGTGGTACGCCAGGTGCTGGTGGCCATTCTCAACGACACCCCCGATATTCACGTGATGGGTGCGGCGTCAGACCCGATATTTGCCATGAGCAAGCTCGCTCAGGAATGGCCGGACGTCATTGTGCTGGACGTGGAAATGCCGCGCATGGACGGCATCACCTTTCTCAAGAAGATCATGAGCGAGCGGCCGACACCGGTGGTGATCTGCTCGTCGCTGACCCAGAAAGGCGCGGAAACCTCATTGCAGGCGCTGTCTGCCGGGGCGGTGGAAATCATCACCAAGCCCACCACCGGCCTGAAGAACTTCCTCATCGATTCGGCTGCCGAGCTGGTTGCAGCAGTACGCGCAGCAGCCAACTCCAACGTCAGGAACCTCGGCAAGCGCACCGCCGCCCCGGTGCTGACCCCGGCCAGCAAACTGACCGCCGATGCCATTTTGCCGGCTGCCAGCGGCCATGCCATGGCGCAGACCACTGAACGCATCGTCGCCATCGGCACCTCAACAGGCGGTACACAGGCACTTGAAGCGGTTCTGACGGCCCTGCCCCGCGTCTGTCCCGGCATGGTCATCGTCCAGCACATGCCGGAAAAATTCACCGCATCGTTCGCCGAACGCCTGAACAGCCTGAGTCAGATCGAGGTGCGCGAGGCCAGAAACAACGACCGCATCCTGCCCGGCCTCGCGTTGATCGCCCCCGGCGGCAAACACATGATGGTCACGCGCAGCGGCGCCTACTACCACGTCCAGGTCATCGACGGCCCGCTGGTCAACCGCCATCGTCCTTCGGTGGACGTGCTGTTTCGCTCGGTGGCCAAATTCGCCGGCAAGAACGCCACCGGCATCATCATGACCGGCATGGGCGACGACGGCGCACGCGGGCTCAAGGAAATGCTCGATGCCGGCAGCGCGACAGTGGCTCAGGACGAAGCCAGCTGCGTGGTATTCGGCATGCCCAAGGAAGCGATCAAACTGAACGCGGCGCAGCGGATCATCCCGTTGCAGGAGATTCATCAGGTGATCCTGCACCGTTGAACCCGAAGCTGTCGCCGTGCAACCAGCGTTTCTTTCGACACTCACATTTCACTGTAGAAACCCCGGGCGCACGGCAGCGCTCAGAAAAACAGCCTTATCGGGCCCACGATGGTGTCAGCAAAGCCTGATGGCCAGCGCTGGACCTGGATGACCCTGAAGCCCCGTCAGAGAATGAGACCAACTGGAAAAAAGGCTCTGCCTCCAGGTTCCTGTGCTGATTGGAAGTCCCTGATCTGTTGCTTTTATGCTCATTGCGGTAAGACGCATAGCTCCAGTGCCCAGGGGAGACATCGGAGTCCGGGCGATGGCTGCTCTGCCTCACACCGGCGGCGCTCAACTCCTGTTCGATACTGCTGATCATCCCCCTCATTTTGCCCATGTACTCTGGGCTGTAGGTGTTATCTGCACGGTCAGGCTTGGCGTAGATTGTGAACTGAGCGCCCAGCGCCACACGCTGCTTTGCCGCCGGCATCTCTGCCTGCAGGCACTTCATGTCAGTCACTTTCCACGAGTCCACCGGGCTGTCGCTCGCCTGCAGTATTTTGCCTATCGCATTGAATGCGTTCGGTACATCCTCAGGCGCCACGCTGAGGTGGATCTTGTCTCCGGCAAACTCTCCCTTGCAGTTCGGCTCCAGGCGATCCATATGGATGAAGACTTCAGACCCCGTCATCTTGAAATGATTGGCGGCAGTCCAGCCACCGTGATTTTCGCCCAGCGCGCTTTGCGCGACGTCATAAGTGGGGGCACGGTGATTAACGGCAAAACGTGTCTGTGTGTTGGCACGCACTTCGCTCTGATTCAAACGGCGCAATTCTGCACCTGCATCCTTCTTCACAGTCGGCTGGGCAATTGCCGTATTGAGTTTTAAATTGAAGGCGGGTCTGTTGATAGGCATAGCTTTTATACCTGCTACTTATCGGTCATGAAAAAAGGGGGTTGCGCAGATAGCGCAGCCTCTGCGCAATCTCTCCAACTCGCCGCTCTGCACTGGTCGTTGACGACCTCGCAGATAGCTGCCCGCTGAGTGGTCAACAGGCACATCAGGTTCCATGAAACAGGATCAGGAAAACTGATCGCCTTTCGAGAAACCGACATCGTGTTTGATCTTGCCGTTCTCGAACTGGTCCATCCATGGCAGCACATCGGCACCGGCCGCTTTCAGGGCGCCCATGTTGTCTTTCACGGCCTGGTTGGCGCCGTCGCGCTGTTCGAAGTTACCGCCTCCGGTCCAGTTGGCGTTGCCGACTTCACCGATTTGCGGCTTGAAGCCCGCGCTCGTAAGCGCCTTGATCTCCGATGACAGACGCGAGGAGGCATCGGCACCGCTGGCGTACTCATGGATGCTGCCGATCAGGCCAGGGTTATTGCTGCCGTTGGCGGCTTTCAACTGATCAGCGTATTTGACCAGTCCGCTTTCCCCGCCGGCTGTCAGACCACCACCCCAATTGCTGTCCTCCACCACGATGTCGCCTTTGTAACCTGCGTCGCGGGCGGATTTGATCAGCGTGCTCTGCATATCGGCCCAATCTTGAGTGGCACTCTTGCCGCCCTCATTGAACGTATCGAGTACAAAACTCGGATGGTTTCCAAGGGCAGATACCACGTTTTTGACATCGTCGGCGGCTTGTCGGAGCTTGTCGCCGGACAAGACGTTGCCACCACCGCCATTGGCGTTGTCACGAAACGTAAACTGAATCCTGACCCCTTGTTTGTCGCCGGCATCGACCATCGCCTTGAGCTTGGCCATTTGCGCCGGGTCATTGATCTGGTCATGGGTCATCTGGATGCGAAGTGTTTCCCCTCCGGCATTTTTCACATCTTCGACCATTTTTTGCGCTGCCTCAGGAGACGCAATTCGGTCAGGAACCGTATTCGCGCCGCCATGAGAACCCAAGCCAGTGTTATTGAACGGTTGGGCTTGATTTGACTGCTCAGACAGTCCTGAGTCTGGCGTCGAACTGACAGCGCCGCCGGTAGAAGCAGAAGCTCGACCTGGCCCGGACGAAGCAGGGGACGGGTTGTCGGAAGGGTTATTTGCAGAAGAGTTACTTGCGGAAGAATCACCGAGCAAGCGTTTCAGCAGCGCCTGAATCAGCGTCGTCAACGCCTCGATCAAGTCACTTTGATCGCCCCCTCCTACTCGTCCATTCCCGGCGGTGGCGGTTGTCGGCGCGCCATTCCCCCAACTCACCGTGTTCGGCGCGCGCCGGGTACTTTCCGGAGGAAGAAAGTGCACGGCATTGCTCGACGATTTACCTGAATAGTCCGGACTCAGAGCTTGGTTGCCCGATGAAACAGGGGACCACCCCGGGCTGTTGTTGCTTACAGAGGTATTCATACTCATTTCATTACTCCTTTTTGTGGAGGTAACGCGTTTGGGTGAACGGGTTTTTGTGCAGGGCTTCAGAAATCCTCTTTATCGTCTGTCAGCGCTCAAGCAGATGAAGATTCATTAAAAGGGGCCCTTTAGATAAGCCCGCTCTGCGTCTCGCAAGATGGCAATATCCACGGCGTTGGGTAGCAGTCTTTTGGCCTCGGTAATGTTTGCCAGCTTGACGCTTTGAGATTCAAAGCCCATATCGGACGGTGTTCCATCGATCCGTTTGGCAAGGTAATAACGAGTTCGGGATGTTGTTCGGTCGTAGTCACCGATGAAGCCGTGGAGCTTCACCAGAAGCCCCGTCTCTTCGTAGACTTCCTTGAGTGCATTGGTCCTCAAGTTCAAACCGGCTTCCTGCTTTCCCTTGGGAAAAGCGTGCGTTGCGCCGAACGGGTGATTGGTCGGCTCGGTGATCCACACCCTGCCGTCGGGCTCAAAAATGATCGCTCCACTGGCGGGAGCAAGGTGCTGGGAACGCTTAAATTCCGGCTCTGTGAAGTTGACCGCCCGGGTCGTAAATCGGCGCCAGCCATCCATTGTGTTGGGGGGCGTAAATGATCTGAACGGCAGGTTGTTCATGCTGCCACGGACAGCGCTATGGGGTACAAAAACGGCTGTGGCGTATCGATCACGCCACGTATCCAAAGCGCTGGGAGACGTGGGATTTTTAACAGTGACAACATTGCCGCGCTCGTTCTTTTGGCGATGAATATAAGGAAGCGTCTGCTTCATATCGACCAGCCACTTCTTCCGACTGATCAGTCTTTTACCGAGCTCAATGCGTTCGCTGTGATTGCCAGGACCGTGCTCTGCGCAAAGTGCGGCAATACGCGCATCCGGTATTTTTTCTATCGCTGCAATACCCTCGCGGATGTCATTACGCTCGATGTTCCGAAAGACGCGACTGGACGAATTGTCTTCACGAGACAGCATCGTGACCAGTTCCATGGGCGTGGTACCGAACTGATTACCCTTGTGCTCCCCTTGGGCGCGGAAAACCAGCGCGCCGCCAAGGTCGATGCGCACAGGTTTGTTACGGTGATTGAAGATGACATTGTCCCCCGTCAGACCGATGACATCCCAGTTCGCCAGCCAGGCATCCACAGCAAAGCCGCACTTCAACTGGCTATTTTTTGCCAGCGTATCGAGGTCTTTGGGGTTCCCTACTATCAGTTTTGAAATCAGTGCGGGCTTGCCTTTGCGGGACGCCAGCTCTATGTCAGGAACATCGATTCCTGCGGCACGGTACAGCCTGGAGGCAAGCACCTCGTTTCGAAGCCTATTGGCAGACGGGTTGGTTTTCACATACCACTTAACGCCATTGGGCGCTTGAAACAATCCACCTGGATTAGAGCCCTTGGCGCCAGAGAGTTGTTTCCATTTGTCAGTCTCGACGAGAGCGAATTCACCTCCCCTCTTGGACCGTCCTAAAACCGTCATGTCGACGACAATGAACTCACCGCTCCGGCGAGCCTGCGTAATTTCGTACCGGTTGGTGATATCCAGAATGACTTCATGTTCACTCTTGCTGGCCACCGATAACGGCAACCGGCTCTCACTGAGTGTCACCCCCTTCGCACCACTGTGGTTGAGCGCGGGAACGGCAGGCATCGCTTTCAGTACAAAAAGAACCGGTGTTTCTTTTTTCCTGTTCGCGTTCACCAGCGCAAAGCCTTGCGAAACGGCTGACACTGTCGAGGCACTGGCCACCCCGGTCGCGGTGTAAACGCCTTTAACCACGCGCAGGCCGTGAATAAGACCATGGGCTATTTCGCGACTGCGGTAACCCTTGGAGGTATTCAGTAACAGCGACGCAGTCTCATCATCCAGAGATATCCCCCGATAAAGCACTTTAGGGTGATCCGACTCGGCCAACTCAATGGAGTAGCGCGGTATGGCGGCCCTCAGATCCGCAAATTCTTCTTCGGTTGTTTCAGAGGCCGTGTACTTCTGCAGCAGTCGCATGAACTCTTTGCCGTCTATCGAATCCAGTACGCTGTCCTGCCGCCCCGCCAAACGACACTCTTCAACAGTATTGAATTGCTCCACTGGAACTCCCTTGCCTCGCCCTCGCGAAACAAAGTTGGGCACTTTATTACTGGCAGGCCCCAGTGCTGAGGTACTTTGAGCGTTTGAAAACCCAAGGTGACTGAAATTGTGTTTTACGGGATTTATCATTAAGCCCTCCTGAACGTTCGTCTTGCGGCACGCGATGAACATTCGTCCCTGGAGTTACAGGCATCAGGACCGTTATCAGACTTGAATGCCATCAACCGATACTCACAAGGCAAATAGCCACTTTTCGGGTTGATCCACTCATGGATAACGCCTGCTGATAATGAAGAGACCCGAGAAAGCAGCCAGTCGCTATCACCGAGAGAATATTGAAAATAAGCAGAGCTTATAATTGGCTGAATGGCATTCATCGCAAACACTCATCGCCCGCATTTACTGGAAAATTGAGTAAATGAGTGTCGCAGTGTGCTGTGCGGTTCCATTAAGCAAACACGAGGGACTTCTTCAATGGAGAACCATCACTGTAAGTGATCGACATTCGTGGCGAATGTCTTAAAGCCAATGCAATGAATACCTAAGCTACTTGCGTGATCGTAGTGTGTGAAGTGATCAGACATAAGTCATACGACAACATATACATAATGCGCCATATTCAGTGACCCACTAAAAGCTCCAGACCGCACACATTTGCCCGAGCAGAGCGTGTCGCCAACGTGCAAAAGGTTAACGAGATCTGGCCGACCAACGCCCCACATGGATTTTTTCGACGTCACCCGCAGAGAAAATCGTCGGGCTGTTCGGGCACGCATGAGAAGATACCGGCACCTCACGTCAATGCTTCGTTTTTCAGGTATAAAATCCGACCGCCATGACCAGACCCGTAACACTTCAGGATGTCGCCAACCATGCCGGCCTTTCCAAGGCTGCGGTGTCGCGCTACCTGAATCGAAGTATCAGCCTGCCGCCGGAGACCGCGAAACGTATCGACACGGCGATCAAGGCGCTGGACTACCGGGGCAACAGTCTGGCCCGGCGCCTGAGCAAAGGCGGCAGTGAGACCATTGGTCTGGTGCTGCCGGACATCGCCAACCCGTTTTTTGCCGAGCTGGCAGACGCGGCCGAGGAAGAGGCGTCCGCCAACGGGTATAACCTGGTGCTGTGTGTCACCCGCAACCTGCTTGAACGTGAAAGCACCTTTGTGCGCTGGCTGGATTCACGTAACGTCGATGGCTTGCTACTGGTCAGCAACCGTCCGGACGACGGCACGCTGGCCAGTCAGTTGGCGAGCTACCGCAATATCATTCTGCTCGACGAAGACGTTCCCGGCACCTCGCAGCCCAAAGTGTTCGCCGACAACCATCAGGGTGGTCGCCTGGCGACTGACTATCTGATCCGCCATGGCCATCGACGCATCGCTCATGTGTCCGGGCCGTCGGCCTTGATGAGTGCCCGCGAGCGCTATGCCGGCTACCGGGAAGCGCTGGCGCTGGCGGGCATCGCAGAGGTGCCGGAATACCTGTGCTTCGGGGATTACAGCCGTGAGTTCGGGCGTATCGCAACCGCTCAGCTGCTCACCCTGCCCCACCCTCCGGAGGCGATTTTCGCCGCCAGTGACTTCATCGCTCTGGGCGTACTCGATGTCCTGCGTGAGCGCAATATCAGCGTGCCCGGCGCCATGTCGCTGGTGGGGTTCGACGACGCCGTGTATGCCAGTCTGCTGACCCCACCGCTGTGTACCATCCGCCAGTCCTCCAGGGAGCTTGGCCGTCTCGGCGTGGCGCAATTGCTGCAGCGCATGGCGGGCGGCGACTGTACACAGGACGTCGTGCGCGTACCCGTAGAGTTGATCTGCCGGGGCACGGTAGCAACGCGCAGTGACTGATTGCGGGGCAACCAGTAACACCCGGCCTTAAATCGGTGCACTGCCATCGGCATCCTGAAAAGCCGATGATTGCGGAAAACTGTGGCGCATCAAGGACGTACGGTGACTGGCCGGGATCGTGAAAAAAATGGCACACAATCTGCTTTCTCCAGTTCTCAAACCTGAAGACAAAGCTCATTTGTCTTTTTTTTGAAACGACTGGTAAACCGGTTTACCGATCTGATTTGCCGCACCGGCAAACAGACTAGGAGGATGGCAATGCTGCGTTTTAGCAAGCGTTTCACCCTGACCCTCGGCGCTGTTCTGGCCTTGGCGTTGTCACCCATCATTCAGGCCCAGACCGGCAAACGTCTGGCTCTGGTACAGGTCAACCAGCAGGCGCTGTATTTCACCCAGATTACCCAGGGCGCACAGGCTGCGGCGAAAGCTGCCGGAGCAGAGCTGGTGGTGTTCAACGCCAACGACAATCCGGCAGCCCAGAACGACGCCATCGAGGCCTATATTCAGGACAAGGTCGACGCCATTCTGGTCTGCGCCATCGACGTCAACGGTATCAAACCTGCGGTCACCGCAGCTGCGCAGGCGGGAATCCCGGTGGTGGCAATCGACGCTGTGATTAATGGCGACAATGCCGTACAGGTCGGCGTGGATAACCGCGAGGCAGCCCGACAGATCGGCCAGTACACCGGCGAATACATCAACCGCGAACTGGCGGGCAAGGCCAGCATCGGCGTGGTCGGAGCCCTCGGCTCTTATGTACAGAATCTGCGTCTGGACGGTTTCCGCGAGGGCCTGGCAAAGACCGCCAGCCAGGCGAAGATCGTCAATACCGTCGACGGTAACAATGTGCAGGACACCGCCCAGGCGGCGGCGGAAAACCTGCTGACCGCCAACCCTGATCTGCAGATCATTTATGCCACTGGCGAACCCGCCCTGATTGGCTCGGTTGCCGCGAGCATGTCGCAAGGTGCGGGCGAGCGGGTCAGGATTTTCGGGTGGGACCTGTCCTCTCAGGCAGTGCAGGGTCTGGATGACGGCTCTGTCGCGGTGGTGGTGCAACAGAACACGCAGGCCATGGGCAAGACGGCGGTGGAGTCGGCACTGGCACTGCTGTCCGGAAAAACCGTGGCTCGCGAACAGAGTATTCCCGTCACGCTGGTGACCAAAGCCAACCTGGCAGCCTATCGCGCCGAATTCAAATAAGGGGCTCAGCATGCAGACGCCTGGCGAAGTGCCTCGGGTACAGATGAGTGCCATCACTAAACACTATGGCTCGATAGCCTCGTTACGCGGTGTCGATCTGCTGTTGCAGCCCGGTGAAGTGCTGGGGCTGGTGGGCGACAACGGCGCAGGCAAATCCACGCTGACCAAGATTCTGTCAGGTGCGGAGCTCCCCACCAGCGGACAAATCGCCATCGATGGCGAGGAAGTCAGTTTCAGCGGTCCGGCAGATGCACAGCGCTGCCATATCCAGATGGTGTATCAGGACCTGTCGCTGTGTGACACCGTCGATGTGGCCGGAAACCTCTTCATGGGCCGCGAACCGATGCGCCGCGTGCTCGGCGTGCCGTTGCTCGATGAGACGCGCATGCACCGCGAAGCACGGCAGATTCTTGAAGCATTGGGCATCACTATTCCGGATACCCGCGCGCAGGTACGACACCTTTCCGGTGGCCAGCGCCAGGCCGTTGCGATTGCCCGCGCGGCCGCCTTCGGGCCTAAGGTTCTGATCATGGACGAGCCCACCGCTGCCCTCGCGGTAGCCGAAGTCGAAGCGGTGCTGGAGTTGATTCGTACCATCAGCCGCCAAGGCGTCAGCGTGATTCTGATCACCCATAGGTTGCAGGACCTGTTTCTGGTCTGTGACCGCCTCATGGTGATGTATGACGGCGCCAATCTGGCCGAGCGAAGGATCGCCGACACCGACCTCAACGAGGTCGTCGAACTCATCGTCGGGCACAAATTCACTGCCCGCTCCGCTAGCGCCTGAAAGGATATGACGCCATGAAAACGCTCGATCTCACGCGCCAACGCATTCTGCCGCAGTCGCTGTTCAAGCGCCTGCTGCACGACTTTCCCGGCGTGGTCAGCATCGGCCTGTTTTTCGCCCTGTGCTTTGTGCTGTTCGCGCTGGTGACCGATAACTTTTTAAGCGGTGCCAACCTGCTCAACGTTATCCGGCAAAACGCGCCGTTACTGATTGTCGCGGTGGCGATGACGCTGGTGGTCACCACCGGCGGCATCGACCTGTCCGTTGGCTCGACCCTGGCGCTGGTCGGTGCGCTGGCAGCCATGGCGCTCAATGCCTGGCATTTGCCCTGGCCGCTGGTTCTGCTCGGCGGGCTTGCCGTCGGCGCGATGATCGGGGCGCTGAACGGCTACTTCATCGCCTACGCGGGCATCCCGGCCTTTATCGTCACCCTGGCCACCCTGACCATTATTCGTGGCCTGGCGATGCTGCTGACGCAAGGCTATTCGATCCCCGTTCCACGCGAGGAAGCAGCGTTTCTGGCCTTGGGTCGCGGCTGGTTTCTCGGCGTGCCGCTGACCGCCTGGCTGGCCTTGCTGGTCACACTGGGCGGGGTGTTGGTGCTCGGCAAAATGCGCTTTGGCCGCTACCTCACGGGTATCGGTGCCAACGCTGAAAGCGTGCGCCGTGCCGGGGTGAATCATCGCGGGGTGCTGCTGCGGGTCTACATGCTCAGTGGCATGGCGGCCGCCCTGGCCGGCATGATCGTCACGGCCAGGCTGGGCAGTGGCTCCTCGAATCAGGGCGAAGGTTTCGAACTGGAAGTGATTGCCGCCGTGGTCCTCGGCAGCACCAGCCTGTTCGGTGGCTTCGGCACGATTGTCGGCACACTGTTGGGGGTACTGACCATGGCAGCGATCAAGAACGGGCTGATTCTGGCCCACGTCTCACCGTTTTACACGCAAATCGCCACGGGCCTGATCGTACTATTGGCGATCTGGCTGAACACACGCATTCTACGTACCGGCCGCCCACTCGGGAGGGCTGGAGCATGAGCCTGTTTCGTCATCCTTCACCCCTTCCACTCGGCGTCGACAGCGGCCATGCCATGACGGTGCTGGGGCCAATGCCGGTCGAGCGCCTTGGCGTCACTTTGATGCACGAACACATTCTGCTCGACGCATCGGGCAAATGGGTCGCACCCAGTTGCTGCGGCGAACGGCACCTGGCCGAGCGCCCGGTGAGCATCGAACTGCTCGGCGAGCTGCACATGAACCCGCTGGTCAGCCGGGACAATTGTCAGTTGTTCGATGTCGACCTCGCGTGCGAAGAACTGCTGAAGTACCGGGCGCTGGGCGGGGAAACGGTGGTCGATCCGACCAATCTGGGCATCGGCCGCGACCCGCAGGCCTTGCAGCGGATTTCCCGTCTGACCGGCCTGAATATCATCATGGGTGCCGGTTTCTATCTGGAACCCTCGCACCCGCATTACGTGCACGAACGCTCGGTTGAACAACTGGCGGAGCAGATCATTCATGACGTGGGCGGCGGTGAAGAGAAGCCCGAGGTGATTGCCGGCCTGATCGGCGAGATTGGTGTTTCTGCCGCGTTCACGGCTGACGAAGAAAAATCACTGCGCGCCGCAGCCCGTGCAAGTGCTGCGACCAGCGTGCCGCTCTCGGTGCACCTGCCTGGCTGGGAGCGCCTCGGCCACCGGGTACTGGACATCGTTGAGGCTGAAGGCGCCGACCTGCGCCATACGGTGCTGTGCCACATGAACCCGAGCCACAGCGACCCTGCGTATCAGCATGCGCTGGCGGCACGCGGCGCGTTTCTGGAATACGACATGATCGGCATGGGTTACTACTTCGCCGACGAGCACGCGCAGTCGCCCAGCGATGAAGAAAACGCGCGGGCCATCGTCGCTCTGATCGAGCACGGCTTCGGCTCGCAGGTGCTGTTGTCTCAGGACGTTTTTCTGAAAACCATGCTGACTCGCTATGGCGGCCATGGTTATGGCTACCTGCTGAAACACTTTGTCCCGCGCCTGCGCCGTCATGGCGTTACCGGTGAACAACTCGAAAACCTTTTGATCGACAACCCGCGCCGGGTCTTCCAGCGCGGCTTCCAGGCTCCTTTTTCATCGCAGAGGAATGCAACGTCATGAAACAGTCCGTATTGCTGGCTGGCGAATCATGGGTCAGCACGTCAACCCACATCAAGGGCTTCGATCAGTTCGACAGCGTCACCGCGCACAATGGCGCACGGCGTTTGCTTGCGGCGATGGCAGACAGCGACTATCAGATCACGCAAATGTGCGCCGATCAGGCACAGACCGACTTTCCGGCCACGGTTGAAGCACTCAGTCAGTATCAGGCGGTGATCCTCTCCGACATCGGTGCCAATACCCTGCTGCTGCACCCGGACACCTGGCTGCGTGGCAAGCGTACGCCCAACCGCCTCAAAGCCCTTCGCGAGTACGTCTTGCAGGGCGGCGCACTGATGATGGTCGGCGGCTACTTCAGCTTTCAAGGCATCAACGGCGGCGCGCGCTACCGCGGAACGCCTGTCGAGGAAGTCTTGCCTGTGCGTTGCCTGCCTTACGACGATCGTGTCGAAGTGCCGGAAGGCTTTCTGCCGCAGATCAACAGCGATCACCCGATACTGCAAGGCCTGGGCGGCGAATGGCCGTACCTGCTTGGCTACAACGAAGTTGAGTTGCATCCCGAAGCTCAATTGCTGGCCACGGTCGAAGGCTCTCGGCACCCGCTGCTTGCCGCGCGTGAAGTCGGTGCCGGACGCTCTCTGGCCTGGACCAGCGACCTTTCCGAACACTGGCTGCCGGAAGCTTTTCTCGACTGGGAAGGCTATCGCCGCTTCTGGATCAACAGCCTCGACTGGCTGACCCGCCGTACCTGACCGGAGGCTCCGATGCTCGATGACCCGATAGCCCTGACCCGTGCACTGTTAGCGTTCCAGACCCTCAACCCGCCGGGCGATGAAGAAGCGTGTGCGGCTTTTCTTGCCGAGCAGCTGAGCCGCCACGGGTTTGTCTGCGAGCTGCAGCGTTTCGGTGAGCGCCGTTTCAATCTGGTCGCCTGGCTTGGGGGCGACGGCCCCGGCAAACCGCTGGGGTTCACCGGCCACCTGGATACCGTACCACTCGGCAATGCCGCCTGGAGTCACTCGCCGTTTGCCGGTGAGATTGCCGACGGCCGGCTGTACGGGCGAGGATCCAGCGACATGAAAGCGGGCATTGCCGCCTTCATCGTGGCCTGCCAGCGCAGCCGTGATTCCATTCGGCGCGGGCCCGGCGTTCGCCTGATACTCACCGGCGGAGAGGAAACCGGCTGTGACGGCGCCAAGGCACTGTGCAGTGACGCGCCCCACTTGCTCGGTGAACTGGGCGCACTGCTGATCGGAGAGCCGACGGCCAACTACCCGATACTCGGGCACAAAGGCGCGTTATGGCTGCGCTGCGCCAGCCATGGCCTGACGGCCCACGGCGCCATGCCGGAAGAAGGAGTTAACGCTATCTACCTGGCCGCCGAACACATTGGCCGCGCGCAGACCTTTGAAGTAGGCCCTGCACATCCGCTCATGCGCAAGCCGACGCTGAACGTCGGCACTATCAGCGGCGGCCTGAACATTAATTCGGTGCCGGACTACGCAGCGTTCACCCTGGACCTGCGCACTGCACCGAATCTGGACCACGATGAAATTCGCGGACGGCTGGCGGCCCACCTGGGCAGCAGCGCGGAGTTGAGCACCCTGATTGATCTGCCTGGTATTTGTGCCAGCCCCGACGAGCCTTGGGTGCAACAGGTTTTTGCACGCTGCCAGGCCTTGCATGACGCTCCCCTGGAGGAAAAGGCAGTGCCCTACTTTACCGATGCTGCCGTGCTGCTCCCCGCCATCGGCTATCCGCCCACCCTTATTCTCGGCCCGGGGGAGCCCGCTATGGCGCACAAGGTCGATGAGTATTGTGAAGTCGACAAACTTCACCAATGCGTCGAGTTGTATGCCGGATTGATCGAAGACTGGACAGCCCTGCACGTGTGATGCGGAGCGTTGCGCAACTCTGCCAGTACGTGCCGTTTAGCACACCTGCACTATTTGATTTAACTGCGCACTCGTTGAGTATTGTCGCTGCCTTTAGCGCGGAACAGGCTGTGTCTGAACAGCCTTGACGAGCATCGGCTTACTTACCCGTCAGGTAGTAACTGACTCCATAAAAAGGTAATGATCCATGAATAAAGAATTGATGATGCGCGAACTCAACGAGCAGGAAATGTCACAGATCAACGGTGGCATGAGCACCGGCGAAGGCGTTGCGGCCATTGGTGTGGTGGTGGCGGCTACCGCTCTGGCGCCTGCGACTGCGGTCGGTGCCGGAGTGATACTGGCCGGTGTAGCAGCTGTCAGCGCTTTTGATGCGTTCCAAAGCTACCAGATGGCGCAATAACACGTTTTGTCATGCTGCGTGAACACTGTGCTACAGGCACTTATGCAGTACTTAGGAGAACCCTATGACATCCGATCGTTATAAAGTATTTGGGAAAGCCGTCAATTCGTCATTACTGTTCTGGCTCACAGCGGTTTCTTTTCTGATCGCCGCCAGCCTGGACTTTCAATGGAGCTACATTGGATTCGCCGGCATGTTTGCAGCTGTCGCTGTTGGCGGCCTCAGTGAAAACGCTCATAGCGACCAGGAGAGTTGACATGATGTCCCGGCCCCTAGAAACCATTAACACTCATGAACTGACAGATGCCGAATTGCAGCGGGTGTCCGGTGGTGCTGATTTCACCATCATGCCGGTACCCGGTGTTGGCGTGATCAAGCCTGATCCGGTCTGCGTCTATCCATTCCCTGACGTGCCTCCACCGTCAGACATTCGTGGGCCATTCATTGGTTGATGCCCTGTGTGCCCTGGCCAGATCAGGGCACATTCACCCGCCTCTCGCGAACCGACAACAGGTTCAGGCGCAATTCCGATGGTCGCAGCGGCTTGGACAGTACGGACACTTCCGCGCCATGCAACGATTCAAGAACGACGTCCATCTCTCGCCCGGTGACGATGAGTGCCGGTACGTCCCAGCCTCGGGCAGCCCTTATGCTTTCGATGCAATCAAGGCCGTTGGCCGTCGTACCCAGATCATAATCGGCGACGATGATGTCGCAATTGGTAGTCAGGCCCTCGGCTGAAAGCGCGGTCTGGACTTCGCACCCCCATCGCTCCAACAATGCGGCGGTGGCCATCAGCACGTTGCGGTCGTCTTCCACCAGACAGATCCTGACGCCTTTTAGCAGGCTGTCGCCCAATGGTTTTCTGCGCACAGGCTGTACCGGAGCACTCACTTCTTCAAGTCCGTGAATGGTCACCGTGGTGCCGCGGTTGACCCGCGAATCGATAGTGATCTGTACTTCCAGAATCTGACTGAGTCGCTTGACGATGGACAACCCCAGCCCTACGCCTTCCACGTCCTTGTCGCGCACATGCCGGATGCGGTAAAACTCGTCGCAGACTTTGGGCAGATGCTCCGCCGCAATGCCACGCCCCTGATCGTGCACGCTGATCGACAAGCCACCGTTGCGGCGACGCACACCGATCAGCACCGGGTGCTCGGGGGCATATTTGAGTGCATTGGACAGAATGTTCTGCACCATCGTGGCAAGCAAGGTGGCATCGACTCTGACCCAGCGTCGACAAGGCCGGACTCTCAACTCCACGCCGGCCCATCGGGCAGCCGCCGTATTTTGCTGCACGATTTCATTGAGCATGTCGCCCAGATTGACCACGTCCGACTTGGCCGACACCTTGCCGCTGTCCAGCGTGTAGATATCCAGAATCGAGCGAAACAACTGCGAAAGGTTGTGCAGGGAACGATCGATGTTGTCGACCAGTTGCCGCTCGTATTCGCCAAGCGGGCTGGCGCGCAGGCACGCAGTGAACATGCCGATGGAGTGAATGGGCTGGCGCAGATCATGGCTCGCCTGGGCGAGAAAACGCTCTTTTTCACGGTTGGCGACAGTCGCCTGCTCTGACGCCTGCCGAGCCCTTACCAACAAAATGTGAGCGTAGCCGGGCACCAGAATTGTGACAGCGATCAGCATCAGTACCACAAATGGTTGCGCCTGCCAGTAAGGCGTCAATTGATAGATGATCAATATCGCCAGCAGCGCGAGCGAGGCTGCAATCGCCAGATAACGCGAGCCGAAGCGCATACCGTTACCCAGGGTCACCCAGACCATCACACTGAAAATCGGCAGCGTTGCTTCACCACCCACGACCAGGCCGACGGAAATTGCGGTGTAGTCATGCACCATCCCGAAGACACGGCGCACCGGAAACACACCCGGGTAAGTGATGATGTGCTGGCGCAGAATCAGAGACACCACCAGAAAGGCGACGTAATAGAGAATGATCGGTTGATACTTCGCTACATCGAGCCCAGGCAGAAACCCCACCAGCGACACATAGATGATCGCGCAGGTTGCCACGATCAGCCTCAGCGTTGCCTGATCCCGTTCAGCGTTTTTCCGGTCGTCCATCAACGCACCTCGATTTACTGCGAACTCATACCGCTTGGGATCGTGCGCAGTACAGGCTTGTGGTGTGCCATCTTGCACGGCAACTTAATTACACTTCAGTCGCCACCATCATCTGATTGGCGTCCTGCAAACCGGCCTTTCCAGAGTGTCGCGGCAGCGCGTAAATAATGACTCTAATTTTGTATCACAGGCGATACATATTGTTGCTATCGAGTATGATAACCCGACTAAAAATTCGGAAGCAGAGGCATGGCGTGCAGAATCATAGTGGCTGACGACCACCCCTTATTTCGCGAAGGCATGTTGCGCACCATCGAACGTCTACTGCCAGAAGCACTCATTGAGCAAGCCGGCAATTTCAATGAAGTGCTGACGCTGGCGCGCTCCGGTGACGAAGTTGACACACTGATTCTCGACCTGCGCTTTCCCGGTCTGGAGTCGATGCACACCATCGCCGAACTGCGCAATGAGTTCCGACGCACCTCGATCATCGTGGTCTCGATGATCGATGATCCGGAGACCATCTCCCAAGTCATGTTGAACGGCGCTGATGGCTTTATCGGCAAGAACATCGACCCGCAGGAAATAACCGACTCCATCGTCGCTATCCGTCAGGGCGAAGTCGTCGTCAAGTACAAGTCTGAAGGATCAATTTTCAACGAATCGGCCGTTAATGCGCTAAGCCCTCTTACTGCCCGTCAGAAACAAGTACTTGGCCTGGTGGCTGCCGGTAAAACCAACAAGGAAATCGCCAAGGATCTGGGTATCTCGCCTTTCACTGTGCGTATACATGTTTCTAGCCTGCTCAAGGTGCTGGGCGTGTCCACCCGAGCGGCCGCCGCAGCGCAATTCTCCAGCCTGGCGATCAAGTAAGTGCTTGAAAAACGTTCAGTCGTCGATGTTCAGACTGCCAAGGTCAGATGCCAGTTGCAGCTTGGCGTTATGCCAGTTGACCAACGATTCCACACGTTTCTGAGTCGCTGAGGCCAGATCATTCTGCGAGCGCAGAAGCTCGAGAATACTGCCCACCCCGGCTTTGTAACGCCCTTGGGCAATTTCATAAGACTTGCTCGCACTCTCGACAAACAGACGACTGATGGCCAGTGCCCGGGTTCTGGATTCCAGCGCCTGCTGACTCTTCCAGACGCTCAACGCAATACTGTTTTCAACCTCATGCAACGCCTGTTCGCGAGCAGCGCTTTCGTAACTGGCAGCCTTCGCCCTGCGCCGATTGAGAAAGCCATCGAAAATCGGCACCGTGATTTGCACACCGATTGTCCAGGTGTCTATCTCCTGACGGGTGGAAACCTGCTCGATGGGCGTATCCTGGCGACTGTAGTTACTGAACAGCGAGATGGACGGTCGGCTCTGAGCTTTCGCCTCATCAACTCTTGCCTGACTCGCCGCCCAGTCCGCACGGGCTTTTTCTATAGAGGGATGCAGCGCCCTGGCCTGCTCCATCAATGCATTGACGTCCCCCAGAAATGCTACGTCCTCACTGCCCGGCTCATCCAACGCAACCAGTTTGAGCGGGGCACCGGGTGATAACCCGAGCTGGCTGGCCAATTCGCCGCGCGCCGCTGCCAGGTCGCCTTCCGCCATCACTCGATCCAGCTGCGCTTCGGCAAAATCGGATTGTGCCTGCAGACGATCAGTCTGCTCACCGGCGCCAGCACGGTATTTCGCGTCAGCAGCTTTCAAGCTGTTGTCGGCAAGACGTTCTGCACTGACTTTGGCCTGCAACAGCGCGGTGTTGGCCTGCACCTGGTAAAAGACTCTGGCGGTGGCAAGCATCGACTTCTGCACTTCCTCAATGCGGCTGCTACTGGCGGCGTTCAATAATTGCCGGGCACTTTCGACTTTTGCGGCGCGAAGACCGAAGTCAAATAGCACCCAGCTCATGTTCACGCCGTAGATGCTGGTACTGGCGTTCAGCCTTGAATTGGCTTCGGAGAACCCCGGATAACGCGTGGTCTTACCGGCCCGGCCTTTTTGAAACTGCCCTTCCACGGTCGGGTAGTAGGCCGAATGCTCGGCGTCCATCTCCGCTTGACGCGCCAGCTCGGTCAGCCACGCTTCACGCAACTTGGGATCGGCACACAACGCGACAGACACCGCCGTCGCGAGGTTCAGGGTATCGGGAAGCCGACTGGAACCAGGGCACGCCGGTACGCGGTTATCCGCCATGCACAGCGACGCCAGCAATATACCGGCGACGCTCGACAAGGCCCATTTGCCGACACGGCGCATCACGGCTCGGAGCCCTGCGCTGAAGGCTCTCCGAGCACGGGGCCGTCGTAGGCAATTCGACCATTGGCCAGCGCCACGACCCGATCCGCCGATCGAATGGTTTCCGGTCGGTGGGCGACAATGATCCGGGTGATGTTCAGCGTCTCAAGCGCCTGATTGACCGCCGCTTCGCGAGTAATGTCCAGATGGCTGGTCGCTTCATCGAGAAACAGCAACTGCGGTCTTTTATAAAGCGCCCGGGCCAGCAATACCCGCTGCTTCTGACCGCCGGACAATACAGTCCCCATGTCACCCACCAGCGTGTTGTAGCCCATCGGCATCTGGGCGATGTCATCGTGGACAGCGGCCAGCCGTGCACACTGCTCAATCCATTGCTGGTCGGCACTGGTCTCGAAAAAGCTGATGTTGTCGCCAATCGACCCGGCGAACAGCACATCATCCTGAAGTACCGTGCCGGTCAGGCGCCGCAGCCTGCTGACATGATCAGGCCCGACCGGCTGTCCATCCAGCAGAACACTACCGGCGCTGGGTGCCAGGATGCCGAGCATGACGTTGAGCAAAGTGCTTTTGCCGCCACCCGACGGACCGACGATGGCGACCGACTCGCCAGCGCGAACATGGATCGACACACCATCCAGCACGTAAGGTTCGTACTCGGAATAGCGAAAGCGTACATCACGTACTTCAAGGCTGGGCACGTTCTCACTGCTGGCGTCATCCGACCCATCCAGTCCCGAAACCGGCTCGGCGTCCTGCAGCACAATGTCGGACAAGCGCTCACCATGCAGGCGCAGCATGATCACGTCGACGATCTTGTCGATCAGCGCGGCGACGCGGCCGTTGAACTGCTCTTTGTACGAGTTGAATGCAATCAGCATCCCGGCACTGAACTGCCCCTCCAGCACCAGCGTGGCGCCCAGCCAGATCACAATGATCGTCACCAGCCCGAACAGTACGCCGTTGAAGGTGCGATAAGCCAGTTGCAGTTTCTGGGGGTGCAAGCCGGCGTTGATTTCCTCCACCAGCAAGGCGCTCCAGGCGCTGCAACGCTGCTCAGGACGATTGAAAAGCTTGATGGTGCGCACGCCGCGCACGCTTTCCAGAAAGTGTGATTGTTGACGAGCCGCATGGACCAGCTGATTCTCGCTGGCACGCCGCAACGGCCCGAACCATGCCCAGCGCGCCAAGGCATAAATCACCATCGCCACCACGGCTACCAACGCCAGTTTAGGGCTGTAAGCGATCATCAGTCCCAGCGTAATGACCGTCATCAGCCCGTCGAGTATGGCTTCAATGAACGACGTGGTGACTGTCTGCTGGATCGACTTCAGAGAGCCGAAGCGCGAGACGATATCGCCAAGATGGCGGCGCTCGAAAAACGCTACTGGCAAACGCAGCAGATGAGTGAACACATTAATCTGCCACTGCGAACCGAGCATTGTACTCAGGTACATAAGCGCCCACCCACGGGCCAGCGCAACGGTATGCTGCATGATCAATAGAATGCCGAAGCCGATGGCCAGCACCGCCAGCAGATCCAGATCAGCGCTGACCAGCACCTTGTCGATCACGGTCTGCATGAAAAACGGGCTGAGAATAGTGCACAGCTCCAGCGCCAGTGCCAACAGCAGCACGTGGGTGAGCACCCGGCCAAACCCGTGCACTCGCCCCAGCAACTTGCGCAACGAAATCGGCGGCCGGGCAGCCACTGGCTGGAAATCACTCTCGGGCCACACCTCCAGCGCCACGCCGGTAAAGGCCGCCGACACCTCATCCAGCGACAGCTTGCACAGGCCACGCGCAGGATCGTGCAGCACCACGCCGTACGCCGTAACCTCCCTGAGCACCACGAAGTGATTAAAGTTCCAGTGCAGCACACAAGGCAGTTGCAGTTGACCCAGCGCATTCAGTTCAACGCGCAATGCCCGGCTGCCAAGCCCGAGTTGCGCGGCCATGCTGATCAGTTGCTTGAGGTTCACGCCTTTCATCGACGGCGAAAGGCGCTTACGCAGAGAAAAAAGATCGCTGTGCTGTCCATGGTAACGGGCAATCATGGCCATGCACGCCAGACCGCATTCAGTGGCTTCGGTCTGCAACACCACCGGCAGTTTGGTTCCAACCCCGAAAGTGAACGCATTTTTGAGGTTCAAAGGCGTTTTCCTATTCCGCGCAAAGGCTCGAGCAGCCACTCATAGAGCGGCAGCTTTTCCTGCATGATGTCGGCGTCAAGCTGCATGCCGGAGCGCAAGCGCTCGCGTTTGCCCTGACCCTCGATGACTTGTGACGCCAGCGCGACCGTGACCCGATAGAAAGGGCCTTGCTCGCGCATCTGCTCGGAAACATTGCCCAGCGTCATGACTTCCTCAGCAGGCAATGCAGTACGTGAAATCGACGACACCCTGCCCGGCTGCAGGCCGAAGCGCTGATAGGGATAGGCTTGGTAACGCAACATCACGGTATCGCCGGCGCGCACAAAGCCCACCGAGCGACTGGGCAGATACAACTCCGCGTGCAGCTTTGCATTGGCAGGCACGATGCTCAGCAGCGGCCGCGCACTGTCGACCCGTGAGCCGTTGGAGACCGCGATGGCGGTTGCCTCACCGGCCGTTGGTGCAGTAATCAGGACCTCCCGTTTGGTTTCACTTTCGACCAACTGGTCCTGATTCTCGGCCAGCCTGCGTTGCAGATCGGCCAGTTGCTTGCTGTGGTTGAACGGCAACTCGACCAGCTCCGCGCGCAGCCTGGTGCTTTCGGCGCGCACTGTCAGCAGCGAGCGATTCAGCTCTTCACCACGCAGGCGCATGTCCAGCACGGCGTCTTCTTTTTCCTGAAGCTGATCACGGGACACATAATCCTGGCGTTGCAGGTTGGCGTAGCGTTCGGCAATCCCTTTGGTTAACGCCAGCCGCTGACGCGCTAGGTCGATTTGCGCGAGTATTTTCTGCTGTTCGGTTTCCAACGCTTCGACTTGACGCTTTTTGCCTTCCAACTCCTGCTGATGCAGGGCCAGGGTCTTGTCGATCTCCTGAGTCAGGCTTTCCTGACGTCGTTTGATCGAGAGGCTGATCGCCCGTTGCGCACCGCCCGCTTCGCCGTTTTGCGTATCGCTGGACAACGCCATCAACACAGCGTCGGCATTCACCGGCTGCCCTTCGCTGATGCCCAGGTTGTTGACCACCCCGGCTTGCGGCGCATAAATCCTGATCAGACCTGTTTCAGGCAGCACCACACCGCTCGCCGCCGTACGTTTGGTGTATGTAGCGAACGTCAGAAACAGCCCCATGCAGATGCAGAACAGTAGCGCGACGGCGGCTGCCAGGCGCATCGATACCGGGCTGATCAACAAGACCGTACCCAGCGTGCTGCGCTTCTGAGCGGCGAGCGCTTCAGGTCGAAAGAGCATGAATATGCATCGCGTCGATCATCAGGAATGCGCCATAAGAAACCACAGGACTCGACAGTATTTAAAGAGAGGGGCGAATAGAAGCCGGACAGTTTCATATAGCCGTCACATGAGTAACGGGCAAACCCTGCACCGACCGACTGAACGTCACCGTATTTAAAGCGCGACGTATTAAAGCGTTGGCGACCGACCACCTCAATAGCACACATGAACTAGTCGCCAAAAGACAGCGGCACAGATAGCTCATGTGTACTATTGCTACTCGCGTCAGGGGATGATTTTAATAACGCTCTCTGCCGTAGGTCGCTGCTACGGAAGACTTGACTTTTCAATGACCCGCTTAGAGGAAATGACGCGATGACTCAAGCAATTAACCCAAAAAAAGCACACGAAACGCTTCATACCGGTCAGGCAGTTCGACTGTTGAACGAGGCAGAGCTGGACTGCGTGGGAGGCGGTATTGAGTTCAGTGCTTTTGGTTATACCTTCGCAGGCGGCGAGTCGTTTGCCCCCGGCTATAACTACGCCTCTATCACCAACTCGCGCGGTATTCCAATTTATTACACCACCTGGCAGAACTGATAAGGCCATCGCATGCAAGTGACAGGACCCGGGACTGCCTCCGGGTTCCGTACTCACGAACATCTAAAGCCTGCTTTATACAGCGCGCCGACATTGCCAGGTTCTGGACGAAACGCCGGCGCGAAGGTCAGGCAAGGCAAAAGCAGTCGCGGAGCGGCCGAGGTCGCGTTCGACGCTACGTGATGTAAAGAGCATGCTGACTGGACGCGCATCCCGCCCCGTTTCTTTAACGCAACGTCCCCAAGCACACCCACTTTTCGTACAGAGCCTGCCCCCTTTTCTTTTATATAATATCTGCGTACCGCCATCGACGCGCTGAACACATGACGTGCCTCTCAGCAGTACTGGACTGACCAGGAAAACGTGATGTCGATTCTCTCCCGATGCAGAGACCTGGAAATGATCCAGGCGTTGTTGCGCATGGCAGTGATTGCCACCTCTGCACTGTACGCATTGATCATGCACGCACTGGACGACATGTCCGGCAGCCGAATGTGGGTCATTCTCGGCTATTGCCTGGGCTTCGCCATCGTTGGTATCGGGCTTATCTGGCGTATTGCAGTACGGCCCGGTGTGTCTACCCGGCGCAGAATGTTCGCGCTGGTCGTCGATAACATGGCCGGGATCGTCACAATCACTGTGGGTGGCGAACCGATGCTGCCGGTTTACTCGGTAATGCTCAGCATGACGGTGGGGTATGGCATGCGTTACGGGCGCAATTACCTGTTGCTGGCGACCGGCTTTGCCTTGGCGTCTTTGTGCCTGATCATCCAGCTCACCCCTTTCCTTCAAGAGCATCCCGCCGTTGCGGTGATGATGATCCTGACCATGCTGGTGCTGCCGTCGTTCGTTTACTTCCTGCTCTCGCGATTGCACATCGCACTGAATGAAACCCAGGCGGCCAATGAGGCGAAATCAAGGTTTCTTGCCCAGGCCAGCCATGATCTGCGGCAACCGATTCACTCCATCAGCCTATTTACTGCCTGTCTGCGCGACGCTTCATTGGGCACAGACGAGCGCCGCTTGGTCGATAACATCGACCGGGCACTCAGCGCTGTAGAACAGCTTTTCCGCTCTCTGCTGGATATCTATACCCTCAATCAGGGAGAAGTGAGTCCACGCCTCGAGACGATTGATGTGGACGCATTAATCAATGGCCTGGTCAGCCAGAACAGTGAGGCGGCCAACTGGGCCGGTGTCGAAATCCGCGTGCGCCCGTGCCGGCAACAGATACGCAGCGACCCTGCGCTGCTTCGCACCCTGCTGCAAAACCTTATCTCGAACGCCTTTAAATATGCCCCCGGCAAACCCCTGCTTATTGCTTGCAGACCCCGCAAGGGGACGTTGGACATCGGCGTCTACGACATGGGCCGCGGTATTTCGGAAAAGCATCTCCCTCATTTGTGCAACGAGTTTTATCGCGTCCGCGAAGAGCGTGATCAGGACATTGAAGGCGTAGGGCTTGGGCTAAGTATCGTCAAACGCATCGCCGGTCTGCTGAAGCTGCACATCCGGATTGGTTCGCGCCTGGATAAAGGCACTGCGGTTGTCATCAGCGGGCTACCGATTGTGGCGGCACGGCAAATCGCGCACGCTCCGGACATCGACTGGAACAAACACCTGTTGGGCGGTTTACGTGTTCTGCTGATCGAGGATAATTACAACGTGCTGCAGGCCACCGCGATGCTGCTGCGCAAATGGGGCTGCGACGTCCAGACCGCTTCCGCCACCCCTCAAGCGAGCGTCGATTGCGATCTGGTCGTTACCGACTTCGACCTCGACCGAAGCGCCACAGGCGCAGACTGCATTAGCTACCTCAGCCAACTGCATGGCCGCCGGATACCTGCAATCGTCATCACTGGCCACGAGATTCAGCATGTACAGCAATCGCTGAATGACCCACAGATACCGGTTCTGTCCAAACCGGTACGGCCTGCGGAGTTACGTTCACTGCTCCTGAGTTTCAAGATGGACTTGATGCAGACGACACGTCGCGCGTCTCTTACCGGGTCCTGAGTGCGACAGTCAGCCAACAGCGCACGTTAGTTTGATTACAACGGCGTTATAGTTCGCTAGTACACCTGTACTATAGTGAATACTTACGCCGTTAGCCTAAGCTAAGAAAGAAACGACTTCATTATATATAGACGCTGAAAAGCTTGTCACCGCAAGGCTTTTTCGCACGTTTCTGTCTGTCTATAAAAACCTTCAACAACTGATTTACCATCAGGGGCATTCGGCATGGGCAATTATTATTCACTGGCGCGGCTAAAAGGTTTAGCGGTTGCGATAACAGTCATGGCCGCTTTAACGGCCTGTTCGACGGGGGGCAGCAACCCTCTTGGCGGGCTGGATGCGTTGACGGGTGAGCCTAAGTTTGAGCCTGACTATATAAAAGCCAATATCATTCCCAAAAAATCGACCAAATCTCAAATCCGGGCGAAATTTGGTGCTCCTAATTCGGCGGAAGATGATGTCGGCGACAACTCCGCACAGTGGTCATACGAGCGTGGCGAATCAGGCGTGGCAATGCTGAAGAAAATGGCCTACAAGTACAGTTACAAGTACGGCGCCGGAACGTCGAACTCAGTATTGGCGCAGGCAGATGGTCACTTGGGAGATGCCGAAGATGTGATGGATGACGTCAGTACCGTCACAGGAACGAAGAGTACGGGTATGAAGAAGGTGATCAACAGGATAGTCATACTCTTCAACGGCGAGACGGTCGACCGGTTCTATACATACTGACCGCTCAGCAATAAGTGTGAAGCCGGTAATGCTGCGATTACCGGCGGTTCAGCCTGTCATTTTTGAAGCGTAAACTCGGCCTTGTCGAAAGACAGCCAGCAGGAATCGTTGTCGGTCCATTTTGACTCGCTGGTGCCGAGAACACCCTTCATCAGAATCTTGTCGCCTTTCTTTAATCCGCTGATCTTCTTCTTGTTCACCAGCAGATCATCGCGGGTCAGCCCTTGACCGGTGCATTTGGGGTTCTTGGGGTCGGTGAAGATGATCGCAATCTGATTCTGACCGATGGCTGTTCCTGTCTTGGTAATGCGCTGCACGATGCCAGGGATGATCAGCGTGTTAGCGTCCCACTTTTCCTTGGCAGTGACCTCATTGGTTTCCCAGTCGTTCCAGATTTCCGTCAATGTGGTTTGCTTGGCAGTTGTCAGCCCCCGAAGATCCCCGCTCAGCAAATCTCCGGTCTGATCAAAGACCCCGTTTGTCACCGACATGGCCTGATCAAGCCCCGCGCATCCTGACAAGGCCAGAACTAACGGAAACAAGGCTGCACTTTTCATTCACATACTCCGCCGACTGATCGATGCAGGAGTTACCCACGCATCCATTATTTAAGTAACCACGACATGCACATCGCACGGGACTGTATCTACGACCTGAGGGCGTATCAATAGTACAGATGCGCTATACGGCGTACTGTTTTTGATCACAGAAACAAGCCATTAAATTTTTATGTCACCCCCGCAAAAACCTGGACCTTCCTCGAGCCGGTCCAGGCTAACTGACAGGCATTAGAACAACGCCCGGAAAATTTAACCGGGCGTTATGAGAGTCTCTTTCAGGATCAGAATCTATACGTCGCCCCAATACCGTATAAACTCGCACGGCTTTTGTACGTCGCACTGTAACTGCCCAGTGCATTGGCGCGACTGACATCGACACTTTCTTCCTGAAGATACGAATAGGCGACATCCAGGCTCAGTTGTGGCGTGACGTCATAACCCGCCCCTACGCTGAAGACCTCGCGATCCCCGGTCGGCGTACGGGGTGAACGCCCGGTATTACCGGTCGGCGACTGATCGATAATCACGCCCGCACGCAACACCCACTGCGGATCCAGCCGATACGCAGTACCGAGCGCGTAAGCCCATGTATCGTGCCAGTTCAGGCCTTCCTGAATGGAGCCGGTCAGTGCCGAAGCCAGCGTGCCGCCTTGCGCGGCCGAGACCGGTTGATTGCGCAGGCTCAAGTCCTGCATGCTGCTCCAGCCTGTCCAGGTCGCACTGGCGTAAAGTGTCCAGGCGTCACTAAGCGCCTGAGTCACTGAAAAATCGTAAGACTCCGGCGTGGCCACTTTCAACGTACAGTCGTAACGGTTGCTCGCAAGCAACTGCGGCGGCGTTCCTGCGCCGGTGGAAACTTGCGTGTGACAGCCCAGCTTGTAATCGACCTTGGAATGGTAGGTCAGGCCTACGCGGGTGGAGTCGGTTGCGTTGAATAACACGCCGATATTGAAGCCCACGGCCGTGTCATCACCTGAAACCTTGACACGGGTGTCAGCAATGGCCGGATTAAGCGTGATGTCTGATTCAAGCGTTCCAGCAATTCGATTGAACGTCGGACCGAAGCCAATCGACAGCCTGTTATTGAAGGCGTAGCTGATGGTGGGTTGTAACGTCACCACCTTGATCTCGCTTTTGCTGGCGAACATGCGCCCCTGAAAACTGCTTTCATAATCGGTGGACAAACCGAAGGGTGCGTAGAGCCCCAGGCCGAACGCCCAGTGCTCATCGATTTTCCGGGTGTAAAAACCGAACGGCACCGCGCTGAAGGGTACCATATTGCCATCATTACTCCCTTGTGAACGACCGGCGGCATGGCTGATGTCAGTGGATGCGTCCACGAACGCGGCCCCCATGGTGATTTGGCTGTTGTCCAGCCGCGCCATACCTGCCGGATTACCGTACACCGTGCTGGCGTCCTCAGCCATCGATGCACGGCCAGCCTGACCGCTGCCCATACCGGCGATACTTTGCTCGGTACGGGCGAAGCCGCCAGCAAGAAGTTGAGTGGATGCCAATACAGCGGCAAGGCCAAGTGTAGTTTTCAACAGGGTCATTTTAATCTGCGGCCGTTGTGATTTATAAGCGTCCATGGCGAATTTGCAACTGTCAACGTTACCCGAGGCCACGCCGATTTCTAACGTTTCAATAAAACCGCGCGATGATAAGAGTCGCCGACACCTACTTCCATAGTACAGATGAGCTATTGAATAACTGCCTGCCTGTTGATCGGAACTTATATAATCAGTAATAGGCCGCCGCTAGTACATCCGTGCTATATCCACTGCACCCTCCCCTCCTGATACTCCCGTTGTTGGCAACCCGCCGAACGGAAACGCTTAAGCCCTCGGGGCTGGCAGCCACCCTGGTGGCTTTTATGGAGTATCTGGAGTCGCTATGAACCCCCTATTCAGAATATCCCCTCTTGCTTTTGCAATTACTCTCGCACTGCTTCCAGAGGCTCAGGCCGTTGACTATGTGCTCACTAATGGTCAGGAAACCTTTAACAGCGACCGTTTGATCGATGGCGCGATCGACGTCAATGCAACTGACGGCAACACTTCTACCCTGACAATCAACAGCGGCGCAACCGTGACCAGCGAAGGCGGCAGCATCGTTGGCCAGGCCAGCAGAACCGGCGTCAATATGGCTCAGGCCAATGTTGTGGTTGAAGGGGCAGGTTCGCGCTGGGTGGTGCCTCGCACCTCATTCGTGCTCGGTAACTCGATCGTTGTCGGTGGTGTCGGCCAGGGCGATCTGACGGTCCGTAACGGAGGGCAGGTGTCGGTTCGGGATCTGGATATGGGTGAAGTTTTCGGGTCCCGTTCCAACGCATTTTCGAACGCGACGCTGTCGGTGAGTGGTCAGAACTCCCTGGTCGATGCGGTCAACATCCAGGCTGGCGGAGTGTTTGTCTATCGCTCGAGCATCACGGCCAATGACGGCGGCAAAATCAACAGCCAGCAGGTCGACATAGACTCCGTCGTCAAGCTTTCAGGCGCAGGAACCCGCTGGGACAACAGCGGCTCCTTTGTGAACAGAAACGACCTGACCCTCGAGAACGGCGCAGTACTGACGAGTAACGAGCTGCGACTGGGGTCGGCCGTTATCAACCAAAGCAATCAGGTCAATGTTACCGGACAGGGTACCCGTCTCGACGTGCAATCGCTGACGCTCGGCACCAACGTTGTCCGTACTTACCTGTCGCTGGCCGACGGTGCCGAACTGAGCGCCACTAACGGTATGCTCATCAGCTTCGTGAACGACAGCAACTCGGCGACGCGCGGCACGTTTACCATCGGCGGCCCGGTCGCGGTGGACCCTGACCGTACCGATGTTGATTCCATGACTGCAGGAGCAGCTCTGGCGGCAGGCCGACTGAACCCGCAAACCGCCGTCAGCTTTGGCACCGGCAACGGTTCCCTGGCGTTCAACCATACTGACACCGATCTGCAGTTCGCCAACACGCTGAATGGTACGGGTCGAGTGTATGCATTCAGCGGCAATACCACGCTGAGCGGCGACACCTCGGGATTGGCCGGTAGCGTCGTTGTGCGCGGCGGGCGACTGGTGTTGGCGGGGAACGTCGACCAAGTCAATCAGCGCGGCAACACAGCCACCACCCAAAGCGTTTCGCGGTTTAACGTAGGTAACGGCACACTGGTGGTCAACGGCATTGCGGGCCGCACTGAGTTCGGGACTTACACAAACAGCGCTCAGGTACTGGACGGAGGTATTCTGGCCGGTGTCGGTCAGGTGGGCAGCACCCAGGTCGCCTCCGGCGGTACGCTGTCGCCAGGAGAAAGCGCCATAGGTGCGCTGGCGATACAAGGCAACCTCGAGATGGCCGCCGGTTCACGCTACGCCGCAGACATCGCGGGCGACGGCAGCGCAGACCGGATCAACGTGAGCGGCACCGCAACCCTGCGCGGTACGCAAGTCAACGTGACCGCGCTGGATCCCGCGCAGAGCTATCAGAGCGGCAGAACCTACACGCTGCTCTCCGCCCAGGGCGGTTTGGTCGACGGCGCCGCCGCAGGCACTGCCTATGCCCAGGCACTTACCAACTCGGCGTTCCTGAATGTCGGGCTGCAACGCACAGCCAATGACCTTAACCTCACCATTGAACAAAAAAGCGTAGAACCTACGCCAACTCCAGAACCGACTCCAACTCCGGAGCCTACACCTGAACCAACACCAACACCTGAGCCGACTCCAACACCTGAGCCAGAGCCGACCCCCGCGCCAACACCGGGTATCTTTCAAACGGTCATGCTGACCCAGAATCAGTTCAATACAGCGGGTGCGCTCAGCGTGCTGGAGCAAAGCGGCGAACCGCTGCGCCTCTATAACAATCTGTTGATTCTGGATGCCGAAAGCGCGCGTAATGCTGCCGATCAGCTGTCCGGCGACACGCTCGCCAGTACCTCGACCGCCCTGATCGCCAACAGCCAGGTGGTGTCCGGAGTACTGGGGACTCGTGTGCGTAATCTTCTCGATACCGGGACATTGCGGATGCCAGCCATGGCACTCAATCTGATGCCAACCACTCCACCCGCCGAAAGCGGTGCCTGGGTGCAACCATTCGGCAACTGGACCAAAACAAGCAGCAACAATGGCGCAGGCGGTCTGCATCAAAGCACAGGTGGCCTGCTGTTCGGTGCGGACGGCAGCTTCACCCCGGATTGGCGCGGCGGCGTCTACGCTGGCTATAGCCGCTCGAAGTTCGACGCCGATGATCGCGATGCCGACGGCCACAGCGACAACTATCATCTTGGCCTGTACACCGGAGCCCAGATCGATGCACTGCGCCTCAGTGCCGACGTCGGCTACACCTGGCACAAGCTGGAGAGCGAGCGGAATGTGGCCTTCGCCGGATTCAGTGATCACTTGACTGGCAAACGCGACGCGAAATCGTTGCAGGCCAGTGGTGAAGCGGCCTACCGCATACCGCTTGGCAGCGTGGCTCTGGAACCTTTCGCCGGGCTTTCCTATGTTCGCTACGACGCCAAAGATCTGCACGAAAAAGGTGGGCCAGCCGCGCTAGACGTGTCCAGCGACAAGCAGAATACCGTCTTCTCGACGCTCGGCCTGCGCGCATCGACGAACACCCGAGTGGCCAACCTCGATACCCAGGTCTACGGCTCACTGGGATGGCGACGCGCCTTTGGTGATCTGGATCCGCGAAACGAGCAGAGCTTTGCCGGCGGTCCAAACTTCGAAGTGCAAGGCGTAGCTCAAAACCGCGACACCGCCTTGACCGAAGTCGGCGCGAAGCTGCGATTGAACCGTCAGACCGATCTGGGCTTGTCTTACCAGGGGCAGTTCGGCACTGACACTCGTTTCCACTCGGTGAATGCCGGCGTGACGGTCCGCTTCTGATCGTAATTGCAGCATCGGGCTGGATAACCATTTGCACAGGCTCGCCTGGAGTGGCATCCAGCCCGAATTCATTGGAAGGCATTTACATAGTGCGATCCCGAATCCACTCCGCGTTATCGTCCTACGCGCCGATCAACGACTAACGCAAGACACTCGAACCGCCCCTTCATCGCCCTCCTGTCGGCATTCGCTCGGCTAACGTTCAAACCGTGCTCCAGGCCATCAGATTACCTGCGAGTGATGCGGCCATTTATCTCAAACAACACGACTGTTACAGGCAAGCGCTCAATCACATGCGGTGAATCGCATCTACGCCATTACGCCAGAGCTTCTGGCAGTCACTCACCAGGAACGTCAAAACCATGGCAAGGACTTAAACCGTTCTGGACAGCGGGCCGGTTGGAAGCGTAATAAGGTGCCTACAAAATTTCCCTAATGGACAGCACGTTAATGGCACTACGCGGTGATGAGGCGGACGACCATGAGTTCCGCAGCCGGTCATATCCCGTCGAGGAAGATATGGCGCAGCAGCGTCGAGTCTGGCGCTTTGAGCGCATCGGTTGGGCTGGCCTGATTGTGCTGATAGTGCTGACCCTCGCCGGCTTGTTTTCCAAAGGGCCATTGAGCCAGGTGGAGCCCGAAACGGCAGATGGCAAACTGCAGGTGAGCTACGAGCGTTTCAGCCGCAACGGCAGTCAGGACGATATGATTGTCACGTCCAAAGGCGCCCCCTCCGAAATGCGTTATCTGGTCGTCGGCAGTGGACTGCTCGAAGGCGTGTCGATCGAGAACCTCAACCCCCAGCCCGCGCCCCTTCACAGCGAAGGCCGTGATCTGGTTATTCCGATGCAGGCCGACAAGGACGGTCTGGCCACCTTGTACCTGACTGTTCGCAGTAACGGGGTGGGACTGTACCGAGGGCAAATGCATATGCTGGGTGGCGAAACGCTGCCGATGCCCAGGTTTATCTACCCGTAGAGAGAAAGCGATTTATGGATGCAGTGCTCAGAGCAGCAGCGATTTATTTTGTATTGATGGTCTTGTTTCGTATTGCCGGACGCCGCTCTCTTACCGACCTCACCACCTTCGATTTCGTCTTGTTGCTGATCATTGGCGAGGCCACTCAGCAGGCGCTGCTGGGCGATGATTTTTCGGTGACTAACGCGATACTGATCATCTCCACCCTTATCGCCATAGACGTCGGCTTTTCCCTGGCCAAACGCCGATCAAAGCGGTTGGCAAAGTTTCTGGATGGCGGCCCCACGGTCATTGTGGAAGACGGCAAGCCACTGACCCAACGAATGAGAGAGGCGCGTATCAGTGAATCCGATGTGATGGAGGCAGCACGAACCACGCAAGGGATAGTGGAGATGAAGGACATCAGGTACGCGATCATCGAAAGGAACGGGGAGATATCGGTCATACCCTTCAAGTGAAGGTCTGCAAGTGATCAGGGATGGCTGCAGGCCGACTCCCGAATCAGTGCTAAAACGGATCTGCGCAGAGTTTCATGGCGACATCCTGAACATCTTTACCGATCAAGTCAGGCTGGGTGCCGAGCGGGTTGAGCACCTTCCCCGGGCGCTCGACAAACGCGGTGCGACACCCGGCCTGGGCAGCCCCGGCGATGTCCCAGGCGTGCGCTGCGACCATGATCATCTGATCCGTAGCGATGCCCAAGCGCTGTGCGACCATTTGGTAGGTTGCTGCGGCTGGCTTGAATTGACTGATTTCGCTGCCTGCCATGATGTGCTCGAAGCAGTCGGTCAATCCTGCAAATTCGAGCTGTTGCTGCAGCGCCTCCAGCGCGCCATTGCTCAGGGCAATGAGCACAAACCCGTAGTCCTTCAATAACTGCAGTGCCTGATGAACGTCCTTATGCGCAGGAAGAGATTTGATGCCTGCGGCCAGGGCCTGGCACTGATCGTCGCCCACGTCCACCTTGTGCCGTGCGGCAACCATTCTCAAAGCGCCCTGCGCCAGATCACCAAACGCCTGATACTGGCCGGTTATGGTGTTGGTCATCCAGCACTCTTGCAGTGTCAGGAACCATTCGGTGCGCACACGGCTATCGTCGAACAGTCCCTCGAAGAAAGCGTCGAGCGCGGCCAGATCCAGCAGCGTCTCGTTTACGTCAAAAATGATGTGTTTGAGCATGCTATAGGCCCCTGTTGCCTGCCTGAAGTGATGGCATCGAATGCGCCACCTGGCGGTGCTGACATCAGCCAGCACCGCCAAAGGTCACGATCAGGTCCCTGGCTTACGCCTGCTCTTCCTGCTCGTCATCATCGTGCTTGAGTGCCGGCTTCATCCCCGGCTGAGGCGCGTGCTCGGCATTCGGCGCGATTTCTTCGCCGTGGTTCTTTTTCTCTTGCTGGACTTTTTTGTCGTGAGCAACGTTACGTGGATCGGTCATGGGAATTCCTTGATTGGCAGAGGATTCGAACACCCATCGACGTGATGCATTGTTTGAGCGCCGGGGCAAGATTTGGAGTCAGGGCGTAGCCAGGCGTTCAGTGCATTTGAACCGGCACGCGAATAGCGGGTTGGGGCCTGAGTTCAGGTGACGGCGTCACGACTCCGCGGACGACAGCGTGAACGCTGGCGACTGAACCAGCTCCATGATCACTTCGCGCAAGGACTGCGCACACGGAGACAGCTCGCGATACGCCAGCGCCAGCACATAGGCGACAGGTGTACCTGGGCCCGTCAGCTCACGACAGGCAAGCCGCCCCGGCTGACGTCGGGCATAGCGCTGCGGCATGAGGGCCACACCCATGCCTCCGGCGACCAGCGCGGCGGTGGTCTGCATCTGGCGAGGCTGTTGCACGACCCGAGGAGTAAAGCCAGCGTTGGCGCAGGCCAGCAGAATGTGCGAGTGCATGCCCGGGCCATGATGCGGGGCGAACAGAATCCAGGGTTGGTCTGCCAACGCCGCAAGACCGATGGACGCACGCTCGGCCAAGGGATGATCCTGCGGCAGCACCGCAACCATGCGATCCTCGAACAGCGGCTCGATATGGATATTGCCCGGGTCTATGACCGGCAACACCAGAATGCCAACGTCCAGCCGGTCGTTGCGCAGGCCTTCAAGTTGCTCGGGAGGGGTGGCCTCCTGCAGTTGAATATCGACGTTCGGGTTCGCTGCCTGATAGCGACGCAGCAACGCCGGCAGCAAACCATCGACCACGCTGTCGACAAAGCCCAGGCGAATCGTGCCGAGCATGCCTGCCGCTGAGCGACGTGCCATTTCACAGGCCCGTTCGGCCTGCAACAGCGTTTGCCGCGCCTCGGCCAAAAACACGACGCCCGCAGCGGTCAATTGCGTGGAGCGCGTACTGCGCAGCAACAACTGCACGCCCAGGCATTCTTCCAGACGACGAATCGCAACGCTCAGGGGCGGCTGTGACATGTTCAAGCGCTGCGCGGCCTTGCGAAAATTCAAGGTTTCAGCGACCACCACGTACTGGCGCATCAATTTCAAATCAATCATCTGATATTTTTTTAGTATCAATGAGCTATCAAATTAGTATGTTACAAATAAATGAGCGTTGCACATACTTCATGGTAAACGGCTAGAGCGAGATCGCTCACAGCCTGGTCTATCGAAGAAGGGGCGCTGATTTGAACACGCGAGCGTATGGTGTCGCCGCACTGGCCGGCTTTGTTGGAGGCAATGTTTCCAGTTTCATCAAATGGGGTACAGAGATCCCCTTCCCGCCTCGCACGCCGGACCGCCCGGTCCCGCCCGTGGAGATGCTTGATTCGCTGGGCATCAACGCTCAGCAGCTGACTTATGTGTATTCAGAGCATGTGGTGAATTACGGCAGTGCCCTGGTCCACCATGGCTTTTCCATCTTCTTCGCCATGTTCTATTGCCTGCTTGTACTCCGGTATCCGCGCGCCGCCCTGTGGCAGGGTCTGGGTTTCGGCCTGTTGGTGACCCTGGGGTTTCACGGCGTCATCCTGCCTGCGTTCCATTGGGCACCGCCGCTGTGGGAGCTGCCTGCCTCGGAGTTGTTATCTGAAACGTTCGGGCACTTGCTGTGGATGTGGGTGATCGAAGTCATACGGCGGGATTTGCAGCAGCGCTGGCTGCCTCACACCCGACCGGCCTGAGTAGCGCGCTGTCTTGCGACAGACACACGGAATTTCCCTGTAAACGGAGTGACCCGATGAAATCTCTATACACCCTGGCTCTGGCCTGCGCCGCCTGCGCGGGCATGGCGAGTGCCAATGCCGACGTGCAATCGGTGCCGAAAGAGTCTGCGCAAATGACTCACAGTAACGGTCAACTGCAACCACCTGTTTCATATGCCACGCTGTGGGCTGACGAAAACGGTGCCACGCATGTGGGCCACTGCCGCCTGGAAGGCCTGGAGTTCAAAAGCTATGCCCCGCCAGCCGCGCCGCAATGGGTCGGCGTCTCCCCTGACGATATCGAAAGCATCGCCTACGCGGTGCTGCCGGTGGGATACGTCGGCAACTGGCACCACGCGCCGGGGCCACAATGGGTCGTCACCCTGCAGGGGCAATGGTCGGTGGAGACCACCGATGGCAGTGTGCTGGTGCAAGGACCGGGAGAGATGCAGTTCAATGCCGACACCCGGTCCCGGCCGCGTCCGGATGACGAACGTGTAGGCCACCTGACGCGCACCGTGGGTGATCAACCCAATGTTCAACTGATCATCAAACTTAAACCGGGTGCGGCTGACAAACGTACCAACGGCAGCTGTGCCTACTGATCGCATACGGACCTGAATCTATGAAACCGACCCGTAAAAATCGCTTTCTGCGCCCCTCCTCATGGCTATTGGGCAGTGCGCTCCTGGCTGCGGGTTCAGCAGGCGCAACCGACGCCGTCGCCCCTGTCCGGCAAGTCGTTATCGACCCGGCCTTCAGCCAACTGGTTGCCCCACAGGCCCACGTCGAGCTGCTCACCGATCAGGCGAAGTGGGCAGAAGGCCCGCTGTGCCTGGCCGATGGCCGTTTGATCTGGAGTGACATCAAGGCCAACAAGGTCAGCAGCTGGCAGGCAAAGGATGGCGTGTCCACCTGGCTGGAAAAAGCCGACTTTCAAAATGGGCATACGCTCGACGGCCAGGGCCGTGTGGTGGCGGCCTCCCATGGCAAGCGCGGCATCGTGCGGCAGGAGCCCAATGGTGAGTGGCGTACATTGGTCGACACCTACCAGGGCAAACGACTGAACAGTCCGAACGATGTAGTGGCGGATAAAAGCGGCGCTCTCTGGTTTTCCGATCCCACCTTCGGGGTGTTGAGCAAAAGCGAGGGCTATGGCGGCAAGCCTGAGCAAGGCGGCGAGTTCATCTATCGCTACGTACCCGACACCGGGCAGATCACCCGTCTCGACACTCCCGAAGTCCACTCGCCCAACGGCCTGGCCTTCTCGCCGGATCAGCAGCTGCTTTATGTGGCCGACTCACAAATGGCCCACGACTTCACCAACAAGAAGCTGGCACATCGCATCATGGTCTATCAGGTGCGCGACGGTCGCTTGATCAACGGCAAGGTGTTCGCTGACATCCAGCCCGGCATCCCTGACGGGATCAAAGTCGACGCGCTTGGCAACCTGTGGAGCAGCAGCAAGGAAGGTATTCAGGTGTTTTCCGCAGCAGGCAAGCCACTCGGAAAACTGCTGGTCGCGGCTGCCGATACCAGCAACCTGACGTTCTGCTCCAGCGAGCAGGCAAGCTGGGCGTACATTACCGCTGCCAACAAGGTGCTCAGGGTGCAGGTGATGAAGAGCGTAGCGGGTCAGTAGGACGAACTGTCCCGATGCTCATCGGGTAGCCGTAAACCGATTCAAAGCCCGGCACACGGTGCCGGGCTTTACCTGCAGAGCCTAGAACCAGGTCTCCATCTGGATGCCGAACTGCCAAACACCACCGGAGTTGAAATCACTTTTGCCGAAGTTGCCGGTCGTGCTGTAGCGGTCCAGATCCGAAGACCAGTTCATGAGGCTTGCGAACACTCGCAGTTCGGGGCGTGTGAGCAGGTCACCCATGTCCGGCTTGAAGGTCGGCGCAACCGTAAACTTCCAGAAGTTACCGTCAACCGCATTGCGTTGCAGATAGCCTTTGGGGTCGAGGTCCATGGTTTGCCAACTCAGCTCGTAGGCCATCTCGAAGTTGCTGTTGATCTCGTTGGCCAGGCGCATGTTCAGCGTGAGCCAGCGGTAATCGTCGCCTTTGACGTAGCGGTCTTTGCTCTGTTCGGCCAGCAGGCTCGGGCCGATGCGCCATCCCGGCGCGATAGGTGTCTCGCCATACATGGCCAGACGCACTGCGCGGGCGTCGTCGATCAGTTCGCCATCCGCGCCAATGTCCTTGACCTGCGCACCCAGGCCCTGCCCATAGAGCAACGCCGTCTTGAAGAAGCCTTCCCGACCGAAAAAGTCCTTCTGGTGATTGGCCAACATGGTGTGCAGGCCTGAATCTGCGGGCGCAAAACCGGCTTGATTGGTGCGCGTACCGACGTCGTTTTTCTTTGCACCAATGGCGTTGAACATCCACTGCCACTGACCATTGTCGAAGAATTGGTTGGAGGTCAGGATATAGCTTTCCACATCGGCATCGACGCCGCCCTCACTGAAATCTCCGTAGTTACGTCCGATCAGGGAATAGTTCGAGCGCCAGTCCTTGGTCATCTGCACATCGTAGATACCGCCACCGGTCCCAGCCAGAAAGACCACGTCCGAGTCCAGCCAGTGGATATCGAAATTATCCCTGTCGAAGCGCTTGCCGGCCCACAGCGTGGCGTTTTCGAACACTGAATTCCCCTTGAAAGCGGCAATGTGGTCGAGTTCGGTAAATACCTGACGCACGTTCAGGCTGCTTTCGGTGGCCGTCCAGTCGTTATAGCTTTCAACGCCGTCGGCGATGGAGACGGTGAACTTGGAGCGCGTGCCGTTCTGCGCGTAGATCTCTTTCGACAGATCGAAGCGCATGTAGGTGTCGTCTTCGTTACCCAGGCGCCCGACCGCACCACCGACTGAACCTGCGGGGGTTGTATAAGGCCCACCGCGACCGCCGCCCAAACCGTCGTTGATCAACAGACCGGAGCGAGCGTAGCCCTTGAAGCTGAACCCGTCGGTGAGGTGTCCGGCACTGCCTGGCTTCTCCATGCTTTGCTGGCGGGCTTCGAGTTTTGCCACGCGATCATCCAGAGCCGGCTGTGAATTGGCCGCAACGGTGGACGCAGAAGTGGGTGCGGCAGGCTGCGCAACGGGGGTCGAGAGTTTGAGTTGCTGAAGCTCCCTGGCGAGCGCCTGGGTTTGCTGTTCGGCAGCGGCTGCACGTTTTTCCGCAGCGCTGGCACGGGCTTCGAATGCGGCCATCCGCTCTTCCAGAGTCGCGGCCTGAGAGACGGTTGTCGAGGTGCCGAGTACCCCTGCGAGTAGCCATCTTGATGCGTTCTGCATGTGGACTTCCTGTTTTGTTTTTATTGTTTTCGTGACGTTGGCCGAGCCTTTTTCCTTCAGCACAAAATTGTGCAAATCGGAGAAAAAAGGGTGCCACATCGAAAATACGCTGTTACATTGACGATGTTAACGTTAACTTTTATAAAAACAAAAATAAAGAGGGCTCTATGAAACAGCTGAAATCTCTTCTTCCCGCCGCGCTGCTCACCCTGTCCGCCGGGTTTTCTGCGCTGTCGAACGCAGCCGATCTGACGATCTCGTGCGGGGCCGTCGGCGCTGAATTGCAACTGTGCAAGGAGGCAGTCGATAGCTGGTCAAAACAGACCGGCAACAACGTTCAGGTGGTTTCCACGCCTAACTCTGCAACCGAGCGCCTGTCGTTCTACCAGCAGATCCTCAGCGCCCAGTCCACCGACATCGACATCATTCAAATCGACATGGTGTGGCCGGGGATGCTCGCCAAACACCTGACGGATCTGCGCGAACTGCTTCCGGCAAATGCGACACAAGGCTATTTCCAGGCACAGGTGGACAACGCCACCGTCGACGGCCGGCTGGTGTCTATGCCCTGGTTTACCGACTCGGGGCTGCTGTATTACCGCAAGGATCTGCTCGACAAGTACCAGCAGCCGGTCCCCCAGACCTGGGAGGACATGACCGCTACCGCCAAAAAAGTGCAAAAAGCCGAACGCGATGCGGGGAATGCCACTATGTGGGGCTACGTGTTCCAGGGGCGCGCCTATGAAGGCCTGACGTGCAACGCCCTGGAATGGATCAGCAGCCAGCCGGACGGCGGACTGGTCAACCCGCGCGGAGACATCGTGGTCAACAGCCAGGCCTCACGAGTCGCGCTGACCTTGGCAAAAAGCTGGATCGGCGAGATCTCCCCGCCCGGCGTACTTAACTACACCGAGGAAGAAGGCCGTGGCGTATTCCAGTCGGGAAATGCGCTGTTCATGCGCAACTGGCCTTACGTCTGGGCCTTGGTGCAAAGCAAGGACAGCGCGATAAAAGACAAGGTCGGCGTCGCGCCCCTGCCCAGTGGCGGCGCGAACGGCACCCACGCTTCAACGCTCGGAGGCTGGGGCCTGGCGGTTTCGCGCTACAGCCGCAACCCCAAACTGGCGGCAGAACTGGTTGCCTACCTGACCAGCGCCCAGCAGCAAAAACAGCGTGCCCTGGCAGGTGCCTACAACCCGGTCATCGAGTCCCTGTATGCCGACCCCGAGTTGCTCGCGGCGATGCCTTACTACCCGCAGTTGCACAGCATCCTCAGCAATGGGGTCATGCGCCCCGCCGCGATCACGGCCAACGGCTACCCACGCGTCTCCAACGCATTCTTCGATCGGGTGCATAGCGTGCTGGCGGGCGATATTCCGGTCGATCAGGCACTGGTCGAACTGGAACGCGAACTGACCCGCATCAAACGCCGGAACTGGTAAGCCACACGTAAGGAAATCAACATGCCCGTCTCTTCTACCGACTTCCCCGGAGACGACGAACTCGTCACCCGGGAAACGCCTGTACAACGTCGCAGGCTACGCGCCGCCTGGCTGTTTCTGACGCCGATGCTGGTGTGCCTGGTCCTGGTGGCGGCCTGGCCGTTGCTGCGCACATTCTGGTTCAGCCTGACCGATGCCGATCTGTCGGATACCGGCAGTGGCTCATTCGTGGGCCTGAGCAATTATCTGCTCTACGACGGCGTCATCTGGTCTGGCGTGCTGGTCGATCCGCAATGGTGGAACGCGGTGCGCAACACCCTGCATTTCACCGTGGTGTCGGTCGGGCTGGAAATGGTCCTGGGACTGATGGTGGCGTTGCTGTTGAACGTCAAGTTCACCGGCCGCGCGCTGGTCCGTGCGTTGATTCTGATCCCTTGGGCGATTCCGACCATCGTCTCGGCGAAGATCTGGTCGTGGATGCTCAATGACCAGTTCGGCATCATCAACCATATGATGCTGAGCCTGGGCCTGATCGACGCGCCGCTGGCCTGGACGGCAGATGCGGACCTGTCGATGTGGGCAGTGATCATCGTCGACGTCTGGAAGACCGTGCCCTTTGTCACCCTGCTGATGCTCGCGGCACTGCAGATGCTGCCAAGCGATTGCTACGAAGCCGCCCGGGTCGACGGCATTCATCCGGTGCGGGTGTTCTGGCGAGTCACCTTGCCGTTGCTGATGCCCGCCTTGTTGGTCGCCGCGATCTTTCGCATTCTCGATTCGTTGCGGGTCTTCGACGTCATCTACGTCCTGACCTCCAACTCTTCGAGCACCATGAGCATGTCGGTCTATGCCCGCCAGCACCTGGTGGAGTTCCAGGACGTCGGCTACGGCAGCGCCGCCTCCACCCTGCTGTTTCTGGTCGTGGCAGTGATTGCCATGCTTTATCTGTACCTCGGACGTCGCCAGCTGGAGGTGCGCTCATGAACCTGCACCCACTGAAGAAAGCGCTGCTGCGCCTGGCCTTCTGGGGCCTGGTCGGGGTCGTGCTGCTGTACGCGATCTTCCCTTTCTATTACGCCATCCTGACCTCGCTGAAACCGTCCAGTGCCTTGTTTGAAGTGAGCTACTGGATCACCGAAGCCGACCTCTCCAATTACGCAGCGGTCCTCAGTCAGGCGTCATTCCTGCAGGCCATCGCCAACTCGCTGGTGGTTGCGCTGAGTGTGGTAGTGCTGGCGCTGTTCCTGGGCCTGACGGCGTCCTACGCCCTGGGCAGGGTCAAGTTCCGAGGCCGCGGCACGGTGCTGATGATGGTGCTCGGCGTCTCGATGTTTCCTCAGGTCGCGGTGCTGTCGGGGCTGTTTGAAGTGATCCGCGCACTGGGTCTGTACAACACCTCATGGGCACTGATCCTGAGCTACACGATTTTTACCCTGCCCTTCACCGTCTGGGTGCTGACCACGTTCATGGGGCAACTGCCGCATGAGCTGGAAGAAGCGGCAATCATGGATGGCGCATCGCCCTGGGTCACGCTGACCCGCGTGCTGTTGCCGCTGCTGTGGCCCGCACTGGTCACGACCGGCCTGTTGGCTTTTATTGCCGCGTGGAACGAGTTCCTGTTTGCCCTGACCTTCACCCTGACAGATGCGCAACGAACGGTCCCGGTCGCCATCGCCCTGATTTCGGGTGGCAGCTCCCACGAATTGCCTTGGGGCCTGTTGATGGCGGCGTCGGTGCTGGTGACCGTCCCACTGGTGATTCTGGTGCTGATCTTCCAGCGCCGCATCGTTTCCGGCCTCACTGCCGGCGCGTTGAAAGGTTGATGCACACAACTGACAAGGAACAGCATCGTGATGAAATTGAAGCTAGCCAACATCAACAAGCAATTGGGCGGCACGCGCATTCTGCGCGATGTCAGCCTGGAGATCGCTGCGGGTGAGTTCGTTGTGTTCGTCGGCCCTTCGGGCTGCGGAAAGTCGACGCTGCTGCGCTTGATCGCCGGACTGGATTCGATCTGTGCTGGCGACCTGCTGATCGACGGACGACGGGTCAATGACCTGGAACCGCGCGAGCGTGGTGTCGGTATGGTCTTTCAGTCCTACGCCCTGTACCCGCACATGAGCGTCTACGACAACATCAGTTTTGGCCTCAAGCTGGCCAAGACGGAAAAAAGCAGCCTGCGCGAACGCGTGCTGAAAACCGCGCAGATCCTGCAACTGGACAAACTGCTGCAGCGCAAGCCCCGGGAATTGTCCGGCGGGCAGCGTCAGCGCGTGGCCATGGGCAGAGCCATGGCGCGGGAACCGGACATCCTGTTGTTCGATGAACCGCTTTCCAACCTGGACGCCTCGCTGCGGGTCCAGATGCGCAACGAAATCGCACGGCTCCACAAGCGGCTGGGCTCGACGATGATCTACGTCACCCACGATCAGGTCGAGGCGATGACCCTGGCGGACAAGATTGTCGTGCTCAACGGCGGTCAGGTCGAACAGGTCGGCTCACCACGCGAACTCTACGAACGCCCTGCCAGCCTTTTCGTCGCCGGTTTTCTGGGCTCGCCGAGAATGAATTTTCTGCCCGTGAGCTTGCAGGCACCGGGTCGCAACAGCCTGATCGACATCCTGGCACTGGGTATGAAATCCCTGCCCTTCGACAGCTCGAATCTGACCGAGGATGCTCAACTGACCCTGGGTGTTCGACCGGAACACATCACCCTCAATGCTGCGAACAACGGCGTTGGCGTCACGGTATCCGGTGTCGAATACCTGGGCAGCGAGGTCTATGTGCATCTGGCTACCGGGGCGAGCGAGCCCTTGATTTGTCGCTGCGATGCAAAGGCCGGCTGGCAGGCAGGCGATCAGGTCGCGCTGCAATTCGACGACAGCAACCTGCACCTGTTCGACGCCGATGGTCTGGCCCTGAAGCGCCACACAGACGCCAGTCCACACCTGACACCCGGCACCACACCGCACCTCGTACAAGCAGGCACCCTATGAGTTTTTTTGCAAATGCCATGAGCAAGCCGATGTCTCCCGCCCTCGAGCGCGCGCGCCATGCGCTGGAAGAGGGCCTGTCGCAGCTCGTCCACGATTATCGCCCCGGTTACCACCTGGCCCCGCCTGCGGGCTGGATGAATGACCCTAACGGGGTAGTGTTCTTTCGTGGCGAATATCACGTGTTCTATCAGCACCACCCGTTCGACGCGAAATGGGGCCCGATGTACTGGGGCCATGCAAAGAGTGCCGACCTGGTCCATTGGCAGCACCTGCCCATTGCCCTGGCACCCGGTGATGACTTCGACCGGGACGGCTGTTTTTCCGGCAGTGCAGTGGTACATGACGACACCCTGGCGCTGATCTACACCGGGCACACGTGGCTGGGTGACGTGGGCGACGAGCGTTTCATCCGTCAGGTGCAGTGCCTGGCCACCAGTAGCGACGGCATCAGCTTCATCAAACACGGCGCCGTTATCGACACCCCGCCGCAAGACGGGATGATTCATTTCCGTGACCCGAAAGTCTGGCGACAGGATGGCCACTGGTACCTGATTGCCGGCGCACGCCTGGGCGACAAACCGCTGCTGCCGCTCTATCGATCCAGGGACCTGCACGCGTGGGACTTCGTCAGTTATGTGTCCACAGGCGGCGAAGGCGACGGCTATATGTGGGAATGCCCGGACCTGTTTGGCCTCAATGAACGCGACGTACTGCTTTACTCCCCCCAGGGCATGCCGGCGCAGCGCTACGAGCGACTGAACAGGTTTCACACCGGCTATCGAGTGGGCCAGGTCGACAGTCAATGGCAGTTCACCGGCGGGCCTTTTATCGAGCTGGACAGCGGTCACGATTTCTATGCGGCGCAGACGCTGGTGGCTGCCGATGGCAGGCGTCTGCTGTGGGCCTGGATCGACATGTGGGAAAGCCCGACCCCAACCGAGGCACATCACTGGCGCGGCATGCTGGGCCTGCCGCGAGAACTTGAAGTACGCGCCGATCGCCTGTGCGTGCAGCCCGCGCGCGAGCTGACAGCGTTGCGCAACGCGTCACTGCCAGGCACCCCCTGGTGGAGCGAAGCGGGTAGCCAATCGCTGGCCGACATACACGGCGACATGCTCGAAATCCACGTGCACCTGGACCTGCTCGACTGCATCGAAGGTCACCTGGGTGTGGCCTTGCGTTGCAGTGAGGATGGCAATGAGCAGACGCTGCTTTACTACGATGCGTCGCTGAAACGTTTGATACTCGACCGTACTCAGTCGGGCACCCACGTCAGCGGTCAGCGCAGTGTAGCGATAGATCCACAACAGAATCAGCTTGAACTGCGGATCTTCCTTGATCGCTCGTCCATCGAGGTGTTCGAGCAAAACGGCAGTTTCAGCTTCAGCAGCCGTTTTTATCCACAGACCGACAGCCTGGGGGTAAAACTTATTGCCAACGGAACCGGAGGCCGGGTCTGCATCGCCGACGCATGGCAACTCGCCTCGGGATACCTGTCGGTAAATCATTGAAGTCGCGAAAAAAATCAGGTCTCTGTAGCATGATAATCATCAGTCAACCCGACAGGCCCCGCTTCGCATGACCTCAGTTAAAGACGTTGCAAAACTGGCCGGTGTGTCTCTGATGACGGTGTCTCGGGCGCTCAATGATCCGGGAAAACTGAGTCCGGAGACTTATCAGCGAGTGCGCAACGCGATCGATGAGCTTCAATTCGTACCCAGCCTGTCGGCTCGCAGGATTCGCGGCGACAACCTGCAGACCCGAACCATCGGCGTATTTGCCCTGGACACCGCAACCACGCCGTTTGCGGTCGAGCTGCTGCTATCAATCGAACAGACCGCGCAGCAGGCAGGCTGGAACGTATTTATTCTCAACCTGCTAAGCAATCCGCCTACCGACCAGAACATTGACCTGATGCTGTCGCACCGCCCGGATGGGTTGATCTTCAGCGCCATGGGGTTACGCAAAGTGAGTATCCCCCAGCGCCTGAAGAGCAAGCCGCTGGTGCTCGCCAACTGCGTAGCTGATGACAGCAGCCTGGTCAGTTATGTGCCAGACGACGAAACGGGTCAGTACCGCGCCTTGAACCACGCGTTCAGCAAGGGCTATCGACGCCCGCTGTTCATAAACCTGCCAAAACAGAGCCTGGCCTGGGAAATCCGCCAGGCAGGTATGTTGCGTGCCTGCGAGGCATTCGGCCTGACTCGCGACGAACTCTTGCAGTACAACCTGTCCGAACACGATGCCTACTGGGAAACCGCCGCTATCCTTGCACGACACATGATAGATGGGCGTCCGCAGTTCGACATTCTGATCTGCGGCAATGACCGCATTGCCTTTTGTGCCTACCAGTTGCTGCTGGGCCAAGGCCTGAAAATCCCCGGCGATGTTGCCGTACTGGGTTATGACAACATGATCGGCATCGCCGAGCTGTTCATTCCTGCGCTGACCACGGTGCAACTGCCGTATTACGAGATCGGTCGCAACGCCGCCCGGCACCTGATTGAAAGCCTTGAAGTGTCGGGCTCCCAGCCGGTGGACTGCCCGCTGGTGATCAGAGAATCGTTATGAAGCTTTGCGTTGGAAAGCTCACGCAGCAAGTCGTCACGGGACCCTCCAGACAAAAGCGACTGCTCTTGAGCCCTGATTTACACCCCTGAAACGCTGACCGTATTAAATGGTTACGATTGAGAGGGGTAAGAGCGCCTGGCTGTCCGGCCACTCTAAAAAGATAGCTTTTCTCTTACTTTTCAAGCGCCTACTGATTGCACGCTCAAAACAGGCGAGCTGTACACCCTCTGACTTACATGAATCCCGCCCCAAAAAAGCGCACTAAACAAATTAAAGAACAAAACCGTGCGCAACTAACGCACGAACTAATCCAGAAACCAAACCCGACCACCTCAAGTAATATTTCTGGTAGCCGATAGTTCTAAAGCCGTGAAAAATCAATTCTACAAGGAGGTCAGTGACAATGAGAAACTTGAAAGTATCTGCGCGCGCAGCACTCAGCTTTATGTTTATTGCACTCTTATTGGTCGCCTTGGGTGGTATTTCAGTATGGAAAATGGGAGAAATCCGCGAGACGGCCAGAGACATTGAAAACGATGCATTGGCCAGCGTGGTGGTTGCAGACCGAATCAATGCCACGATGCTGCGCCTGCGCCTGGAAGTCCGCAGAATGCTGTCCCAGACCAATCCGCAGGACATGGCCACCACGTCCGGCATGATCGCTTCGCTGAGTGAGGAGTTGAAAAAGCAGGTAGCACTTTACGCCCCTTTTGTCGCCAGCGATAAAGAAGGACAACTGTTCAAAGCCGTGTCGGAAAACACCGATAAAGCACTGGTTGCATTCGACCAGGTGATTGCACTTATCCGTCAAAACGCAACCACTGAAGCGCTGGCCTACCTGAGTTCAAACGTGACGCCTGTTACCCGTCTTCTCGACGACGCTGTGAACGGGCTTGTTCAAATGAACATTGACGAGGCGGCAAACTCAGGAAAAGAATCCGAGGATTCGTATCAAAGCGGCTTAACGTTTGTGATCTTCATTATTGCAGCCGCGACGCTGGCGACGATTGTGCTGGCCGTGCTGTTCACCAAAAGTATCGTCACGCCGTTGCGCGACATGCTGCGTGTCAACGACACCATCGCCAAGGGTGATCTGCGCAGCGTGATTACCGTCACGGGCAAAGACGAATTTTCCGACCTGATGCGCTCTACCCAGGTCATGCAAAACAATCTGCGCGATACGATCAAGCTGATCGGTGATTCATCCACTCAACTGGCATCCGCCGCTGAAGAAATGAACGCAGTCACCGAGGAGTCGAGCAAAGGTTTGCTGCGCCAGAATAACGAAATTGATCAGGCAGCCACCGCCGTTAACCAGATGACCGCTGCGGTCGATGAGGTGGCGCGTAATGCTGCCGCTGCATCGGATGCAGCCAAAGCCTCTGATCAGTCAACCCGCACCGGCGCAGCACGGGTTACCAGTACGGTCGACGCCATCGAGAAACTGAGCAAGACCGTGCAGAGCACCAGTGTCGATGTAGAGCGTCTGGCCGTGCAATCCAAGGACATCAGCAAGGTATTGGAAGTCATTCGTACGATTGCGGAACAAACCAATCTCCTGGCCTTGAACGCAGCTATCGAAGCCGCCCGGGCAGGTGAGCAGGGACGCGGTTTCGCGGTGGTGGCTGATGAGGTCAGAGCGCTGGCCCATCGTACCCAGACCTCGACTCAGGAAATCGAGAAAATGATTGGCGACATCCTCACGGGCACTGCACAGGCCACCAAGGCCATGAGTGAAAGTTGCGATCAGGCCGGTGGCACACTCACCATCGCTCATGAAGCCGGAGCAGCACTGACCCTGATCGCGAAAGCAATCAATGAAATCAACGAAATGAACCTGATGATTGCGACCGCATCGGAGCAGCAGGCGCAGGTCGCACGTTCGGTCGACGGCAACCTGATGAGTATTCGCGATCTTTCCATCCAGAGTGCAACGGGGGCCAATCAGACAGCGGCGGCCAGTGCCGAGCTCTCAGTGCTTGCTGTAGACATGAATAAGCTGGTGGCCAGGTTTTCGCTCTAAGGGTTTTCTACTGCTTCAGGTCGTGATGCTGTGGATACTGATTCCACAGCATTCAGGGCCAATCAACTGCATACGTCTGGACAAGTGCAGGACGGTCAGAGGAGCGCATTAACGCCCCTCTGAGACGTGAGTTTCCTACGCGTCAGTCAGCACTGCCGGTCAGCAGTGTTCTTGTGGCCGCAGTAACATCCTCTTTGCGCATCAGACTTTCGCCGACCAGAAAGGTAGTAATGCCGGATTTTTTGAGTCGCAGGCAATCGTTATGGTTGCCGATGCCACTTTCACCGACCAGCAGTTTGCCTGCGGGCACCATGGATGCCAGTCGCTCGCTTGTGCCGAGGTCTACTTCGAAGGTATGCAGGTTGCGATTATTGACGCCGAGCAGCGGAGAAGACAGTTTGAGCGCACGCTCCATTTCATGTTCGTTATGCACTTCCACCAGAACGTCCATCCCCAGCGTCATGGCCGCATCTTCAAGTTCGGCGGCGAGGTCGTCACTCAATGAGGCCATGATCAGCAATATGCAATCCGCGCCCCAGGCACGTGCCTCATATACCTGATAAGTGTCAAACATGAAGTCTTTTCGTAACACAGGAAGGGCGCAAGCGTTTCGCGCATCGATGAGAAACTGCGGGGAACCCTGGAAGCTGGGCGTGTCGGTCAGAACGGATAAACAGGCGGCCCCACCGGTTTCATAAGCCTTCGCCAGTTCGGGCGGGTTGAAGTCTTCGCGAATCAGGCCTTTTGATGGACTTGCTTTCTTTATTTCTGCAATGAGCCCCAACAGACCCTGCTGTTCTTTTGCTTTCAGTGCTTTATAAAAACCGCGGGGACTGGACTGTTCGAGGGCACGCTGCTTGATGCGACTTAATGGTACGTTAGTTTTTGCCGCCTCTATCTCTTGAAGCTTGTAATGTTTTATTTTATTTAGAATATCACTCATGGCAGTCACTCATATTAGCGGGTAATCTATTGAATTAAGCCCTGTAGCGCCTCGACGTACGCATGCTCATTATCGCCCTCTGGCAATATTTAAACGAGCGTACATTCACTGATCGAGAAACAACAATTAAATTTAATTTATCCACCTTTAAACACATTATCGCGTTAATATATCATGATCGTCCATAATGTAAACCCGGGTAACACGGTCTCTGTAACGTACATCAACAACTGAACCCAGACGATTAAGATGGCGAAACAATATCAACTTTCCGGCACAGCCTGGCGATTTACCTGGGCGAGTCCACGCCTCGGCTGTTACTACTGGCAAGCCTGCTGATCGGCGCACCGGCAAACCTGAAGTATCTGCTGGTCAATCGGCTGATTCGCAGCCCCAGTAAGCTGGAACTGCTTTCCGTGGTCGTGCGCCAACGTCTTGCTCGCACTGCTTTTGACGCTCGTGTCAGGCGTCAAGGATTATCTGCTTTATGGGTTGCTGCCGCATTCGACAACTTTTCAGGCCTTGACCTGGTTTATCTAACTCGCCGAACATTGACCGATGATTGCCAAGGCCAGCGTGGATCTGCAGGCCACCCGCAATCGCTTCACTCCTCTCAAACGACAAACCAGCGACAGGGAACGTCATCAATGCAATCCAATTTCAGCAAGGGCGTTATCTTTGCGCTCTCCGCCGCCGCACTGAACGCAACCATTGGTGTGCTAAGCAAGGTACTCATGAGCAATGGCTTCACCTCCAGCAGCGTTGCCGTCATCAAAACGATACTGGGGTGCATCCTGCTCTCGATCGTGCTGCGCTTCCTCAAGCGTCCGACATCAGCCGCCAAATGGAGCCAGGCCGCGATCTGCGCGTTCCTCGGTATTTTCGTGCTGTTCCATTTCGAAACGTCCGCCTACCGACATTACGCTGCGGCGGGTGTCGTCGTCGTACTCATGGCCAGTGCCTCAATCTCGTCGATCATTCTGGGGCGCCTGTTACTGAAGGATGCCATCACTGCAAACGCAACAGTGGGGGCCGCACTTGCCATCTCAGGGATTGCAGTGATCTTCGGCGCTGATTTGCAACAGGGCTTCACTCTGGAAGGTGCAGCCCTGGCCTCGATCGCAGGCTGTGGCTACGGAGCGTTTTCAGTTGCCATGAAAAAAATGGGCGTTTCGGGGGGCCTGCATTTCACTCGTCAACTGCTCTTCTTCGGCAGCCTGTACCTGCTGATGCCGGCCGCTGCCGATGGTTTCGTGATCGGCGAGCTGTCATCAATGGCTATTGCCGCACTGCTGGCGCTGGCCGCCCTGCCGACCATCCTCGGCTTTTTCTGCACGACCAAGGCCATTGAGTACCTCAAGCCATCCCAGGTGCAAGCGCTTGAACTCACCGAACCGCTGTTTGCGGCATTGCTGGCATTTGTAGCCCTCAATGAAGTACCGCGCGAAAGCCTCTATCCGGGAGCGGCCCTGATCATCGCTGGTTTGTGCTTCTCCAACGAACTGATACGCCTGGGTCAAAAAGCGCCGACGCGCGCCAGTCAGTAAGGCAGGCAGCGGCCTGTCAGTTGCGAGCACGTTGATTCCAGTACCCGATGTCATGCGTGAGGCCCCGTACACAAGCACTCGCTCGGTACGGCGCGCTCCAGACATCACAGAGCTTGCCGGTGCCCTATTTCGCATCAGACGGCGGCTTAGCGCGATTTCAAATGAAAATGCACCCAACAAAAAAGGCGTCCCGAAGGACGCCTTTTCTGTTGGACTCAAAACGACTGTTCTTGAGTCCTGATCTTCAACCCTGATACAGCTGGGCGAAAATGGTCGGGGTAAGGGGATTCGAACTCCTGACATCCTGCTCCCAAAGCAGGCGCGCTACCGGACTGCGCTATACCCCGATGATGCTAAAAAACACCTCCGAGGAGGCGTTTTCTATTTGGGTGACGCTTGTGGCGTCACTCCCTAAGATCCAGCCAGATACAAACTGACCAAAAATGGTGGGTCGTGTGGGATTCGAACCTACGACCAATTGGTTAAAAGCCAACTGCTCTACCAACTGAGCTAACGACCCAAATATGGTCGGGGTAAGGGGATTCGAACTCCTGACATCCTGCTCCCAAAGCAGGCGCGCTACCGGACTGCGCTATACCCCGACTGAAACTGCATTGAACCTTGCGAAATCTGGCTCCACGACCTGGACTCGAACCAGGGACCCAGTGATTAACAGTCACTTGCTCTACCAACTGAGCTATCGCGGAACTATCGATTTCAGATTCAACTTTACAACCTGTCGCCTTGAAACCAGCTTGCTGTTAACTCGTTGATTTCAATCTCATCGACCTTTCCGCTTCGTTTGTATCGTTGCGTTCACGTCTCTGAGGCGCGCTATTCTACAATTTTAAAAACACCTGTCAACCCTATAAATTGCTTTTTAAGACAATGATTTGCGATTTTTTTTCAGATCGCCTCTCGGACCTGATTCTACTGCTGACCACGCCTCAAAAAAAAGCCCTCGGTTCGAGGGCCCTTCTATAGAGCGTTGACGAGCGCTGTCAGACAAACGTGATCTCGTCGTCGACCACCTTGCCGGTGATAGTCGTACCGGGCATGAAGCTGCCCGAGAGGATCATCTGCGCCAGCGGGTTCTCGATCCAGCGCTGAATCGCCCGCTTCAGCGGCCGTGCGCCATAGACCGGGTCGTAACCAACGGCGATCAGCTTGTCCAGCGCCTCGGGGCTCAGGGTCATCGACAGCTCGCGCTCGGCCAGACGCTTGCGCAGGCGGCCCAGCTGGATGTCGGTGATACCGGCGATCTGGTCACGCGCCAGCGGTTCGAAGATCACCACTTCGTCGATCCGGTTAACGAACTCCGGACGGAAGTGCGTACCGACTGCGTCCATCACTGCAGCACGCTGCGCCTCACGGTCACCGACCAGCTCCTGGATCTGCGCAGAGCCCAGGTTGGAAGTCATGACGATCACGGTATTGCGGAAGTCCACCGTGCGCCCGTGGCTGTCCGTCAGGCGTCCGTCTTCAAGCACCTGCAAGAGGATGTTGAACACATCGGAATGCGCCTTCTCGACCTCATCGAGCAGAATCAGCGAATACGGTTTGCGACGCACGGCTTCGGTCAGGTAGCCGCCCTCTTCGTAACCAACATAGCCTGGCGGCGCACCGATCAGGCGAGCCACGGAATGTTTCTCCATGAACTCGGACATGTCGATACGCACCATCGCCTCTTCGGTGTCGAACAGGAATTCGGCCAGCGCCTTGCACAGTTCGGTCTTGCCCACGCCGGTCGGGCCGAGGAACATGAAGGATCCGCTCGGACGGTTAGGGTCGGAAAGCCCGGCACGCGAACGACGCACGGCATTGGAGACGGCGACCACCGCTTCTTCCTGGCCGATCACCCGGTTGTGCAGCAGGGTTTCCATGCGCAACAGCTTCTCGCGCTCGCCTTCGAGCATCTTCGACACCGGGATACCGGTCCACTTCGACACAACCTCGGCAATTTCTTCCTCGGTCACCTTACTGCGCAGCAGCTGGTTTTCCGGCTTGCCATGCTGGTCGACCATTTGCAGGCTGCGTTCCAGGTCGGGAATGATCCCGTACTGCAACTCGGCCATGCGGTTCAGATCGCCCCGGCGGCGCGCGGCTTCCAGTTCCTGGCGAGACTGTTCGATTTTCTGCTGGATCTGTGCCGAGCCGGTGACCTCGGCTTTTTCCGAGGTCCAGATTTCTTCAAGGTCCGCGTACTCAAGCTCAAGACGCTGGATTTCACCCTGAAGTTTTTCCAGCCGCTTGATCGCCGCTTCGTCCTTTTCCTTCTTGAGGGCCTGAGCTTCTACTTTCAGCTGGATCAGGCGACGTTCAAGGCGGTCGAGTACTTCAGGCTTGGAGTCGATCTCCATGCGAATACGGCTGGCCGCTTCGTCGATCAGGTCGATGGCCTTGTCCGGCAACTGGCGGTCAGTGATATAGCGGTGGCTCAGCTTGGCCGCTGCGATGATCGCGCCGTCAGTGATGGCGACCTTGTGGTGCACTTCGTAGCGCTCTTTCAGGCCACGCAGGATCGCAATGGTGTCTTCTTCGCTTGGCTCGTCGACCAGGACCTTCTGGAATCGACGCTCAAGCGCCGCATCCTTCTCTATATATTGGCGGTACTCGTTGAGCGTGGTGGCGCCGACACAATGCAGCTCGCCGCGCGCCAGTGCAGGTTTGAGCATGTTGCCAGCGTCCATCGAGCCTTCGCCCTTGCCGGCGCCGACCATGGTGTGCAGCTCGTCGATGAACAGGATGATCTGGCCTTCCTGCTTGGACAGTTCGTTGAGCAGCGACTTGAGGCGCTCTTCGAACTCACCCCGGTACTTGGCACCGGCGATCAGCGCGCCCATGTCCAGCGACAGCAAGCGCTTGCCGCGCAGGCCATCGGGCACTTCACCATTGATGATGCGCTGCGCCAGGCCCTCGGCAATGGCGGTCTTGCCCACGCCTGGTTCGCCGATCAGCACCGGGTTGTTCTTGGTGCGGCGCTGCAGGACCTGAATGGTGCGACGAATCTCGTCATCACGACCGATCACCGGGTCGAGCTTGCCCTCTTCGGCACGCTTGGTCAGGTCAACGGTGTACTTGTCCAGCGCCTGACGCGACTCTTCGACGTTCGGGTCATTCACGGCACCTTCGCCGCGCAGGTTGTTGATGGCGTTTTCCAGAGCTTTCTTGCTGACGCCCTGCCCCAGCAACAATTTGCCGAGCTTGCTGTTCTCGTCCATTGCCGCGAGCAGCACCAGCTCGCTGGAAATGAACTGGTCGCCTTTCTGCTGCGCCAGACGGTCAGCCTGATTGAGCAGGCGCGCCAGATCCTGCGACATGTTGACGTCGCCGGTCGGGTTCTGGATTTTTGGCAACCGATCCAGCTCTGCACTCAGTTCCTTGCGCAGGCTGTTGATGTCGAAGCCTACCTGCAACAGCAAAGGCTTGATGGAACCGCCCTGCTGCTCAAGCAGCGCCTGCATCAAGTGCGCAGGTTCGATGGCGGGATGGTCGAGGCCAACGGCCAGCGACTGAGAATCGGATAACGCTAACTGTAGTTTACTGGTCAATCTGTCAATACGCATTAGTCACCTTCCTTTAATGCAGGCCGGAGCAATGAACACACCTATAAAGAAAACCTGCTGAATAGCCAGTTAGATGCGGACGATTCTGCGCGTTTCAAGCGGGCCGGGGTTGATACAGATCAGACGAGTGTTCAGGCAAGTCTAGCTGGAATGTGCAAAACAGCCCGGCAATCAGGCGTGTTCGATCCAGATCAGCGAAGCGAAGCGGCCAGTGCGCGCGGCACGCCTGTAGGAAAAGAAGCGCGGGTCGGTGAAGGTATCCAGGCCGCCGCCATACACGGCAGAGACACCTTGGGCTGCCAGTCGCAACCGGGCGAGCGCGTAGATGTCGGCCATGAAACGATCAGGATTCGAACTGGCGACAAACGCAGCGGCTGTCTGCGGGTGGCTGGCGGTAAAGGCCTCGCGCACCTCGGGACCGACTTCGAACGACGGCTGGCCGATGGCCGGCCCCAGCCAGACCATGATGTCTTCGGCAGCACTCTGCAGGCTGTCGGCCGTCGCTTCCAGCACCCCGGCCGCCAGCCCACGCCAGCCGGCATGCGCGGCAGCCACACGCGTACCGTCACGACGACAGAACAGCGCGGGCAGGCAGTCGGCGGTCATGATGGTGCAGGCCACGCCAGGCGTGCTCGTCCAGCTGGCATCGGCCTCGACGACGCGGGATGGATCGGCAGGTACGACGTCTACGCCGTGCACCTGCTTCAACCAGGCGGGCTGAGCCTTGAGACTGGCGGTCAGGCGCTGGCGATTGCTCGCCACGGCCTTTGGGCTGTCATCGACGTGATCGCCCAGATTGAAGCTGTCGAACGGGGCCAGGCTGACCCCACCCGAGCGAGTGGTAACGCAGGACTTGATCTGTGCTGGCGCAGGCCAGTCAGGTATCAGCCAGTCATTCACCCGATGAACGCCTCGCGATCCTGCTTGAGCAGGGACAGCAACCAGACGAAATCGTCCGGCAATGGCGATTCCCAGCTCATGCGCTTACCGGTGGTCGGATGATCCAGCTCCAGGAAGCGGGCATGCAACGCCTGCCGCGGGAAGGTCTTGAGCGAATCGACCATGGTCAGGCTGGCCGCTGGCGGAATACGGAAACGACCGCCGTAGGCAGGGTCGCCGACCAACGGATAGTTGATATGCGCCATGTGCACGCGAATCTGGTGGGTACGCCCGGTTTCCAGCTTGACCCGTACATGGGTGTGCGAACGGAAGCGCTCCAGCACGCGGTAATGACTGACCGCCTGCTTGCCGCCTTCCATCACCGCCATGCGCTGGCGCTGCTGACCGTGACGGCCGATGGGCGCGTCGATCTTGCCGCCTGCGGTCACCACGCCGATCACGATGCACTCGTAGATACGGCTGACACTGCGACTCTGCAACTGGGTAACCAGCTGTGTCTGCGCCTGAATGGTCTTGGCGACCACCATCAGGCCGGTGGTGTCCTTGTCCAGACGGTGCACAATGCCGGCACGCGGAACATTGATGATGTCCGGTACATGGTGCAGCAGGGCGTTGAGCAGCGTGCCGTCGGCATGACCGGCAGCCGGGTGCACCACCAGCCCGGCGGGCTTGTTGATGACGAGGATCTGGTCGTCTTCATAGATGATGTCGAGTTCGATGTCCTGAGCGACCCATTCACCCTGGGCCTCCTGCTCGGCAATCAGCTCGAGAACAGCGCCACCGTGCACGATGTCGCGAGGGCGCAGAACGCCTCCGTCCACAGTCAGGCGGCCGTCCTTGATCCAGGCGGAAAGGCGCGAGCGCGAGTGCTCAGCGAATAATTGTGCGGCGACTTGATCGAGGCGTTGACCGCCCAATTCGGACGGCACCTCTGCGCGAAGTTCTATATTTTCGGACATGACCAGACTAGGTGGCGGCTAGCCTTTGGTTTCGGCAGCGCGCTTGTGGTTAAATACGGCGTCTTTTGTCCCGCCGGTATCGCGGGGCGCTCATCATAACAGGACGGCCCCGCCCAAGACAGCAGGCCGTTATAGGGACGCAAGCCGCCATGCAAGTGAAACACCTGCTGCTGATCGCCATCCTCGCATTGACTGCGGCCTGTTCGTCGAAGGAAGTCATCGACGAAAACCTCAGCGAAGTCGAGCTGTACCAGCAGGCGCAGGCCGACCTGGGAAATAACAGCTATAACAGTGCCACTGAGAAGCTCAAGGCGCTGGAATCTCGCTATCCGTTCGGTCGCTACGCCGATCAGGCTCAGCTCGAGTTGATCTACTCGAACTACAAGAATGGTGAACCCGAAGCAGCCAAATCCGCTGCCGAGCGTTTCATCCGCCTGCATCCGCAGCACCCGAACGTCGACTATGCGTATTACATGAAGGGCCTGACCTCCTTCGACCAGGACGTGGGCCTCCTGGCGCGCTTCCTGCCGCTGGACCAGACCAAGCGTGACCCGGGTGCTGCGCGTGACTCGTTCAACGAATTCGCCCAGTTGACCAGCCGCTTTCCGAACAGTCGCTATGCGCCTGACGCCAAGCAGCGCATGATTTACCTGCGCAACCTGCTGGCGTCCTACGAAATCCACGTAGCCGACTACTACCTGACCCGTCAGGCCTATGTCGCCGCCGCCAACCGTGGCCGCTATGTAGTGGAAAACTTCCAGGAGACGCCTTCGGTCGGCGACGGTCTGGCGGTGATGGTCGAGTCCTATCAGCGTCTGCACCTTGACGACCTGGCTGCCACCAGCCTGGAAGTGCTGAAGACCAACTACCCGAACCACCCGCAACTGGCTGACGGCAAGTTCACCCCGCGTGAAGCCGAGGCCGATAACCGCTCATGGCTGTCGAAAGCGACCCTTGGCCTGATCGACGGCAGCGCTCCGCTGCCACCGGGCCAGACCCGCGCCGATCAGGACATGAAGAAGCAGTACCAGGACGCCAAGGATTCCATTCCGAAAGAACTACTGCCGGAGAATCAGGCCGAGCTGGACGAACAGGCGGAAAAAGACGCCGAAGCGAAAGGCACCAAGAGCCGTTCGTGGTTCAGCTACATGACCCTGGGTCTGTTCGACTGATCCTGAGTGCATAAAAAAAAGAGGCCTTCGGGCCTCTTTTTTTGTGCATCAATTTTGCCCCTGTGCGCCCGCTCGCGGCTTGGCTACACTGCGCCATCGTCAATCACTAAGCTGGTAGTCATGGTTCGCTTACTTATGTGGGTCGCGTTGATCGCGGCGTTGGTCTGGTTCGTCAAGCGTCTGATCAATCCCCCCAAGCCGAAATCCCGCGCCGAGCCGCCTGAACTGGCTTCGACACCCATGGTGCGATGCGCGCAGTGTGGCGTTCATCTGCCGCAGGATCGTGCGCTGAGCCAGGCACAGCAATGGTATTGCAGCGAGGCACACCGGCTGCAGGGCCCCGCGGCACGTGACCGCTGACTCACCGTCCCTTGTCAGCCCGCAGGCGCAGCGGATTCTGCGGCTGTACCACCTCTATCGACTGACCATCGGCGTCGTACTGGTCCTGTTGATTTCCAGCAGCCTGGAAACCGAGCTGCTGCAACTGGCCAACCCGAACCTGTTCCGCTCGGGCTGCTGGTTGTATCTGGTGTTCAACATTCTGGTCGTCGTGCTGCTGGAACGCCCCAGCCGTCAGGCACAGTTTTTCGGCCTGGCGATGACAGACGCGATCATGCTCTCCGCGCTGTTCTATGCAGCCGGCGGGCCCTCCAGCGGTATCGGCAACCTGTTGATTGCCTCGGTAGCGATCAGCAATGTGTTGCTGCGCGGCCGTATCGGCTTGTTGATCGCTGCGGTTTCGGCCATCGGCATCATCTACCTGACGTTCTACATCAGCTTCGGCACACCCTCGGTTTCCAACGACTACGTGCAGGCTGGCTCGCTGGGCGCCCTGTGCTTCGCCGCCGCCCTACTGGTGCAGGCGCTGACAGCGCGCATGCAGGTCAGCGAGGTACTGGCCGAGCAGCGTGCGGCGGATGTCGACAGCCTGGAGGCACTCAACGCACTCATTCTGCAACGCATGCGTACCGGCATTCTGGTGCTGGATGCCAACCATCAGGTGCTGCTGGCCAATCAGGGGGCCTTGCACCTGCTGGGCCAGGAACAACTGGTCGGCCAGCTCATCGACACCTGCTCGCCACAACTGGTCGAACGCCTGCGCCAGTGGCTCGTCAATCCGATCATGGTGCCGCGCAGCATCACCACCGCCCCCGTGGGGCTGGTACTGCAACCGAGCTTCGCCACACTCAACCGTGGCGATCAGCGTCAGACGCTGGTTTTTCTCGAAGACCTGTCGCAGATTGCCCATCAGGCGCAGCAGCTCAAGCTTGCCGCACTGGGACGCCTGACCGCCGGGATTGCCCACGAAATACGCAACCCGCTGGGTGCCGTCAGTCATGCGGCGCAGTTGCTTAATGAATCGGAAGAGCTCAGTGCAGCGGATCGACGCCTGGGGCAGATCATTCATGAGCAGTCGGGACGCATTGATCGGGTCATCGAAAATGTCCTGCAATTGTCGCGCAGGCGCGAAGCGCAGCCCGAACTGCTCGACCTGAAAACCTGGCTGGAACACTTTGTCGCTGAATTTCGCAGTTCCGCTGCGCCCAATCAGTCGATTCATGTCGACATAAGCCCCGGCACGCTGACAACCCGCATGGATTCTGGACAACTGACGCAAATCATGACCAACCTGTTGCAGAACGGCCTGCGCTACAGCGGCAAAAATCATCCATCAGCACAGGTCTGGCTGAAACTGCACAATGACCCCAGAAGCGAGCTGCCTACGCTGGAAGTGCTGGACGACGGGCCGGGGGTCAGCGAGCAACACCTGAGCAAGATCTTCGAACCGTTTTTCACCACAGAGAGCAAAGGCACCGGCCTTGGTCTATATCTGTCACGTGAACTGTGCGAAAGCAATCAGGCGCACCTGGAATATGCGCCCCGCCCCACGGGTGGCAGTTGCCTGCGCATTACCTTCGCCCACCCGTTCAAGACGAGCTGAGCATGACCCAACGGCAAAAAATCCTGATAGTCGATGATGAGCCGGATATTCGCGAACTCCTGGAGATCACGCTGGGGCGCATGAAACTCGACACCCGCAGTGCCCGTAACGTCGCCGAAGCGCACGACTGGCTGGCCCGCGAACCGTTCGACATGTGCCTGACCGACATGCGTTTGCCTGACGGTAATGGCCTTGAGCTGGTGCAACACATACAGCACGGCTACCCCCACGTGCCGGTGGCGATGATCACTGCCCACGGCAATCTGGACACGGCGATCAACGCGCTGAAGGCCGGGGCTTTCGACTTTGTGACCAAGCCGGTCGACCTCGGCAGGTTGCGCGAGCTGGTCAATAGCGCGCTGAGCCTGCCCGGCGCACCACCGACGCGAAGCATCGACAACCGCCTGCTGGGCGACTCGCTGGCAATGCGTACCTTGCGCAATCAGATCGGCAAGCTGGCCCGCAGCCAGGCGCCGATCTACATCAGCGGCGAGTCGGGCAGCGGCAAGGAGCTTGTAGCGCGTCTGATCCACGAGCAGGGTCCGCGCATCGACAAACCTTTCATACCGGTGAACTGCGGCGCCATTCCTTCCGAGCTGATGGAAAGCGAATTCTTCGGTCATCGCAAAGGCAGCTTCAGCGGTGCCCACGAAGACAAGCCCGGTCTGTTTCAGGCGGCGCACACCGGCACGCTGTTTCTCGATGAGGTCGCCGACCTGCCGCTGGCCATGCAGGTCAAACTGCTGCGCGCCATTCAGGAAAAATCCATCCGCAGCGTCGGCGGCCAGCAAGAGCAGATTGTCGACGTACGTATTCTGTGTGCCACCCACAAGAACCTGAATGCAGAGGTCGCGGCCGGTCGGTTTCGTCAGGATCTTTATTACCGATTGAACGTGATCGAAGTGCGCGTGCCCCCATTGCGCGAGCGCCGTGAGGATATCGACCAACTGGCAGCCAGCGTGCTCAAGCGCCTTGCCGGGAACGGCGCACAACCCGTCGCACGCCTGAACGCGCAGGCGCTGGAAACGCTGAAGAGCTACCGCTTCCCCGGTAACGTGCGCGAACTGGAAAACATGCTGGAGCGCGCCTACACGCTGTGCGAGAACGATGAAATCCACGCCAGCGACCTGCGCCTGACAGAGTCCGCCAGCCCTCAGGAGAGCGACGGCCCGAGCCTGGCCGACATCGACAACCTTGAAGACTACCTGGAAAGCATCGAACGCCAGCTCATCCTGCAGGCACTGGAAGAAACACGCTGGAATCGCACTGCGGCGGCAGAAAGGCTCAGTTTGTCGTTCAGGTCACTGCGCTATCGCCTGAAGAAGCTGGGCCTGGATTGAATGCGTTGCGCGGCGAAAAACGTGTGACGCAGAGCGTCACGAAAGGCGTTCCCACGCGGGAGCGTGCGGAACGATAGGTGCGCGAGAGAACACCATCGTGCCCCACGCTCCGCATGACCGAAAGGATGGCTAGCCTGCCAGGCGCCCCGCAGGCGCGTAGGGTGCAGGGTCAATGATGGGCTCGCGGTCCAGCAGCAGGTCAGTGATCAACTGGCAAGACGCCGGAGCCAGCACCAGACCGTTGCGGTAATGCCCGCAGTTGAGCCACAGGCCGTCAAAACCTTCCAGCGGGCCAATGAACGGGATGCCCTCAGGCGAACCAGGGCGCAGGCCTGCCCATTGGGCGACGGGCTCGGCGTGGGCCAATGGCGGAAGCAATTCGACGGCCGACGCCTTCAAACTTTCCAATGCGGCCTGCGAGGTGGTTTTGTCGAACCCTTCATGCTCCAGGGTGCTGCCGATCAGGATATGCCCATCACGACGCGGGATCGCGTAGCGCCCTTTCGCCAGCACCATGCTCGACAGAAAGTCCGATGCACACTTGTAGAGAATCATCTGGCCTTTTACCGGCTCGACCGGCAGTTCCAGACTCAGGGTCTTGAGCAACTCGCCGCTCCACGCACCCGCCGCCAGAATCACCCGATCACCGGTGATATCCCCTGCAGATGTCTGCACACCCGAAATCCTGCTGCCTTCACGGGTAAAGCCGCTGACTTCACAGTGCTCGCGAATCTCGACATTGGGCAATGCCAGCAAGGCGGCCTTGAGCGATTTGACCAGACGGGGATTACGTACGTTGGCCACATCGGCCATATAGATCGCCCGCGAATAGCCCTCACCCAGCACCGGCACGGCATCATTCACCGCCGAGATATCCACGCGGTTCAACGAACGTTTTTCGCGGGCAGCCCATTCAAGCGCAGACTGCTCGTCATCAAGATCGAGCCAGTACAGGCCAGTCCTGTGCACTTCAGGGTCAATGCCGGTCTGTGCGAGCAAACGCTCGGCGAGGTGCGGGTAGAAGTCCTGCGACCAATGCGCCAGCGCGGTGACCGCAGTGCTGTAGCGCCACGGGTAAAGCGGCGAGACAATCCCGCCGCCTGCCCAGGAAGACTCCTGGCCAACGCCCGAACGATCCAGCAGCACGACGCTGACCTGCTCGGAGGCGAGATTGAAGGCGGTCAGCAGACCTATGACGCCACCGCCTACGATGACTACTTTCTGCTTGGACATCTTGGTCTCGTGACAAGGAAACGGTTTAGCGGCCCCAACAATCTTTGGCAGTGACGCCGCTGGTTGCGCCCGTGTTGGTACGCGCCCCCGTGTTAGTAATCACGAAACTGCCACACTTGTCGCCAGCCATCAGCGTGCCTGCGAGAGGGTCAGCTGTCAGGGTGAAGTCGGTGGCAGTTGGGGTCAGCGTTATCCTGTAGTACGTATTGCCACCAGATACTCCTTTGTAATCCGAGTAATTTCCCTTCTGCGAATAAAACCGCTCCAGCGCCTGGCTTTGCTCAGACAGCAGGCTGGCAATCGCCGACCGCTGGGTGCGCTTCACGTATTCGGTGTAACTGGGGTACGCGATGGCCGCCAGAATACCGACAATCGCCACGACGATCATGAGTTCGATCAACGTAAAGCCCCTGGATGTCACTCGCATGTCTAGTTTCCCTATTGGATTTGTCGCCACATGATGCGCTGGAAGACGTTAGCGCTACCGCCCTTCTCAGTAATCTTGGTGGGCGGGCCGCCGCTGGAGTCAATCACGTACTTGTTATCGTTGGCCCCATTGGTACCGGCAACGATAGAAGCCACTACCGGGATACCGGTACCGATACCGAGACCGCCAATGATCAAATCCGAAGAGTTGATATCGCCGTCATTGTTGGTATCCAGTACCTGGTAATTAAGCATGCTGCCAGTCGCGGCGTTCAGCTCGAACAAGCGCCCGGTCCCGGTGCTTTCGCAAGGGTCGGTAGAGTTGACGGCTGCCGTGGTGAAGATGATACGACCGCGAGAGGTTTGTGCCGGATAGATAATCCGCTCGCCGACATAGGGGGCCGTGGTTGCCAACGGCAGGTACCAGCCTTTCTTGGTGCCCCAATCCACATCATTGGAAGTCGTGGTGTAATACGTATTGCCACTTCCGACTACCGTCCCGTTAATGGCCTGGGGCTGCAGATTGGCCTCAACGATGTTGCCTGAACCGTTGTCGCCATCCCAGATGGCATAGAAATCCTGCAGCGAGCTGGTCTGCTTGTCCGCGGTTTCGCTGAATTTTCCGGTGCCGAAATACACGATCTTGCCGTTGAGTGGATGGTCCAGCAACAAGGGCTGAACGGTAATCGACTGACTGGCGCCTTGAGGTGCAGTGAACAGGGGTGAGCCATTGAAAGCGACTTTCCAGCTGGATGCTGCGGCCCCGCTCATGTCGAACTTCCACAGGCGCCCCTTGAGATCGCCCGCATAGGCTGCTTGAACGACATTCTGCGAATTGACCCGAAGTTTCACCGAAGACAACCCGTTATCCGTTTCGCTGCCAGTGACCGGAGTCGGAATTTCGGCAATGAACTGTCCGGTGTTGGCGTTGAGTACATACAGAGACGCCCTCCCGGTAAAACTGCCGTAACCGTTGCCCACAACAACGATCCCGGTGCCATCGGCCATACGTGCTACATCCGGCTTGGAGTAGGTGTATCCAAGGTTGTTGAACTTGTTGTTGGCGTCTGAAGTGTCGGGAGCCTTGACCTCCCACAATGCCCCGATGCTGTCTGCCGAACCTTCGAAAAGCTTGATCGCAAAAAAAGCCTTGCCGCCAGCGCCCAGCCCGGAATACGCCACCGTGCGCCATACACTCCCTGCGGATGCCTGCGTATCGAAGACTGCAATCTGACCATCCACCGTGAAACGGTGAACGCCGGAACCGTAGGAAGAGGATGAAATGGTCGCCAATGAACTCAGAGACGTGGACGGCATATACGCGTATTTACGCGCACCGGAGCTGGCGTCGATCACATTGAAGAAGCCATCGTTGGCGTTGGCCAGCAGACTGGAACTCATGTTGCTGGACTTGGCAGAAAGGTACGTCGTGTAAGTGGTGTCGCCAAGCAAATCAGACGCCGTCTTCTCTGTCGGCAGCCCGGCACCCAATGATGAATTGACGATATCGCCCAAGAGCGTGGCACGAGTACGAAGCTTGGCATTGGCCGTGCCTTTGGCCCAGGCAATAACCTCCGCGCCGGTCACTCCGCTCGGCAGCGTAGCGGTAAAGGCATCGCGTTGCGCCTGCGTGAAATTCAGAAAATCCAGGGTGATTTTCGTCGGTGTCGCCGCTGTGCTCCATGACTCGAACACAGGCGCCTTGGTGCTGCTGGTGATCGTGGTATCGGTGGACCAGACAGGGGCGCTCAGCGCTCCTGTCGTAGCGTCCAGATTGTAAGCCTTGATCGTGCCATGCCAGTCCGTCGGGTCATAAAGCGTCTGGTAGAAGCGGCTGCCCGCCTGAAGGGTGGACGAGTTTGCCACGCCACCGCCGCCCGAACCGGCCTTGGCATAGATATCGCTCAATGCGAGGTTCAAGGCGTTGTTCAAACCGGCGCTGTCATTGGTCTGGAAATACTTGCCGTGCCCATGATTATTGTCAGCAGCGTCTATCAGCATCTGGTTGGCGGCGGTGAAACCAATGGTGTAGGTAGTCATGTTCTGTTGAGAGAAGCCGTCGGTGTCCCAACTCTTCTTGGTCAGGTCAGTGGCAGGTGTACTGCTCGCTCTTCGCATGTCGATGTCATAGGCGAACTTGGCGAGGTCGTCCAGATAAAGCGTATCGCCCTCACCATCACCATTAAGATTGGCCCCGTCATTGGCCGCATTCAAGTCCCAATTGGGCAGTGAGCGGGAGGTATTGAGTACATCCTCCGGATCGTTGGTCGGGAACGTCCGATCGTATGTCGGCAAGCCGTCAGTAATCACCACGCCAAAGTTTTTCTGGCACCGGTACTGTATAGGGCTGGTGTAGGTCGTCGGTGCCCCGCTATAACCGTAATACGGGGTCATGCCCCGAAAGTAGCGGGTTATCTCATAATACGTTTCGGCCAACGGCGTATTGGAGTCGCCTCGCAGTGCATTGATGGCCGCATTGAGGGCAGTGACATTATCGTTTGCATCAGCCTGGCTGACACCGCCGTTGTTGTAAGGGTTACTGGCGACAGGGGACAGGTCTGCAACAGGTCTGGAAATCTTCCCTCCACGCCCGGGATCAGCGTTGGTCGGCGGGTTGAACCCGGCCAGACCGATTCTCAGGGATTTGTTGTTGGCAACGAGGTTCAATGAAACGTTGCGCGCGACATTGATACGGTAATCGTTGGGAATGATGTTATTGACGGTGAAGTCTTTGGTAGTGGTGTTGGCGGCCCGCGTCAGGTCAACCAGATAAGAGAGGTAATCTGCAGTGTAGCGAGTGGTGCTCTCGTTGCCGGCCGGATCGGGCAATTTCAGGCAGTAACCCACGTTGTCACGCGCAACGTAGGTGTAGTCGCTTCTGCACGTGTAAGGCCCGGCAGAGTCCAGCGAGAGCGTGTCGTCGCCCTGAATGGAGACGCCTCTGCAGTTAAAAACACCGCATGACCCTGGCTGCGCATAGATAATCGACGGACGATTGGTCACCGTCGGATCAAAGCCGGCGGCCCAGATGATGTTGTACATACTCCCGGAGTTATCCACCAGCAGCATCAGGTTAGGCGGCACGGCCGACGCACTGAGCAACGGTACTTGTGCTGGCGTAAACGCATACACGGGCGTAAGGGCATAAAAAGCCAAAAGCGCACCGCCGAGATACTTCAGGCTGCGACGGAGTTTCTCAGCAATTGGCATAAATACTCTCCAGCACCGTGCGCGACGTGCCTTGAATAGCGACTGATGTCACGCGATAGAGCGTTACTGTCCCGGTACAGATCGGTGGCCGATTCACAGGTGTCGCAGTGGTCCCCAGATTCTGTATACCGTAGAAACCGCCTGCCGCAGCGATCCAATTAACCCCGGATGCTCCTACCCCAGCCGTCGTCAAAGAAGTGGATTCCACAGGCGGTGCACAAGATGCAGTTGTACACTTGGCCATGGTAAAGCCCGTCATCTTGATCGAAGACTCTCCCAGCCTTAATGCCGCTTCGGCCTTCTGGAAGGATTGATTGCGCAGGGTGACGCTTCCCGCCATCTTTTCCTGCAGCGTGGCGTTCTGCATGGAAGAGATACCCAGCAGAGTGAGCAGCAGCAGAAACACCAGACTGACCAGCAACACCATACCGCCCTGCCGTGCAGGGAAAGCCTGTATCGATTTGAATCGCACGATCCTGTTCATGCCCGGCCCGTTCAAAAGCGATTACGCAAGTAAGCGACAACGTTGTACTGCTGAGGCTTGACGATGCCGTTCTGCCCATCCTGCAGCGTCAGGCTGATACGCACACTGCGCACAGCGTCGGCGTTGGCCTTGGTAACAGCCGTGGTATAGGACATCGGGTTACCCGTCATGCCGAAAGAAACACTGAAGTCCGCGACGTTCTGCAACAGCGGCTGCGGAGTGCCGTCCGTGCCATATTTTATGGTCAAGTCTGTTCCACTGAGCGTGTAGACCAACTGCCGCAACGGAAAGGCCGTCTGCCCCGCATCTGGCGCACGAGTACTGGCGTAAAGCTGCGTCTTGGACTGACAGTCTGAAACGATGGTCCAGGTGGGCGTACTGCCTGTGGTCCCCACGTCGGCAGTCACCAGCGTCAGCGTCCTGCTCGGATTATCCCAGAGAATTGGAGTATCCAGTGCAATCGGCCACGGGATAGCAGGAGATACAGGCGTGTAGTTTTTGAAGCTCAGGCAGCCATACATGCCGGTCATCCTGATTTCCTGAATCAGTTTGCTCAGCAGGAAACGCGCATCCTCCTGCATCCGCGCTGCGGCATTCTGGCTCTGGTAGGTGCCTCTGGCAGCCGTGAATATCTGCACGATACCCAGGCTGACCACCAGCCCCAGGACCAGCGCCACCATGATTTCGACCAGACCGAAGCCTCTGGAAAGCTTTCTCATGGGTTGACCCCGATCCGCGAGGTCAGTGTAAAACTCCGGTTGGTCGGGCTGCCGGTCGTGTTCCCGGTTGCCTGATTGCTCGATCCCGCAGCCCTTGTGTCGCTCCAGCCGATGTTAATGGTCACTTCAGGAGCTCCGGTGATATCAATGCTGCCGGTACCGCTCGAGCCTGCAAAGTTGATGATGTTGCCTCTGAAATCAGAGAGATCCTGCGCTCTGGCATCGTTCGGATTGGCCGCTGGCGCCGCATCCAGATTCGCCAAGGCATAAGTCGCCAGTACATTGGTCGACCCATTGGCACTGGCATTACCATCAACATTGGCACGGATGCGGTCCATCATGTCGTAAGCAATGAAGCTCGCCTGACTGCTCATGGTCGCGCTGTCGGTGTACTTGAGCGCGTTGAGCTGAATGGCCGCGGCGCCCAGCAGGCCGATGGCCAGAATCAATACCGAGACCAGTACCTCGATCAAGGTCATACCGGTCTGGCGATATCGGGTTTCACCAGCCATTAGCAGCCTCCACCCAAGGTGATACGACCGGTCAGACAGACCTTTATGGTTTTGCTAATGGTGCCTCGGGTGTAAGTCATGGTCACCGCCGCAGCCGGGGCAATGAGCGCGCCCAGGTTGTTGAAATCAATTGCTGTGGCATTGTTATCGGCCACCAGCGTGGCGCCGCTGCTCATGGCCGCTACTTTTCGCAGCGCAGTGGGCGTCGTCTGAGTATCGGAAACCAGATACACCTGCAATTCGTTGGTCCACGCCGTCCCGCTGGTCGGCGCTATACGCACCGCCACTCCCCTGTTTATCGCCTCGAGTCGCGCATAGTTGAGCGCCCGCTGCAAATCGCTGAGTTCGGTATCGGCCTTGTTGCTCTGGATGGAGCTGGTGAAATTCGGGATAGCGATAGCCGCCAGGATGCCCACCAGGGACACAGTGACTAACAATTCGATGAGGCTGAATCCCTTGGCTATATGACGCATTGAGTGTCTCCTAGACGTTACGACTATAAGGCAGCAACGCCGCTGGAAAATCCATAGCGGGACGTACGGTTGTTTTGCGACGACGAACGCCCGCAGTGTGTTGAAACGGCGGTTTCCAGGGAGGAAAGCATATGAAGCATGCAGGATTCACACTGATCGAATTATTGATCGTCGTTGCACTGGTGGCCATCCTGGCCAACGTCGCAACCCCCTCTTTCAAGGAACTCATTGATTCCAGCCGAGGCCTTGCGACCGCCCGGGAGCTGGCCAGCGGCATTCGTTCGGCGAGAGCGGCCGCAATCACACGCAACCAGATCGTTACGCTTCATGCCATCGAGAACGACTGGAGCAACGGCTGGCGGATCATACTCGACGCAGATGGCAAAGGTCCCGACGAAAACGATCCGGTGCTGATCGAACGCGCCAATGGCGGCACAACGCGAGTGGTCGATAACCGCAAGCGTGTAGAGGAAATCAGTTTCAACGGTTTGGGGACGTTACGGCGCAGAACCGCCAGGACGTTGCACATTTGCTCTGCAGACCAGCCGGTGAGCAACTATCGAGTGATAGTCGCACCGGCCGGCCGCGTGAGGGTCGAGGACACGAAAATCGATGCAGCGCTGTGTGGCTGAATAGCCTCAGAGCAGCGACTTGACGCGCAATTCCTTGGGCATGGAGAAGGTGATGTTCTCCTCGCGGCCGGCAAGCTCATCCGCACCGGTCGCGCCCCAGGCCTGCAATTGCTGGATCACGCCGCGCACCAGCACTTCGGGGGCCGAAGCGCCCGCAGTGATGCCGATACGCTCTACACCGTCGAACCAGTCCTGTTGCATGTCTTCGGCGCCGTCGATGAGGTAGGCCGGAGTCGCCATGCGCTCGGCCAGCTCGCGCAGGCGATTGGAGTTGGAGCTGTTCGGGCTGCCCACCACCAACACCACATCGCACTCATCGGCCAGTTGCTTGACCGCGTCCTGACGGTTTTGCGTGGCGTAGCAGATGTCGTCCTTGCGCGGCCCGCCAATGGCCGGAAAGCGCTTGCGCAAGGCATCGATCACCCGGCTGGTGTCATCCATGGACAAGGTGGTCTGGGTCACAAAGGCCAGGGCTTCAGGGTTGCGCACCTGCAGGCTGGCAACATCCTCTTCGTCCTCGACCAGATAGATCGCACCACCATTGGCGGCATCGTACTGGCCCATGGTGCCTTCGACTTCCGGGTGACCGGCGTGGCCGATCAGGATGCACTCGCGGCCGTCGCGGCTGTAACGGGCGACCTCGATATGTACCTTGGTCACCAGCGGACAGGTAGCATCGAACACTTTCAGACCACGGCCTGCAGCTTCGGTACGCACAGCCTGGGAGACACCGTGGGCGCTGAAGATAACGATGACGTCGTCCGGCACCTGATCCAGCTCTTCGACGAAGATAGCACCGCGAGAGCGCAGGTCTTCGACGACAAATTTGTTGTGAACAACTTCATGGCGCACATAAATCGGCGGACCAAACACTTCCAGAGCGCGATTGACGATTTCGATCGCGCGGTCCACTCCGGCACAAAAGCCGCGGGGGTTGGCGAGTTTGATTTGCATGCAGTGCCTCATGGTTGGTACGGGGTAGCCCGGCCTGGGCCGGGCTAGACGGCGAAGGTCAGGAAGCCAGAATCGCCTTCACTTCGAAGATTTCCACTTCAAAGCTCAGAGTCTTGCCTGCCAGCGGGTGATTGAAGTCAATGGTGACCTGATCATCATCGAATGCTTTCACCACGCCGGGCAACTCGGTATTGGCGGCGTCATTGAAGATCACCAGCAACCCTTCGGACAGTTCCATGCCCACGAACTGCGAGCGTGGCATGATCTGCACGTTTTGTGGGTTGGGCTGACCAAAGGCGTTTTCCGGCAGAATCTCGACGGTCTTTCGGTCACCCGCCTTGAAGCCGAAAATCGCCATTTCGAAGCCTGGCAGCAGGTTGCCATCACCGACCTTGAAGGTGGCCGGGGCCTTTTCGAAGGTGCTGTCGACGGTATCGCCGTTTTCCAGACGCAGGGCGAAGTGCAGAGTGACCTGCGTATTCTGACCGATGCGCAGCTCGTTGGACGAGCCTTGAGTCGAAGATTGCTCAGTCATTGACGGTCTCTCCGGTTTTCTTGCTCTTGAACATGTCCAGCGCCAGCATGATTGCCCCGACGGTGATCGCACTGTCCGCGACGTTGAACGCCGGGAAGTACCAGCGGTTCTGCCAGTGAACCAGAATGAAGTCGATCACGTGGCCCAGCACGATACGGTCGTAGAGGTTGCCCAGTGCGCCGCCCAGTACCAGCGCCAGTGCAACGGCCAGCCACGTGTCGTCACGCCCCAGACGCTTGAGCCAGACGACCAGCACAGCGCTGACCACCACTGCGATCAGGGCGAACAACCAGCGCTGCCAGCCGGCACCATCAGCCAGAAAACTGAAGGCGGCACCGGTGTTGTAGGCCAGGGTCCAGCTGAACAGATCCGGAATCACGATGATCTGCTGGTACAGGGTCAATGCGTTCTCGAAGTAATACTTGCTGGCCTGGTCAATGACCAGAACCAGCACGCTCAACCACAGCCAGGCCAGACGGCCAAACGAGGCGTTAGGCATAGTGACGAACCTCGCCTGCACCGCTGATGTTGTCTACGCAACGACCGCAGATTTCCGGATGCTCGGGGTTTACCCCTACATCCTCGCGGTGGTGCCAGCAACGGGCGCATTTGGCATGACTGGACTTGAGCACTTTCAGTTTCAGGCCGGCAACTTCGGTGACCACGGCATCGGCTGGCGCGGACGCGAGCGGCGCCACACTGGCTGTCGAGGTGATCAGCACGAAGCGCAGCTCGTTGCTCAGTTTCGACAGGTCAGCCACCAGCGACTCCTCGGCATACAGGGTCACTTCAGCCTGCAGGTTGCCGCCAATGGCCTTGGCAGCGCGCAGGTTTTCCATTTCCTTGTTGACCGAGGTCTTCACCGCCATGATCCGCTCCCAGTAGGCGCGGTCCATGTCAAAGTCGGCAGGCATTTCGGTCAGGCCTTCGTACCAGGTGTTGAGCATCACCGATTCATTGCGCTCGCCGGGCAGGAACTGCCACAGCTCGTCGGCGGTGAACGCCAGGATCGGCGCGATCCAGCGCACCAGCGCTTCGGAGATGTGGAACAGTGCCGTCTGGCATGAACGACGCGCGGTGCTGTTGGCCGCCGTGGTGTACTGACGATCCTTGATGATGTCGAGGTAGAAACCACCCAGCTCCTGCACGCAGAAGTTGTGGATCTTCGAGTACACGTTCCAGAAGCGGTATTCGCCGTAATGCTCTTGCAGCTCGCGTTGCAGCAGCAGGGTGCGATCCACGGCCCAACGGTCCAGCGCGAGCATTTCCTCGGCAGGCAGGATATCGGTCGCCGGGTTGAAGCCCGTCAGGTTGGAGAGCAGGAAGCGTGCAGTGTTGCGGATACGACGGTAGGCGTCGGCGCTGCGCTGCAGGATCTGGTCGGAAACCGCCATCTCGCCGGAATAATCGGTTGCCGATACCCACAGACGCATGATGTCGGCACCCAGCGAGTCGTTGACCTTCTGCGGTGCTACCACGTTGTTCAGCGATTTAGACATCTTGCGGCCGTTCTCGTCGACCACAAAGCCGTGGGTCAGCAGCTCGCGATACGGTGCGTGATCGTCCAGCATGCAACCGGTCAGCAGTGAGGAGTGGAACCAGCCGCGATGCTGGTCCGAGCCTTCCAGGTACAGGTCGGCACGCGGACCGCTTTCATGGCCCATCGGGTGCGAGCCGCGCAGCACATGCCAGTGCGTGGTGCCCGAGTCGAACCAGACGTCCAGGGTGTCGGAGATCTTGTCGTACTTGCCGGCTTCGTCACCGAGCAACTCGCTGGCGTCGAGCTTGAACCAGGCCTCGATGCCCTCTTTCTCGACACGCTGCGCCACTTCTTCCATCAGCTCGACGGTACGTGGGTGCAGGTCGCCGCTTTCCTTGTGCAGGAAGAACGGAATCGGCACGCCCCAGTTGCGCTGACGCGAGATGCACCAGTCAGGACGGTTGGCGATCATCGAGTGCAGGCGCGCCTGCCCCCATGCCGGAACGAATTCAGTGTCTTCGATGGCCTTGACCGCACGCTTGCGCAGGGTCTCGCCGCTTTCAGGCTGCTTGTCCATGCCCACGAACCACTGCGCCGTGGCGCGGTAGATCAAGGGCGACTTGTGGCGCCAGCAGTGCATGTAGCTGTGGCTGATGGTTTCGGTGTCCATCAGGCTGCCGACTTCGACCAGCTTGTCGATGATGTTCTGGTTGGCCTTGAAGATGAATTGGCCACCGAAGAACTCCAGCGACTCGACATACACACCGTTGCTCTGCACCGGACTGATGATGTCGTCGTTGCTCAGGCCATATTGTTTGCAGATAGTGAAGTCGTCTACGCCATAGGCAGGCGAGCAGTGAACGATCCCCGTGCCCGCACCCAGTTCGACGTAGTCAGCCAGATAGACTGGCGACAGGCGATCGTAGAACGGATGGCGGAAGTTGATCAGCTCAAGCGCCTGACCGGTGGTGGTCGCGATGACGGTGCCTTCCAGCTTGTAACGGGCCAGACAGCTCTCGACCAGTTCGGCGGCCAGTACCAGCAGTTTGTCGCCGACATCGACCAGCGCGTATTCGAATTCAGGGTGGACGTTCAGCGCCTGGTTGGCCGGGATCGTCCACGGTGTGGTGGTCCAGATCACGATGGACGCAGGCTTGCCCAGCGACGGCACGCCGAATGCAGCTGCCAGTTTTGCTTCGTCGGCGATCGGGAACGCCACGTCGATGGTCGAGGACTTCTTGTCCTGATACTCGACTTCGGCTTCAGCCAGTGCCGAGCCGCAATCGAAGCACCAGTTGACCGGCTTGAGGCCCTTGAAGACGAAACCGCCCTTGACCATCTCGGCCAGCGCGCGGATTTCTCCGGCTTCGTTGGCGAAGTTCATGGTCAGGTACGGATTGCTCCAGTCGCCCAGCACGCCCAGACGGATGAATTCGGACTTCTGGCCTTCGATCTGCTCGGACGCATAGGCGCGGCACAGCTCACGCGTACGGTCTGCGGAGAGGTTCTTGCCGTGGGTCACTTCGACCTTGTGCTCGATCGGCAGACCATGGCAGTCCCAGCCCGGCACATACGGGGCATCGAAGCCAGCCAGGGTCTTGGAGCGCAGGATCATGTCCTTGAGAATCTTGTTGACCGCATGACCGATGTGAATATTGCCGTTGGCGTACGGAGGACCGTCGTGCAGAACGAACTTGGGACGATCCTTGCCAATCTCGCGCAGCTTCTGGTACAGGCCAATGCTGTCCCAGCGCTGCAGAGTTTGCGGCTCGCGCTGGGGCAGGCCGGCCTTCATAGGGAAGGCGGTGTCCGGAAGGTTTAGCGTGGCTTTATAGTCAGTCATTTCAGGCTCTTGTTTAGCGGTTAGCCATGCCAATGGGCACGGGCGGCGGCGACGTCCGCATTGATCGCCGTCTTGAGCGCCTCCAGTGAGGCGAAACGCTGCTCATCACGCAGCTTGTGGTGGAAAGCCACCGTCAAACGCCGGTCATAAAGATCGCCGGCAAAATCCAGAAGATGCACTTCAAGGTGGGCACTGCCATCACCCGTTACCGTCGGGCGTACGCCGATGTTGGCGACCCCCGGCCAGGCTTTGCCATCGATCTCCGTGCTGACCAGATAGACTCCGCTCAGCGGTACACGACGACGCTTGAGTTGTACGTTGGCGGTGGGCGTACCCAGCTGACGTGCCAGCTTCTGGCCGTGCAATACCCGCCCGGCGATCTGGAACGGACGACCGAGCATGCGCTCGGCCAGGGCAAAGTCCGACGCAGCCAGCGCCTTGCGCACCTTGGTACTGCTGACCCGGATGCCATCTATTTCAACGGTCTGCGCCGCTTCTACAGTAAAACCATACGTCGTGCCGGCCTGTTGCAGGAAGTCGAAGTCACCGACCCGGTCGAAGCCAAAACGAAAATCGTCGCCCACTTCAAGGTGTTGAACACCCAGACCGTCGATCAGCACGGTTTCGACGAAACTCGCCGCGCTGAGCTTGCACAGACGCTGATTGAAGGACAGGCAAAGTACCCGGTCAACGCCTTCGGCACTGAGCAGCTCGAGCTTGTCACGCAGACGGGCCAGACGGGCCGGCGCCGTTTCGGGCGCAAAAAACTCACGCGGCTGCGGCTCGAAGATCACCACACAACTGGGCACACCCAATTCGACGGCACGCTCGCGCAGACGCGCCAGGATAGCCTGGTGGCCGCGATGAACGCCGTCGAAATTGCCAATCGTGGCGACGCAGCCCCGATGTTCGGGGCGCAGGTTGTGAAGGCCTCTAACCAGCTGCATAACGCACTTCTTGCTCATAAAGTGGCCGATTATAACCACACACGGCCGTGGACGACAGGCAACACACCAAGACCGGATGAAGGTTCTCGGCGTGTGGCGACAAAAACCGAAGGTCAACCGCTGCGACGCGCCCTACATAATGGCTTTGCGGGCAAAATCCCTGAGGCGGAAGCCTAATAAAAGAAGCATGGCGAAATAGGTCACGACGCCGGCTGCAACCAGCGCACCCAGACGCAGAAAACGCTCCAGCATATGACCTTCGTCCCATGCAGGCATGACATGCATGAGCCCCAACAGCACCGCCGACATCATCGCGACGGCAATTACCAGCTTGAACAGGAACTTCGTCCAGCCAGGCTGCGGCTGAAACAGATCCTGCTTGCGCAACTGCCAGAACAGCAACCCGGCATTGATGCACGCCCCCACACTGATCGCCAGCGCCAGACCGGCATGCTGCAAGGGCACGATGAAGGCCAGGTTGAGCAATTGAGTCACTATGAGGGTGAAGATCGCGATTTTCACCGGGGTGCGGATATTTTGTTGAGCATAAAAACCGGGGGCCAGCACCTTGATCAGGATGATCCCCAGCAACCCGACCGAGTAGGCGACCAGCGCACGCTGAGTCATGGCCGCGTCGAGCGAGTCAAATTTACCATACTGAAACAGCGAAACGGTCAACGGTTCGGCAAGCAGCCCCAGCGCCAGCGTGCAAGGCAGAACCAGCACGAAACACAGTCGCAGGCCCCAGTCGAGAATCCGCGAGTACTCCTGGCGATCCCGCTGCGCGTAGGTTTTGGACAGTATCGGCAGCAGAATCGTCCCCAGCGCCACACCCAGCACGCCGGAAGGCAGCTCCATCAGGCGGTCGGCGTAGTACATCCATGACACCGAGCCGGCGACGAGGAACGAGGCAAAGATCGTGTTGATGATCAGAGAAATCTGACTGACAGAAACGCCAAGGATGGCAGGCAGCATCTGTTTCATTACCCGCCATACTCCGGTGTCGCGCAGATTCAGACGCGGCAGCACCAGCATGCCGATCTTTTTCAGGTGCGGCAGTTGGTAAAGCAGTTGCAGCAGGCCACCGACCAGAACCGCCCAGCCCAGCGCCATGACCGGCGGATCGAAATACGGCGTCAGGAACAGCGCGAAGAAAATCATGCTGACGTTGAGCAGCGTAGGCACGAACGCCGGCACCGAGAAGCGGTTCCAGGTATTGAGGATCGCGCCGGCCATCGAGGACAGGGAGATCAGCAATATATAAGGAAAGGTCACGCGCAGCAGGTCCGAGGTGAGCGCGAATTTCTCCGGGGTGTCGACAAAGCCGGGCGCGGTGGCCCAGATCACCCAGGGCGCAAAGATCACCCCGAGCAGCGTCACCAGCGCCAGCGCCAGGGTCAGCAGTCCGGTGACATAAGAAATGAAGGTACGCGTCGCCTCCTCCCCCTGCTGGCTCTTGTATTCGGCCAGGATCGGCACGAATGCCTGGGAAAAGGCACCCTCGGCGAAAATACGGCGCAGCAGATTGGGCAGTTTGAAGGCGATGAAGAACGCATCCGTGGCCATTCCGGCCCCGAAAGTGCGCGCGATAATGGTGTCGCGAACAAAGCCCAGAACCCTGGAAACCATGGTGATAGAGCTGACGGCGGCGAGTGACTTGAGTAGATTCATTGAAAGAGTTGTGCGCCTCGGCAAAGGATGGGCGATAAAGCCAGCCATTTATGCAATACTTCGCGCCGCAAAAATGCCCGAAGCAAAGGCCGCGAGTTTACAGGTCACAGGCCGGAAATAAATCCTCCAGTCAAATGTAGCAACCACTCAGCGGAACACCTTAACTGCCCTTGACAAGACTTCAACTCATCGGCATGATTCGCGGCCTATTTTGTTTGCTATTTCACAAAGTCTTTCGAGGAGCTCGACGGTGGCCAACACACCTTCCGCCAAAAAACGTGCAAAACAGGCTGAGAAGCGTCGCAGCCACAACGCCAGCCTGCGTTCCATGGTTCGTACCTACATCAAGAATGTAGTTAAAGCCATCGACGCAAAAGACGCAGAAAAAGCGCAAGCCGCTTATGTTCTGGCTGTTCCTGTTATCGACCGTATGGCCGATAAAGGCATCATCCACAAGAACAAGGCTGCTCGCCATAAAGGTCGTCTGAACGGTCACATCAAGGCTCTGAGCCTTGCTGCTGCAGCCTAAGCGACCCGCTTGTTAAAAAACCGACCTCAGGGTCGGTTTTTTATTGCCTGCTGGAAAGTAGCCGGTGCAACGGAAACTTGTGATGCAGAGCGTCACGACAGGCATTCCCACACTGGAGCGTGAGGAACGATAATTCAACTATCGTGCGACGCTCCGCATCGGCATGCCGTTCTGGACGCTCTGCGTCCACCCCTGAGCCACATCAAGGCGCGGGCGCGGTTGTCCATGGCAGGATAGGAATGGCGGTCACGGCATTCTGCGGGCTGCCTTCGATGACCCGGTCGCTATAGACCAGGTACACCAGCGCATTGCGCTTCTTGTCGAAGAAACGCACCACCTGCATGGTCTTGAAGACCAGCGAGGTACGCTCCTTGAACACCTCGTCGCCGTCCTTGAGGGTTTCCTTGAAACGGATCGGCCCGACCTGACGACAGGCGATAGACGCCTCGGCACGGTCCTCGGCCAATCCCAGACCGCCCCTCACGCCACCCGTCTTGGCGCGTGACAGGTAGCACGTCACCCCGTCCACCTTGGGATCATCAAACGCCTCGACCACAATTCGATCGTTGGGCCCGACCATCTTGAACACGGTCGACACCTGACCGATCTCTTCGGCCGAAACCAGCACCGGCATCAGCAACGCGGCCGCTAATAAACCTTTAATGAAACGCATCAAATAGTCCTTTTTTTGCAGCCTTGAGTCAGACGAGGATCAGGTTATCCCGATGAATCAGCTCGGGCTCGGCCATGTAGCCCAGCTCGCGCACGATGGATTCGGAAGAGTGACCAATGATTTTCTGGGCTTCGATGGCACTGTAGTTACTCAGGCCACGAGCGATCTCGCGACCGTCCGGGGCGACGCATACCACCATCTCGCCACGCCGGAAGCTGCCCTGGACCAGTTTGACACCCACCGGCAGCAGGCTTTTCTGATCCTTGGCCAGCGCCGCAACCGCGCCATCATCCAGCACCAGCGTACCGCGGGTCTGCAGATGCCCTGCCAGCCACTGCTTGCGCGCTGCGAGCATGCCACGCTCAGGGGACAGCAGCGTACCCAACCGCTCGCCACCCTTGAGTCGCGCCAGAACGCGCTCGATGCGCCCACCGACGATGACAGTATGCGCACCGGAACGCGCCGCCAGACGCGCCGCACGCAGCTTGGTCTGCATGCCGCCGCGACCCAGCGCACCGCCCGTACCACCCGCCACTGCATCCAGCGCCGGATCATCGGCACGCGCTTCGTAGATCAGCTGCGCCTCCGGGTTGTTGCGCGGGTCGGCATCGAACATGCCATCACGGTCGGTCAGGATGACCAACAGATCAGCCTCGACCAGATTGGCAACCAGCGCAGCCAGCGTGTCGTTATCGCCAAAACGGATTTCGTCGGTAACCACCGTGTCGTTTTCGTTGATGACCGGCACAACCCCAAGCTCGACCAGCGTGCGCAGGGTGCTGCGGGCATTCAGGTAGCGCTTGCGGTCCGACAGGTCATCGTGGGTCAGAAGGATCTGCGCGGTATGCCGGCCATGCTCGGCAAAGCTCGATTCCCACGCTTGCACCAAGCCCATCTGACCGATGGCCGCAGCAGCCTGAAGCTCATGCATGGCACTGGGTCGGGCCGTCCAGCCAAGACGGCTCATGCCGGCAGCCACCGCCCCGGAAGACACCAGTACCAGCTCGACACCCGCCTCGTGCAGCGCCACCATCTGCTCCACCCAAACACCCATGGCGTTGCGATCCAGGCCCTTGCCATCAGCCGTCAGCAAGGCACTGCCAATCTTCACAACCCAGCGCTGGGCGCCCGTCACTTTGCTGCGCATCTTCTTCCAACCCTAGCCAGAGATTTTCAAATTCGGGATACAAAAACGCCGCTAACAATCGTAGCGGCGTTCAAGTTTACTTCAAGCGATCAGTCACGGACGTAAATGATTTCCGGACCGTCTTCATCGTCCACGTCTTCCTCATCCCAGTCATCGTCACCGATGTCATGAATGCTCTTCACGCCACTGCGACGGAGGGCACGCTGATCGTCCAGTGCCTGCAACTGGGCACGGGCTTCATCTTCGATGCGCTGATCGAGCTCGGCCAGCTCTTCAGCGTAACCAGGCTCTTCGGCGATACGCTGGCTGCGCTCTTCGAGGTAACGCATGATGTCGCGAGTCAGCTGCTCGGTGCCTTCTTTGGCAATTGCCGAGATCACGTAAACAGGGCCGGTCCACTCCAGACGATCGACGATTTCCTGCTTGCGCGCCTCCTGCTCTTCTTCAAGAATCTGATCGCACTTGTTCAGCACCAGCCAGCGATCACGCTCGGCCAGCGACGGGCTGAATTTCTCCAGTTCGTTGACGATCACTTCTGCAGCATCCGGAGCACTGCTTTCATCCAGCGGCGCCATATCGACGAGGTGCAGCAACAGACGAGTACGCGCCAGGTGCTTGAGGAAGCGAATCCCCAGGCCTGCGCCGTCGGATGCACCCTCGATCAGACCTGGAATGTCAGCAACCACAAAGCTTTTCCAGCGATCGACACTGACCACGCCGAGGTTCGGCACCAGCGTGGTGAACGGATAGTCGGCAACCTTTGGCTTGGCCGCAGACACCGAACGGATGAAGGTGCTCTTGCCCGCATTGGGCAGGCCCAGCAGACCGACGTCGGCCAGCACTTTCAGCTCGAGCTTGAGATCACGCTGATCACCCGGCTTGCCCGGTGTGGTCTGGCGCGGAGCGCGGTTGGTACTGGACTTGAATCGGGTGTTACCCAGACCGTGCCAGCCACCCTGGGCAACCATCAGGCGCTGACCATCCTTGGTCAGGTCACCGATGATTTCCTGAGTAGTAGCGTCAATGATGGTGGTCCCGACCGGCACACGCAGCACCAGCTCTTCACCCTTGCGACCGGTGCAGTCGGCACTGCCACCGTTGGAGCCGCGCTCGGCGTCGAAGTGACGGGTGTAACGGTAGTCGACCAGCGTGTTCAGGTTGACGTCGGCGACCATGAAGATCGAGCCGCCATCACCACCATCACCACCGTTGGGACCACCGTTCTCAATGAATTTTTCGCGACGGAAGCTCATGCAACCGTTGCCGCCGTCACCGGCTTTTACTCGAATGGAAACTTCATCTACAAATTTCATAACGCACGCCTCCCGCCACAGGGACGAGCAGAACCACATAAATTACATAAGACTCTTGCAAAAATGAGCGTTGCGATACCGATCAGAAACCAGCGACCCCACGGGTCAACATCACAACAGCCCGCACAAACAGTTTTGCAAGAGACTCACCTGCCTCTCTACCTCTACAAACAAAAAAGCCCCGTCGCAAGACAGGGCTCTTAAGCTACTGCGTGATTACGCTGCGGAGACTTCAGTCTTCGGAACGATGCTCACGTAGCGGCGACCGAAGGCGCCCTTGACTTGAAACTTGATCACGCCTTCCACTTTCGCGAACAGGGTGTGATCTTTACCCATGCCAACGCCGTAGCCAGCGTGGAATTGGGTGCCGCGCTGACGCACGATGATGTTGCCAGGGATGATAGCCTGGCCGCCATACATCTTCACGCCAAGGCGTTTGGCTTCTGAGTCGCGCCCGTTACGGGTACTACCACCAGCTTTTTTGTGAGCCATGAGTCAATTCTCCAGTTGAGGATTAGGCTGAATTAAGCCTGAATACCTGTAATTTTGATCTCGGTGTACCACTGGCGGTGGCCCATACGCTTCATGTGGTGCTTACGACGACGGAACTTGATGATACGAACCTTATCGTGACGACCTTGCGAAACCACTTCAGCCACAACGGTAGCGCCAGCAACAACTGGAGCACCGATATTGACGTCGTCGCCATTGCCAACCAGCAGAACGCGGTCAAACGTGACGGATTCGCCAGTAGCGATTTCCAGCTTTTCAATTTTCAGGTATTCACCTGGGGCGACTTTGTACTGCTTGCCACCGGTAACAATTACTGCGTACATGGTATTTCTCCGAAAATCCTGCTCACCCAGCTCTTTATAAGAAGAGTATCGGCTGGCATGGCTGCATGGGGCTGGAACGGCCCGTTTGCATTGCGTAAGGCAGGTGCTGCCCAGGAAAGTTAGGGTGCGCGATTGTACGCAAGGCATTCGCGCGTTGCAAGAGGCGCCTCGTCATACCTTGACACGCTCTACCCCGCGACCTAGCATGCGGCGCAACCTATCCGGAGCACGTGTCGCTGATGCAACCCCAAGCCTTCTACCGCGCGGTGGCGGACGACTTTAGTGCCGTTGACCTTATCATCAAAAAGCAACTGACGTCGCGCGTACCGCTGGTCTCGAAAATCGGTGATTACATCACGTCGGCAGGTGGCAAGCGCCTGCGCCCGTTGCTGGTGCTGCTGTGTGGCAAGGCACTGGGTCGCGAAGGCGATGACGTTCGCCTGCTCGCCGCCACCATCGAATTCCTGCACACCGCTACCCTGCTGCATGACGACGTTGTCGACATGTCCGGCATGCGTCGCGGTCGTTCCACTGCCAACGCGCTCTGGGGCAATGCGCCCAGCGTATTGGTGGGCGACTTCCTTTATTCGCGCTCGTTCGAAATGATGGTCGAACTGGGCTCGATGGAGGTCATGAAGATTCTGTCCAAGGCAACCCGCATCATCGCCGAAGGCGAAGTGTTGCAGCTCTCGAAGATTCGTGACGCCAGCACCACCGAAGAAACCTACATGGAAGTGATTCGCGGCAAGACGGCCATGCTGTTCGAAGCCTCGACGCACAGCGCCGCGGCCCTGTGCAACGCCCCCCAGGAACAGAGCGAAGCACTGCGCACGTTCGGCGATCATCTGGGTGTGGCCTTCCAGTTGGTGGATGACCTGCTGGACTACCGTGGCGATGCCGAGACACTGGGCAAGAACGTCGGTGACGACCTCGCCGAAGGCAAACCGACCCTGCCGCTGATCTACACCATGCGTGAAGGCAGCCCGGAACAGGCCGCACTGGTTCGTCAGGCGATCCAGAAAGGTGGCCTGGAAGATCTGGAAAGCATCCGCAACGCAGTGGAAAGCGCCGGTGCCCTCGATTACACCGCACAGCTCGCCCGAGACTACGCGGCCCGTGCCATTGCCTGCCTGGACGCACTGCCGCCCAGCGAGTACCGCGACGCACTGGTCGAACTAAGCGAGTTTGCAGTCGCCCGCACGCATTGACAGTCGCCCGGTAAAAAGCCCGTCCAGCGTGACGGGCTTTTTGTTGCCCGGGTGAAAGCCAATTAATAGCCGGACACGCACTCAAGACCTCAGCGCGCGTAGTCCTCAAGCTTCTCCTGCATGAAATCCAGAAAGCACTGAATCCTCAGTGCCAGTCGAGAGTTGCGGTAATACACCGCATGGATCGGCTGACGATAGCCGCTGTTGGCCTCCTTCAACAGACAGACCATCCGCCCCTCGCGCAGGTCATCACAAGTCATGAAATCGGACAGGCAGGCGATGCCCACGCCCTCTAGCACAAGGTGACGCAAGGTGTCGCCGCTGGATGCCGAGATGGAGGGCTTGATCGGCAGGCGATCGCCCCCGGCATGGCGTAACGGCCACTGATTGAGGACCTCTACATGGGTGAACCCCAACAGCACGTGCTGCGCCAGCTCTTCTGCAGTTTTGGGACTGCCGTGGCGCTGCAGGTAAGCCGGGCTGGCCACGATATTCAGCAGGCAACTGCCCAGTGAGCGGGCATGCAGGGTCGAGTCGGACAGCGCACCGATGCGGATGGCGATATCCGTGCTTTGCTCAAGCAGGTCGATGAACCAGTCATCGCTGTTGAGCTCCAGCTCGATATGCGGATAACGCTGACGAAACTCTGCCACGTGCGGCACGATGGAATGCAGCATGAACGGTGACGCGGCGTTGATACGCAAGCGCCCGGCGGGCGTCTGCCTGGAGGAGGAGAGTCGTTCTTCGAGGCTTTCCATCTGCTCAAGGATGTGACGCGCACGCTCCAGAAAGAACTTGCCCTCCTCGGTCAGGTCCATGCGCCGCGTAGTGCGGTTGATCAGCGTGGTTTCCAGCTTGGCTTCCAGACGCGACAGGGTGCGGCTGACGCCTGAGGGCGTCTGGCCCATTTTCTCGGCTGCGGCGGAGATCGAACCGCTTTCGATAACCGAGACAAACACCTGTAACTCATCGGATCGGGCTTTCATTGTTGTCCCCTGCTCAACACTCAGGGGATATTAACGCTGTTCAGTGCAAAGGTTGCGCTCACTGCGCAGCAAACACCTTGGCCAGATGAGCCTGGTAACGCTGCACGTCTGCTTCGACATTGGGCATTTTCATTACGTCCACTGCCAGAAACGTCGGCAGGCCTGTCATGCCCAAAAACTCGTTGGCCTTGTGAAACGGGAAGTAGACCGCATCGACACCTTTGGCTTCGAAGAAGTCGGACGGGTCGTCGAAGGCTTTCTGTGGCGCATTCCAGGTTGCCGAAATCATGTACTGTTTGCCATGCAGCAAGCCGCCGCTGCCGTATGTCTGCGATGCATCCGAACGCGTACGGCCGTCATTGGCATACAGGCTGCCGTGGCCCTCGGTGAACACTTCATCGATGTATTTCTTGACGGTCCAGGGCGCCCCCATCCACCAGCCAGGCATCTGCCAGACGATGACATCGGCCCAGAGAAATTTCTGCACTTCCTCGGCCACGTCGTAGCCGCCGTCAATGAAGGTTTGCTTCACATCGAAACCGGCACGGTCCATGAACGCTACGCCCGCCTCGTGCAGGGTCGCGTTATAGCGGCCTTCCGAGTGCGCAAACTGTTTACCGCCGTTGAGGAACAATACTTTTTTCATGGCTGATCTCTCGCAACCCGACCCCGCCCGTCTTGAGGCTGAGGTGGAGGTGATTAATGGATGAGCCGAGAGTAAAGAGATGTGCGTCCATGAGTAAGACAGCAAAGGGCAAAATACTCTTGCTTCACAGTCACGAATGACAGGAAGACTATTGACCGAAATGCGTGAACAGCTAAAGGGTTTACCCCATCAGGCTCAACCCTTTATCAGCAGATGCAGCCCCAACAGCCCCATGCCGATGAAGAACACACGCTTGAACAGTACCGCGCTGATTCGCTGACGCAGCCACTGCCCCAGCAGCATGCCCAACAGGGCCGGAATCAGCGCCAGCGTGGATGCGCCCAGTTCCGCGCCGCCCAGCGTGCCGTTCCACGACAGACCCGCCGCCAGCGCCAGCGTCGAGGCGGTGAAGGACAACCCCAGCGCCTGGACCAACTGGTCGCGCTCAAGCCCCAGAGCCTGCAGATAAGGCACCACGGGAATCACGAATACCCCGGTGGCCGAAGCGATAACCCCGGTGATCAAACCGCACAGCGGGCCCAGCCAGCGCTCGGCGGCGGCAGCAACCCTGAAGGTCGGCAAAAACAGCCCGCTCAGTGCGTAGAGAAACAACGCGCCACCCAACGCGCGGGTCATAGAATGACCGCCACTCATGCCCAGCCAGAACGCCCCGGCCAGAGTGCCGATGAAAATCATGCTCAGCATCGGCCATAGCCGCTTCAGCAAAGGCCGCAGATTGCCACCCGTCGCCAGTTGCCAGACATTGGTGAACGTCGACGGGATGATCAGTAACGCCGCAGCCTGCGCCGGCAGCATGGCCAGTCCCAGCAACCCCATTGCCACCGTGGGCAAGCCCAGGCCGATGACACCCTTGACCGTTCCGGCCAGCAGAAAGGTGCCGATCACCAGAGCCGAAAGGCCCCAGCCCAGCGTTTGATAGAAATCGAGAATCGAGTGCATGGCGTCCCTTGCCAGATGGATAGAGGTCGAGGCTTAACCTTTTACTGAGCGCTCGCGCAGGTAGGCCAGCACTTGCGCTTGATCACCTGCGAATTCGATACGCGCCGCCTTGTGTTCGCGCTGGTAAGCGTACATCGGGTCGTAGTACTCGCCGAGCAGCCCTTCGATCCAGCCACGGTGCAGATCAACCGCACCGCTGCGCTGCTGTTCTTCCAGCGCCGCCTGCATAAGGCCCGACAGTCGCTGGTGACGCTCGCCACCGAGGCGTTTGTGAATGTTGTTCAGGCTTTGCAACAGACGCTCGGCGAACAGGCCAAAGCCTTGCTCTTCGCCCTTGACGGTGATGAACTCTGCGCAGAGGTTGATCACGTAATCATCGAGAATCCGCTCGACGCGATTCTCGAAGCTGTCTTCCAGCCAGACCATCGCGCAGCCCTGCATCGCCTGGTGCAGTTCCAGCGGCACGTTGCAACTACCGACCAGACGGCTTTCATCTTCCACAACGAATTGTTCGATACCGGCTGCGCGCTTCTTGAGCAGGTCGATGGCCAGCCGGTTCTCGAAGTCGATCTGCGCCGGTTGCCCGGTGGCACGCTTGCCGAAGCTGGAGCCGCGGTGGTTGGCGATGCCTTCCAGGTCCAGGCTGTTGCGCAGTTGCGTCAACACTTCGGTCTTGCCCGTGCCGGTCATTCCGCCAAGCACGACGATTTCGCATTCGCTCACCGCCTCGTGCAGGGTATCCAGCAGGAACGTGCGCATCGCCTTGTAGCCGCCAAGAACCCGTGGGTAGTCGACCCCGGCATCCTTCAGCCAGCGCTGTACCGTCTGCGAGCGCAGCCCGCCGCGAAAGCAATACAGGTAGCCATCCGGATTGGCCTTGGCGAACTCGACCCACGCATTGACGCGTTCATCCTTGACCTGACCACAGACCAATTGATGCCCAAGCTGGATAGCGGCGTCCTGGCCGTGTTGCTTGTAGCAGGTGCCGACCTTCTGCCGCTCGATGTCATTCATCAGCGGCAGGTTGATCACACCAGGAAAAGCCCCCTTGGAAAACTCCACCGGAGCACGAGCGTCCATCATCGGCACGTCGTTGAGAAACAACGCGCGGTAGTCGCTGCTGTTGTCGGCCATCAGAACACCTCGACGGCGTGGGTCTGTCGCTCGTGCAGGGTGCCGATAGGGTTGAGCAGCAGACCCAGTTCGGCGGCCACGATCAGAAACTCGGCTTCACCTTCAGGGCTGACCGCGACCAGCAGACCGCCGCTTGTCTGCGGGTCACACAAAAGGTCACGCTGGGCGTCGGTCAGTGTGCCGATCCTGTCGCCGTAACTTTCAAAATTGCGCAATGTGCCGCCCGGCACACAGCCCTCGGCAATGTAATGCTCGACGCCGGGCAGACGCGGTACAGCAGCGTAGTCCAGACGCGCGGTCAGACCTGCGCCGTCCGCCATTTCAACCAGATGCCCGAGCAGGCCGAAGCCGGTGACATCGGTCATGGCCTGCACTCCGTCGAGCTTGCCGAAACGGCTGCCCGGCTTGTTCAGGGTACACATCCAGTCACGCGCCAGACCGATGTCTTCATCGCGCAACCTGGATTTCTTCTCGGCGGTGGTGAGGATGCCGATGCCCAGGGGCTTGGTCAGGTACAAGGTGCTCCCCGCCAAGGCAGTGTCGTTGCGTTTCATGTGCTTTTTCTGCACCACGCCGGTCACCGCCAGACCGAAGATCGGCTCCGGCGCGTCGATGGAGTGCCCGCCCGCCAGCGGAATACCGGCAGCGTCGCAGACGGCACGACCACCGCGAATGACTTCACGCGCCACTTCTGGCGGGAGGATATTGACCGGCCAGCCGAGGATGGCGATGGCCATCAGCGGATCGCCGCCCATCGCATAGATATCGCTAATGGCATTGGTCGCGGCGATACGGCCGAAGTCGAACGGGTCATCGACGATGGGCATGAAGAAGTCCGTGGTCGAGACCACGCCGCGCTCGTCATCCAGCGCATAGACCGCTGCGTCATCACGCGAGGCATTGCCAACCCAGAGTCTGGGGTCGAGGTTCTGAGCGCCGCTGCCAGCGAGGATCACGTCCAGCACCTTGGGGGAAATCTTGCAGCCACACCCTGCTCCATGACTGTACTGGGTCAGGCGGATTGGCTCATTCATTGCGACACTCTCGGTTACCGGGAAACAGGCTGTGGAGTCTAGGGGCTGTTCCCTTATCAGCGCAAACCGCGTCGTGCGCCGATCGTGCATTCGGGCGATGAATCTGCCGAACTGGCCTTTCTCGCCATGCCTCTTATAATCCCCGCGCATCACCACCGAATCCTGTGAAGCGCCGCCTGCTCGTGCTGGCGGGCGTCACGTTATCCTTTTCCGCTATTGAACCGGAGAACCTCCATGCTCAAGCGTACCCTGGCGCTCGCCGCCGGCCTTGCCCTGTCCTTCTCCGCCCTGACCAGCCACGCTGCCGACACCCTGCGCGTCTCGGCCATTCCCGACGAAGCGCCCACCGAACTGCTGCGCAAGTTCAAGCCGCTGGGTGCTTATCTGGAGCAACGGCTGGGCATGAAAGTCGAGTTCGTTCCAGTCGCGGATTACCCGGCAGTGGTCGAAGCGCTGGCCACTGACCGGCTCGACATGGCCTGGCTGGGCGGCTTCACCTTCGTTCAGGTCAACCTCAAGACCGGTAATGCGGTGCCACTGGTACAGCGTGAGCAGGACGCCAAATTCACCAGCAAATTCATCACCTCCGATCCGGACGTGAAAACCCTGGCGGACCTCAAGGGCAAGACGTTTGCCTTCGGCTCGGTGTCATCGACATCCGGCAGCCTGATGCCGCGTTATTTCATGCTCAAGGAAAACATCAAACCGGAAACGTTCTTCAGCCGCGTCGCCTATTCCAGTGCGCATGACGCAACCGCAGCGTGGGTTCAGGCGGGCAAGGTCGATGCAGGCGTGCTCAATGCCAGCGTCTGGGACAAACTGGTCGCCAGCGGCAAGGTCGACACCAACAAGGTTCATGTCTTCCAGACCACACCGGCTTATTTCGACTACAACTGGACCGTGCGCGGCAGCCTCGACCCGGCACTGGCAGCGAAGATCAAACAGGCCTTCCTCGACCTCGACCCGGCCAACCCGGAGCAGAAGGCGATCCTCGACCTTCAGGCCGCCAGCCGCTTCATCGAGACCAAGCCCGAGAACTACAAAGGCATCGAAGAAGCCGCACGCGCTGCCGACCTGCTGAAATGACCTTGCGTCTGTCCGACATCGAGCTGCGCCATAGCGACGGCACACTGGCGTTGCGCGGCCTGGACCTGAGCATTGATCGCGGCGAGCGGGTGGCGATCATCGGGCCATCCGGTGCGGGCAAGACCACGCTGCTCAACCTGCTGGCCAGCGCTCTGCCGCCCAGTGCCGGGCAACTGCAGGTGCTGGGGACTGATCCCTGGCAGCTCTCCAGCACACGACGCCAGCGCCTGCGCAGCCGCATTGCGCTGATTCATCAGGCACCGCCGTTGCCAGCGCGCCAACGGGTGGTCACTGCGGTGTCGGCGGGCAGGCTTGGTCAGTGGGGGCTGGGCAAAAGCCTGCTGAACCTGCTGCATCCCCTCGACATCAGCGGCACCCGCGAGGTATTGGCACGTCTGGACCTGGCAGACAAATTGTTCGAGCGTTGCCAGCAGTTGTCCGGCGGACAGCTGCAACGTGTCGGCATTGCCCGCGCCCTGTATCAACAACCCGAACTGCTGCTGGCCGACGAGCCGGTTTCGGCGATGGACCCGCGCCTCGCCGATCACACCCTGGCGCTGCTGTGTCAGCACGCCATCGAGCACAACGTGACGCTGGTCGCCAGCCTGCATGCGGTGGAACTGGCGCTGGCACACTTTCCGCGGGTCATCGGGGTGCGTGACGGGCGAATTCACTTCGACCTTGCCGCCAGCGAGGTCGGCCGGGAGCATCTCGACACGCTGTATGCCAACGAACAACTCAGCCCTCAGGCGGTTTCGGATGCGGCTGAAATACGCTGGACGCCACGATGCTGAGTCGGGATCAGCGCGACCCGGCGGCAACGCCACGCCTGTTGCTGACGTTGCTGGCGGTCGCCCTGCTCTGGCCGGGCATTCGTCTGGCCGAACTGAATCCGCTGGTACTGCTGCAAGCCGATAATGCGCGGACGATGGGCAGCTTTCTCTCCGGGTTCTGGCCGGTGGCGCACTCTGCGGAATTCCTCGGGCTGCTGCTGGATGCGACGCTGCAAACCCTGGCGATCGCGACGGCCGGCATTGCCCTTGCCTTGCTGCTGGCCGTTCCGGCAAGCCTGCTCGCCAGCAAAGCGCTGTCGTTGTCGGCCGCCTCACACGGAGGCCGCCCCGGCTGGCTCGGCCAATGCCTGCGCTGGCCGACACGCGGAGTATTGATCTTCCTGCGCAGCGTGCCGGAAATCGTCTGGGCGCTGCTGTTCGTGCGCGCGGTCGGCCTGGGCCCGACGGCCGGCGTGCTGGCCATCGCCATCACCTATGCGGGCATGCTCGGCAAGGTGTACGCGGAGATTTTCGAATCGGTGGACCAACGCCCGGCCCACGCGCTGCTCCAGGCAGGCAGCGGTCGCCTGGCCGCGCTGGCTTACGGCATCCTGCCCAACGCGGCCGCCGAATTGACGTCCTACACTGTGTACCGCTGGGAGTGCGCCGTGCGCGCTTCGGTGGTCATGGGTTTCGTCGGCGCAGGCGGACTGGGTCAGCAGATCGACCTGTCGATGCGCATGTTCGCCGGTGACGAAGTGGCGAGCATGCTGCTGACCTTCCTGCTGCTGGTGCTGCTCGCCGACCAGCTCAGCCGCTTGCTGCGCAGGCAGTTCACATGAAGCGCGCAGGCAATCTGCTGCTGGTGCTGACGATGATTGCGGCAGTGATCGCATCGTTTGTGTACCTCGGCCTCGACCTGTTCACCCTGGGCAGCCACGACAACCTGACGCAGATGGGCCGTTACGCGCTGCGCTTCATGAGCCCGGACCTGAGCGCCCCTCATCTGCAGGCAATCGGCCAGGGCACCCTGGAAACCCTCGCCATGTCTGCACTCGGCACATTGCTGGCCGCCATTGCAGGTCTGCTCCTGGCACTGCCCGCGGCCGGACGCTTCGGCTGGTTCCTGCGCAGCCTGAGCCGCCTGCTGCTCAATGCGCTGCGCGCCATTCCGGAACTGGTGTGGGCCGTGTTGATGGTGCTGGCTGCCGGGCTCGGCCCCAATGCCGGCACGCTGGCGCTGGCACTGCACACCACGGGCGTTCTGGGCCGTCTGTTTGCCGAGGCGCTGGAAAATACCGCGCCGCAACCCGCTGCAGCGATTCGTCTGCAGGGCGGCAGCGCCTGGCAGGCGTTCAGCTACGGCACCCTGCCCAACCTCTGGCCACAGCTGCTGGCGTATACGCTGTATCGCTGGGAGAACAACATTCGCATGGCCAGCGTGCTGGGCTTTGTCGGCGCGGGCGGTCTGGGGCAAATGCTGTATGTCAGCCTCAGCCTGTTTCAGGAAGCGCAGGCCAGTACCGTGATTCTGGCGATGCTGATACTGGTGTTGGCCGTCGACGCTTTGAGCGGTTGGAGCAGGCAGCGTTGGGTGCGTAACTGAGCAGACCTTAGAACGCAAAACGCCACGACCCTGAAGCTCAGGGCCGTGGCGCGATTAGCAGCGTGACTCAGTAGCCGAGCGACAACCCGGTGTTGCGACGCGGGTCGTTGGCACCGTAGAAGCGGTTGTTACCGACCGGTTTGCCACCCAGCGAAGGCGCGCCCACCAGAATCGCCGCCACATGATTGAGCGGCTGCGGACCTGCGAACTTTTGACCCCAGCTCTGAAGTATCTTCAGCGTGTCAGGGCTGACCGCGAAGGTATCGATGTTGGTTTCCTCAGGCTGCCATTGCTGGTGGAAGCGCGGCGCATCCACCGCTTCCTGAATGTTCATGCCGTAGTCGATGACGTTGAGCATGGTCAGCAGCGTGGCGGTAATGATGCGGCTGCCGCCCGGCGTGCCGACGACCATCACAGCCTTGCCGTCCTTGGTGACAATGGTCGGGCTCATCGACGACAGCGGCGTCTTGCCCGGCGCGATGGCGTTGGCTTCGCCCTGCACCAGTCCGTACATGTTGGGTACGCCGACCTTGACGGTGAAGTCATCCATTTCATCGTTGAGGATCACGCCGGTCTTGCTGGCCATGACGCCCGCGCCGAACCAGTTGTTCAGGGTGTAGGTTACCGAAACCGCATTGCCCCATTTATCGACAATCGAATAGTGGGTGGTGTTGCTGCCTTCATGGGGCGCGACGCCGGGTTTGATCTTGTTCGAGTCACCGGCCTTTTGCGGATCGATGGCTGCGCGCAGCTTGGCGGCATACTTGACGTCCAGCAGGTGCTCGACCGGATTCTTGACGAAGTCCGGGTCGCCCAGGTAGCTGTTGCGGTCTGCGTAGGCGTGACGCATGGCCTCGATCTGATAATGCATGCCCTGCGCCGAGCGGAAGCCCAGCTCTTTCATCGGGTAGCCTTCGAGGATGTTCAGAATCTGGCAGATGACCACACCGCCGGAGCTCGGAGGCGGTGCCGAGACCACATGGTAGCCACGGTAATCACATTCGACCGGTGCCAGCTCGCGGGTCTTGTAATGGTCGAGGTCCGCCTGGGTAATGATGCCCTTGCCGGCCTGGCTGGAATCGACCAGCGCCTTGGCAACCCAGCCCTTGTAGAAACCGTCGCTGCCCTTCTCGGAGACTTCCTTGAGGGTCTTGGCCAGGTCTTTCTGCACCAGTTTCTGACCGACCTGCATCGGTTCGCCCTTGTCGAGGAAGATCGAACCGGAATCGGCCATGTCCGCCTTGAATACATCCGTGGCGCTCGACAGCATGTCGACATCGCCCTGACCCAGCACAAAACCTTCCTCGGCGAGCTTGATCGCCGGAGCGATGACTTCCTCACGCTTGCGGGTACCGTACTTGCTCAGGGCCATTTCCATACCGGAGACGGTGCCAGGCACGCCGACGGCCAGATGGCCCTTGGCACTCAGATCAGGGATGACCTTGCCGTCCTTATCCAGGTACATGTTGGCAGTCGCGGCCAGCGGTGCCTTTTCACGGAAGTCGAGGAAGGTCTTGCGCCCGTCGGCCAGCTGAATGGTCATGAAACCACCGCCGCCGAGGTTGCCGGCAGCGGGATAGACCACCGCCAGCGCGTAGCCGACCGCTACGGCCGCATCGACCGCATTGCCGCCAGCCTTGAGTACATCGACACCCACGTGGGTAGCCAGGTGCTGAGCCGTCACGACCATGCCGTTTTCGGCAGCGACCGGCGCTTGTGACGCCGCGAATGTGGGGGAATACGCGACAATCAGTGCCGTCGCGATCAACGATCTGGCGAGGGGTTCGAACTTCATGGTCGATCTCTTCTTTTTCTGGGTCAGGGACGTTTGATGAGTGAAGCGCCAGCCTCCAGGCGAGGATGCGGCACTTCTCATCGAAGCGTACCGAGCATCCCTGCGCTGATCTGACGGGGTCCAAAGTAGCCGGTTCTGCCACGTTTTCCTAATGTAAAAACCGGATACACAGCAACGCCCCACTGATTCCCGACACGGGTGACGCCTAGGCTTTCGGGCGATACCCCTCAATGATCGCCGAGAAGTCCTTGCCGCCATCACCGCGCAGGCTCATGGCCTGGTACAGCTGTTGCGCCACTGCGCCGAGGATGACCGGTTGATGCGCAGCGCGCGCGGCCTCGGTTGCAAGGCCCAGGTCCTTGAGCATCAACTCGGCACCAAAGCCACCGCTGTAACCGCGCGACGCGGGAGCGGTTTCGACGATGCCGGGCCACGGGTTGTAGGCCTCCGAACTCCAGCAACGACCGGTCGAGGTATTGATGATGCCGGCCAGCACTTGGGTATCGATACCCAGTGCATTGCCCAGCGCCATAGACTCGGCCACGCCGATCATGGAAATCGCCAGCAGCATGTTGTTGCAGATCTTGGCAATCTGGCCGGTGCCCACGTCACCACAATGCACGATGTTGCGGCCCATCTGTTCCAGCACCGGTTTGAGCACGGCGAAATGCCCGGCAGAGCCTCCGACCATGAAGGTCAGGGTCCCGGCCTGCGCCCCACCGGTGCCGCCCGACACCGGCGCATCGCCCAACACCACGCCTTGCTGCGCAGCGACAGCGGCGATGTCGCGGATGGTCTGCGGGTCGATGGTGCTGCAATCAACCGCCGGGACGCCTCGTGCGATGCCTTTCAGCACGCCGTCGTCGCTCAGGTACACGCTGCGCACATGTGCCGCTGCGGGCAGCATGGTGATGACCAGCTCACTGCCCTGAGCCGCCTGTGCGGGTGAGTCACTGACCTGTGCGCCCAGCTCGGCGAACTCAGCCAGTACGCTCTTGTTGAGGTCGAACACCTGCAAGGCGTGACCGGCTCTGATCAGGTTGCGGGCCATGGGCGCGCCCATATTGCCCAGACCGATAAATGCGATGTTCATGGTTGTTCTCCCGGGCGAATTGACCGCCAGCGCTCAGCGCAGATTGATCGTGGTGTTCACGCCATCGTTGACGCTGTCGTCATCGAACCAGCGGCTGGTGACGGTCTTGGTCTGCGTGTAGAACTGCACCACCTGTTTGCCGTACGGGCCCAGATCGCCCAGTTTGGAACCCCGCGAGCCGGTAAAACTGAAAAACGGCACCGGCACGGGAATCGGAATATTGATCCCGACCTGCCCGACATCGATCTCGCTTTGAAACTTGCGTGCCGCCGCACCACTCTGGGTGAACAGCCCGGTGCCGTTGCCGAACGGGTTGGCGTTGACCAGCGCGATAGCCTCATCGAGGGTATCGACCTCCAGCACCACCAGCACCGGCCCGAAAATCTCCTGGGTGTAAATCTGCATGTCGGTGGTGACGCCCGAGAACAAGGTCGGCCCCACGAAGTTGCCGCCCTCGTAACCCGGAACCGAAACCTCCCGACCATCCAGTTCCAGCGTCGCGCCTTCACGCACGCCGCTCTCGATCAGATCCAGAATGCGTTGTTTGGCCCGTCGTGAAATCACCGGCCCGATGTCAGTGCCCGGCTCCTTACCGGCATTGACCTTGAGAGTCTGCGCCCGTGCCTTGAGGTCGGGCAGCCACTGTCTAGACGCGCCGACCAGCACCACCACAGAAGTCGCCATGCAACGCTGACCCGCCGCACCGAAACCCGCGCCCACCAGCGCGTTCAGCGTTTGCTCACGGTTGGCATCGGGTAGCACCACGGCATGATTCTTCGCACCCATCATTGCCTGCACCCGCTTGCCATGCCGACCGGCCAGATCGTAGACATGCGTGCCGACCGCCGTTGAACCGACGAAGGAAACAGCCTTGATGTCCTTGTGCGTGCAGATCGCGTTCACCACCTCCTTGCCACCATGCACCACGTTGAGCACACCGGGCGGCACCCCCGCCTCGATCGCCAGCTCGACCAGCAACAGGGTCGACAGCGGATCCTGCTCGGAAGGCTTGAGCACGAATGTATTGCCGCAGGCGATCGCCATCGGAAACATCCACAGCGGAATCATCGCCGGGAAGTTGAACGGCGTGATCCCGGCGCACACACCGATCGGCTGGCGCAGGGTATAGGTGTCAACGCCACTGGCGACGTTCTCGGCAAACTCGCCCATTTGCAGCGTGCCGATCGAACAGGCGTGCTCGACCACTTCCAGGCCCCGAAAAATATCGCCCTCGGCATCGGCCAGCGTCTTGCCCTGCTCGGCACTGAGTACCGCCGCGATGCGCCTGGAGTGCTCGCGGATCAGCGCCTGCAACTTGAGCATGATGCGCATACGCACACCAATGGGTGTTTCACGCCAGGTTCGATAGGCCGCGTGAGCAGCGGCGACAGCGGCGTCCACTTCACTGGCCGTGGCGAATGGCACCTGGGCGAGGATTTCCTGAGTGGCGGGATTGACGATGTCTTGCCATTCGCTGCTTTGCGAGTCGGTCCACTCGCCGTTGATCAGCAGTTTCACGCGAGCAATCGAGGTCGTCGTGTGGTTCAGTGAGGCATTCATTTCAGCGATTCTCCCTTCAGCAAACCACGCATCCACAGCTTGTGCAGAAGGATGAGCGTGGCCTCCCGGCAGTCTTGTTTTTGAATTGGTCAGGGGGCGTGCTTTGGAGTATAGATGTGCAAACTTCTAACAAGAACGAAGATAAAAGCAGGGTCAACATGCAAAAAAACATCACCTCCCTGGGGCTGTTGAACTGGGATGACCTGAAGTTTTTCCTTGAGGTGGCACGCACCCGAAAAGTCAGCAGCGCGGCCCGGCGTCTGGGCGTTGACTACACCACCGTGTCGCGGCGCATCAACTCGCTGGAAACCTCACTGGGCACACTGCTTTTCGAGAAATCGCGCACCAACGGCTTCATCATGACCGCCGAAGGTCAGCGCCTGCTGGGTTATGCCGAGTCCATCGAAAGCACACTGCACATGGCTTGCGAACAGGTTTCCGGGTCCAGCGTCGCGCTATCAGGGCATGTGCGCATGGGCTGCACCGAAGGCTTCGGCAGCTTCTTCATCACCCCGCAACTGAGCCACTTTCTCGACAGCTACCCGAGCATTTCGCTGGACATCCTGCCGCTGCCGCACTTCATCAGCCTGTCTAAGCGCGAGGCGGATATCGTCATCGCCCTGGAGCGCCCCGAACACGGTCCTTACGTGTGTTGCAAACTCTGCGATTACAGCCTGGGTCTGTACGCCACCCAGGCCTACCTCGACAACCACTCGCCCATCGAACACAAAGCGGACCTGAGCGAGCACGTCTTCATCAGCTACGTCGACGACTTGGCGTTCAGCTCCGAGCTGCTGTACATGAGCAACCTGCTGCCCAACGCCCAGGCACGGCTGCGCAGCACCAGCGTCATCGCCCAATACACCGCCGCCCTGCAGGGCCGCGCACTGGCGATCCTGCCATGCTTCCTCGCTGCCCAAGACCCACGGCTGCTGCCGGTGCTGAGGGAGGAGGTGAACATCACTCGTCAATTCTGGATGTATTGCCGGGAGGATCTGCGCAAGTTGAAGCGGATCACGTTGCTGTGGGATTACATTCGGGAGGTGACGGAGTTGAATAAGGGGTTTCTGTTGGGGGAAAACCGCGCTATTCGCTTCCTTCAATGACAGATTTTCGAGGGATCAGGTGGCCTTATAGTCGCGGGGCAGACCGGAGTTGGCGGTTTGTCATACTGATGCTGGTCCGCTCCCATTGAGGTGACCCCGACTTTTAGATCAGGTTCTCAAGGTCCTTCGCAAAACTAAGATTTCCCCTACATACCGCTTTTTGCGCTTCCGGTAGCCTCCCACGCGTCAACTAAACGCTGGTTGTTTACGGATCAAAACGCAGGGACAGGATGCAATGATTTCTTCAGCCCGATTGGGCGACAAGCAAGCCTGCCCATTACCGGGGCACGGTACAACGCCTATCGCTTCTGCATCCGATGACGTCAACATCAACGGCATGGGCGCGGCACGTGTGGGGGATACCTGCGGGTGTGGCGCGGTCATCACTACAGGCTTTCCTTCCATTCTGGTGAATGGCCGTCCTATGGCCCACCTAGGAAGCCCCACCAGTCACGGCGGGACAATCATCACGGGCTCAGGCAATGTGGGTGGCGGCTTCGTCATGGGCGACGCTGGTGGCGCGCCCCTTATTAACTTCATGGTGCTGGGGGCCTTCCGGCCAGACGGTTCCGTGGACGACGAGAAGATGGCGACCTTGCTGGCTGACCCGAAGCTCACGGAGAAAGCCTTGGCGGCGAACGCTTTGGTAGGCCCTGAGGCCGCTGGTGAGAAGTCAGATGCGCAGCCTGAGTCAAAAGCGGAACCTGTTGTTTGCAAACACCCTGACAGGATGGAAGAGCTGGCGACTTATATTGCTGGAGAGATGAACGCCAACATCAATAGTCCAGAAGTTCGTCAGATGAGAGACCTCAATAGCTTCGATGCGGCGGCAAAGATGAAGGAGTATGAGGCGCTTCCATTTTACTTGCGCCTTGGTCCCGGCCCGGATTTCTACAGCATGGCGGCCGGTATGCAAGCAAAGGCTTTTGCTATCTGGGCAGAACGTGTTGGTCAGAATCGCCCGTGGGACCACAAACCGATACTCGCCGCGAAATACGATGGCGTCGTCTACCACAAACAGGGCGATTACGATTACTTCTATGACATCTGGTCGAACATTCACTATGGATACGTCGGGCGAGTTGGTGGGCTTTCCGAAAGCATCCGTTTGGATGGCGCAGGTGCTGAGCAGATCGTTTCAGACACACTCAGGAAAGCAGTCGAGGTCCTACAGAAACCGAAAGAGGAAAGAAAACTTCCGGGGCCTAATCGCTCGGCCGACATTGATGGACTCCGTGCATGGGACGACGCCCCAGACCGGATTTCGATTAGCATTGGGATCAAGCTGTTCAGCCAAAACCCCACCGGTGGAATTACGGCACAAATGGTAATGAAGGAAGTTCTTGCAGTAGCACCTGGAGCATGGGGAAAAGGCATCCGTGAACACAAATGCAAGCAAAACTAAAACCGGGCATGGCCGTTGGCTGCTTGTTGGCCTTTTGGTCGGCCCTATCGCTTTTTGGTACTTAGCTTCTCCAGTCGTGGCAGTAAATTTTTCTCATGAAGGAAAGGAAGAGTTTCGATACATCTGGAACACTCAGCATCAAATCTATAAGGGTGACATGCCCGCAGGTGGCGGCTCAGCGGTCGAGTGGGGCCAAATCTTCCCTGATAAAGATTTCTTCATGAGGTTCGATTGGTGGACCGACAAGGGATTTCAGAGGTGTTTCTACGTAACACCGAAATGGGGGCGGATGATAGAAATTTACCTTGATGATAAAGGTCGAATCGACACTGCTGCGACTGACCATGATGTTATCGCTCGTTTAAAACAGTGTGCCGGGGAACCTGACCCTTTTCGGTCCTAAGGTGCCCTACCAGCACTACCAAAGTAAACCCATCACAGCACCCAAGCAGAACGCGGACGACATCCTAAAGGAAGCGTCACTGCAAAGATGGTCATGGACGAAATGCTTGCAGTACCGCCCCAGCCATGGGGTAAAGGGGTCCAAATACATGCCTGTCCATAAACCCAGGATCCGATATGGCCGCTGGATGTTTCTTCTACTCGGCATCCTTCCTGTGGCTTTTTGGTATTTTTCCTCGCCGGTCGTAGCCGTCAATTTTTCTCCGAATAGCAAGGAGGAGTTTCGATACGTGTGGAACACTCAGGACAGAATCCACAGGGGCGATATCAGGCACGGCGGCTCAGCCGTTGAGTTCAGCTACATATTCCCTGATAAGGACTTCTTCATGATGTTCGATTGGTGGACCGATAAGGGTTTCAAGCGGTGCATCGACATCACGCCTAAATGGGGAAGTACGATAGACATCTATCTTGATGATATCGGCAGGATCGACACGGCGAAAACGGCGCCTGAGGTCATTGCTCGTCTGAAACAGTGTCCTGGGCGAGCAGACCCCTTCCAGCCCTGAGGCGTGCTACCCGCGCCACGTCAAACTCGGCACAGCCAATGAGTAAACACAGAAGATACTCCCATGGCTGCCTTGGTAGGCCGAGCCGATAGCTGACTCCTCCATTAACTCTCGCACAGCAGCCGCGCAACCCACCCGGGCAGATGGTTATCATGCCGGTGATAGTGCTTTACCAGTCAACGCCCCCCCCCCCACAGGCCCCCCTTTGTGCAGGAAATACGAAATGAGCATTGATTGGATCAACTTCACACCCTGGACGTCATTATGCGGAGGAGCCTTGATAGGGCTGGCCGTCAGCTTGTTCGTTCTCGCGAATGGTCGTATTGCCGGCATCAGCGGCGTGTTGGGGGGCTTTTTGCAATTGGGCAGTGAAGGCTGGGGCGAGAAGGCGCTGTTCCTGCTTGGCCTGTTGATTTCGCCATTATTGTGGGCGGCGTTCACAGCGTTGCCGGAGATAGAGATTAATTCAGAATGGCCCGCTCTGGTCATCGCGGGCCTGCTCGTTGGCGTGGGTACCCGTTACGGTTCGGGCTGTACGAGTGGTCATGGTGTGTGCGGGATATCCCGCTTGTCTCCTCGCTCCATCGTGGCGACGCTATGCTTTATGGCTACCGGATTTGCGACGGTATACGTCAGTCGCCATGTACTAGGGGTCTGAAGATGCTCAAGGTGACCGCATTTTTTGCAGGCTTGATATTTGGCTTTGGTCTGCTTTTGGCTGGCATGGCAAACCCTGCCAAGGTATTGGCTTTTCTTGATGTAAGCGGAACGTGGGATCCATCGCTTGCTCTGGTAATGGCAGGTGCTATCTCGGTGGCGGTCGTCCCCCTGAACTGGGCGCGCAGGAACAGGCAATCCTTGCTGGGTGCCCGTATGCAACTCCCGGTGAAAACCCAGCTGGACGCCCGCTTGATCGTTGGCAGCCTGGTGTTCGGGATTGGCTGGGGCATTGCGGGAATCTGCCCTGGGCCAGCGGTCGCCACTCTGCTTACAGGACACTGGAAAATCCTCATATTCCTATTAGCCTTACTGGCCGGTATGTACCTGTTTTCCGCTCTCGAGAAACGACGCACGTAACTCTCAGGTTGTTGCGGCCGGGGCTGCGCCCACAGGACTGACAGCCCTCGTAAAGCATCACCGACAGCATGCCAACGCGGAGCATCGGCACGAGAGTCGACTGCTGATCAAAGCCCCAACATCAGTCCACTCAGACGTTTGACCTTGCGGCGCAGGGCTTCTTCGAAGATGCCCTGGCGCGGTTCGATCAGGCTGAACCAGTGCTTGGCGCGGGTGATGCCGGTGTAGATGAGCTCCTTGGTCAGTACCGGGTTGAGCGCTTCGGGCAGGATCAGGGCGGTGTGGGCGAATTCCGAGCCTTGGGATTTGTGTACGGTCATGGCGTACACGGTTTCGACCTCGTTGAGGCGGCTGGGCAGGACGAAGCGTACGCCTTCGCTGCCGTCGTTGCGGGGGAAGGCGACGCGCAACACCTGTTTGCCCTCGCCGTCGCGCTCGGGCAGGCGCAAGGTGATGCCGATGTCGCCGTTCATCAGGCCGAGGCCATAGTCGTTGTGGGTCATCAGCACCGGGCGACCTTCGTACCATTGCTGTTCGCTTTCGATCAGCTTCGCGTTGAACAGCGCGTGAGTGATGCGCTGGTTCAAACCCTCCACACCCCACGGGCCTTTGCGCACGGCACACAGCAGTTGAAAGGCGTCGAAGGCGCTGAGTACCGAGCGCGCCCAACGGGTCCAGCACGCGTCGTCCAGTGCCGAATCGTCGGCGGGACGTTCGGCGGCGAGTACGTTCAGGTAATGCCGGTAACCCTGCGGGCCTTGCTCGCCCCTGCTAAGACCGTCGAGCACCAGGCGTTCGAACTTGAGGTCCTGCTCGCCCTTGAGTGCCAGGGCGAACAGGTCGTCGTGACTGCCCGCCGAGAGCAGCGCGCGGGCTTGTTGGTCCTGTTGCTGGTTGACCAGCCGGGCCAGCTGGCCGATGCCGCTGCCTTGGCCGAAGCGACGCGAGTGGCGCAGCATCACCACTTGCTGGGCCAACGGATGCTGCTGTGCATCGCCCAGCCGCAAACCGCCCTTGCCGAGGTCTTCGCCGCTGACGGCTTCCAGCCAGGCCTGGGTGTCGGGGCTGTAGAAACCTTCTTCGGCGTCGCGGCACAAATCCCCGAGTACCGCCCCCGCCTCAACGGACGCCAGCTGGTCCTTGTCACCCAGCAGAACCATGCGTGCATGCGGCGGCAGTGCGTCGAGCAGATTGGCCATCATTTCCAGGTCGATCATGGAGGCTTCATCAACCACCAGCACATCCAGCGGCAGTAAATTGCCCGCATGGTGGCGGAAGTGCCGGGTACCGGGGCGACTGCCCAGCAAGCGGTGGACGGTGGTCACCTCGCTGGGGATTTTCTGTCGTACGTCGTCACTGACATCCAGGCTCTGCACCTGTTGACTGATGGACTCGGTCAGACGTGCCGCCGCCTTGCCGGTAGGTGCCGCGAGACGGATACGCAGCGGTTGGCCATTCTGTACCGCCGGGGCCTGCAACAAGGCCAGCAGACGCACCACCGTGGTGGTTTTGCCGGTGCCGGGGCCGCCGGTGATGATGCTGAAGCCCTTGCGAGTCGCCAGTGCGCAGGCAAGTTTCTGCCAGTCGATGACAGCTTGTGGCGAAGAATTGGCCGGGCCGAACAATGCGTCGAGCTGCTGCGGCAGATCCTCCGGCGGCGTTTCACGCTGTGCCAGGCGCTGACGCAAGGCTGCGGCGATACGCCGTTCGTAAGTCCAGTAGCGACGCAGGTACAGACGCCGCTCGGCCAGCACCAGTGGTTTTTGTCGCGCTTCGGTACTTGAATCGCCCACCTCGGCAACCAGCATGCTGCCGGCCAGCGCCTGGCACCAAGCGGCGCCATCCAGTGCTGCCAGCAGTTGTGAGGGCAGCAGCATCGGCGCGCTCTGCTGATCGCCTTCGGGTGGCAGTGACAGGGCGAAGTCCGGTTCTTTGAGGGTCTCGTAGAGGTCAAGGCAGACATGACCGTGGCCGAGCTGATGGCTGGTAAGCGCCGCAGCCACCAGCACCAACGGATCGGCGTGCGGATCGAGGTCACTGAGGAACGCGACGAACGCTTTGTCCAGAGCACGCAACCAGCCGCGCTCGACCCAACGCTCGAGCAGGATCAGCAGATCACTGACACGCGTCAGCGGGCTCAACTCAGCGAGGCTGATATCGTCCAGCGCTGTAGGCAACAGATCATCGAACGAGCGGCTCATGCCAATGCTCCCGGCAGGTCATGCGCTATCGGTTTGCCCTGAAACAGCAGGTCCAGACTCTCGATCAGTTCACGTGGCGGACGGGTGAAATATGCTCCCTGAGAGGCCGAACGACTGCCGCGCAGAAACAGGTACAGCGCGCCGCCCATGTGCTGGTCGTAATCGTAGCCGGCCATCCGCGCCTTGAGCTGACGGTGAAGGGCCAGCAGGTAGAGGACGTATTGCAGGTCGTAGCGGTTGTCGAGAATGGCGGTTTCCATCGCCAGCTGGGTGTACGCACTGTCGTCGCTGCCCAGCCAGTTGGACTTGTAGTCGGCCACGTAATACCGGCCTTCGTGTTCGAACGTCAGGTCGATAAAGCCCTTGAACATGCCGTTGAGCGAGACCGTCTCGGTCCCAGCACGCGGTGCGTTGTCGTGGGTGAAGCGGCGCACGAGGGCATCCATCTGCGCGACGTTGACGTTATTGCTGGCGAACCAGAATTCCATCTCCACACGGTACTGATTGGGCTGATCCAGTTCGCCCAAGGCCACCGGTGCGGCGTCCGGCGTCAGGCGCAACGGCATGTTCAGCATGTGTTGCAGCCAATCGCTCAGGGTATTGATCCAGCCCGCCCAACCGCGTCGATTGCAGCGCCGGGCGACGGCGTCCTGCAGTTTCTCCGGCGCGTGCGCGGTCATCGCAAACCCTTCGTTGCCAGCCCACTCGAGCAGCCCGTGCAGAAAGGTGCCGGGATTGGGGCCACGCGAAAAACGATGGATATCGCCGCCGCTGGTCAGGATGTCGCGCGGGGCTTCGGGGTCCAGACGCTCGTCGTCGAACAGTTTCTGTGCCTGCGGGCTGTCAGGCGACTCATCGGCACCGGCCGTTACCGTGTCGCCGATACGCAGGGCACTGTAGGACGCGATCCACCAGTTCTCGGCAGCGCGGCGTTTGGGCAACAGCAGCTTGACCAGCGCCGCTTCGTTGCGCGGCGCACTGAAGCGCTCGTCGGTGGGCTCCGGCACAGGCTCCAAGGCAATCGCCTCACCCCCCTGGGCCAGATCACGCAGCCAGACCTTCAACTCTGCAGACTCGGCCAGCGCTGCGCCACCGCCCAGCAGGTAACCCAGTGCGGAGCGGTGCAGCATGGAGGTGTTGGCATTGCCACGCTTGAGGTCGGCGACGCCCAGCCAGCAGGCATGTTCCGATCGCGTGAGGGCGACGTAGAGCAGACGCAGGTCTTCGGCCAGACGTTCATCATCGGCTTGTTGAATCAGCGCCTCGGTAGGCTGCAGGCTGATCTGGGACTTGCCGTCGGCGTCGTGAAACTGAAGAGGCAAGCGACTGCCGTCCACCGGTTTCGAGGAGCAAATGAACGGCAGGAACACCAGCGGGTACTGCAAGCCCTTGGACTTGTGGATGGTGACCACCTTGACCAGTTGCTCATCGCTTTCCAGACGCAGGATCTGCTCTTCCCCGGCCTGGCCGGAGAGTGCCAGATGGTCGCCCAGATGACGGATCAGCGCCTGCTCGCCATCCAGTTCGGCGGCGGCCTGCTGCAGCAGTTCAGACAGGTGCAGCAGGTTGGTGAGTACTCGTTCGCCATCGTTGCGGGTCATCAAGGTCTGTGGCAGGGCAAAGTCGTGCAACAGACGGCGCAGCATCGGCAGCACGCCCTGGCTGCGCCATATGGCGCGATAGCCACGAAACTGCATGACGCGTCGCTCCCACGCCAGCTCGTCCTGATTCAGGCGTTCCAGCTCGGCCAGCGGCAGATCCAGCGTGATACATGCCAGCGCGGCACGCAGCGTGCGTTCGGAGTCCGGCTCGGCGCAGGCCTTGAGCCAGGACAGCAGGTCGTGGGCTTCCTGAGCGGCGAACACCGAATCCTTGTCGGACAGGTACACGCTGCGCACACCACGCGCGGTCAGTTGCTGACGCACCGCCTGCGCTTCCTTGCCGTCGCGGACCAGAATCGCAATGTCGGCCGGACGCAGCCCGCGCAGTGTGTTGTCGGGCGTGACCAAACCGGCACGGCCCTGCTGACCGGCATTGAGCAGACGCACGATCTCGCTCGCGCAACTGGCTGCCAACTGCTGACGATAAACCACGCCGGACACCGGCTGGTCACTTTGCAGGTGCCAGACCGTCAGCGCCGTCAGGGGTGTACCGTCGACGTGCAGCGTCTCTTTACGGCCTTGGGCCAGCGCATCGGAGAACGGCACCTGATTGCCGTGCTCATCACGAAACAGGAACGCACCGCGACCTTGCTCTCGTTGCTCTGCCCGCGTGAAGACATGGTTGACCGACTCGACCATCGCATGACTGGAGCGGTAGTTGGTGTCCAGCGTATGCCAACGGCCATCGGTCGCCTGGCGGGCACGCAGGTAGGTGTAGATATCGGCGCCGCGAAACGCGTAGATCGCCTGTTTCGGGTCGCCAATCAGGAACAGCCCGGTCTGCTCATCGTTGGCCTCAAGACGATAGATGCTGTCGAAGATCCGGTACTGGACAGGGTCGGTGTCCTGGAATTCGTCGATCAACGCCACCGGAAACTGCTCGCGAATCAGGGTGGCCAGACGCTCGCCGCCCGCGCCATGCAGGGCCGCGTCGAGCCTGAGCAGCATGTCATCAAAGCCCATCTCGGCGCGGCGACGCTTCTCCTCTTCAAAGCGCGCGCTGACCCAATGCGCCGCATGCTGCAACACAGCAGCATCGGGTTTGGGCAAACCGTCGAGCGCCGCCTTCAACTGTGCCATGGCCTCGAAGGCCGGGTGCACAGGTGGCTCGCTCTTCCAGGCTTCGGCAATGCCGTCGGGGGTCAGACGAGTGAAACCGGTGCCCAGATCCAGCGCTTCCTGTGTGTCGTCAGCGGCCCAGGCAGCAAGTTTTTCAAACCAGGGTTTGAAGTAGCGTTCCTGCATCTTGCGGCCGTCGACTGCCTTGCGAGCGACCGCGTCCTGACAGAGCGCATACAACTCGTCGGCCCACACGGCCCACGGCGCCTTCAGCGCGGCAAGCGCTGCCCGGCGCTCTTGCAATGACGCCGCAATCAGTTCGGCCGGTTCCTGGGTGAGTGGACTGCGATCACGGCCGAACAGACCTCGCACACGCGGCAGCAACGCCGCCGGACCGCTGAGGTTTTCCCGCACCCAGAGCAATGCGTCGCCGCTCATGGGGTAACAGAAGCGGCGCCAGTAATCGCGCAGGACTTCGCCGAGCAAATCGCTGTGGTCGGTTTCCAGCGTCTGGGTGAACAGACTGCCGCTGTCGAATGCGTGTTCGCGCAACATGCGCTGGCACCAACTGTGGATGGTCGAGACCGCGGCCTCGTCCATCCACTGTGCGGCAATGTCCAGACGGCTGGCGCAGGCTGGCCATAGCGACGCTTCGAACTGTTCACGCAGATCGGCAATCAGGCCATCGGGGGCGGCGATCTCGTCACGGAAGAAGCGAGCGGCCTCCGCCAGCCGGGTACGGATTCTGTCACGCAATTCTTTGGTTGCGGCATCGGTAAAGGTCACCACAAGAATCTGCGGCGGCAGCAGTTCGCGACCAAAGCCGGACTGCTCGGTGCCGTGGCCGAGCACCAGACGCAAGTACAGAGCGGAGATGGTGAAGGTCTTGCCGGTGCCAGCGCTGGCCTCGATCAACTGGCTGCCGCGCAGTGGAAAGCGCAGCGCGAGAGGAAGGGATTGCTCGCTCATGCGCCACCCTCCCCGCCGGACAACGACTGCCACGGCGCATCGTAAATCGGTTTGTAAAGCGTCTCGCACCAGCCTGCGAATTCTTCACTGCCCATCAGTGCGTCAAAGTCCGGAAACTGCCGAGCCAATGCCGTGCTTTCTCGGCGCTCGCCGTCGGTGGTCTGTCCGTCACCTTCGTAGGCTTTGCGAGCAGCCGCTTCGGCTTTGTCGGCAGGCTGGCCCAACCAGGCGAAGGCGGTTTTGACCGCGACCGGAAGGGGTTCCTGCATGCCGTGCAGCCAGGCCGTCAGCAAGTGGTTGAGCGTGGTGACGGCACTCGCCCTGTCCAGCGGCTCCAGCATCAGGGTTTCATCACTGGCGACCAGTGCCGTGCTCAACGGCAGGTCGCAAGCGCACGCCACCAGATGGTTGACCCACGGCCGAATCAACCGGTGCCACTTGCGGGTCTTTTTCGAGCCGATGCTGTTGGGAATGGCGGTAACCAGCAACAGCTCGGCACGGGCGTTACGGTGCAACCCGCCCAGCCAGCCGTCGATGCTGACACCCGCATGGCTGAAGCTGATCGGTAAAGCGCTGCTCAGGGTCTCGGGCCAGAGGGTCAGCAGATCGTGGTAGCGCCTGAGTACGTCAGGCAGCGGTTCGATCAGCTCGCTCTGCATCAAGGTGCCGAAACCTGCGAGCGGTAGCAGGCCACTGGCTTGCAGTTTCAGCGCCTGAGTCTGTAGAGCAGCATCCATATTGTCCGGCGAGGACATACCTGCGCCAAGCAGGCTTTCACTCAGGCCATAGCGCTCAAGGGCATCGAGCACGAACGGCTCTTCGTCGGCGAGCGGCGCTTCAGCAACTTCGAAATAGATCTTCAGGCGCTGGCTGAAAAAGTGTTTTACCGGGTTTCTCAGGAAATCCTGTAGCTGCGCAATGGACAGCGGTTCTTCCTGTTCGTGAGGCGGCAGCGCTTGAGGCACGGGCACCTGAAGGTCGGTTTCATGCAGCAGACGCCACTCGCGGGCGAAGCTGAAGTACCCCGTTCCGGCGTGGAAGTAATTGGCGCTGAAGGGTTGCAAGGGGTGATTCACAGTCAGGGCTTTCAGCAAGCGCTCATCATCCTGTTTAACGTCCGGGTCGGTCTCGCCGGCCAGCTTCCAGCCGCTGGCGAGGTGATCGCGAAGCTGACCGATGAGCACCGAAGCTGGACGCTCACTGTTGTCACGAATGCTGTGGCCAACCCAACTGACATACAACTGATCCCTGGCCGAGAGCAAGGCTTCCAGCAACAGGTAACGATCGTCTTCACGCCGGGAACGGTCGCCGGGGCGGTAATCGCTGCCCATCAAATCGAAATCCAGCGGCGGTTGCGCGCGCGGATAATCGCCGTCGTTCATGCCCAACAGGCAGACCACCTTGAACGGGATGGCGCGCATGGGCATCAGCGTGCAGAAGTTGACCGAGCCCGCCAGAAAACGCTGGGAAAGGCGCCCTTGATCGAGCCCGGCCAGCCAGGCCTCACGCACCACGGTCAGCGGCAGCTCTTCAGTCAGCCTTACCGTTGCACAGGTTTCCAGCCAGTTCTCGCGCAGTGTTTCCAGTTGGGCAAGCAAGTAGTCGTCATGCTCGCTGTCGGCGAGGAAGAACAACTGCAGCAGCGATTGCAGACGGGCACCCCACGCTTCCGGAGTGGTGGGTGTCGTCAACTCTGTGTGGGCGACCTGAAGAGCATCAATCAACGCGACCAGCGGACCGATCAACGCCGCATCAAGCCCGCCGATCTCATCGTAAGGTTCGATGCCGTCGTAAGCCGCACCGGCACCCACGGCGTAACCCAGCAACATGCGACGCAGGCCGAAATGCCAGCTGTTCTGCTCAAGGGCATCCGGCAGCCCGAGGCCGGCCCGCTGCTGAGCATTAAGCCCCCAACGAATTCCTGCGCCTTCGATCCAGCGATGCAGTGTTGGCAGGTCGCGCTCTTGAATCCTGAAGCGTGCTCGCAAGGCTGGAACGTCCAGCAGGTCAAGAATCTCACTGACCGGGAAACGGCTGTCCGGGAGTTTGAGCAGGTGCTCGACGGCAATCAGCAACGGCTCGCGGCCGCGCTGGCCCTGATCAGCCAGCGTAAAGGGGATGAAGCGACGGTCTTCGCGTTCGATCTGTCCGAATACCGCTCGTATGTGTGGGGCATAGCTGTCGATATCCGGGACCATGACAATCACGTCACGCGGACGCAGGCCAGGGTCTTTGCTGAATCTCGCCAGTAGCTGGTCATGCAGCACTTCCACTTCGCGCTGCGCACTGTGAGCCACATGGAAGCGGATCGAGCGGTCCTCGAGAGGATCGACTGCCGGCCAGAGCTCACGGGTTTCATCCAGCGGACGCAGCTCGAGAATATCGTCCTGCAACTGGTTCAGCAGTGTGGTGGGCTCCGCTTCACTGAACAGATCAATGCGCTCGTCCTTGAACGAGGAACGGTAGCTGCGTGGATCGTCATGGCTGTCCAGCAGGTTGATGTAATCACGTCCCTGCTTGCCCCAGGCCGCGAGCAACGGGTGAGCATGCTGATGCAGCGCCTGCGGGTCGAGGACCATCGGCATTCCGCTCTTGCGCGCCTGACGTTTGTACTGGTGACGCAGCAGGTCCTTGTCGGCGACGATATCGGTCCAGTGGTGGCGACACGGGTTGTGGACACAGAGCAGAACCTGACTGAACTTGGCCAGCCCTGCCAACGCCTCAAGCGCTTGTGCAGGCAATGACGAAATGCCGAAAACGATGACCCGTGCCGGCAAGCCCGGCGGCGCTTCGGTCATGTTGCCGATGCGCTCGATGAAACGCTGATGCACGCCCGCGCGGCTCTGCGACATCCCTTCAGCCCCGACGTCGTCCAGCAACGCACGCCACAGTTCGGCCTGCCAGCAATTGGCAGCTGACAATGGTCTGGACTGACCTCGTACGTCGCGCAATTGATGACGGCCAGCGGCCCAGTCTTCCAGCCAGTCCGCACGGTAAACCTGGTATTGGTCGAACAGATCGGACAGGCGCTCGGACAGTTGATAGCGCTTGCGCAGATCAGTGTCGTCGGTCAGGAAGCGCTGCAGGGGTTCGAAGTGCGGCTGATTGATCAGCGACGGCAGCAAGCGCATCAAGCGCCAGGTCAAAGGGGTCTTGTCGAGCAAGGAAGTCTGTGGGATCTCATCTGCACCCAGCACCATACGATACAGCGTCCACATGAAACTGCCGGGCAACTGGACGTCTATGGCGGCGGCGATACCACAGCCACCGTTGTCTTCATCCTGGGCATCTTCGGCCAAGGCCAGCTTCAACCATTGCGCAATGCCGTTGCTCTGCACCAGAGCAATCTCGTTTTCCAGGGGGGCCAATGGATATCGCCGCATCCAGGACACAACCAGACTGCGCAGTTCATCCGGGCGGTTGCCTTGAACCACCATGAAGCCTGCACTCAGAGAGGTTGTAACGGACATGCTTGCTTCCTTGACGGGTGCGTGGAACCTGATGCCGAACCATAAGGGCAAGCGCGCCGGATTGCCATAAGCACGTGGGTCTGGATGACTGCCGGAGAGGTAGAGTTATGAGCTCAGGAGGATGCAGAGGTTTCTGGAACCCAGACAAACAAAAACCCTCAACGCGTAAGCGAAGAGGGTTTCTGGAATTTAATCTTGACGATGACCTACTC